>JAYZWL010000125.1:0-49427 GCA_036154955.1 Pseudomonadota bacterium | reverse complement strand
CGCCCGCGCCGCGCGGGACCGGGGGCGCGGGCGGGGCCGGGCGCGGACCGGAACGGATGCAAGCAAGGGGAGCCGGCGATGAGCGCAGCGCGCATGGATGAAGCGAGCCCGGCGGTGGTGTGGTTCTCACCCTCGGCCGAGGCCACGGCCCGCGCCGCCGCCGCCGCCATCGGCGGCCGGGCCGCGCCCTGCGGGGCGGCGGCTGGCGCCGAGGGCGCGGGCGCAGGCGCGGGCGACGGGGTGGCGGCGAGCCTGCGGGGCCTCTTCGCCTCCGGAACCCCGATCGTGGCGGTGATGGCCGCCGGCATCGTGATCCGGGCGCTGGCGCCCCTGATCGGCGACAAGCGGACTGAACCCGCGGTGGTGGCGCTGGCCGAGGACGGCTCCGCCGCCGTGCCGCTTCTGGGCGGCCATCGCGGGGCCAACGCGCTCGCCCGCCGGCTCGCCGGGGCGCTGGGCGGGGCCGCGGCGGTGACCACCGCCGGCGACGTCAGCCTCGGCGTCGCGCTCGACGACCCCCCCGCCGGCTGGCGGCTGGAGAACCCGGCCGACGCCAAGGCCGCCATGGCGGGCCTGCTCGCCGGCCGCCCCGCGCGCCTGTCGGGCGAGGCCGCGTGGCTCGCCCCCCTCGACGCCCGCGTGACCCGCGACCCCGCCCCCGCCGACGCGCCCGCGGTGCTGTCGGTGGAGGGGGCGGCGCCGCTGGTCTGGCGCCGCGCCCGCCTCGCGCTCGGCGTCGGCTGCGCCCGGGGCTGCCCGCCCGACGAGCTGATCGGGCTCGCGCGCCGCACCCTGGCCGAGGCCGGGCTGTCGGCCTGGGAGGTGGCGTCGGTCCATTCCCTCGACCTCAAGGCCGACGAGGCCGCGGTCCACGCGCTCGCCGCCGATCTGGGCGTCCCGGCCCGCTTCCACCCCGCCGCGCGGCTGGAGGAAGAGGCCCCGCGCCTCGCCACCCCCTCCGACGTGGTCTTCGCCGAGACCGGCTGCCACGGCGTCGCCGAGGGCGCGGCGCTGGCCGCCGCGGGCCCGGACGGCGCGCTGCTGGTCCCCAAGGCCAAGACCGCCATGGCCACCTGCGCCGTCGCGCGGATCGGCGAGGCGCCAGGCGCCCCCGGCCGGCCGCGCGGCCGGCTGTCGGTGGTCGGCATCGGCCCCGGCGCCGCGGACTGGCGCACGCCCGAAGCCTCCCGCCTGATCGCGGAGGCGGACGAGTTGATCGGCTACGGCCTCTATATCGACCTGCTGGGCCCGCTCGCCGCCGGCAAGCCCCGCGCCGACTTCGCGCTGGGCGAGGAGGAGGCCCGCTGCCGCCACGCGCTGGAGCGGGCGGGAGAGGGGCGCAACGTCGCCCTGATCTGTTCCGGCGACGCCGGGATCTATGCCATGGGCGCATTGGTCATGGAGCTTCTGCACCGCGATGCGCATAGATCCGGGGTCTCCGACGCCGCAAGGCGGGTGGAGGTGGTGAACGCGCCCGGGGTCTCCGCGCTGCAGGCCGCCTCGGCCCGGGCGGGGGCGCTGCTGGGGCACGATTTCTGCGCGATCTCGCTGTCGGACCTGCTGACCCCGCGCGACGACATCCTCAAGCGCCTGCAGGCCGCGGCGGAGGGCGACTTCGTGATCGCCTTCTACAACCCCGTCTCCCGCCGGAGGCGCGAGCTTCTGGACCGGGCGCGGGAGATCCTGCTCGCCCACCGGCCCGCGGACACGCCGGTTCTGCTGGCCCGCAGCCTCGGGCGGCCCGACGAAAGCCTCGCCCGGCGCACGCTGGAGGGGCTGAGGACCGACGAGGTCGACATGATGACCGTGGTGCTGGTGGGGGCGTCGCGCAGCGCGGCCTTCGCGACCGGAGACCTGGCGGCGGGGGCGGAGGGACACCGGCTCTACACTCCCCGCGGCTACGCCAAGCGGATCGACGGGCCGGCGTCCGTCTCCCAACCCCTTGAAACCACAGGAGACGCCCCGCGATGACCGTGCATTTCATCGGCGCCGGCCCCGGCGACCCGGAACTGATCACCGTGCGCGGCCAGCGGCTTATCGGGGAATGCCCGGTCTGCCTCTATGCCGGCTCGCTGGTTCCGCCCGCGGTGGTGGCGATCGCGCCGCAGGGGGCGCGGGTGCGCGACACCGCGCCGATGACGCTGGACGAGATCATGGCGGAGATCGAGGCGGCCCATGCCCAGGGCCTCGACGTCGCGCGGGTCCATTCCGGGGACCCGTCGCTCTACGGCGCCATCGCCGAGCAGATCCGCCGGCTGGACGCGGCCGGCATCGACTGGGAGATCACGCCCGGCGTGCCCGCCTTCGCCGCCGCGGCCGCGGCGATGGGCAAGGAGCTGACGCTGCCCGAGATTTCCCAGACCGTGATCGTGACGCGGACCGCCGGCAAGGCCTCCGCCATGCCGGAGGGGGAGGACCTGGAGACGCTCGGCCGCTCCGGCGCCACGCTGGCGCTGCACCTGTCGATCCGCAATCTGCGCGAGATCGAGCGGCGGCTGATCCCGCTTTACGGCGAGGATTGCCCGGTGGCGGTGGCCTATCGGGTGGGCTGGCCGGACCAGACGTTCCTGCACGGAACGCTGGGCGACATCCGCGAGAAGGTGCGCAAGGCCAAGCTGACCCGCACCGCGCTGATCTTCGTGGGCCGGGTGCTGGGCGAAGCGGAGTTCCGGGACAGCGCGCTCTATGACGGCGCGCATCCCCATGTGCTGCGCCCGAAGCGCAAGGCGCGGGCCGGCGAGCCCTCCTAGGGCGCCCGCCGGCCCCGCGCCGGCTCAGCCCCGCCGGCGGCGGCGGGCCAGCAGCCCCAGCCCGCCGAGCGCGCCGGCCAGCAGCGGGGCCGCGGCAGGGACGGGCACGGGGGCGGAGATGGCGGAATAGGTCGCGTCGTCGAAGGCCATCGCCTCGCCGCCGTCCGAAAGCCCGGTGAAGGTCAGGACGCTGAACGGCGTGTCCGAGATCAGGCCGAAATAGGCGAATACGCTGCCGCTGGTCACCGGATGCGCGACCGTCTCGCCCGCCACGGTGATCTGGGAGCGCAGCTCGTCGTCGTTGACGCCGTAGAACAGCGCCCCGAAGGCGGTGATCGGCGCATCGAAGGTCAGCGTCACCGTATCGCCATCGTCGATCCCGATTTTCGCGTAGGGCGAGCCCAGGTTGACGAACTCGTAGGGCGATGCGTCGATCTCGTTGAAGTTGGTCGGAACCGACGAGGTCGTCGCGGCGATCACGAAGTCGCCGACATCCAGCGAGGTGTTGTAGAACGAGGCGTCCGAGACGAAGCCGTCGAAGGTCTCGGTCGTCACCGACCCGGCGGCGGCCAGGAACGCGGTTTCGTCGACATAGGTGGTCACGAGAGCGGAGGCCGCGCCGGGGGCCGCGACGATCCCGATGGCGACGAACAGGCGGAGGCTCAGAGGCGGCATGGCGAATTCCGTTTGGGCAGGCGGCGGGGAAGGCGTTGGACTTGGCGGCGGGGGCCGGGCCGTGCGGTCCGACGTTCCGTTCACGGCTTGTTAACGCACAACACTTCGCAACGTCAATTCCAACTGGCGGAAGCCGCTTCCGGCGGAGGGTCGCACGGGCCCGGTCCGATGAGGTGAGCGAAGCTGCCCGCCACGGTCCCGACCCGCAGGCCCATGGCGGGCAGGGGAGCGCCGGCGGCGTCGGTCGCCTCGAACAGCCGCGGCGCGTCGCCCTCGCGCAGGATCGAGGCGTAGTGGAATTCGTGGGCGAGCAGCGAGGTCCCCCAGGGCGCGCCGGGCAGGGGGGTCAGCCGCCGGTAGCCCAGCGTCAGGCGGCGGGCGGCGAAGGAGGTCTCCAGCGGCAGGAGGCCGAGCATGGGGTGGCGGGCGCCGTCGGCGCCCTCCAGCCCCTCGCCCAGCGCCATGTAGCCGCCGCATTCGCCGAGGATCCGGGCGCCCCGGGCCGCGGCCGCCGCCATGCCGGCCCGGAAGCGGCCGGCGGCGGCGAGTCGGGGGGCGTGCAGTTCGGGATAGCCGCCGGGCAGGAACACGGCGTCGACGTCGGGGGCGGGGGCCTCGTCGGCGAGGGGCGAGAACGGGCGGATCTCGGCCCCCTGCGCGCGCCAGTCGGCGAGCTGGTGGGGATAGGCGAAGGCGAAGGCCGCGTCGGCGGCGAGCGCGATGCGCGCGCCCGGCGGGGGCAGGCGGCGGGGCGCCTCGCCCGGGGCGGGGGGGGCGAGCGGGCGGGCGGCGGCGGCGAGACGGTCGAGGTCGAGCGCCGCCTCCGCCGCCTCGGCCGCGCGGTCGAGGAAGGCGGCGAGGTCGGGATGCTCGGCCGCCTGCACCAGCCCGAGATGGCGGGAGGGGAGCGCCAGGTCGGGCCGGCGGGGCAGGGCGCCGAAACAGGCGAAGCCCGCGGCCTCCACCGCCCGCGCGGCCATGTCGGCGTGCCGGGGCGAGCCGGTGCGGTTCAGCACCGCGCCGGCCACGCGAAGCCCCGGGCGCAGGGCGCGCAGGCCGGCCAGCGGCAGGGCGGCGGACTGGGCGCTTTTCGCGGCGTCGACGACCAGCACCACCGGCAGGGCCAGCGCCTCGGCGAGATCCGCGGCGGAGCCGGCCCCTACAGGCGCTGCCCCGTCCAGCGCGCCCATCGCGCCCTCGACCACCAGCAGGTCGGCGCAGGCGGAGGCGGCGTGGCCGGAGGCGCGGGCGCGCAGCTCTCCGGGCGGCATGGCCCAGGCGTCGAGATTGACCGAGGCGCGGCCCGTGGCGGCCTCGTGAAAGCGGGGGTCGATATAATCCGGCCCGCTCTTGGCGCCGGCGACGGCGCGGCCGCGGCGGCGGAAGGCGCGCAGCAGGGCGAGCGTGGCCAGCGTCTTGCCGGCGCCGGAGGCGGGCGCGGCGATCATCAGGCCGTGGGGGCCGGGGGGCGGGCCGGAAGGCGGGGTCATGGCGCGGACGCTATCCGGGCCGGGGGGGGAATGCGAGGGGGCGAAGGGGGCCGCGCGACGACCCGCGCGCCGGCGGGGGGCGGGCGCCCGCGCGGCGCGGAGGGGGAGGCGCCGTCGGCGCCGGGGCGGGACGGAAAGGGAGGGGCGCGCCGGGGGGCCGAGGACCGGGTCGCAAGGGGGCGGAGCGAGGGGGGCAGGGGGGAGCGAAGGGCGCAGGGAGGCGGCGGACCGGGCCCGCCGCCCGGGACCGCGCCGCATTCGGCCGGGCCGCTTCGCCGCGCGGGCGCGGCGTCGCCGCCCTCGTCCGGGTCGTCGCGCGGCGCGCGCGCGGACGGCGCGGCGCCTGGGGGCTGGCGCGCGCCCCAAAAGGCGAAGGGGCGGGGCGCGTCGGCCATCCCCCTGGCCCGGCGCCCCGCCCCTTCCCGGAACTCCCCCGAGCCCCGGTTTTCCGTTTCGTCCCGGCCCGCCCCCTCCGCCGCCGCCGCCTCCCGGGCGGGCGCGGCGGCGGCGGGGTCAGACCGTCAGGTGCTTGCGCACCTCCGGGTCGTCCAGCGTCTCGGCCGCGCCGGAATGCACGATCTCGCCGCGGTCCATGATGTAGATGTGATCCGCCAGCTCCCGGCAGAAATCGAGATACTGCTCCACCAGCAGGATGGTCAGCCCGTGCTCGTCGCGCAGGAACTGGATGGCCCGGCCGATATCCTTGATGATCGAGGGCTGGATGCCCTCGGTCGGCTCGTCGAAGGCGATCATCTTGGGCCGCATCACCAGCGCCCGGCCGATGGCGAGCTGCTGCTGCTGGCCGCCCGACAGGTCCCCGCCGCGCCGGTGCAGCATGGTCTTGAGGATCGGGAACAGGTCGAAGACGTAATCGGGGATCGACCGCTGGGACCGCGGCAGGCAGGCGTAGCCGGTCTGGAGGTTCTCCTTGACGGTCAGCAGCGGAAAGATCTCCCGCCCCTGCGGCACCAGCGCGATGCCGGACCGGGCCCGGTCGTGCGAGGACCTGCGCCCCAGCTCCGCCCCGTCGAAGGTGATGGTCCCGCCCGAGAGGTTGTGATGCCCCACGATGGCCCGGATGGTGGAGGTCTTGCCGACCCCGTTGCGGCCGAGCAGGCAGGTGATCTTGCCGGTCTCGACCTCCATGTTCACGCCGCGCAGCGCGGCGGCGGCGCCGTAGTGGAGGGTGGCGTCGGAAACCGTCAGCATGTCAGCGCCCCAGATAGACTTCGACCACCTGCGGGTCGTTGGAGACATGGTCGAGCGAGCCCTCGGACAGGACATGCCCCTCGTGCAGGCAGGTGACCTTGACGCCGAGGTCGCGCACGAAGCCCATGTCGTGCTCGACCACCACCACCGAATGGTCCACCGCGATCTCGCGCAGCAGGCGGGCGGTCTCCTCGGTCTCGGCGTCGGTCATGCCGGCCACCGGCTCGTCGACCAGCAGCAGCTTGGGGTCCTGGGCGAGCAGCATCCCGATTTCCAGCCACTGCTTCTGGCCGTGGGAGAGATAGGCGGCGAGCTCGTTCCGCCGATGCCCCAGCCGGATCTTGTCGAGGATCCCGTCGATGGTCCTCTGGTCCTTCCTGTTGTCGCGGTAGAACAGCGCCGGGATCCCGCGACGCTCGCCCTTCAGGGACAAAAGCAGGTTGTCGGCGACGGTCTGGGTCTCGAACACCGTGGGTTTCTGGAACTTCCGGCCGATGCCCATCTGGGCGATGGTCGGTTCGTCATGCTTGGTCAGGTCGATGTCGCCCATGAAGTAGACGTCGCCCTTGTCCGGCCGGGTCTTGCCGGTGATGATGTCCATCATCGTGGTCTTGCCCGCCCCGTTGGGGCCGATGATGGCGCGCATCTCGCCCTGGGCGAGCACGAAGCTCAGCTCGTTGATCGCCTTGAACCCGTCGAAGCTGCGCGACACCCCGTCGAGATAGAGCAGCGTGTCCTTGCGGGCGGAGGGCGTGGGGGCGAGGCCCGGTTTCACCGGCGTCTTCGCGGCGGCGGGAACCTTGGGTTCGGTCGCGGTCTCGGTCATCTCGGTCACTCCGCTGCGCCGGCCGGGGCGTCCGCGACGGGCGCCTCGGTCTCCTCGTCCTTGCCGCGCTTCCTGGCGGCGCGGGCCTTGCCGAAGGTCTTCTTCAGCAGGCCCGCCACGCCGTCGGGCAGGAACAGGGTGGTCAGGATGAACAGCGCGCCCAGCGCGAACAGCCAGTATTCGGGCAGGACGCCGGTGAACCAGGACTTGGCGGCGTTGACCAGGATCGCGCCGCCGATCGGCCCGACCAGCGTGCCGCGGCCGCCCACGGCGGTCCACACCACCATTTCGATGGAGTTGGCGGGCGCGAACTCGCCCGGGTTGATGATGCCGACCTGCGGCACGTAGAGCGCGCCGGCGACGCCGGCCATGATCGCCGAGACGGTCCAGGCGAAGAGCTTGATCTTGTCCGGGCGGTAGCCGAGGAACCGCGTCCGCGGCTCCGCGTCCCGCACCGCGCGCAGGATCTTGCCGTATTTGGACCCGACGATGGCCGAGGCGATCAGCAGGTTCAGCGCCAGGAAGAAGGCGGTCAGGAAGAACAGGGAGGAGCGCACCTGCCCCGACTGCAGGTCGAAGCCCAGCACGTCCTTGAAGTCGGTCAGGCCGTTGTTGCCGCCGAAGCCCATGTCGTTGCGGAAGAAAGCGAGCAGCAGCGCGTAGGTCATCGCCTGGGTGATGATCGACAGATACACGCCCGTCACCCGGGACCGGAACGCGAACCAGCCGAAGACGAAGGCCAGGATGCCCGGCGCCGCGGCCACCATCAGGCAGGCGAAGACGAAGCTGTCGAAGCCGTACCAGAACCAGGGCAGCTCCTTCCAGTTCAGGAACACCATGAAGTCGGGCAGGACCGGGTTGCCGTAGACGCCGCGGTCCCCGATCTCGCGCATCAGGTGCATGCCCATGGCGTAGCCGCCCAGGGCGAAGAAGGCGCCGTGGCCGAGCGACAGGATCCCGCAATAGCCCCACACCAGGTCGAGCGCGAGCGCGGCCATGGCGTAGCACAGGTATTTGCCGAACAGCGGCACCATGTGGTCGGGGATGTGCAGGGCCGAGCCCGGCTCCACCGCCAGGTTGAGCACCGGGACCAGCACCCCGATGGCGAGGATGACCAGCATGGCCCCGATGATGACGGGCGATTTCAGCCCGCCGCCGAGAAAGCGCGTGAGCAGCATTATTCCACCGCCCTTCCCTTGAGCGCGAACAGCCCGCGGGGCCGGCGCTGGATGAACAGGATGATGAAGACCAGGATCAGGATCTTGCCGAGCACGGCGCCCGCGTAGGGCTCCAGGAACTTGTTGACCACGCCCAGCGTCAGCCCGCCGACCAGCGTGCCCCAGAGGTTGCCCACGCCGCCGAACACCACGACCATGAAGCTGTCGATGATGTAGGTGCGCCCGAGGTTCGGGGACACGTTGTCGATCTGGCTCAGCGCCACGCCCGCGATGCCGGCGATGCCGGAGCCGAGCGCGAAGGTCAGCGCGTCCACCCAGGGCGTGCGGATGCCCATGGCGGACGCCATGCGCCGGTTCTGGGTGACGGCCCGCATCTGAAGCCCCATCGGCGTGCGGTTCATCGCGAACAGCAGCGCCCCGAACACGCAGAGCGCGAAGACCACGATCCACAGCCGCGACCAGGTGATCGACATCTCGCCCAGCATGAAGGCGCCCGACATCCAGTCGGGGTTGCCGACCTCGCGGTTGTTGGGGCCGAACATGGTGCGCACCGCCTGCTGGAGGATCAGCGACACGCCCCAGGTGGCGAGCAGCGTCTCCAGCGGCCGGCCGTAGAGGTGGCGGATGATGCCGCGTTCCATCACCAGCCCGACGAGGCCGGCGACGAGGAAGGCCAGCGGCAGGGCGATGAGCAGGGAGAATTCGAACAGCCACGGCGCGGAGGTGCGGATCGTCTCCTGCACCACGAAGGTGGTGTAGGCGCCCAGCATCACCATCTCGCCATGGGCCATGTTGATGACCCCCATCACCCCGAAGGTGATGGCGAGGCCGATGGCGGCGAGGAACAGGACCGAGCCCAGCGAGATGCCGTACCAGATGTTCTGCCCGGCCTGCCACATGGCGAGCTTGGATTCGATGGCGGCCACGCCCTCGCGCGCCGCGGCCTGCACCTCGGGGTTCTTGGCCTGGTTGGCGTAGGTGGCGAGCACGGCCAGCGCCTGCTGGTCGCCGCGCCCGGCGATGGTGTCGATGGCGGCCATCTGGATTTCGGCGTCGTCGGAGGCGGTCAGCAGGATGGCGGCGCGCGCCTCCTCCATCCGCGCCTTCACGCCGGCGTCGGTCTCCTCGGCCATCGCGGCTTCGAGCGCGTCGAGCTGGCCGGCGTCGGCGGAGGCGAAGATGGTCTCGGCCGCGGTCATGCGGACCCGGGGGTCCTCGGCGCGCAGGGTCAGGCCGGAGATCACGTCGAGGATCATGCGGCGGATGGAATTCTTGGTGCGGACCTTGGAAAGACGGCCCTCCGTCGCCACCGGCTCCAGCGTCACCGGGTCCAGCGTCTCGGTCCCGCGGGTGATCACCACGCGGCCGTCGCCGGAGACCTGGAGGTCGCCCGCCTCCAGCGCGCGCAGCGCGGGCACGGCGAGCGGGTCGCCGGCGGCGCCCAGCTCCTCGATCACCGCCTCGACCTGGGGGAACTTGGAGGCGGCGGCGAACTTGTCGACGATGGCCCCGATCGCGGCCGCGTCGGCGCGGGCGCCCGTGGCCGCGAGGGCCAGCGCCAGGGCTGCGAATGTCAGCAGGAGCAGACGGCGAAGCAGGGGCATGGGGCGAGGGCCTCCGGTGGGCGGCGGGTCGGTCGGGAGGGGGAGAGACGCGACGGGCGGGGCCATGGAGGACCCCGCCCGCCGCCGTTGTCACGCCGTCAGGCGCTGCGCCGGGCTCAGGAGCCCTGGCCGCCGCACTTGCCGGTTTCGGTGTTGAAGTTCCCGCAGGACATCGGCGCGCGCCAGTCGGAGATCAGCGGGGCCGACTCCGGCAGGTGGTCCGACCAGGCGTCGCCCGGCACCAGGCCCGGGGTCTCCCACACGGTCTCGAACTGGCCGTCGGCCTGGATCTCGCCCACCAGCACCGGCTTGGTGATGTGGTGGTTGGGCATCATCGCCGAGTAGCCGCCGGTCAGGTTCGGCACGGCCACGCCCACCAGCGCGTCGATCACCGCGTCGGAATCGGTGGTGCCGGCCGCCTCGACCGCCTTCACCCACATGTTGAAGCCGATGTAGTGGGCCTCCATCGGGTCGTTGGTCACGCGGTCTTCGCCGGCGAAGGCCTTCCACGCCTCGATGAACTCGGCGTTGGCGTCGGACTCGGCGGACATGAAGTAGTTCCACGCGGCCAGGTGGCCGACCAGCGGCGCGGTGTCGAGACCGGCGAGCTCTTCCTCACCGACCGAGAACGCGACGACGGGGATGTCGGTCGCGGCCACGCCCTGGTTGCCGAGCTCCTTGTAGAACGGCACGTTGGCGTCGCCGTTGATGGTCGAGACCACCGCGGTCTTCTTGCCGGCGGAGCCGAAGGCCTTGATGTCGGACACGATCGTCTGCCAGTCGGAATGACCGAACGGCGTGTAGTTGATCATGATGTCTTCTTCGGCGACGCCCTTGGCCTTCAGGTAGGCTTCGAGGATCTTGTTGGTCGTGCGCGGATACACGTAGTCGGTGCCGGCCAGCACCCAGCGCTCGACGCCTTCCTCGTTCATCAGGTAGTCGACGGCGGGAATGGCCTGCTGGTTCGGGGCGGCGCCGGTGTAGAACACGTTGCGCTGCGACTCCTCGCCCTCGTACTGGACGGGGTAGAAGAGGATCGAGTTCAGCTCCTCGAACACCGGCAGCACCGACTTGCGGGACACCGAGGTCCAGCAGCCGAACACGGCCGACACGCCGTTGCCGGCGATCAGCTCGCGCGCTTTCTCGGCGAACAGCGGCCAGTCGGAGGCCGGGTCGACGACGACGGCTTCGAGCTGCTTGCCCAGCACGCCGCCCTTCTTGTTCTGCTCGTCGATGAGCATGAGCATGACGTCTTTGAGCGTCGTCTCGGAAATCGCCATCGTTCCCGACAGCGAATGCAGGATGCCGACCTTGATGGTCTCCTGCGCCTGGGCCGCGAGGGCCAGGGTCATGGTGGCGAGCGCGGTGGCGGCCCCAAGGACCGTCCTTCTGCCGAGTTTCATGGGCAACTCCCTCTGGTATGCGTGTTGGCGCCGAACACCGGATTGCAAGGGGCGGGCCAACTTTCGCGCGCCGCGTCGGAATCGGGCGGAGATGCGGCGGAGACGTCATGTTTTCGTCGTATGGACGTTGGGGCGCCCTCGCGGAAGATGAACGCCGGGGCATTCCGTAAGCGCAGGCGCCCTCAAAACAGGCAAACCCCCTTGTTTCACCGAAAAAGAGTGCGAAATCACCATGTTTGAGCCGATTTCGCCGCGGCGCCGCATTGACCGCGCAGGGCGGCGGCGCCATGCCGGAGGGGAGGGCGAAGCGCCACCCCCTCGCCCGTTCCTCCCGCCGGGCCGAAAGGAAGCCGACTTGGCCAAGACCATCCGCATCGCCGTGGTGGAGCGCGACCGAGAACGCGCCATGCTCATCGTCGATGGCCTGCGCGCGGCGGGCGACTACGACATCTCGGTCATCGGGGACGAGCGCGGGCTGTCGCGCCGGCTGCAGGAGCTGAACCCCGACGTGGTGCTCGCCGACCTGGAGAACCCGTCCCGCGACGTGCTGGAGGAACTGGCGCTGGCCTCCGGCCCGCTGGACCGGCCGGTGGCGATGTTCGTGGACCGCACCGACGACCAGCTGACCAAGGCCGCGATCGAGGCGGGCGTCAGCGCCTATATCGTCGACGGCTTGCGCAAGGAACGGATCAAGCCCATTCTCGACGCCGCCGTGGCGCGCTTTCACATGTTCGCGCGGATGCGGGCCGAGCTGGCCGCCACCAAGGCGGCGCTGGCCGAGCGCAAGACCATCGACCGGGCCAAGGGCTTTCTGATGAAGGCCCGGGGGCTGTCGGAGGACGAGGCCTACGCGCTGCTGCGGCGCTCGGCCATGGATCAGGGAAAGAAGGTGGCCGAGGTCGCGCAGGCCCTGGTCACGGCGGCGGAGCTTCTGAAATGACCAACCGGGGCGCGGTGGAGGTGGGGTTCATCCCGCTGGTGGACTGCGCGCCGCTGGTGGTGGCCCGGGAGATGGGCTTCGCCGACGAGGAGGGGCTCGACCTCAGCCTGCGCAAGGCGAATTCCTGGTCGGCGGTGCGCGACCGGCTGGCGCTGGGGGCGCTGGACGCGGCCCATATGCTGGCCCCGGTGCCGGTGGCGATGTCCATCGGGCTGGGCGGGCGGCCGGCGCCTTTGGACGCGCTGTCGGTGCTGTCGGTCAACGGCGACGTGGTGGGCGTGTCCCCCGCCGTCGCCCGCCGGATGCGCGCAGGCGGGGCGATGCCGGGGTTCGACGACGCGGAGGGCGTGGGCCGGCGGCTGATCGGGGCGGTGGACGGCCGGCTGCGGCTGGGCGTGCCCTTCCCGTTCTCGATGCATGCGGAACTGCTTTACTACTGGCTGGGCGCGCTGGGGCTGGAGGCGCCGCAGGCGCTGGACGTGCGCACCGTGCCGCCGCCGCAAATGGCGCAGGCCATGGCCGACGGAGAGATCGACGCCTTCTGCGTGGGCGAGCCCTGGGGCTCCATCGCGGTGGAGAACGGGGTGGCGGAACTGATCCTGCCCGGTTCCGCCATCTGGGGCTTCGCGCCCGAAAAGGTGCTGGCGGTGCGCCGCGGCTGGCCGGACGAGGAGCCCGAGACCGCCCGCGCGCTGATGCGCGCGGTGTGGCGGGCGGGGCGCTGGCTGTCGGACCCCTCGCACCGGATCACCGCCTCGGAACTGCTGAGTCGGCCGGACTACGTGAACGTCTCGGCGGAGATCATCGACCGGGCCCTGTCGGGGCGGCTGGTGGTCAACCCGCAGGGCGACGAGCGCGACGCGCCGCGGTTCCTGGAATTCTTCGACGGGGCCGCGACCTTCCCGTGGCGCAGTCAGGCGATCTGGATCGCCACCCGGCTGGCGGCGCGCAACGGGCTCGACCGGGCCGAAGCCGCGCGGGTGGCGCGGGACTGCTTCCGCACCGATCTCTACCGCGAGAATCTCGGGCTGATCGGCGCCGACCTTCCAGGCGCCTCGGAGAAGCTGGAAGGCGCGCTGGACACGCCGACCGCCGTGGCCTCCGCCGCGGGGCGGATGATCCTCGGTCCCGACCGGTTCTTCAACGGCGAGGTCTTCGACCCGACGCTGGCGGGCTGAGGGCGGGGCCGCGCGACCGGGCGCGCAAACCTCTGAAAACACGCGAAGTTTCCATCCGGTCCGACCGGCGGGCCGGCGGGCGCCCGCATGAGGGCGCCGTTGGGGACGCGCGGCGCCCAATATCCGGGCGCCCGCGGCAAGACGCCCAAGAGGCAAGCTTTTCTCTTGCATCTGCGAACGGATTCGGGTTAGGAAATCCCTAGCGACGGGCAATGGAGTCCGACGCGCCAAACACCACCCAAAGCTCTGGGAACGCGGGCAAGGCTGCTCGATCCGACATGACCTGAACGGTCATCGTCCGTGATCGCGCGGCCTTTTTTCGTTTTTCCGCCCCGGAGCCTGGGTTCCGGGTCTCGACATGGAGAACACGCTATGACGTTCGGAAAAGGCGCGACGGCTCTTCTGGCCGCCACCTCCTTTCTCGCCCTCGCCTCCCACGCCTCGGCCGAGATGCTGGACGTGGAGAAGGACGAGCTGAAGTTCGGCTTCATCAAGCTCACCGACATGGCGCCGCTCGCCGTCGCCTATGAGCTGGGCTATTTCGAGGACGAGGGCCTGTTCGTCACGCTGGAGCCGCAGGCCAACTGGAAGGTGCTGCTCGACGGCGTCATCGACGGCCAGCTGGACGGCGCCCACATGCTCGCCGGTCAGCCGCTGGCCGCGACCATCGGCTTCGGCACCGAGGCGCATATCATCACGCCCTTCTCCATGGACCTGAACGGCAACGGCATCACCGTGTCGAACGAGGTCTGGGCCGAGATGAAGAAGCACGTCCCCATGGGCGCCGACGGCCTGCCGGTGCACCCGATCCCGGCCAGCGCGCTGAAGCCGGTCATCGACAGCTACAAGGCGGCCGGCAAGCCCTTCAACATGGGCATGGTGTTCCCGGTCTCCACGCATAATTACGAACTGCGCTACTGGCTGGCCGCGGGCGGCGTGAAGCCGGGCTTCTACAGCCCCGAGAACGTCACCGGCCAGATCGACGCCGACGCGCTGCTGTCGGTCACCCCGCCGCCGCAGATGCCGGCCACGCTGGAGGCCGGCACCATCTACGGCTACTGCGTGGGCGAGCCGTGGAACCAGGCGGCGGTGTTCAAGGGCATCGGCGTGCCGGTGATCACCGATTACGAGATCTGGAAGAACAATCCCGAGAAGGTGTTCGGCATCACCGCCGAGTTCGCGGAGAAGTATCCCAACACCGCCATCGCGGTGACCAAGGCCCTGATCCGCGCCGCGATCTGGCTGGACGAGAACGACAACGCCAACCGTCCCGAAGCGGTCGAGATGCTCAGCAAGCCCGAATACGTGGGCGCCGACGCGGAGGTCATCGCCAATTCGATGACCGGCACCTTCGAGTATGAAAAGGGCGACAAGCGCGAGATCCCCGACTTCAACGTCTTCTTCCGCTACAACGCCACCTACCCGTTCTACTCGGACGCGGTGTGGTATCTGACCCAGATGCGCCGCTGGGGCCAGATCGCCGAGGCCAAGCCCGACGCCTGGTACGCCGACGTGGCCAAGAAGGTCTACCGCCCGGACATCTACCTCGCCGCGGCGAAGATGCTGGTCGAGGAAGGCCTGGCCGACGAGGCCGACTTCCCCTGGGACAGCGACGGCTACAAGCCCGCGACCGCCGAGTTCATCGACGGCGTGACCTATGACGGCAAGACCCCCAACGCCTACCTGGACTCCTTCCCCATCGGGCTGAAGGGCGACCAGAAGGTCGTGGGCAACGCCGTCGAGGGCTGAGGCCCGCCCGATCCGGAGCGGGCGCCGCCCCCTCCCCCTCCCGCCCCCGCCGGCGGGGGAGGGAGCCGCCCGGCGGGATCGTCGGGAAGACACGATCAGACCAGTCGCCAGCAGATGACGCCGCGCCCGACGCGCGCGGCCACGCCAGAGGCCAGAGCACATGACCGCGATCCCCGACGCCAACCTGCCGGACGCCGCCGCGCGCGAAGCGCGCAAGGCCCGCATGTTCACCCGCATCAACAAGGCCGACCGCTGGTTCCAGATCCTCGGCCTGTCCTTCCTGACCCCGCTGCTCAAGATCGCCGCCGGCGACGAGCCGCGCGCCCAGCGCAAGGAGCTTCTGCGCCTGATCGGCGTGCCGCTCCTGGCCATCGTCGCCTTCCTTGTGGCGTGGGGCTGGCTCGCGCCCATGGTTCAGACCTCGCTGGGCGCGGTGCCCGGGCCGGCGCAGGTGTGGACCGAGGCGGTGGGCCTGCATGAGGACGCCGCCGCGAAGGCGGAGAAGGAATCCGACTTCTACGAGCGGCAGGAGACCCGCAATCAGAAGCTGGTCGACGCCGGCAAGGCCGACCGGGTGAAGTGGCGCGAATACACCGGGGCGCCGAGCTATTACGACCAGATCTGGACCTCGATCCAGACCGTGTTCTTCGGCTTTCTCATCGGCACCGCGGTCGCCGTGCCGCTGGGCATCTGCATGGGCCTGTCGCCGATGGCCGCCGCCGGGCTCAACCCGCTGATCCAGATCTTCAAGCCGGTGTCGCCGCTGGCCTGGCTGCCGATCGTGACCATGGTGGTCTCCGCGCTCTACGTCACCAATGACGGGATGTTCTCGAAGTCCTTCCTGAACTCCGCCATCACCGTGACCCTGTGCTCGCTGTGGCCGACGCTGATCAACACGGCGCTGGGCGTGGCCTCGGTCGACAAGGACCTGGTGTCGGTGGGGCGGGTGCTGAAGCTGTCGACCTGGACCAAGATCACCAAGCTGATCCTGCCCTCGGCCCTGCCGCTGATCTTCACCGGGCTTCGTCTGTCGCTGGGCGTGGGCTGGATGGTGCTGATCGCGGCCGAGATGCTGGCCCAGAACCCCGGCCTTGGGAAATTCGTGTGGGACGAGTTCCAGAACGGGTCGTCGTCCTCGCTCGCCAAGATCATGGTCGCCGTGTTCACCATCGGCATCATCGGCTTCATCCTCGACCGGCTCATGTTCGCGATCCAGTCGATGTTCACCTTCTCCTCCACCCGGTGATCGCCATGACCCCCATTCTCGAATTCAAGAACGTCTGCAAGGGCTTCGGCGAGGGGTCCTCCCGCGAGGAAGTGTTGCGCAACATCAACCTGCAGGTCCGCGACGGGGAGTTCCTGGCGATCCTGGGCTTCTCGGGTACCGGCAAGTCGACGCTGATGAACCTGATGGCCGGGCTGCACGTCCCCGACCGGGGCGAGGCGCTTTACGCCGGCGCCCCGATCGAGGGGCCGGGGCCGGAGCGGGGGCTGGTGTTCCAGTCCTATTCGCTGATGCCCTGGCTGACGGTCAACGGCAACGTGGAGCTGGCGGTGAACGCCGTCCACAAGGGCAAGCCGAAAGCCGAGCGCGCGGCGCTGGTCGACAAATACGTCAAGATGGTGGGGCTGGGCCACGCCACGGACCGGCGGCCGGCGGAGCTTTCGGGGGGGATGCGCCAGCGCGTCTCGGTCGCGCGGGCGCTGGCCATGCAGCCGCAGGTGCTGCTGCTGGACGAGCCGCTGTCGGCGCTGGACGCGCTGACCCGCGCCAACCTCGCCGACGAGATCGAGCGGATCTCCCAGCTTGAGAAGAAGACCGTCGTCCTGATCACCAACGATGTGGACGAGGCGATCCTGCTGGCCGACCGTATCCTGTGCCTGAACCCCGACGGCTCGCTGTCGGAGAATTTCGAGGTGGCGATGCCCCGGCCCCGGGACCGCACCGCCATGAACCACAACCCGGAATTCAAGCGGCTGCGGGCGACGGTGACGCAATACCTGATGGATGTGGGGATCAACGCCAAGTCGGCCGAGACCCGGTCCCTGCCCAACGTCACCCCCCTGCACGCGCTGCCCCGCGCCTACGCCCAGGCGGCGGAGACGCTGTCGGACGACCGCTACCTGCAATATTCGCAGCTTCACAAGATCTACCCGACCCCGAAGGGGCCGCTGACGGTGGTGGAGAACTTCGAGCTGACGCTCAAGAAGGGCGAGTTCGTGTCGCTGATCGGGCACTCGGGCTGCGGCAAGTCCACGGTGCTGACCATGACCGCGGGGCTCAACGACATCTCCGAAGGGGCGATCGTGCTCGATGGCCGCCATGTGGAGGGCGCGGACCCGGAGCGGGCGGTGGTGTTCCAGTCCCCCAACCTGTTCCCGTGGCTGTCGGCCAAGGAGAACGTGGCGGTGGGCGTGGACCGGGTCTACCCCAAGGCCAGCCAGAAGGAACGGCAGGAGGTGGTGGAATACTACCTCGAACGGGTGGGCTTGGGCGACTCGATGGACCGCATGGCCTCGGAGCTGTCCAACGGCATGAAGCAGCGGGTGGGCATCGCGCGGGCCTTCGCGCTCAGCCCCAAGCTGCTGCTGCTCGACGAGCCCTTCGGGATGCTGGACAGCCTCACCCGCTGGGAGCTTCAGGAAGTGCTGATGGAGGTGTGGTCGCGCACCAAGGTCACCGCGGTCTGCGTGACCCATGACGTGGACGAGGCGATCCTGCTCGCCGACCGGGTGGTGATGATGACCAACGGGCCGCGGGCGACCATCGGCAAGGTGATGAACGTCGACCTGCCGCGGCCGCGCACCCGCAAGGCGCTGCTGGAGCATCCCGACTACTACGCCTACCGCGAGGAGCTGCTGAGCTTCCTCGAGGAATACGAGCACGGCGCTCACAAGAAAGCGGCCTGAGGGACGGGACGATGACGCCTCCTCTCCCTCTTCCCCCGCTGAGCGCGCGGCAGGTCGAGCTGGTCCGCGGCAGCTTCGCGCGGGTGCGGCCGATGTCGCGGACGGTGGCGGAGCTGTTCTACGCCCGCCTGTTCGCGACCGCGCCGCGGACCCAGTCCCTGTTCCAGGGCGACATGGCCGAGCAGGGGGCCAAGCTGATGGCCACGCTGGGCTTCGTGGTCGGCGGGCTGGGGCGGCTCGATGCGCTGCTTCCCGCGGTGGGCGATCTCGCCCGCCGGCACGTGGCCTACGGCGTGACCGAGGATCTTTACGCCCCGGTCGGCGAGGCCCTGATCTGGACCCTGAAGCAGGGGTTCGGCGACGAATTCACCCCCGAGGTCGAGGCCGCCTGGGCCCTGGCTTACGGACATCTCTCCACCGCGATGGTCGAGGCCGCCCGCACGGGCGTCCCGTCGGCCGCCGCACATGCCGCGGAGTGACGGACATGGCGCAGAAACTTGTGGTCATCGGGGCCGGCATGGCCTCGGGTCGGGCGCTGGAGGAGCTGTTCGCGCTGTCTCCCGACGCCTATGAGGTGACGCTGTTCGGGGCCGAGCCCCGCGGCAACTACAACCGGCTGATGCTGTCGCCGGTGCTGTCGGGGGAGAAGACCTACGAGGAGATCATCACCCACGACGCCGCCTGGTACGAGGCCAACAAGGTGGCCTGCCGCTTCGGCGAGGCGGTCACCGGCATCGACCGGGCGCGCAAGGTGGTGATCTCGTCGGGCGGCGAGACGCCCTACGACAAGCTGATCGTGGCCACCGGCTCGCAGCCCTTCATCATCCCGGTGCCGGGCAAGGACCTGCCCGGCGTCATCACCTTCCGCGACCTCGACGACGTCAACAAGATGCGGGCGGCGGCGGCCGTGCCCGGCTCGAAGGCCGTGGTGATCGGCGGCGGCCTGCTGGGGCTGGAAGCGGCGGCCGGGCTTCAGATGCAGGGGATGGAGGTGACCGTCCTCCACCTCATGCCGCATCTGATGGAGCGGCAGCTCGACCCCGCCGCCTCCTACCTGCTGCAGAAGGAGCTGGAGCGGCGCGGCATCTCCGTGCGCTGCAAGGCCAACACCCACGCCATTCTCGGCGACGGCAAGGTCGAGGCGGTGAAGCTCGACGACGGGACCGAGATCCCGGCCGACATCGTGGTGATGGCGGTGGGCATCCGCCCCGACACCGCGCTCGCCAAGGAGGCCGGGCTCGCCTGCGGGCGGGGCATCCATGTCGACGACCAGATGCTGACGTCGGACCCCGACGTGCTGGGCGTGGGCGAATGCGTCGAGCATGACGGCATGGTCTACGGCCTCGTGGCCCCGCTCTATGAGATGGGCAAGGTGCTGGCGAAGACCCTGATGGGGCAGGAGGCGGCCTACCGGGGCTCGGTGATGAACACCAAGCTCAAGGTGACGGGCGTGGACCTGTTCTCGGCCGGGGATTTCGCGGAGGGCGACGACCGGGACGAGATCGTGTTCCGCGACCCCGCCCGCGGCGTCTACAAGCGCATCGTGCTGCGCGACGACAAGGTGATCGGCGCGGTGATGTATGGCGACACCGCCGACGGCGCCTGGTTCTTCGGTCTGCTCAAGGACGGCAAGGACGTCGCCGAGATGCGCGACATGCTGGTCTTCGGCCCCGCCTTTCAGGGAGGGACCAAGCTGGACCCTATGGCGGCCGTTGCAGCCTTGCCGGATGATGCGGAGATCTGCGGCTGCAACGGCGTGTGCAAGGGAACCATCGTCAACGCCATCACCTCCAAGGGGCTGACCTCGCTGGAGGAGGTGAAGGCCCATACCAAGGCGTCGTCCTCCTGCGGGACGTGTTCGGGGCTGGTCGAGCAGGTCATGGCGATGACCCTGGGCGACGGCTTCGAGGTCAAGCAGAACAAGGCCATGTGCGCCTGCACCGAACTGACCCACATGGACGTGCGCCGACTGATCAAGTCCAAGCAGCTCAAGTCCATGCCGGCGGTGATGCAGGAATGCGGGTGGAAGACGTCGTGCGGCTGCCATTCCTGCCGGCCGGCGCTGAACTACTACCTGCTGGCGGACTGGCCGGGCGAATATGAGGACGACTACCAGTCGCGCTTCATCAACGAGCGGGTGCATTCCAACATCCAGAAGGACGGCACCTTCTCGGTGGTGCCGCGGATGTGGGGCGGGATCACCAACCCTGCGGAACTGCGCGCCATCGCCGACGCGGCGGAGAAATACAACGTCCCCACCGTGAAGGTGACGGGGGGCCAGCGCATCGACCTGCTGGGCGTGAAGAAGGAGGATCTGCCGGCGATCTGGGCGGATCTGAACGCGGCCGGCATGGTCTCGGGCCAGGCCTACGCCAAGGGGCTGCGCACGGTGAAGACCTGCGTGGGCACCGACCATTGCCGGTTCGGGACGCAGGATTCCACCGGGCTCGGCATCAAGATGGAGAAGGCGCTGTGGGGGTCCTGGACCCCGCACAAGGTCAAGATGGCGGTGACCGGCTGCCCGCGCAACTGCGCCGAGGCGACCTGCAAGGACATCGGCGTCGTGTGCGTGGACTCGGGCTACGACCTGCATATCGGCGGGGCGGCGGGGCTGCACGTGAAGGAAACGGTGCTGCTGTGCAAGCTGACGACCGAGGCGGACGTGATCGAGTATTCCGCCGCCTGCGTGCAGCTTTACAGGGAGGAGGCCCAGTATCTGCACCGCATGTACAAGTGGATCGATCAGGTCGGGCTCGACCACGTCAAGCAGCGCATCGTGGAGGACGCCGAGAGCCGCAAGGCGCTGGCCGCGCGGTTCTACTATGCGCAGACGTTCATGCAGAAGGATCCCTGGGCCGAACGCGCCTCCGAAGGCGTGCACGCCCACGAATTCAAGCCGATCGCGGAGGTGGCGTGATGGAGGTCATCGTGTCCGACTGGGTGGATATCGGCGCGCTGGAGGACGTTCCCGTCCGCGGCGCCCGCAAGGTGAAGACGCCGATCGGCTGCGTGGGGGTGTTCCGCACCGCCCATGACGAGGTCTTCGCGCTGGTCGACGCCTGCCCGCACAAGGGCGGGCCGCTGTCGGAGGGGATCGTGCATGGCCGCGCGGTGACCTGCCCGCTGCACAACTGGGTCATCGCGCTCGACACCGGCCTCGCCCAGGGCGCGGACGAGGGCGGGGTTCCCACTGTGCCGACCCGGCTGGAGCATGGGCGCATCCTGCTCGACCGCGCCGCGGTGACGGTGCGCGCCGCCGCGGAATGAGACGACCCGCCGCCGGGGGGACCTCGCCCCCGGTCGGCGGCGCGCGCGGCGGGGCCTCCCCCACCCCCCGGCGCCGCCGCGCGCGCCTGACGCGGGAGCGCCCCCTCCCGCGTCAGGCCCTGCCGACCCCGGCCGCCGCTGGACGGCGCCCGCCGCCATCCGTCGCCACCCGCCGTCATCCCAGACAGGAGCCACGCCCATGACCGCCACCCGCACCGCCTGCCCGTATTGCGGCGTCGGCTGCGGCGTGCTCGCCACGCCGGACGGCAAGGGGGGCGCCGCCATCGAGGGGGACAAGGCGCATCCGGCGAATTTCGGGCGGCTGTGCTCCAAGGGCTCGGCTTTGGGCGAGACGCTGGCGCTGGACGACCGGCTCTTGCACCCGCAGGTGGGCGGGATGCGGGCGAGCTGGGACGAGGCGGTGGCCCTGACCGCCCGCAGGTTCCGCGAGGCGATCGACGAGCACGGGCCGGACTCGGTCGCCTTCTATGTCTCCGGCCAGTTGCTGACCGAGGACTACTACGTCGCCAACAAGCTGATGAAGGGCTATATCGGCTCGGCCAATATCGACACCAATTCAAGGCTGTGCATGGCCTCGGCCGTCGCCGGCCACCGCCGCGCCTTCGGGACCGACACCGTGCCGGCCTGCTACGAGGACCTGGAGCAGGCGGACCTGGTGGTGCTGACCGGATCCAACCTCGCCTGGTGCCATCCGGTGATCTATCAGCGCATCGCGGCCGCCAAGGCGGCGCGGCCTTCCATGAAGGTGGTGACCATCGACCCGCGGCGCACGGCGACCTCGGACCTCGCGGACCTGCATCTGGCGGTGGCGCCGGGCTCGGACGCCGCCCTGTTCAACGGGCTGCTGGGCCGGATCGAGCGGGACGGCGCCATCGACGCCGAATACGTCGCCGCGCATGTGGAGGGCCTGCCCGCCGCGCTGGCCGAGGCGCGGCGCTGGCCCGCCCAGCGGGTGGCGGAGGTCACCGGGCTGTCTCTGCGGGAGATCGAGGCGTTCAAGTCGCTCTGGGTGCGGACCGAGAAGGTGGTGACGCTGTGGAGCCAGGGGCTCAACCAGTCGTCGTCCGGCGCCGACAAGTCCAACGCGATCATCAACTGCCACCTCGCCTCGGGGCGGATCGGGCGGCCGGGGATGGGGCCGTTCTCGATCACCGGCCAGCCCAACGCCATGGGCGGGCGCGAGGTGGGGGGGCTCGCCAACATGCTGGCCGCGCATCTGGATATCGAGAACGCGGCGCATCGCGAGGCGGTGCAGGTGTTCTGGAACGCGCCGGTCATGGCGGCGAAGCCGGGGCTGAAGGCGGTGGACCTGTTCGAGGCCTGCGCGGCGGGGAAGATCAAGGCGCTGTGGATCATGTCCACCAATCCCGCCGTCTCCATGCCCGACGCCGACCGGGTGCGCGACGCGATCCGGGCGACGCCCTTCGTCGTGGTCTCCGAGGCGATCCGCGGCACCGATACCGGCGATCTCGCCGACGTGCTGCTGCCCGCCGCGGCCTGGGGGGAGAAGACCGGGACCGTCACCAATTCCGAACGCCGCATCACCCGCCAGCGCGCCTTCCTGCCGATGCCGGGGGAGGCGCTGGCCGACTGGGACCAGCTCGCCCGCGTGGCCCGGGCGATGGGGTTCGAGGGGTTCGACTACGCCTCCGCCGCCGACGTGTTCCGCGAACATGCGGCGCTGTCCACGGTGGCGGGGCGGCTGGGGCGGGACTTCGACATCTCGGCGCTGGAGGGGCTTTCGGACGCGGAATACGACGCGCTGGAGCCGGTGCAATGGCCGGTGACGAAGGCCGAGGGGGCGAAGGCGCGGTTCTTCGCCGACGGAAAATTCTACACCGATACCGGGCGGGCGCGGATGCTGCCCGTGGTTCCGCGGGCGCCGGAAAGCCGGCTGTCCCCGAAGTTCCCGCTGCGGCTGAACACCGGCCGGGTGCGCGACCACTGGCACACCATGACCCGCACCGCGAAGACCGCGCGGCTGAGCCAGCACATCGCCGAGCCCTTCGCGGAGATCCATCCCGCCGACGCCGCCGCCGCGGGGATCGAGGCCGCGGACCTGGTGCATGTGATCGCGCCCGAGGGCCGGGTGACGGTGCGCGCGCTGGTCACCGAGCGCACGCCGAAGGGGGCGATCTTCGTGCCGATGCACTGGACCTCGCAATGGGCCTCGGCCGGGCGGGTGGACGCGGCGGTGCGGGCCAATGTCGACCCGGTCTCGGGTCAGCCGGAGCTGAAGGGGTCGGCCGCGCGGATCGAGCGGGCGGACTTCGCCTGGCAGGGCTTCGCCATCTCCGCCGCGGCCCCGCATGTGGCGGAGGCGGACTACTGGGCGCTGGCCCGGGCCAAAGGCGGCTGGCGGGCGGAGTTGGCGGGCCGGGCGGCGCCGGCCGATTGGGCGGGGTTCGCGCGCACGCTGTTCGGGCTGGGCGCCGGGGACGGCGAGATGATCGCGCTGGAGGACGCGGCCCGCGGCATGGCCCGGATCGCGGTGATCCGCGACGGCCGGGTGCTGGGCGCGCTTTTCGCCGGGCCGGGCCCGGTGGAGGTGGCGCGCGCCCATGTCGCCGCGGCTTTGGGCGAGGATGCGGCGCCCGACCTGCTGGCGGGGCGCCCCGGCGCCGACCGGCCGGACCCGGGGGCGACGGTCTGCTCCTGCTACGACGTGGGGGTCAACACGATCCTGGCCGCCATCGCCGAGCAGGGGCTCGCCGACGTCGCCGCCATCGGGGCGGCGCTGCGGGCGGGGACCAATTGCGGCTCCTGCCGGCCCGAGCTGCAGGCGCTGCTTGACAAGGCGAGGGCCGCCCGCAGCATGGCGGCATGACAGACGACGCGCACACCGCCCTCGCCCCCTATGTCCGCATCCTCGGACGCGGCCCCGGCCGATCCCGCAACCTGACGCGGGAGGAGGCGGGCGAGGCCATGCGCCTGATGCTGGCGGGGGCCGTGGCCCCTGAGTCCGTCGGCGCCCTGCTGATGCTGATGCGCTTCCGCGGCGAGAACCCCGACGAGATCGCGGGCTTCTGCGACGGCGCGCGGGCGAGCCTGGGCGCGTGGCGGGACCTCGCGCCGATGATCGACTGGCCGAGCTACGCCGCCGGGCGGTCCCGCGGGCTGCCCTATTTTCTGCTCGCAGCCCGGCTCTGCGCCTCGGCGGGGCGGTCGGTGATGCTGCATGGCTGGAACTCGGCGGCGCATATGCGCGCGGCCGCCGACCTGCGCGCGATGCTGGCGCCCATCGGGATCCCGGTGGCGGATACGCCGGACGCGGCCCGCGCCGCGCTGGACGCGGGCGGGATCTGCTACGTCCCGCTGGAGATCATGTCGCCGGACCTCTATCGCCTGCTCAGGATGCGGGACCTGTTCGGCCTGCGCTCCGCCGTCAACACCACGCTGCGGGTGATGAACCCGTCGGGGGCCGCGACCTCGGTGCAGGGGGTGTTCCATCCGCCCTACCGGCCGTTGCAGGTCTCGGCCTCGATGCTGCTGGGGCAGGCGCGGCAGATGGCGCTGAAGGGCGGGGGCGGGGAGTTCGAGCGCAACCCGGCCAAGTCCGTGACGCTGGAAGGCGTCACCGGCGGCGCCCGGTTCGAGACCGAGGCCGCCCCCCTGATCGACGAGACCCGCCGGCTGGCGGAGGCCGAGCCGGACCCCGCCGACCTGCCCGCGCTCTGGGCCGGGACGCGGTCCGATCCGTTCGCGGAGGCGATCGTGACCGGAACCGCGGCGGCGGCGCTGTTCGCCGCCGGGCTCTTCCCCGACCTGAAGACGGCGGAGGCGGAGGCCGAGCGGCTCTGGGCCGCCCGGCCGCGGGCGCTGGCGGCCTAGGCGGGGGCTTTCGCCAGGTTCTCGAACAGCCGGGCCACGGCTTCGGCGCCCGGATCGACATGGCCCGCGAGCCGGTCGGCGGCGATATAGGCCGCGCGCCCGGCATTGGCGCGGGTCATCGCGGCGGTGGCGTCGGCTCCCTTGCGGGCCGCCGCCGCCGCCGCCTCCAGCCCCTTCCCCAGCGCGTCCAGCGCCGGTTCCAGCGCGTCGATCATGGTGCGGTCGCCGGGCTCGGCGCCGCCGATCTCCTTCATCCGGGCGAGCCCGGCCTTCAGCGCGTCCTGCATGGTCAGCCCGCCCGAGGCGCCGTCGCCGACCGAGGCGAAGAAGATCGCCAGAAGCACGCCCGAGGAGCCGCCCATGGTCTGGCTCAGCTCCAGCCCGATGGCGCGGAACAACTGGGTGGGATCGGCCAGCGGCAGCGCCTGCATCGAGCCCAGCAGCGCCCGCGCCGCCCCCGCCAGCGTCGAGCCGGTGTCCCCGTCCCCCGACCGCGCGTCGAGCGCGTTGAGGTCGGTCTCCGCCGCGATCAGGATTTCGCAGCAGCGGCGCAGGAAGGCCTCGGTGGCGGCGTGGGACGAGGGCAGCGGCTTGATCGGGGTCAGCCCGTCGGGCAGGCGGCGGGTCTCCACCGGGCCCAGCGGCTTGGCGCCCGGCCAGGCGGAGATGGGGCAGGGCGCGGCCAGCGCCTCGGCGTCGGCCCCGGTCATCGGGCAGACCGAGACCGAGAAGCCCCGCATGTCGAGCGAGGTCATCATCGCCGCCGGCCCCACCAGCAGCGAAATCCGCTCCCCCACCGGCGACGCCGCCAGTTCGTTGGCCAGCACCGACATCTCCAGCGCCGAGGCGCCGCCGAGATTGTTGAGCAGGGCGACATGCGGCCCCGGCCCCATCTTCGCCTCCAGCCGGGAGACGATCAGGCGCATGGCCTGGGCGGCGCTGTCGTAGCTGACCTGCTCCACCCCCGCCTCGCCATGGATGCCGAGGCCCAGTTCCGCCTGGCCCGGGGGGATGCGCGCCTCCTTGGGCGCGCCCGGCACGGTGCAGGTGTCGAGCGAGAGGCCGAGCGACAGGGTTCCCGCGATCACCCGCTGCGCGGCCTCCGTCACGGTCGCCAGATCCGCCCCGGCTTCGGCCAGCGCGCCAGCGACCTTGTGGACGAACAGGGTCCCCGCCACCCCGCGCGGCTGCGGCAGGTCGGGGAGCGCGATGTCGTCGTCCACGATCACCATGGAGACGTTGAGCCCGAAGGCCCGCGCGCGCTCCGCCGCCAGTCCGAAATTCAGCCGGTCGCCGGTGTAGTTCTTCACGATCAGCAGGCAGCCGGCCTCGCCGGTCACGGCCAGGATCCCGGCCAGCACCGCGTCGACGGAGGGGGAGGCGAAGACGTCGCCGCAGACCGCCGCGGTCAGCATCCCCGGGCCCACGAAGCCGGCATGGGCCGGTTCGTGCCCCGAGCCGCCGCCCGAGACCAGCGCCACGCGGCTCTTGTCCCAGTCCGCCCGCAGCGCCACGCGGATATGCGGGTAGCCGTCCAGCCGCGCCAGCGCCCCGCCGGAGGCGCGGATCACGCCGTCGATGGCTTCGGTGACGATGTCTTCTTTCTTGTTGATGAACTGGGTCATTTTCTCGTCTCCCTCACGCGACGCGGGCGCCGGCGGCGTCGAAGTAGAACGGCTGGCGGGGGCGGATCGGCACCACGTCGCCGGGGGCCAGGCCGGTATGCGGATCGGTGACCGTGACCAGCGGGTGATCCCGGAACCGCAGGTGCAGGCGGGTCTGGTCGCCCAGCCGCTCCACCCGCGTCACGGTGCTGTCGGCGCCCGCGCCCTGCTCGATCTGCTCGGGCCGCAGGCCGATGACGGCGGCGCCCGGCGGGGCGGCGCCGAAGAGGTCGGCGGGCAGCAGGTTGATCCGCGGCTGGCCGAGCCGGGCCGCGGCCTGCACCGAGACCGGGTTCTCATAGACCTCGCGCGGGGAGCCGAACTGCAGCAGCCGCCCGCGGTCCAGCACGCCGACATGGGTGGCCATGGTCATCGCCTCGACCTGATCGTGGGTCACGTAGACCAGCGTCGCGCCGAAATCGGCCTGGATCTTCTTCAGCTCCACCCGCAGGTCGGCGCGCAGCTTGGCGTCGAGCGAACTGAGCGGCTCGTCCATCAGGTAGACGGCAGGTCTTCGCACCAGGGCGCGCCCGATGGAGACGCGCTGCATCTCCCCGCCCGAGAGGTTGGTGGCGCGGTTGTCGAGCTTGTGGGCGATCTGCAGCATCCCCGCCACCTCGGCGACCTTGCGGTCGATCTCGGCCCGCGGCGTGCGCAGGAGGGGGGATTTCAGCGGGAATTCGAGGTTCTCGCGCACCGTGAGGTGAGGGTAGAGCGAATATTGCTGGAACACCATCGCCACGTCGCGCTGGGCGGGCGTGAGGTCGTTCACCCGCCGCCCGCCGATGCGGATTTCGCCCGCGTCCGGCGCGTCGAGGCCGGAGATCAGGCGCAGCGTGGTGGTCTTGCCCGCGCCGGTCGGGCCCAGCAGCACCACGAAGGCCCCGTCGGGGACGGTCAGGGTCACGTCGTCCAGCGCCGCCGTCTCCCCGAAGCGGCGGGAGACCCCGGTCAGCGAAACCTCAGCCACGGTCCAGCACCTCCCGGTTGGCGACCGAGCGCAGGGCCCGGCCGGTGTCGGCGTCGAAAACGGTCAGGGTGCGGGCGTCGAAGTCGAGCCCGGTGGTCTCGCCCGCGCGCACCGCGTGGTCTGAGGGGGCGCGGACCTTCACCGGGCCGTGCGCGGTGTCGAGCGTGACGATCTGGGTGGTGCCCAGATATTCCGTCGCCGCGACCCGCCCGCGGAAGGGGGCGGCGTCCGACAGGCGGATATGTTCGGGCCGCGCGCCGAGCGCGAGCTTGCCCGACGCGCCGTCGAGGCTCTCGGGCACCGCGATCCGGGCGCCTTCGAGGTCCACGGCGGCGCCGCCGGAGGCCAGCGCGCCGTTGAAAGGCAAGGCGTTCATCGGCGGCGAACCGATGAAGTTGGCCACGAACATGGTCGCGGGCCAGTCGTAGATCTCCTGCGGGACGCCGAACTGCTCGACGACCCCGTGGTTCATCACCACGATCTTGTCGCCCATCTGCATGGCTTCGAGCTGATCGTGGGTCACGTAGATGGTGGTGGCGCCCATGCGGTCATGCAGGGCGCGCAGCTCCTCGGCCATGCGCTCCCGGAACTCGGCGTCGAGCGCGCCCAGCGGCTCGTCCATCAGGAAGCATTTGGGATCGCGCACGATGGCCCGCCCCAGCGCCACCCGCTGCCGATCGCCGCCCGAAAGCCCGCCGACGGGACGGTCGAGGATGTCCTCGATGCCCAGCAGGCGCGCGGCCTCCTCGACCTTGGCGCGGACCTGCGCGCGCTTCATGCCCTGGGAGACCAGCGGGTAGCCGATGTTCCTGCGCACGTTGAGATGCGGGTAGAGCGCGAACATCTGGAAGACGAAGGCGATGTCGCGTTGCGAGGCGGGCTTCTGGCCGACCTCCTCCCCGTCGATCCGGATTTCGCCGGAGGTCGGCAGCTCCAGCCCCGCGATCATGCGCAGGGTGGTGGTCTTGCCGCAGCCCGAGGGGCCGAGCAGCATGAAGAACTCGCCGTCCTCGATGGTGAAGGTGGAGGACTGGACCGCGGTGAAGGACCCGAACTCCTTGCGCACGTTGCTGATGTCGATCCGCGCCATGCGTTACTCCGGGAAATGGCTGACGACGATGAACATCACCGTGCCGGCCAGCGTGACGAGGAACGACCAGGTGTAGAGCGGCAGCGCGAAGGGCTGCATCAGCATGAACACGCCGGCGGCGATGAGGACGGTGGCCAGCAGCTCCCACGGGCCGCGGCGCAGGCGCAGGAGGCCCGAGGCGAAACGGGTGAGGAAGCCGGTCATTTGCGCACCGCTCCGAAGGTGATCCCGCGCAGCAGGTGCTTGCGCAACAGGATGGTGAAGACCAGCACCGGGGTCAGGAACAGCGTCGCCCCCGCCGCCACCGCCGGCCAGTCCTGGCCGCCGATGCCGATGATGGTCGGGATGAAGGGCGGCGCGGTCTGGGCGGTGCCCGAGGTCAGCAGCACCGCGAAGGCGTATTCGTTCCAGGCGAAGATCAGGCAGAAGATCGCGGTGGAGGCGATGCCCGTCGCCGCCTGCGGCAGCACCACCTTCCGGAAGGCCTGGAAGCGGGTGTAGCCGTCGATCAGCGCCGCTTCCTCGTATTCGATCGGGATCTCGTCGATGAAGCCCTTGAGCAGCCAGACCGCCAGCGACAGGTTCACCGCGGTGTAGAGAAAGATCATGCCGAGATGGGTGTCGTTGAGCCCAAGTTCCCGATACATCAGGAAAATCGGGATCGCGACGGCGATGGGCGGCATCATCCGGGTCGACAGGATGAAGAACATCAGGTCGTCCTTCAGCGGCACCTTGAAGCGCGAGAAGGCGTAGGCCGCGATGGTGCCGAGGAACACCGACAGGAAGGTGGAGCCGAAGCCGATCACCACCGAGTTCAGGAACCGCTCGCCGTAACGGGAGGGCCCGGCGATCACCATGTCGTATTTGCGGACGATGGCGTCATACCAGGTCTCGGGCGGGGGCAGGGCGGCCAGCGTCTCGGGCGGGACGCGGGTGCGGGTGGTGAACAGGTTGACGTAGCCCTCCACCGTCGGCTCGAAGACCAGCTTGGGCGGGTAGGCGATGGCGTCCGAGGGCGACTTGAAGCCGGTCGCCACGATCCACAGGAGCGGCAGCAGCGTGACGACCGCGTAGAGGATGACCAGCGCGCCGGCGACGCGCTTCTGGTTGGCGGAGGGCTCGGTGATCGAATAGCCGCTCATCTTTCCTTAACCTTGTTCAGCGCCTTCACGTAGATCGAGGCGAGCCCGAACACGGTGACGAACAGGATCACCGCATAGGCCGAGGAATAGCCGGTGCGCCATTTCTCGAAGGCCTCGCGCTTGAGGTCGATGGAGGTCAGGGTGGTGGTGTTGCCCGGGCCGCCGCCGGTGAGCTGCACCACCAGATCGAACATCTTGAAGTTCTCGATGCCGCGGAACAGCACCGCCAGCATCAGGAAGGGCAGGACCATGGGCACGGTCAGCGTCCAGAACTGCCGCCACTTGGAGGCGCGGTCGCATTCCGCCGCCTCGTAGATCGAGTCCGGGATGGAGCGCAGGCCCGCGAGGCAGATCAGCATGACGAAGGGCGTCCACATCCAGGTGTCGACGATGACGATGGCCCAGGGCGCGAGCCCCACCTCGCCGATCATCGAGAAGCTGGTCGGATCGGCCCCGGTCAGGAAGGCGACGGCGTAATTGAACAGCCCGATCTGCGGTTGATAGAGGAAGGTCCAGAAGTTCCCCACCACCGCCGGCGACAGCATCATCGGCAGCACGATGATCGTGGTCCACAGGTCGGAATGGCGGAACTTGCGGTTGATGAGCCAGGCCAGCGCGAAGCCGATCAGCACCTGAAGGACGATGGTCCAGATCAGGAAATGCGCCGTGGCCTGCATGGTCAGCCAGATGTCGTCGTCGGTCAGGATGCGGATGTAGTTGCGCAGACCCACCCACTCGACCTCGGCGTTGGGGCGGTTGGCGCGGAAGTTGGTGAAGCTCAGCCGCACCGTCCAGATCAGCGGAAAGATGTTCACCGCCAGCAGCAGGAAGATGGTCGGCGCCACGAAGATCCAGGCGATGGCCCGGTCCGACAGCCCCCGGATGCGGCGGGCCGCGTCGGGGGGCGTGGCGCGGGCGATGCGGGTCATCGCGGTGTCGGACATGCGGGGTCCTTCCCTTCGGAGGGGCGTGCGGCGGGCGGGCGAGGCCCGGGCGGTCGGCGCGAGGATGAAAAGGGGGCGGGCGGAGCCGCGGGGCGCGAAGGAGCTGACGCCCCGGCCCCGCCCGCTCAGCCGGCCCGCCGGGGGAGGCGGGCCGGAAGGTTCGGGTCAGATCTTGCCGTCGTCCTCGAAGACTTCGGTCCAGTCCTCGACCAGCGCGTCCAGCGCCTCCTGCGCGGTGCCCTGGCCGGCGACCACGAACTTGTGGACCCGGTCCTGCATCGACAGCAGCAGCGAGGCGTAGGAGGGTTCGGCCCAGAAGTCCTTCACGATGGCCATGCTGTCCAGGAAGGTCTGCGCGTAGGGCTGGGAGGTGGCGAAGCCCGGATCCTCGACCACCGCCTTGAGGGCCGAATAGCCGCCGAGGCTCCACCATTTCTTCTGGATTTCGGGCTGGGCGAACCACTTGATGTATTCCAGCGCCGCGTCCTGGTTCTCCGAATAGGAGACCACCGAGATGCCCTGGCCGCCGAGCTGGGCGAAATGTCCGGCGGGCCCGGCGGGGTTGGCGAAATAGCCGGACTTGCCGCCGCCCACGTTCGGGTCGGCCTCCACCCCCGGCCAGATGAAGGCGAAGTTCATCTGAAGCGCCACCTGGCCGGACTTGTAGGCGTCGATGTCCTCGGACATGTACCAGTCGGACGAGCCCGGGGGCGTGCAGCACTCGTAAAGCGCCTTGTAGAACTCCAGCCCCTCCACCGCGCCCGGCGAGTTCACGTAACCGTCGAGCTTGTAGGGGTTTTCCGGGCTGCCATATTGGAAGCCGTAGTTGTAGAGCGCGTTGGTCACGCCCATGGTGATGCCTTCGGACCCGCGCTCGGTGTAGATCGCGGCGCCGTAGACGGTCTTGCCGTCGATCTCCCGGCCCTGGAAGAAGGTCCCGATGTCCTTCAGCTCCTCCAGCGTGGCGGGGGGCGCGAGGGGGCGGCCGTATTTCTCCTGGAACTCGGCCTGAAGCTCGGGCTTGTCGAACCAGTCCTTGCGATAGGTCCAGCCGACCACGTCGCCGAAGGCGGGCAGGGCCCAGTAGTTCGGCGTGCCCTTGGGCCATTCGGAATAGCCGGTGACGGTGGCGGGGATGAAGTCCGCCATCTCGATGCCGTTGGCGGCGAAGAAGTCGTTGAGCTTGATGTAGTGGCCGGCTTCCGCGCCCAGCCCGATCCACTGGCTGTCTCCGATCATCAGGTCGCAGAGCTGGCCGCCGGAGTTGAGCTCGTTGAGCATCCGGTCGGCGAAATTCGGCCAGGGCACGAATTCGAAGCTCATCTTGTGGCCGGACTTCGCCTCGAAGTCCTTGGAGAGCTCCACCAGCGCGTTGGCCGGGTCCCAGGCGGCCCAGCACAAGGTGAGGTCCGCGGCGGCGGCGCCCCGGGCCCCGAAGGCCGTGGCGAGCGCGAGCGCGGACAGTCCGATCGCGGCTTTCATTTCCGATTCCTCCCTGAGCGTCGCCGCGGCTTGGTTGCGCGACTCGTTGCGAAAGAATTGGTAGCTGAGCTACGTGCCTCACGTAAAGATGTTTCTGAGGCACGTGCCTCAAATCCGCTTCCTTCCGGGTGCATCGGTGCTAAACAAGGGATAGGGAGGGGCCCTGACAGGCCGTCGGAAGGACGGACCGGAAGGACAGGAATGCGACCGACGACCAAGGACCTGGCGCGCGCCGCGGGGGTGAGCCTCGCCACCGTGGACCGCGTGCTCAACGACCGGCCCGGGGTGCGGGCGGGCACCATCGAACGGGTCAACCGGGCGATCCGGGACCTGGGCTTCGTGCGCGACATCTCGGCCGCCAACCTCGCCCGGCGCCGCGACTACCGCTTTCTGTTCGTGCTGCCCGACATCGAGGGGCGGTTCATGTCCGGCATCGTCGGGCGCATCGACGAGGCCAACCGCGCCTTCGCGCTGGAGCGGGTCCATGCCGGCGTCCTGCGCATCCCCGAGACCGACGCCCATGCCATCGCCGCCACGCTGGACGGGCTGGAGGCGGACCGGGTGGACGGGGTGGCGATCATGGCCCCGGCCTCGCCGCAGGTGCGCGACGCCATCGACCGGCTGCGGCGGCGGGGCGTGTCGGTGGCGGCCTTCATCTCCAAGCAGCCCAACGCCGAGCGGTCGCGCTTCATCGGCATCGACAACCGCGCCGCGGGGCGCACCGCGGCGCGGCTGATGGGCCGGTTCTGCGGGCCCGGCGCCTCGGGGGGGCTGCTGGTGGTGTGCGAGACCATGCAGCTTCTGGACAATCTCGAACGCCGGCTGGGCTTCGACCAGGTGATCAACGCGGTGTTCCCGGGCCTGACGGTCGCGCCCTCGCTGGAGACATGGGCCGATCCCGAGCGCACCCGCGCCGTGCTGGGCCAGGCGCTGGCCAACGTGGCGGCCCTGCGCGGGATCTACGTGATGAGTTCGGAGGCCGAACGGGTGCTGGAGCCGCTGGCCGGCATGATCGACCTGAGCGGCGTGGTGGTGGTGGCGCATGAGCGCACGCCGTTCACCGAGTCCGCGCTGCGCTCCGGCATGGCCGACGCGGTGATCGCGCAGGATGCGGGCCATCTGGTGCGCAGCGCCCTGCGCGTGCTGCGCGCCAGCGTCGACGCCCGCGACCCGCTGGAAAGCCAGGAGACTGTGCGCATCGAGATCCTGGTGCAGGACAACCTCTGAGCGCGGCGGGCCCGATGATGGCGGGGCATGAGAAAGGGGGGCGCCCGGCGCCCCCCTTTCGCGTTTCCGTCGGTCGTCGTCCGCGTCGGCGGGCGCGTCAGCGGTCGTCCTCGTCCGGCATGTCCCGGTCGACGCTCTTGTCGGTGCGGGGCGGGGCCGGATCCTCGGCCGCGCGCTCCGGCTTCGGGGCGGCGGGGGCGGGCAGCGGCGGCGCGTCGCCCCGCTGCGGGCGCATGGCCACGGCCATGGCGTTGGCCGCCGTCTCCGCATCGTCGCGCACCACGTGCAGGGCGGGGGCGGAGCCGTCCTTGTTCTCGCCGAAATAGAGGGTCTGGTGCGGGAAGGGGATCTCGATCCCGCGCGCGTCGTAGACCTTCTTCACCCGCTCGTTGATCTGGCGCAGCAGGCCCCACTGCTTGCCCGGCAGGGTCTTCACCCGGCAGCGCAGCACAACGGCGCTGTCGCCCAGCGCCTGCACGCCGAACCATTCCAGCGGCCCGGTGGTCTGCACGGCGAAGGCCGGGTCCTCCATCAGCTGGTCGAAGGCGTCGAGGATGGCCTGCTTGGCCTCGTCGATGTCCTCGCGATAGGCGATGCCCATGTCGAACACGGCGTAGGAGAAATCGCGCGTCAGGTTCGACACCCCGTCGACCGAGGAGAACGGGATCAGGTGGAAGGTCCCGTTCAGGTCGCGGATGGAGACGGAGCGCACGGTCAGCTTCTCCACCCCGCCGGTGATGCCGCCGGCGGTGACCACATCGCCCACGTTCATCGCGTTCTCAAGCTGGATGAACACGCCGGTGATCACGTCCTGCACCAGCTTCTGGGCGCCGAAGCCGATGGCGAGGCCGAGCACGCCGGCCGAGGCGATCAGCGGCGCGATGTCGATGCCCAGCTCCGACAGCGACACCATCAGCGTGATCACCGCCAGCACGATGGTCGCCGCGTTGCGCAGCAGCGTGAGCAGCGTGGTCTCGCGCGGGGTGGGCGCGGCCCCGATGTCGGGGTTGAGCCGCCAGTCGATCCAGGAGGTCATCGCCAGCCACACCGCGAAGGCCCCGATCAGGATCATCGCCACGCTGGCGAGCCCCCCCGTCAGCCGCGCGCCCAGATCGGTGGCGAGCCAGGCGTCGAGCTGGGTGATCCCGGCCACCTGCAGGGTCCAGACCAGGATGGAGAACACCACCACCACCCGCACCAGCAGCAGCAGCTTGGGGATGAAGGCGTTCACACGCCGCTCCAGCAACGGCAGGGTCGCGGTCGCCTTCTCGGGCAGGCGCACCCCGCGCCGGGCCCAGACGGCGAGCGTATGGTTGACGATGATGCCGATCACGATGGCGGCGAGCACCTGGCCCGAGGCCTCCAGCACCGGGAAAAGCACGCCGCCGGGGCGGATCAGCACGATGACGAACAGCGCCAGCAGGTAGATCATCACCGGCACGTGCCACAGCCGGGCCAGCGTGGCGAAGAAGCGCCGGCTTTCGCCGTCATGGGGCGTGAGCCAGGCGGCGACCTCGCGCCGGTGGCGCAGGGTGGCGGCCATGGCGATCAGAACCACGATCAGCGACACCGCCGCCCCCAGCGCCGCGCCGGCGCGCCAGCCCACCTCCTGGCTGACGATGGGGGCGGCGAGCAGGTGGCCGTAGCCCAGGATGCCCGCCGCCGCGGTCAGCCGCCAGGCCAGGGCGCGGGCGCCGCCGTCGGGGATCGGGATCAGGCGCAGGGCGCCGGTTTCGGGCCGCAGGGCGAAGCGGATCACGATGCGCGCGATCTCCACCGCCACGAAGGCGTTTAGGTAGAGCGTCTGGCGCAGGGCGATCTGCCCCGCCGTGCCCAGCGCGAAGGTGACGATGGCGTAGCCCGCCGCCCAGGCCGCGAGCACCGTCAGCGCGTCCAGCACCGCCATGGCGAGGCCGAGCCCCAGCGTGGGCAGCCAGCCCGCTCCGTCGCCGGCCCGGCCCAGCCGACGGCGCAGCGGGCGGGCGGCCAGGCGCAGGGCGATGAACACCGCGTAGGTGACGAGGATGGCGGCCGCCAGCTCCTCCAGCGCGCCGAGCAGCACGTCGGGGTTGGCCACGGCCTGCAGCTCCGCCAGCCGGTCGGGGGCCCGGGCGATCTGGGACCAGAGCGAGAAGGCGTAGCCGGCCGCCGTCTCCGCGACCTGCTGGGTCCATTCGGCGGCCTGCCGGCCGAAGGCGACGCCGCCGCCGCGGGCGTCTTCGGGGGCTTCCGCGGCCGGGGGTTGCGTCGCGGCCTCGGGCGGGGCGGCCTCCGACGGGGCGGCGTCGGCGGGGGCGGCGTCTTCGGCGGGGGCGCCGGACGCGCCCTCGCCCGCGCCGCTGTCGCGCAGGGCGGCGATCAGCCGGTCGCGGGCCGCCGGGTCTTCGAGCACCTTGAGCAGCGAGGCGGTCGGGTCGGCCGCGGCGTCCCCGCCGCTTTCGGCCGGCGCCTCCGCCGCCTCTTCGGACGACGACCCGCCCGACGAAGCCCCGCCCGATCCGGTGAACGCGCCCAGCCCCAGTTGCGCCCGGCCCGGAGCGGGGGCGAGGCAGAGGGCGAGGCCCAGGAGGACCAGCAGGCCGGCGAGCAGGGAGCGCATCGGGCGCGGGGGGGCGGATCGGGTCAAGCGTCGTCTCCGGAAGGCGTCTTGGTCAGGCGTCGCGGCGTCGTCTTGGGGCGCGTGGGGCGGGCGGGCGTCCGCGGCTTCGGGGGAACCTAACGCGTCGGGGAGGATTGTCACCCCATGGGCGACCGGACCGCAGGGGCGAGGCCTCCGGGGGGCGCCGGGGCGGGGACGAAGCGGGAGGGGCGGACCCTCCGCTGCGCCCCCTGCGCGCGTCGCATGGGTTCGGGGAGGCGCCCCGGGCTTGACCCGGGGCCTCTTGCGGGCGGGGGTCTCGCGCCTGCGTCCTGTGCGCTCGGGCGGTGGGCGCAGAGGCCCCGGGTCAAGCCCGGGGCGCGGTTAGGGCGCGCGGTTCGGAGATGCGCGGCCGGCGCGGCCGATAGCCCGGCGCTTCGGTCGGCGGCGGGAGCCCGGCGGCGAGAGGATCCTGTTGCTCCGTCCCCCGCCCCCGCCGCCTCGTCTCCGTCTCCGCCCCCACCCCGTGGCCGCGCGGCGCGGGCGCCCGGGAGCGGCCTGGCGGGCGTTTCACGCGCCGCCCGCCCGCCCGACTGCGGAGCGCGCCGGGCGGGAGGCGGCGCAGGTCAGGCGGCGACGCCGCCCCAGATCGCCTCGGCGGTCTTCACCACCAGCTCCAGCTTGCGGCGCTGGTCGTCGAGGGTGATGTCGTTGCCCTCCTCGGTCGAGGCGAAGCCGCATTGGGGCGCGATGCCGAGCTGGTCGATATCGGCGAATTTCGACGCCGCCTCGAACTGCCGCTTGAGGTCGTCGAGGCTCTCCAGCGCGCCGGTCTTGGTGGTGATGAAGCCGGGCAGCACCCGCTGCTTTCCTTTCGCCAGCAGCCGCAGCGGCTCCAGCCCGCCCGCCCGCTCGGTGTCGTATTCCATGAAGAAGATGTCGACGCCGGTCTTGTTGAACACCGCGTCCGCGGCCGGGTCGTAGGCCCCTTCGGCGGCGTGGGTGGAGCGGAAGTTGCCCCGGCACATATGCATCCCGATCAGCATGTCGGCGGGCCGGTCCTTGATCGCCTCATGCATCATCCACGCATAGCGGTCGATCAGCCAGTCCGGGTCCTGCCCGTCGGCCTGGCGGGCGGCGCGGTGCTTGGGGTCGCAGAGATAGGCGAAGAAGATGTCGTCCATCTGCAGATAGCGGCAGCCGGCGGCGTAGAAGGCGGCGACGGCCTTCTTGTAGACCTGCGCCAGCGCGTCGAACAGCGCGTCGGGGTCCTTGTATTCGGGCGGATGGATGTCGGCGACCGCGGTGCGGAAATGGCAGCAGGACGGGCCGGGGATGGAGATCTTGGGCGTCACCTTGGTGTTCGCCGCCACGAAGCGGAAATGGTCCAGCATCGGGTGGTCGTCGGGGAAATCCAGCCGGCCCTTGATGGTGGGGAAGATCGGGCGCAGCTTGACGCCGGCGAAGGCCACGCCCTCGTCCCGCTCCTCCAGGTCGAAGCCGTCGAGCGCGCCGATGAAGTCGTAATGCCAGAACGAGCGGCGGCATTCGCCGTCGGTCACGGCCAGGAGGCCCGCCTCCTCCTGCAGGCGGATCGAGTCGCGGATGGCGGCGTCCTCGGCCGCGGCCAGCGCCTCGGCGGGGAGGGTGCGGGTCTCGTAATAGCCTTTGCGCGCGGCCTTGACCGCGTCGGCGCGCAGCAGGCTGCCGACATGGTCGGCGCGGAACGGCGGGGGCGGGGTGTCTGTCACGGGCGCGTCCTCCTGAAAAGCGGCGGCCCGTTGTCCGGGCCGTCCGACGGGATCAGCGGCGACTGTATGCAGGACGGAGGCCGGTCGGCCAGCCTCTTCGGCGGGCATTGCGGAAATCCGCGGAGGTGGCGGGGATTCCGCGCGTGGTGTATACAGCGGAGTTGAGCGACCTTGCGTCATGATCCAGCAACCGAGACCGCCCGTGGCCCAGCGCGACGCCCCTTCCGCACCCGAACCCGAGCCCGCCCCCGCCGCGCCGGACGGCGGCCGCGGCGCCGCGGCGCGCAGCCTGCGGGCGGTGCTGGGCATCCGGGAGCTGATCCATGCCGGCGCCGTCGCCCCGGGCGAGCGGCTGTCGGAGCTCGACATGGCCGAGCGGCTGGGCCTGTCGCGCACCCCGGTCCGCGCCGCGCTGGCGCGGCTGGAGCAGGAGGGGCTGCTGGTCCCGCTGGCCAACGGCGGCTACGCGGCGCGGGAGTTCTCCGAATCCGACGTGCGCGACGCGATCGAGCTGCGCGGGGTGCTGGAGGGGACCGCGGCCCGCCTGGCGGCGGAGCGGGGGGCGCCGGCCGCGGGGCTGGCGGCGGCGCGCGAGGCGCTGGCGCGCATCGACGCCATCCTCGCCCCCGGTCCCGCGGCGCTGGACTTCCCCGCCTATATGGAGGCGAACGAGGCGTTTCACGCGATCCTGTCGGGGCTGGCGGGCTCGGCGCTGGTCGCGCGCCAGATCGCGCAGGTCACGCGCCTGCCCTTCGCCGGGCCCTCGGCCTTCATCGACGCGCAGTCGCGGATGCCGGAGGTGCGCGAGAGCCTGATCCTCGCCCAGGCGCAGCATCGCGGGCTGGTCGAGGCGGTGGCGGCGCGGGAGGGCGCGCGGGCCGAGGCGTTGGGGCGGGAACATGCGCGGCTGGCGCTGCGCAACCTCGACGCCGCGATGCGCGACCGGGCGCTGGCGGCGCGGGTGCCGGGGCTGGGGCTGGTCACGCGCTGAGGAGGACGCGGGACGCGGCGGCGCGGGAGGGGCCGCGCCGGGGATCGGGCGCCCCTGACCTGATCCGGGGCCTCCTTCGCGCGCGGCCGGTCGGCGCCGCGGCCTGACGGGCGGCGAGACCTTCAGGACATTCGGGCCAGGCGCGCCCTGTGTCGCGTAGGGGGACGAGGCGATTCCGGGCCAGTCTGCGTCCCGATGCGCGCCGCCGGACGAGGGGTGCGGGAACCGGGGGGCGAAGATGACGCGGACCGACTGGCTGATGACGCTGAACGCGGGGTCGTCCTCGCTCAAGCTCGCGGCCTATGACCTGGGCGGGCGGCTGATCGCGGCCGGGCAGCTTTCGGATGTGGACGTGATGACGGTCCCCGCCGCCCGGCTGGCGGAGACGGCGGCCGGGATCATGGCGGGCGCTGGGGCGGGCGCGGAAACGGGCCTCGCCCCCGCCCCGGTCGCGGTCGGGCACCGGGTCGCCCATGGCGCCCATCTGCGCGCGCCCGGAGAGATGGGGGCGGAGATGCGCGCGGCGCTGGAGACCGCCTGCGCCTTCGCGCCCCTGCACAACCCGCCGGCGCTGCATATCGTCGACGCCGCGGCGGAGCTGTGGCCCGCGGCGCGGATCTTCGCCTGTTTCGACACCGCCTTCCACGCCGCCCAGCCGGAGGTGGAGACGACCTTCCCCATCCCCGCCGCCTGGCGCGCCCAGGGGCTGCGGCGCTACGGGTTTCACGGGCTGTCCTACGCCTCGATGGTGCGGCGGTGGCGGGACCTGACCGGCGCGCCGCTGCCCGGGCGGCTGCTGGCCTGCCATCTGGGGGCGGGCTCGTCGATGGCGGCGATCGTGGAGGGGCGCGGCGTCGCCACCACCATGGGTTTCTCGCCGATGGAGGGGCTGGTGATGGCCACCCGCTGCGGGGAGCTCGACCCCGGCGTGATCTTCCACCTGCTGCGCGGCGGCGAGACGCCCGAGGCGCTGGAACGCGCGCTGAACCGCGAAAGCGGGCTGAAGGCGCTGGGCGGGACCGGCTCCATGAAGGAGCTGCTGGCGCGGGACGACGACGCGGCGCGCTTCGCGGTGGACTGCTACTGCCACGGGGCGCTGCGCCATGCGGGCGGGCTGATCGCGCTGATGGGGGGCGTGGACGCCATCGCCTTCACCGGCGGGATCGGCGAGCACGCGGCCCCGGTGCGGGCGCGGATCCTCGACGGGCTGCGCTGGACGGGGCTGGACGAGACGAAAACGGCGGTGATCGAGGCCGACGAGGCCGGCGAGATCGCCCATGCCGTTCTGGCGCTGATGGCGGGGTGAAGGGGCGGACGCGAGCGGGGCGGGGCGCCGGTTCCGACCTGCGCGCGGCGGCGCCTCCCTCTGCTCGGGCGCGTGCGCGCGCCCCGGGCTCGACCCGGGGCCTCCTGCGGCGGCATCCCGCGCAAGGCCCCGGGTCAGGCCCGGGGCGCCCCTTCGTCCTTGACCGGATGGGCGCGGGGGCGCCTCAGATCACCTCTTCCTCGATCAGCGGCCGGTTCTCCAGAAGCCGCGCCCAGCCGAGCGGCGAAAGGTCGAGGCTGCGATAGCCGCCCTGCGCGATCAGCTCCCCCACCCCGCGCCCCACGCCCGGCGCGTGCTGCAGTCCGTGGCCCGAGAAGCCGGCGGCGTGGATCAGGTTGGGGACGTCGGGATGGGCCCCGACCACGCCGTTGCGGTCGAAGCGGTTCCACTCGTAATGCCCGGCCCAGAAGCGGCGCAGGCGGATCGCCTCGAAGCACTCGGCCCGGGCGGCGAGCGCGGGCCAGACGATGTCCTCGAACTCGGCGTGGCGGGGGTCGAGATCCTCGGGCGGCACCGCGGGGTCCTCGACCGGCGGGGCGCCGGCGAGAAAGCCGGTCCCCTCCGGCCGGCAGAACACGCCCGTCGGGTCGATCATCAGGGGAAGGTCCCCCGCGGGGGGGCGCGCGCAGTCGAAGACGAAGAGCGTGCGCTTGCGCGGCTCTATCGGCAGGTCCAGCCCGGCCCAGCCCGCCACCGTCCCCGCCCGCGGCCCCGCGGCGTTGACCGCGACCCCGCAGGCGAGCCGGGCCCCGGAGGCGAGGCGCACCGCCGCCACCCGTCCGCCCCGCATGTCGAAGCCCACGGCCTCGTCCCGGATCACCCGCGCCCCCGCGGCCCGGGCGGCGCGCAGCATCGCGCCATGCAGGCCCATGTTGTCGAACCAGCCCTCCCCCCGCAGGCCGAGGCTGGCGAGGCGTATGTCGTCCAGCCGCAGATGCGGGAAGCGGGCGGCGACCTCGGCGGGCGAGAGCAGCGCCACCTCCGCCCCCGCAGCGGTCTGGGCGGCGTGGGTGGCGCGCATGGCGGCCTCCTGCGCCCTGGTGGCGGCGAGGAACAGGTAGCCGTGCTCATGGAAATTCGGGTCGGGGCGCGCGGGGCCGTCGGCGAAGAGGTCGGGGAAGGCGCGAAGCACCTCCACCCCGTAGGCCGAGAGCGCGATGTTGACCGCGGTGGAGAACTGCGCCCGGATCCCGCCGGCGTTCAGCGCCACGGAGGCGCCGGCGTAGGAGGGGTCGCGCTCGATCACCGCGACGCTCCCGCCGAAGCCGGCCAGCGCGCACAGCCCCCAGGCCGCCGCGGCCCCGATGGCCCCGCCGCCGACGATGGCGACGTCGACCGAGGCGGGGGGGACGGAGGCGGGGGGGGCGGCGGTTGGAGACGGCGGGGTCATGGGCGGTCCGGTTCGGGTTGCCGCGGGCGGCGGGCTGCGGGCATGATCGTCCGGCCGAGAGGCGCGCCGCAAGGGGAGGCGCGTCGCATGGGGAGGCGACGACATGGGGGTCAGGGCGACCGATCCTGAATTCTGGACGCTGGTGCAGGTGGGCGTGGAGGCGCGCCCGGTCTGCTCGGGCTTCGTGTTCACCGAGGGGCCGGTCTGGCACCCGGTCGACCGGGTGCTGATCTTCTCCGACATCAAGGGGGACGCGCGATACCGCTGGCGCGACGGGTCGGAGGTGCGGCGCATCCTGACCCCGACAAGGCAGGCCAACGGGCTGACGCTGGACGCCGACCTGAACCTGATCGCCTGCGAGCATCTCAGTTCGGTGGTCGCCCGCTTCCGCCCGGACGGCGCGCGGGAGGTGCTGGCCAGCCATTTCGAGGGGCGGGCGCTGAATTCGCCCAACGACGTGGTCTGCGCCTCGGACGGGTCGATCTGGTTCACCGACCCCACCTATGGGCGCACCCCGCCCTGGGGCGACGGGCGGGAGCCGGAGCTCGATTTCCGCGGCCTCTACCGCCTCGCCCCGGGACACCGGCCGGGGGCGGAGCCGCAGCTCGTCGCGCCCCGCGACCTGTTCCGCCAGCCCAACGGGCTGTGCTTTTCGCCGGACGAGGCGTGGCTCTACGTGGACGACACCGTGGCCGGGACCATCCGGCGCTTCGCGGTGGGCGCCGACGGAACGCTGGGCCCGGGGGAGCTGTTCGCCGCCCGCATCGCCGAGCCGGACGGCCGGCCGGGCGTGCCCGACGGCATCAAGTGCGACGAGGCGGGGAACGTCTGGGTGACGGCGCCGGGCGGGGTCTGGGTCTATTCCCCCGACGGGCGCAAGCTGGGCGAGGTGGACTGCCCCGAGCAGGCCGCGAACCTCGCCTGGGGGGGCGACGACGGGCGCACCCTGCACCTGACCGCGCGCAGCTCGGTCTACGCCCTGCCGACCCTGGTGCGGGGGCGGGAGGAGCCGTTTTTGCGCGGGCGGCGGGTGTAGGGGGGGCTCCGTAAAACGGGGACGCCCGGAGGACGCCTGCGCGCCCCGGACTTGATCCGGGGCCTCGCTCGGCCGGGCGATGCCGCGAGGCGGCGGGCCCGGGGCTGAGAGGCGCGGGCGATGCAGGGCGCGGTGCAGTGGCCGCGGGCTGCGGCGCGCGGGTCATGCGCCCGCAAGCGCGGGCATCTGTCCGAAAACGTGGGAGGATCGGCGGGCGCGGCGGGGGCGGGCGTGGCATCGTGGGGGCCTCCGAAACCCGGAACCCGGGAGGCCCCGATGCTCGAACTCCGCCCCAACTGCCAGCGTTGCGACCGCGACCTGCCGCCCGCCGACCCCGCGGCGCGCATCTGCTCCTATGAATGCACCTATTGCGCGGACTGCGTGGACGGCCCGCTGCGCAATGTCTGCCCGACCTGCGGCGGCGGCTTCGCGCCGCGCCCGATCCGCCCCGCGCGGGCCTGGCGGCCGGAGCTGAAGCTCGGGCTCGCCAACCACCCGCCCTCGACCGAGCGGCGGGCCATGCGGTTCCCGCCCGAGGACGTCGCCGCCCATGTCGCCCGCATCGCCCCGATCCCGCCGGAGGAAAGATAGGCCCGGTTGCGTCCGGGGGCGCGGGGGGCGAGGGTCCGGCGCCCTGCCGAAAGGAACGACATGACCCGGGACGACCTCGCCGCGCTTTACGCCGGCTATATCGACTGCCTGAACCGGCGCGACTGGGACCGGCTGGGGGATTTCGTGCACCCGGAGGCGGAGCATGACGGGCGCCGCTTCGGCCTCGATGGCTATCGGGCGATGCTGGCAGCGGATGTGCGCGCCATCCCCGACCTGCGCTTCGCGGTCGCCTTCACGGTGATCGAGCCGCCCCGGATCGCGGCGCGGCTGGACTTCGACTGTCATCCGGCCGGGGCGCTCTTCGGCGCCCAGGTGAACGGGCGCCGGGTGCGCTTCGCGGAGAACGTGGTCTACGAGGTCGAGGCGGGGCTCATCGTCCGGGTCTGGTCGGTGATCGACAAGGCCGCGGTGGCGGCGCAGGCGGGCGCCTGACGACGAAGGCCTCGGCGGGGCGCGCCGGGGCCTTCAATTTTCCGCGCCCCGGCCCTGAGTCGGGGCCTCGCACGGGGGAGCGGTCGCCGGGAGGCCCCGGGTCAAGCCCGGGGCGCGAAGGGGGGGCGGTCAGACCGACATCACCCCGCCGTCGATGGCGATGGTCTGCCCGGTCATGAAGCCGTTCTCCGGCGAGGCGGCCCAGACGATGGCCTGGGCGATCTCCTCCGGCGCGCCGAGGCGGCGCATGGGCACGCCGCGGGCGATCCAGGCGGCGGCGGCCTCGCGGTCCATCCCCTTTTCGGCCACCACATTGTCGATGTCGAATTCGACCATCGGCGTGCGGGCGTAAGCGGGGCAGATGGCGTTGCAGCGGATGCCGCGCCGGGCGTTCTCGGCCGCCGCGGTCTTGGTCAGGCCGACCACCCCGTGCTTGGCCGCGGCGTAGACGCCGAGCTGCGGGGCGCCGGCGATGCCGGCCAGCGAGGCCACGTTGACGATGGCGCCGCCGCGGCCGCCCTTGCGGGTGTCCATGGCCGGGATCTGGGCGCGCATCGCGTGCCAGACCCCCATCAGGTCGATGTTGATGACCCGGGCCGCGTCCTCGGGGCTGACATCCTCCAGCCGCGCGCGGGCGTGGACGATGCCGGCGTTGTTCACCGCCACGTCGAGCCCCCCGAACTCGGAGACCGCGCAGGCCACCAGCTCCGCGTGCAGCGCCGGGTCGCTCACATCGCCGGGGAGGCCCCTGGCGGGCGTCCCCAGCGACGCGGCGAAGCCCGCCACGTCGCGCGAGGGATGGTCGGAGAGCACCAGCGACGCCCCCTCGGCCGCGAACATCTTCGCGGCGAGGGAGCCGAAGCCGCCGGTGGCCCCGGTGACCAGCACGGTCTTTCCGGCGAAGCGGCCGCTCACGCCGCCTTCTCCGTCGCCTTCAGCGCATGGGCCGCCAGCGGCCGCACCGAGCGCCCGGCGCGCAGCGCCTTGTCGGGGTTGGAGGCGTTGCCGTCGATCCCGCGCTTGTAGACGCCCTGCATGATCGCCGCGAGCCGGAACTGCGAGAAGGCGATGTAGTATTCCCAGTTGTCGATCGGGGGAATGCCGCGCCGCTTGCAGTAGGCCTCCACATAGGCCTTCTCGTCCGGCAGCCCGTCCGAGGCATCGCGCGGATGACCGCCCAGGCCCCGGAACCCGTCGCCGTCCGGCATCCGCCAGTTGGCGCACTGGTAGCCCAGGTCCGCGTAGGGATGGCCGACGGTGCAAAGCTCCCAGTCCAGCACCGCGATCAGGCGCGGCTCGGTCTTGTGGAACATGACGTTGTCGAGCCGGTAGTCCCCGTGGACCAGCGTGGCGATGCCGTCGTCGGCGGGCTCATGCTCCTCCAGCCAGGTCATCAGGGCGTCCATCTCGGGGATGGTCTCGGTCTCGGAGGCCCGATACTGGCCCGACCAGCGCTTGTACTGGCGCTGGAAATAGGTGCCCGGGCGGCCGAAATCGCCCAGCCCCACGGCCTCGTAATCCACGTCGTGCAGGGCGGCGAGCGCCTTGTTCATCTCGTCGTAGATCTTGGTGCGCTCTTCCTTCGGAAGCTGGGGCAGGGGGGCCTCCCACAGCACCCGGCCGTCGAGGAACTCCATGATGTAGAACTGCCGGCCCAGCGGGCTGCGCTCATCGTCCGGAGCGAGGTGGAACATGCGGGGCACCGGCACGTCGGTCTTGGCCAGCGCCGCCATCACCCGGTATTCCCGGTCCACCTGATGGGCGGATTTCAGCAGCTCCCCCGGGGGCTTCGCCCGCATCACGTAGGAGCCGCTCTCTGCATCCACGCGGAAGGTCGGGTTCGACTGGCCGTCGGAGAACTTGTGCAGGCCCTTCAGGCCCTTGAAGCCCTCGACATGCTCCTCCAGGTAGGGGGCGAGCTTGGCCTCGTCCACCTGGGCGGCGGCGTGCGTCGCTTCGGTCATTTCCCGTCTCCCATCACGGCGTAGCCGCGCGAGGTGGCGACCAGCGCGGGCTTGCCGCCCTTGTCCAGCTCCTGCCCCTCGATCTCGACCTTGACGTCGTAGGCGGTGACCACGGCGCCGTCCTTCACCTGCACGTCGGCCAGCGTGTATCGGCCGCGCACGCGGGAGCCGACGGGGACCTGGGCGACGAAACGGGCCTTGTCGACGCCGTAGTTGTAGCCCATCACCGCGCCCTTCAGCTTGGGCGTGGTCTTGTAGGAGAAGCCGGCCAGCAGGCTGAGCGTGAAGAAGCCGTGCGCGATGGTGCCGGGCAGGCCGGCCTCCTTGGCGCGCGCCGGATTCACGTGGATGTAGTTGCGGTCGTCGGTGGCCACCGCGAAGGCGTCCACGTCCTTCTGGGTCACGTCGTACCAGGGGGAGACGCCGATCTCCTGCCCCACATGGGACTGGAATTCCTCGACGGTCCAGGCGGGCACGTCGCGCTCGCGCGGGTCGTAGTCCTCTACGCCGTTCTCGGTGATCATAGGTCCCTCGCCTTGTCCCAGAGGTCGCCGCCGGTGACGACGCCGGTGCCGCCGTCGAGCGGCAGGATGCAGCCGGTCACGTAGGCGCCGGCCTTCGAGCACAGGAAGAGCGACGCCCCCGCGATGTCGGTGGGGATGCCGATGCGGCCGAGCGGCACGTCGGAGCCGACCGCGTCCGCCTTCTCGTCCGAGCCGGTGGCGAAGGCGGTCATCTTCGACTGGAACGGACCCGGGGCGAAGGCGTTGAAGGTGATGCGCCGATGCGCGCATTCCTTGGCGAGGATCTTGGTGAGGTGATGCACCGCGGCCTTGGAGGCGGAGTAGGAATAGGACCCGTCGCCCATCGGCCAGTGGCCCATGACCGAGCCGAGATTGACCACGCGGGCCGGATCCTCGTCCGTCGCCGCGGCGTCGAGCAGCGGGAACAGGCGGCGGGTCATCTCGAACAGACCCGCCACATTGACGTTCATCACCTTCTGCCAGGCGGCGTAGGGGAAGTCGTCCAGGTCGGCGCCCCAGGCGACGCCGGCGTTGTTGAACAGGATGTGCAGCTTGTCGGTGCGCGCGGCCACTTCCTGGGCGAGCTCGTCGCAGCCGGCCTCGGAGCCGACGTCGCCGGCGAAGCCCTCGGCGGATCCCGCCGGGTTCAGGGCGTTGATCTCCGCCGCCGCCCGCTCGCATTCATGCCCCTTGCGCGAGGCGATCAGGACGCGGGCGCCGCCCATCGCGAGCGCCTCCGCGATCATCCGGCCGATGCCGGTGGCGCCTCCGGTGACGAGCGCGGTTTTCCCCGCGACGCCGAAAAGGTCGTCGAGATAGCTCAACTCGATCCTCCCGCTTGTCTCGCCGGTCTTCATGTCCGGCGTTGACGACATACGCGGCAGTATGTAGTGTCCGACACATGAGCGCAACCCCGCATACCGGCCCGGAAAATTCGGGCGGAAACGAGCCGGAGGACGGCCGCTCCGATGGCGCCCTCGAGGGCGCGGGCGCCGCGTTCGCCCGCACGCTCGCCGCCGCCGACGCCGCCGACGAGGCGCCGCTTTCCTCGCCCGCGCTGCCCCCGGTGACGCCGCTGCCCGGCGACCGCGGCGCGGCGCAGGAGGAGGTGCTCGCCGCCGCCGCGCAGGCCTTCATGGAGAAGGGCTTCGCCGCCACCTCCATCGACGACGTGGCGCGGGTGATGAACGCCACCAAGGGGCGCGTTTACCACTATTACCGCTCCAAGCTGGAGCTGTTCAACGACGTCACCCGCCGGTCGCTGGAGATGATCCATGTCGAGGTCGCGGCCGCGGAGGCCGCCGGCGGCGACCCGGACCGGCGGATGGAGCGGATGGTGCGCACCCATGCCGGCTCCATCCTGCGCGACCGGGCCTTTCACCGCACCGCCCTGCAGGGGGTGGAGCTTCACCTCCGCATCGCCGCCAGCCAGGACCAGCGCGCCGCCGTGGCCGACCTGGTGAGCCTGCGCGACGCGCATGAGCGGCTGTTCGTGCGGGTGCTGGCCGAAGGCGTCGCCGCCGACCGCTTCCGCCCCTGCGACGTGAAGGTGACGGTGCGCACCCTGCTGCCGGCGCTGAACGGCCCGGTGTTCTGGTATCGCCCGCGGGAGGGGGAGACCGACGCCGACCGCGCCGCCATCGTCGACCAGATCACCGAATTCGCCATGAGCGGCCTGCGCCTGCGGCGCTGAGCCCGCGCGGACAAGACATCCAGAAAAGACGCCGGAAAACGGCGACCCCCACGACAGACCCCGGAGGAGACCCCGATGAACATGAACATCAAGCCCGAGCTGCAGACCATGGCGCTCGGCATGACCGAGCGCCTGATCCCGATCCACGCCGCCGTCAAGGAGATGATGGAGGAGAAGGTCTATCCGGCCGCGGCGAAGTTCGAGGAGGCCCATGCCAAGGCGCCGACGCCCTGGACCTACACCGACGAGATGCTGGAGATCATCAACGGCCTGAAGGACGAGGCCAAGAAGCGCAACCTGTGGAACTTCTGGCTGACGGATTCGAAGTCCGGCTGGGGCCTCAGCACGGTGGAATACGCCTATCTGGCCGAGGAGATGGGCAAGAGCCCGCTGGGCGCCGAGACCTTCAACTGCGCCGCCCCCGACACCGGCAACATGGAGGTGCTGGAGCGCTACGGCACGCAGGCCCACAAGGACAAGTGGCTCAAGCCGCTGCTGGCGGGCGAGATCCGCTCGGCCTTCCTGATGACCGAGCCGCAGGTGGCGTCCTCGGACGCGACCAACGTCTCCATGCGCTGCGAGCTCGACGGCGACGAATATGTGCTGAACGGCGAGAAGTGGTGGTCCTCGGGCGCCGGCGATCCGCGCACCGCGGTCTACATCACCATGGTCCGCACGCCGTCGGACGACCGGCCGCGGCACCGCCAGCACTCCCAGATCCTGGTCGATCCGGCGACGCCGGGCATCACCAAGCTGCGGGCCATGCAGGTGTTCGGCAATCCCGACGCGCCGCACGGCCACTTCCACCTGAAGTTCGAGAACGTCCGCGTCCCCAAGGAGAACCTGCTGGTCGCCGAGGGCGCGGGCTTCGAGATCTCGCAGGGCCGCCTCGGGCCGGGGCGCATCCATCACTGCATGCGGGCCATCGGCATGGCCGAGCGGGCGCTGGAGCTGATGATCCGCCGCTCGATGGACCGCACCGCCTTCGGCAAGCCGCTTTACCAGCTGGGCGCCAACTACGACATCATCGCCAACGCCCGCATCAAGATCGAGCAGGCCCGCCTGCTGTGCCTGAAGGCGGCGTGGATGATGGATCAGGGCGACCCGCGGCAGGCGGCGCCGTGGATCTCGATGATCAAGGTGGCGGCGCCGATCATGGCCGGCGAGATCATCGACGAGGCGATCCAGATGCATGGCGCGGGCGGCATCTCCCAGGACTTCCCGCTGGCGGAGATGTACACCCATGTCCGCACCCTGCGCCTGGCCGACGGCCCCGACGCGGTGCATCGCCGGCAGGTGGCCCGGCGCGAGCTGCGCCAGTACACGCAGGAGAAGGTCTGAGGCCGGGGCCGAAAGGCCCCTCCGCCAAGGCCAAGGCCACGGATGACGGAATGCGGCGCGGGTCCCCGGACCCGCGCCGTTTTCACGCCCGCCGGGCGGGAGCCGGGCCGCGCCGTTTTCGCTCAAGCCTGCGCGGGGGGCCGCGCGCCGCCCCGACTGGCGCGCGGGGCCGCGCGACGACCCGGACGAGGGCGGCGGCCGGGCGCCCGCGCGGCGTGGCGGCCGGGCGCCGGGCGGC
>JAYZWL010000124.1:0-57387 GCA_036154955.1 Pseudomonadota bacterium | reverse complement strand
GACCGTCTCACCGGCGGCGAGCGGCGCGAGGCCCCGGGTCAAGCCCGGGGCGCCCTCTTGGCGGTCGGGGCGCTCTCTTGGCGGGCTGGGCGCCGTCTCGTCGGGTTGGGCGCCGTCTCGGCGGGCTGGGCGCGCTCCCGGCGGTCGGGGCGCCTTTCCTTGTCGGATCCGCGCCGCCTCCGTCCCTCCCCGGCCGCCCCCCCGCGCCCCGGCCCGTGACCGCCCGCGCCTTGACTTGCGCGGGGACGGGGGCGACAAACGCGCGCCCGCCGCGCCGCCCGTCGCGACCGGATCGCCCACCGCACCAGGACAGGACCCACATGGCCAAGGCGCAGAAGAAGGAAGGCTTCGGCGAGCTTTTCAAGACCGTCATCTACGCCCTCCTGATCGCGGGGATCTTCCGCTCCTTCCTGTTCCAGCCGTTCTGGATCCCGTCGGGCTCGATGAAGTCGACGCTGCTGATCGGCGATTTCCTGTTCGTGTCGAAATACGCCTACGGCTATTCGCGGCACTCGTTCCCGTTCTCGGCGCTGCCGTTCTCGGGCCGCATCCTGGCCTCGGAGCCGGAGCGGGGCGACGTCATCGTGTTCAAGCACCCGGGCAACAACGAGGACTACGTCAAGCGCCTGATCGGCCTGCCGGGCGACACCATCCAGATGAAGGGCGGGCTGCTCTACATCAACGGAGAGGTCGCGCCCCAGCGCCCCGACGGCGTGTTCATCGAGCCGGTGGTTCCCGGGCACTCGCTGCAGTGCAAGGACTACCCGCGCGAGGACGGCAAGGTGATGTGCCTGAAGGAACGGTTCATCGAGACCCTGCCCAACGGCCGCGAGCACCTGGTGCTGAACGCCGACGACAACCTGTCGACCCTCTCCGACAACACCCGCGAGTTCCGGGTCCCCGAAGGCCATTTCTTCTTCATGGGCGACAACCGGGACAATTCCAACGACAGCCGCCAGAGCGTCGGCATGGTGCCCTTCGAGAATCTCGTGGGCCGCGCCGACCTGATCGCCCTGAGCTTCGGCGGCGAATTCTGGGAGGTCTGGAACTGGCGCGCCGACCGCTTCTTCGTCTCGATTCATTGACCGGGCCGCTGATCGGGTCGCTGATCGGGCCCATCGCCGGGGCTCCGGCCCCGCTCCCCGCGCGGTCCTTCGGGCCGCGTCCGGAGCGGCGCCGGGCGGCCCCGCCGCCCGACCCCGGATCATCCGCACCGGAACCATCCGCGCCGGGATCCTCCGCGCCGCCGGCATGGAGGCTGTGCGCGCATCTGCTGGCCCTGCGCGCCTTCTCCGGCCCGGAAACGGGGCCGCAGGCGGACCGGTCGCCCGCGGCCGCGGGCGCCCCGGCGCGGCCGGGCGCGCGGGTCGTCGCGGCCGCCCGCGCCACGGGGAGGGCCGGGGCGTGAGCGCGCGCGAACTGGCCGCCCACGCGGCCGCCCTGTCGGCGAAGCTGGGCGTGGACGTCGCGCCCTCGGACCGGCTGGACGAGGCGCTGACCCATCCCTCCGCCTCGTCCCGCGCCCGGCCCGACAACCAGCGGCTGGAATTCCTCGGCGACCGGGTGCTGGGGCTGGTGATCGCCGAAGCCGTGTTCGACCGCTTCCCCGACGCCGCCGAAGGCCGGCTCGCCCCCCGTTTCAACGCCCTGGTGCGCAAGGAGACCTGCGCCGAGGTCGCCGAAAGCCTCGGGCTCGGCCCCATGCTGCGCCTCGGCCGATCCGAGGCGCTGGGCGGCGGGCGCAGGCGGCCCGCGGTGCTGGGGGACGCGATGGAGGCGCTGATCGCGGCCATCTATCTCGACCGGGGCATGGAGGCGGCGCGGGCCGCGATCCTCGCCGCCTGGGGCGGGAGGATCGAGGCCGCGGCCCGCACCCGCGCCGACGCCAAGACCGCGGTGCAGGAATGGGCCCAGGCCCGCGGCCTGACCCCGCCGGCCTATGTGGAGCTCGACCGCTCCGGCCCCGACCACGCCCCGGTGTTCACCATCGCCGCCCGGATGGGGGACGGGACCGAGGCGGTGGCCGAGGCTCCGTCCAAGCGCGCCGCCCAGCAGGCGGCGGCGCAATCGCTTCTCGACCTTCTGGAGTCCCGCGGATGACCCCCGCCGACCATGACGACCAGCCCGAAGACGGCGCTCCCTCCCCGAAGCCCGGCTCGGCCGAAGAGGCCCGCATCTCCGACCCCGCGGGAGCCGGGCCCGAGGGCTCGCGCTGCGGCTTCGTCGCCCTGATTGGGGAGCCGAACGCCGGCAAGTCCACCCTGCTCAACCGCATGGTCGGGGCCAAGGTCTCGATCGTCACCCACAAGGTGCAGACCACCCGCGCCCGCATCCGCGGCGTGGCGCTGGAAGGCGCGTCGCAGATCGTGTTCATCGACACGCCGGGCCTGTTCCGCCCCCGCCGCCGGCTGGACCGCGCCATGGTCGCCGCCGCCTGGACCGGGGCCGACGACGCCGACGTGGTCTGCCTGCTGGTGGAGGCGCATCGCGGCCTGACGCCGGGGGTGGAGGAGATCCTGAAGGCGCTGGAGGAACGGGGCGGCGACCGTCCCGTGGCGCTGATCATCAACAAGGTGGATCGGGTCAAGGCGCCGGAGTTGCTGGGGCTGGCCGAAAAGCTCAACGCAAGGCGGGATTTCGTGGCCACCTTCATGATCTCGGCCGAGCGCGGGCATGGCTGCGCCGACCTCGCCAAATGGCTGGCGGCGCGGATGCCCGAGGGGCCGTGGCACTATCCCGAGGACCAGATCGCCGACCTGCCCACCCGGGTCATCGCCGCCGAGATCACGCGCGAGAAGCTGACCCTTCGCCTGCACCAGGAGCTGCCCTATCAGCTCACGGTCGAGACCGAGGAATGGGAGGAGCGCAAGAACGGCTCCGTCCGCATCCAGCAGGTGATCTTCGTGGCGCGCGAGGGGCATCGCGGCATCGTGCTGGGAAACAAGGGCGAGACCATCAAGGCCGTCGGCCAGGCGGCGCGCGCCGAGCTCAAGCGGTTCCTCGGCCGCGACGTTCACCTGTTCCTGGAGGTCCGCGTGCGCGAGAACTGGCTGGAGGAGCGAGAGCGCTACGACCAGATGGGGCTCGACTTCGAGGCCCGGAAGGGCCGCTGAGTGGCGCCGCGGCTGACCGCCGAATTCTGGGTGGCGGCCTATCTGCGCCGGCTCGACCTGCACGGCATCCAGGCCTACGTGACCGCGAAGGGCGACGCCACGGCCGGCGCCGTGCTGGTCAAAGTCTACACCCAGGACGGAAACGCCAAGGCCTATGAGCGGCGCATGACGCTGGAGGGCCGCGAGTGGATGCCGCTGGCGGAGGGGCCGGAGCGCGAGGTGGACGCCGCCATCGCCCGCCAGCGCGGCTTCGACCGCGACCTGTGGGTGATCGAGCTGGAGGACGCGCAGGGGCGCACCCTGCTCGACGAACCCGGGCTGGAATAGGTCGCGCGCGTCGCCCGCGTCCGGGGCGCTTGACCTTCCAGCGGGGGGAAGCCCTATCTCCTCCCCTGCCCCCGCCGTTCCGGGGGCGACCGACCGACGGAGCCCGCCCATGCCGCACGCCCCCCTCTCCCGCCGCGCGATGCTGCGCGCCGGCGCGTTGTCGATGCTTGCCGCCCCGCTGGGCGCCCGCGCGGTCCTGGCCGCGCCCGCGCCCGCGCCTTCGATGCATGTGCTGAAGGATCCCGGCTGCGGCTGCTGCGGCGCCTGGGTGGAGATCATGCGCGCGGCGGGCTTCGAGGTGAGCGTGGAGGCGGTCCCCAACGGCCCGCTCGTCCGCCGCAAGATCGAACTGGGCGTGCCGCAGCCCGCCATGTCCTGCCATACCGGCCTGATCGACGGCTATGTGGTGGAGGGCCATGTCCCCGCCCCCGACATCCGCCGCCTGCTGGCCGAACGCCCCGACGCGGTGGGCCTCGCCGTGCCCGGCATGCCCTGGGGCTCCCCCGGCATGGGGCCGGAGGACGAGCGCGAGGCCTATGACGTGGTGCTGATCGGACGCGACGGGGGGCTGACGCTTTGGTCCCGCCACGAGGCCGCCTGAGGCGCGCGCGGGACGCGAACCGCCGGCGCGCGGAACCGTGCGGGGGCGTCTTGACGGCGACGCGCGGCCAGCGTAGCTAGTCCCCTGTCGCGGGTGTAGCTCAATGGTAGAGCAGAAGCTTCCCAAGCTTACGACGAGGGTTCGATTCCCTTCACCCGCTCCACTCCCCCGAAATCCGAATCATCATGGCGACGCGCGCCGCTGAACGGCCGTCGGGGTCCTGCCGGGCGTCCGGTCGCGCGTATCCGCGCCGTCGGCCCGAAGCGGAGCGGAGCGACGAAACGCCCGCGCCGATCCGCCGGCTTCAGGGGAAAGTTCAGCGGTTCACGGAAGTGAAAGGCCTGGAACAAAGGAGCCGCGCGAAATGCTGCGCCGCGGTAGGTTCCTCTATGAAATCATTACGAAGTTCTGTGATAATCTGCTCTTCCACCCGCAGGGCGAAGCGGTTTAGAGTAAGGTCAGCGTATCGAAATCCGGAGTGCCCGCCCATGATCTGCGCCGCCTGCGACGACGCGATCACGACCCCTGTCGCCGCCCCGGCCCGCGCCGGACGCGCCGGCATGGCCGTCGTCCGCCGCCGGCGGGGCTGAGCGAATGGCCCCGCGCGGCGACGGTCTTTGGTCAGCGCGCCCGGCGACGGGCGCGAAGCAGGCCGAGTCCGCCCAGGCCGCCGGCCAGCAGAAGGCCCGCCCCGGGAAGCGGCACGCCGGAGACCGGCGGCTCCTCCGCGAAGGCGAAGGTTCCGGTGAAGTTGGTCGGCCGGATCTCCGCCATCTGGTTGAGGCTGCCGGAGACCACCGAGCCGTTGGTGCCGCCGCCCTGCATCTGGACCGTGGCCAGCGGCGCCAGCATGGAGAAGTTGAACGCCGTGTTGATGTTCAGCGTGGCGGCTTCGTAGAAGTTGAACAGAACGTTGGTCAGCGTCTGGTTGCCGTTGGCCCCGATGGTCACGAACGTGCCGGACACGTTGACGATCAGCGTCACGTCCGGGTCGACCGTAACGCCCGGGTTGAAGGTGCCGCTGGCCAGCGCGCTGGCGGAGATGTTCAGGACGGCGATGTTGTTCGCGTCCCCTTCGCCGTGGAACTCCAGGGAGTTCTGGTCGGCGGTCTGGGCGAAGCTGCCCGGCGTGTCGGCCCAGGTCGACAGTTCCAGCGAGGCGTCCTTGAGGATCTGACGCACCTCGTCCACCGGGATGCCGGACACGCCGGACGTCACGGCGCCGGAGCCGTTGTTGATGACCGTGCTCGTCCCGCCGATCACGGCGTTTCCGCTCTGCAGCTTGGGCGAGTTGTAGACCGAGCCGCCCACGATCAGCGTGCCGGACACGGTCGGGCTGATGCTGACATCGGGCAGAAGATCGGGATTGACGTTCGTCGAGCTGGTGAAGTTCCCGCCCACGAAGACGGTCCCTTCCGTCTCCGCCTGCGCGGTGAGATCCCCCAGGACGATGTTGGTGAAGCCCTGCATGAGAGTCTGAGCTTCGATAAGCGCGGCGAAGCCCGGCGTGGCGCACATAGCCATGCCGGACGCCAACGCAACCGCGCGAACGGTGCGAGTGACAGTCATTGTATTCCCCAGTTGACGCCCCGATCTCCGCCCCCGGAGATCGCGACGTTTTAGTGCGTTCACCGCCGTGAATATCGCCAAGCGAAGGCGATGGCGAGCGGAAACGTGAAGCTTTTTCGCCCGCACATATGCGAAATTTAGAATTTGTTTGAAAGTCAGAGACTTGCGCGGGACGCATCGCCCCGCAGCAAGATGACATTCGCGTTATTGAAAGCGATTTCCGAGGCTTCGCCGCCGATTCCGATGCTCCGGCGGCGCGAATCCCCCGCCGCCGGAAACCGGATTCAGAGAATCAGGCCGCCGTCGACCGGGATGGTCTGCCCGCAGACATAGGCGGCGAGCGGCGAAGCGAGGAACAGCGCCACCCCCGCCATGTCGGCCGGAAGCCCCAGGCGGCGCATCGGGATCTTCTGCAGAGAGGCCTGCAGCCGGTCGGGATGCTCGGTGGTGACCTTGGTCAGCTTGGTGTCGACCAGCCCCGGCGCGATGCCGTTGACCCGGATGCCGTCGCGGGCCCAGGCCTCGCCCAGGGTGCGGGTCAGCCCGACCACGCCGACCTTGGAGGCGGCGTAGGCGGGATTGCCGCGGGTCGAGTGATAGGCGGCGGTGGAGCTGATAGTGATCAACGAACCCTTGGCCGCGGACAGCATCGGGTGGAACTTCACCGCGCAGGCCATCAGCGAATTCAGGTTGACGTCGACGACCTTGGCGAAGCCGGCCATCTCGAACTCGCCGCGGGAATAGATCACCGTGCCCTGGCTCAGCACCAGCACGTCGAGACGATCGAAGCCGGGAAGCGCCGCCTCCACCGCCGCGAAGTCGGAGACGTCGACCTGGGCGTAGGTCAGCCCGGTCAGGTCGCTGTCGGGATTGGCGGCGTAGTCGGCGGCGGAGGCGCGGGTGCCCCAGACATGGACCTCGGCCCCATGGGCGCGGAAGGCCTGGGCGATGCCGTTGCCGATGCCGCTGGATCCGCCCACCACCAGCACCGTCTTGCCGCCGAAATCGAGTTCCATGCCCCGTTCCCTTTCCATCCGTCGATACGAAAACCGCCCCCGGAGCTAGCGGCTCCGGGGGCGCCGGGTCTTGCGTCCAGACGGCGGGCGCGGCGGCGGGCGCGATCCCGCCCGCGCTCAGCCGGCGGCGAGCGGGGGCTGGGCGGCCTCGGCCGCGTCGCGGATGGCGCGGATGTTGTCGGCGTAGACCTTGGGATTGCGCGGCGATCCGCCCTTGAACACCGCGGAGCCCGCGACCAGCACGTCGGCCCCGGCGGCGGCGACCAGGGGCGCGGTCTCGGGCGTGACGCCGCCGTCGATCTCGATATGGATGGGGCGGCCGCCGATCATCGCCTTGAGGTTCGCCACCTTCTCCACCTGGGACATGATGAACTTCTGGCCGCCGAAGCCCGGGTTCACGGTCATCACGCAGACCATGTCGATGCGGTCGAGCACATGCTCGATGGAAGAGAGCGGCGTGGCGGGGTTGAGCGCGACGCCGACCCGGCAGCCCAGCTCGCGGATCGCCTGCAGGGTGCGGTCGAGATGGGGGCCGGCCTCGGCATGGGCGGTGATCACGTCGGCGCCGGCCGCGGCGAAGGCGGCGAGATAGGGGTCCACGGGCGCGATCATCAGGTGCACGTCGACGATGCCGGTGACATGGGGGCGGATGGCGCGGACGGTTTCGGGCCCGAAGGTGATGTTGGGCACGAAATGGCCGTCCATCACGTCGACATGGATCCAGTCGGCGCCCGCGGCCTCCACCGCGCGGCATTCCTCGCCGAAGGCGGCGAAGTCGGCGGCGAGGATGGAGGGGGCGATCTTGATGGTGCGGAAATCGTTCATCGGCGGGCTCCGGGCCGGGGGAGTGCGGGGCGCGGGCGCGGTCGGAGGGGCCCGGGCGATCGGGTTCCCCTTAGCGTCGCGGGGGGCGTGCGTCCAGACGCGGGCGCCGCGGGGCGGGGCGGAGCGGCGACGGAGGCGCGGGCGCCGCGTCCCCCGCCCGCCAGGCGGCGCTCGCCCGCCCGCGGCGCGCGGAACCGGGGGCGCGGGCGAAACGGGCGCGGAGCGGAGCGGGCGCACGCAGGCTTGATGAGCCGGAGCCGCGGCGCGGCGCGTCCCCCCCTTGCCCCGGGGGCGGCCGCCGGGGCCTATTGGCCGGGCGCGCGCCGGACCCTGCGCGCCCGCGACCCGAGACGGAGACGCCCATGACGCCCGACGACGCCTTCGCCCCCGCCCCCTCCCCGACCCGGGCCCGTTTCTCGGACCCCGACCTGACGGCGACGGGGGAGACCCGGGCCTCGGTTGCGCTGAGCGATCCGCGGACGCTGTGGTTCAACACCGGCACGCTGTGCAACATCGACTGCCCGACCTGCTATATAGAGAGCTCTCCGAAGAACGACCGGCTGGTCTACCTGACCCGGGCCGAGGTGGAGCGCTTCCTCGCCGAGGCCCGCGCGCTCGACTGGCCGCTGCGCGAGGCGGGGTTCACCGGCGGCGAGCCGTTCATGAACCCCGAGATGACCGGCATGGCCGAAGCCGCGCTGGAGGCGGGGCTCGACGCGCTGATCCTGACCAACGCCATGCGCCCGATGATGCGGCCCGCCGTGCAGGCAGGGATCGCGGACCTGGCCGCGCGGTTCGGGGGGCGGCTGACGCTTCGGGTCTCGCTCGATCACTACGCCGCGCCGGCCCATGACGCGGAGCGGGGGGCGGGGGCCTTCGCCGCCTCGCTGGAGGGGCTGCGCTGGCTGCGCGACCACGCGCCGGGCGCGCGGCTGGCGGTGGCGGGACGCGCCTCGCGCATGGGGGGCGAGGCGGAGGCGCGGGCGGGCTACGCCGCGCTGTTCGCGGCGGAGGGGCTGGCGATCGACGCCGCCGACCCGGGCGCCTGCGTGATCTTCCCCGAAATGGACGCGGCCGCGCCGACGCCGGAGATCACCACCGCCTGCTGGGGGATCCTGGGAATGAGCCCGGACGCGGTGATGTGCGCGTCCTCCCGCATGGTGGTGCGGCGCAAGGGCTCCGCCCGGGCCGCGGTCACCGCCTGCACGCTTCTGCCCTACGCCCCTGAATTCGAGCTGGGCGGGACGCTGGCGGAGGCGGCGCGGCCGGTGAAGCTGAACCATCCCCATTGCTCGAAATTCTGCGTGCTGGGCGGGGCGAGCTGCTCGGGCTGAGGCGCCCGCCCCCCTGCCCTAGCGCCGGCGACGTCGCCGGGCCGCGCCCCCCAGCCCCGCCAACCCCGCCAACCCCGACAGCGCCGCCGCCAGCAGCGGGGCCGCGGCGGGCGCGGGCACGGAGGAGACCGGCGGGTTCACCACCTCGTCCGCGGCGAAGGTCTGGCCGACGCCGGTGCGCAGCAGGGTCCATTGCTCGGCCCCCGCGCCGGACGAGTTGGCCGCCTCGGTCGAGGTCTGGAGCCAGCGGAACTTCAGCACCGACGCCCCGGTGATGACGTGATCCCCGGCCGCCGCCGCCACGGTCGAGATCGGCAGGTAGAGCCCCATGTCCACGCCCGAGCCGCGGGCGTTGTTGGTCTCCCCGCACTCGCAGCCGTCATTGGCCAGGTCGTTGAGCCAGATCGCGGTCTGCACCACGGCGGAGCCGGCGAAGGGGTCGAAGTTCCAGACCATGACGCCGTCGATCTCGATCTGGATGCGGGAGAAGCCGACCTTGATGTCGTGCCCCGGCTCGTTGCTGTCGAAGCCGAACTGAAAGCCGCCGCCGCGATAGCCGATCTGGGACAGGGTGAACTGGTGGGAGCCGGACCAGCCGTCGGCCTGGTCGGTCGAGCCGGCGACCCACTTGCCCTGCCGGAAGCTGGTTCCGCCGAAATCCGAGGGGCTGTAGCCGTTGGCGGTGGCGGCCGCGCCGGAGAACGGGTTCACCACCACGCCGTTCGCGACGACGTATTCGGCGTCGAGCTCCGCCGCGTGGAACGGATAGGTGTTCACGGCATAGGAGGTCGCCGCCTGCGCCCCCGACACGAGCGACAGCAACGCCGCGGCCGCGAGGCCGCTCACCACGAAACGCATAATCGGCACCCCAGGCCAAGCTACGACGCGCGGCCCGCATCCGCCCCCGGATGGAAACCGCGCGCAACTGGAACAGTGGGGGGAACCTTAACGTTATATGAACGTTCGGTAAAGCCGATGTCCTGAGAAATTCTTCGCCTTGCGGTTGATCATTCCGCCTGACGGCGGCGACGGCGGGCCAGGCCCAGCGCGCCGATACCGCCGATCAGCAGCCAGCCCGCGGCCGGCAGCGGCACGTTCGACACCGCGTTGGAGGGCAGCGCCGAGCCGAACAGCTCGGTTTCCGACAGGTAGAGGCTGACATGGCTGACGTCATACTTGCCGAGGCTGCGGCCGTACTCGCCGAAGAAGGTCAGGGGCTGGATCAGGAACATCACCACGTTGCCCAGCGAGCCGGCCTTCTGCGCCTGCTTGTCGCCGGCGGATTTGAACAGCACCAGGACGCTCGGATAGTCGTTCCACACGATCGGGTCGATGCGCCAGGTCCCGCCTTCGCCGTCGGAGCCGCGGTCCAGCGAGAAGCCCACGTCGATCGCGACCTCGGAGGACCCGAACTCCTCCTTGCCGGCGAAGACCCAGTCGGAGATGCCGAAGGCGCCCTGGCTGGCGACCTCGGTCTTGGGCTGGTCGTTGGCGACCCCGTTCAGCACCTGGCAGTCGGAGGAGAAGCCGGAGATGTCGCCGGCGAGGTTGATGTCGACGCAGGGCAGCGGGGAGGCGGCGGCTTCGGCGCGATCGGCGGACGACAGGCCCAGCACGGTCGCAGCGGCGAGAACGAGCGCCGCGACGCAACCGGCGGCGAAGGAACGGCCGCGCCGAATCGGCGCGGGGACGAACGTGACCCCAAACATGGCAAACCCCAGACGCTAACCCCAGTCCGACGCCCCAGCATCGGCCGCCCGTTAATGTTCCGTTCATCAACTGGCGTGGGATATGGAAATAGGCGCGTCTGGCGCGTCGATCAAGAGAAAATTAACCACGAGGAGCGCTCGCTTCACCATCCGGTGAGCGAGATATGGGGGTCGGTACGCCATGACCCCGAGCAAGCGCATGAAAAGGCGCGCTAAAACCTGAACCGCCCCAACGTGGGGCAACGCCGTAAGTTAAATCCTAAGCCTTACGATTTGGCAAGCGGGATCATAAGGCAAACTGCTTGATGAAAAGGTTTTTCCCACCACGCGCGAATCAAGCCCGTTCCTCAGGGCGCATGACCATAAGGTGAACGAAGCAAAGAATTTTTCGGAGAGGCGCCGCGCGGCCTGATCCGCCGGATCCGGACCGCGACGGCGGCGCGCGCGGGCGATCAGCCCCGACGGGCCGCCAGAGCGTCGGAAAGCAGCGCGGCGAGCGCCTCGGCCGGCACGTCGCGGGTCACGAAGGCCTCGCCGATGCCGCGGGCGAGGATGAAGGTCAGGCGTCCGGCCTTGACCTTCTTGTCCTGCGCCATCAGCGCCAGCAGCCCGTCCGCGTCCGGCAGATCGCCGGGAATGTCGGCCAGCCGCGAGCGCATCCCCATCGCCGCGAAATGCGCCGCCACGCGGCCCGGAGTCTCCTGCGAACACAGGCCGAGGCGGGCGGAAAGCTCGAAGGCCAGGGCGCAGCCGATGGAGACGCCCTCCCCATGCAGCAGCCGGTCGGAATAGCCGGTGGCGGATTCGAGCGCATGGCCGAAGGTGTGGCCGAGGTTGAGAAGCGCGCGGTCCCCCTGCTCGGTCTCGTCGCGCGCCACGATCTCGGCCTTCATCTCGCAGGAGCGGCGGACGGCGCGCATCCGGGCCGCGGCGTCGCCCGCCGCCAGCGCGGGGCCGTTGGCCTCCAGCCACTCGAAGAAGGCCGCGTCGCCCAGCAGGCCGTATTTGACCACCTCGGCGTAGCCCGACAGCAGCTCGCGCGAAGGCAGCGTCTCCAGCGCGTCGATGTCGGCGAGCACCAGGCGCGGCTGATGGAAGGCGCCGATCAGGTTCTTGCCATGGGGGGAGTTCACGCCGGTCTTGCCGCCGACGGCGCTGTCGACCTGGGCGAGCAACGTGGTGGGGATCTGCACGAAGCCCACGCCCCGGCGCAGGATGGCGGCGGCGAAGCCGGCGAGGTCGCCGATCACGCCCCCGCCGAGCGCGACCACCAGGTCGTCCCGCTCCACCTTGCGGGCGAGCAGCCAGTCCACGGTCCGGCCCAGGTCGGCCCAGTTCTTGGTGGCCTCGCCGGGGGGGAGGGCCAGCGCCTCCATCTCGATCCCCGCGGCGGCGAGACCGGCGCGCAGCGTCTCCAGATGCCGGGCGGCGACGGTCTCGTCGGTGACGACGGCCACCCGGGGGCGGGGGAGGAGCGGGCCGATCAGCTCGCCCGCGCGGGACAGAAGGCCCGGCCCGATCTCGATCCGGTAGGCCCGCGCCCCCAGCGCCACGTCGACGGTTTCGCGCATGTCGGCTCCTGTCCTCGGTCCGGCGGCGCCGGCTCAGTCGTCCTCATCGGGGGGGGCGGGCGAGTCGGCGGGCGTCTCCGAAACGGGAGGGGCGGGCGAAACCGCGCCCTGCTCCGCCGCCGCCACGTCGCCGCGGGCGGCCAGCGCCTCTATGATGCGGGCCACCACCGCCTCATGCCGGTCGCCGGCGCGGCTGTCGACCGTCACGTCGGCCTCGGCGTAGACCGGGTGGCGCACCTCGATCAGCCGGGCGAGGATCTGGCGCGGGTCGCCCTGCGCCAGCAGCGGTCGTCCGGCGCGGCGGGACACGCGCTCGACCAGGACGTCGAGCTCGGCGCGCAGCCAGACCACCACGGCGCCCCGGGCGCGGATCGCGGCGCGGGTCTCGTCGTTCATCCAGGCCCCGCCGCCGGTGGCGATGATGCGGGGGCCTTCCTCCAGCAGGCGGGCGATGACCCGGCGCTCGCCGTCGCGGAAGCTGGGTTCGCCCATGGAGGCGAAGATTTCGGGCACCGTCATGCGGGCGGCGCGCTCCACCTCCTCGTCCGAGTCGACGAAGGGCGCGCCCAGCGCCGCGGCGAGGCGCCGGCCGACCGAGGTCTTGCCCGCCCCCATCAGCCCCACGAGCACCACGGCCCGCACCGCCCGCGGCTGGGCGAGGCGGGTGGCGGCGGCGACGGCGAGGTCGGCGGCGGGGCTGGGTTCGGGCGTCATCGGCGGGCGGCGGGGTCGGTCGGCTTCTCAGGGGGGCGCGGGCGGGGCCGGCGCGGTGGGAGGGGGCTTGGCGCGCCCGGCGCGCCGCGTCAAGGACGGTTTTGGACCGGAGGCGCGGAAGCCGGGTCGACGCGGCCGGTTTTCGCCCGCCCCCGGGGGGGCCGTGGCGACGCGCGGGACGGCGCCCCGGCCTCGCGCCCGATGGCCGCGGCCCGTGGCGCAAGGCGTTGCGCGGACTATAATATCACAGGACGACGGGACGGGAGCGCCCGCGGCGCCTCCGCGCCGCCGAGCCCGGCCGCGTTGCGGGGGGCCGGCGGCGGGAGTAAGCTTCGCGGCGACGAATGGGGGGCGCGCCGGCGGGGATCTCCGCCCGCGGCGGGACGGGTTTCGCGCCGAAACCGACGCCCGCGGCACGACGCCCGAGGCACGACGACGGCGCGCTGGCGTCCGCGTCGCCCCAGAACCGGATGCCGGGCGCGTCGGCGCCCGGGCGAGGAACCGAGCGACGGGCGCGCAGACGTCCGCTCACGAACGGATACGAGGCATGTCGGCGGTCTACAGATACCTGCTCTATCTCATCCTGCTCGCCGCGGCGGGCTTCGCGATCTACGCGGCGCTGGCCGACCTGCCCGCCCCGGTGCGCGAGGTCACCCTGCCCGCCCCCGCCCCGGATCTCTGACCCCGCCATGGACGCCGCCCGCATCGAAGCCTTCCTGGAGGCGATGCAGGCCGAGCGCGGGGCCGCGGCCAACACGCTCGCCGCCTATGGGCGCGACCTGACCGACTTCGCGGAATTCGCGGGGGCGGGGTTCTGGCGCGCCGACCGGGCGGGGGTGGAGGCGTGGCTGGCGGACCTGGACGCGCGGGGCCTGTCGAAGGCCACCCGGGCGCGCAAGCTGTCGGCGGCGCGGCAGTTCTTCCGCTTCGCCCTGACCGAGGGCTGGCGGGAGGACGACCCCGCCGCGCGCATCGCCGGTCCCGGCGCGGCGCGGCGCCTGCCCAAGACGCTGAGCGAGGCGGAGGCGGGGGCGATGCTGGACGCGGCCCGGCGTCCGGCGCGCGGGACCGGCGCGGCGGCGCGGGACGCGCTGCGGCTGACCTGCATCGTCGAGCTGCTCTACGCCACCGGGCTGCGGGCGACCGAGCTCTGCGCCCTGCCCGTCGCCGCGGCGCGGGGGGATCCGCGGGTGCTGCTGGTGCGCGGCAAGGGCGGGAAGGAGCGGATCACGCCCCTGACCGCGCCTGCGCGCGAGGCGCTGGCGGCATGGCTCGCGGCCCGGGACGCGGCGCCGGGGGCGGCGCGCTCTCCGTGGCTGTTCCCTTCGCATGGCAGGTCCGGGCGGCTGACCCGGCAGCGGCTGTGGCAGATGATCACCGGGCTGGCGGCGGCGGCGGGGGTGGATCCGTCCCGGGTCTCGCCCCACACCCTGCGCCACGCCTTCGCCACGCATCTGCTGGCGCATGGGGCGGACCTGCGCTCGATCCAGACGCTGCTGGGACATGCGGACCTCGCCACCACCGAGATCTATACGCATGTGCTGGAGGCGCGGCTGCGCGACCTGGTGCTGACCCGGCATCCGCTGGCCGGGGATTGAGGGGGCGGCAGGAGCCCTCGGGCGAGGAACGCGCGGGCGGCGGGGGTCGCGAGGCCCCGGGTCGGGCCCGGGGCGCCGGTGGGACGCGGGTCGCCTTCAACCTGCCTCTCGATCGCAGCCCCGGCCCCGTGCGCCCCGGGCTTGACCCGGGGCCTCCCGCGGGCCGGCGGCGGGCGGCGGATCAGGGGCGGGCGATCTCGATCTCCAGCCGCTGCGAATAGGGGCGTTCGGGGGAGAAGACGGGGTCGGGGAAGCCCGGCGTGTTGATGGCGTTGGGGAAATTCTGCGCCTCCAGCGCCAGCCCCGCATAGGGTCCGTAGCGCCGCCCCTCCAGCCCCGGAACCGGGATCGCCATGCGGGGCGCGTTGTAGACCTGAAGACCGGGCTGGTCGGTCCACAGCCGCAGGCGCAGGTCTCCGGCGGGCGAGAGCAGCTCGGCCGCCGGTTCGTCCGGGGCGCGCGGGTCGAGGACGAAGTTCAGGTCGAGCGGCAGGGGCGCGCCGTCGGCGTCGCGCAGGGCGCGCGGGGCGCGGAAATCGAGCGGCCCGCCCGCCACCGCCTCCAGCGCCCCGGTGGGGATCAGGTCCGGCCCGGTCGGCGTGCAGCGCGAGGCGGCGAGGCGCAGGCGGTGGTCCAGCACGTCGCCGCCCGCCCCGGCCCCCGCGCCTGCGCCCGCCCCCGACCCCGCTCCTGCGAGGTTCCAGTAGGAATGCTGGGCGATGTTCACCGGCGTCGGCCGGTCCGGCCGGGCGGAGATGTCGTAGGTCAGCCGCGCGCCGTCGAGGCGCAGCACCGCCTCCACCTCCAGCGCGCCGGGATAGCCCTCCTCCCCGTCCGGGCTGAGGCGGGAGAGGCGCAGGGCGGCGCCGTCGGTCTCCATCGTCCAGTTGCGCCGCCCGAAGCCCGAGGGGCCGCCATGCAGGTGGTGAGGAGGGCTGTTGGCCGCGAGCCGATGCTCCCGCCCGCCCAGCGCGAAGCGGGCCCCGGCGATCCGATTGGCGACCCGGCCGCACAGCGCCCCGAAGGCGGGGGAATGGGCGGGATAGGCGGCGAAGCCGTCGAAGCCCAGCGTGACCGGGCGCAGGCCCTCCGGCGCCTCCGCCCGCCAGTCGCGCAGCACGCCTCCCCAGGACAGGATGCGGATGCGGGCGGCGTCGGAGACGAGCTCCGCCTCCCGGATCGTCTCGCCCGCATGGTCGGCGAAGGGGCGGAGGGTGACGGACATCGGCGCGGGCTCCGGCGCGGGGAAGGGGCGTGGAAAGGTCGGGGCGCAGCAAAGCGGCGGAGGGGCGGAGGATCAAGGGGCGGCGAGAGGCGCGACGCGGGCGCGGCGCCCCGGAGCGACCGTCCCCCCCGCGCCGGAGGCCGCCGGGACGACGGAAGGAGGAGGGAGGGACGTCGCCGCGGGCGGGATGCGGGGTCGGGACGTCGCCGCGGGCGATGACGCAGAGGCCGGACGTCGCCGGGGGCGACGATGCGGGGTCGGCACGTCGCCGGGGACGACGATGGCCCGGCGCCGTGGCCGCCGGCGCCCGCGATCCGCAGACGCCGCCCCCTGCGCCGGCATGACGTCGCGGTCGCGCGCGACAGGCCGGCGCCGCAGCCGACTCGCGCCCGCCGCCGTGTCAGCACGGTCTTCGGCGGGGGCCCTCGCACGGCGGGCCCTCCGCCCGATGCCGGGAGCGGCGCCGCTCTCGGCCCTCCGCGCTCCGGGCCGGCCGGCGGACAGGGCGCGCGCCCATGCGGCCCGCGTCCGGTGCGGCCCCCGTATCAGGCGGGACCCGCCGAGATCGCGTTCGGGGAGGGACGCGACGGGGCGGGGCGGGGTGGGGGCGGGGCGGGGCAGGGTCGGCGGAACGGGAGCGTCGCGCGCAAGGCTGTCGGGCCGTCCTGCGGACCGCGCCGCGACGCGGGGAACCGGCAACGCTCGGGCCGGGGCGACGGCCGAAGGGGCGCGATATCCGCGTCGGCCGGTTCGGGTCCGGTCGCGCGGCGCTCCGCCCTGACTGCGCCGCCGGGGCCCGCGCCGCCAGCGAACCGGGCGCCCCGCGCGCCCACCCGCCTGCGTTTGGACGGCGGCGGAACGGGGCGGGGCGGGGCGGGGCGGGGGGCGCGCCGTCGGCGGAGGGGCGAAGGCGGACGCGGCGCGACCCCGACCGTCCCGACGCCGCGGACATTCTCCGGGGATCGGCATATGGGGATCGACAAACGGGGATCGGCCGAGGCCGGCCCTCTGGCGGGCCGGAGGTCGGGACCGGCCGCGGCGCCCGTCGCTCCGCGGCGCCCCCCGGCGCGGCCTCTGGCGCGCGCGCGGGGCGACAGGCGCCGCGCGCGTCATGGCCCACGGTCGGAGCGCCCCTGCGCGGCGCGCCGACGCCCGACGCCCGGCGCCGCCGGCGACGGCCCGGGTCCTCATGCGGCCCGCGCGACGGCCGACGCCCCGCCGGCGGCGCATGCGCGCGGACCGCTTCCGAATTCGGAACCCGTCTCGACATCCCCGCGCGCGAGCGTTACATGGGCGACCGACCGTCGGGCGGCCCTCGCCCGGCCTTTCCGCCATTGCGCCCGCGCCGGGCACGGCCTCGGCCACGAGGCTCCGGCGGGGCGCCCGCGACACGACCGACCGCGAAGGACCGCGACGTCATGGAAAACGTACTGCTCATCGTCCACCTGATCCTCGCGGCCTTCCTGATCGGGCTGGTGCTGCTGCAGCGGTCCGAGGGCGGCGCGCTCGGCATCGGCGGGGGCGGCGGCGGGCTGACCTCCGCGCGCGGGGCGGCGACCGGGCTCGCCAAGGCGACCTGGATCCTGGCCGCGGCCTTCATCGCCACCTCGCTGATCCTGACCATCATCGCGGCGCAGAACAGCGGCGACCGCTCGGTGCTCGACCGGCTGGGCGGCGTGACCGCGCCCGCGACCCCGGCGGGCGAGACCCCGGCCGACGGCGGGCTGGCCCCGGATCTGGAGCGGCTGCTGACGCCGCCCTCCGCCTCCGACGCACCGGCGCGGTCGACCGCGCCCGCCGCCGCCCCGGCGACCCCGGCGCCCGCCTCCGGCGGCGACGCCTCCGGCGCCACCACCGGTTCGGGCACGCTGCCGACCGCGGACTGAGGCCGCCGGCGCGCCGGCCCGGCGGGCGCGCGGCCGTCCTCGCGCGCGCCGTCGCGCCCGGCGCGACCGCGCATCCATGCCGCGAGGCCGCGTCCCGGCCTCCCGGCCGCTCAAGACCCGGCGCATCCTGATCCGCGCCCCGCTGTCCGGCGCGCCCTGTCCAGGGCCCGAGGTTCGGCGCATTCTGTCCAGCGCGCGCGGTCCGGCGTTCCCCGCCCGGCGTCCGCGGTCCGGCGCGCACGGTCCAGCGAGGTCCCCGCGCCATGTCCCAAGACCCTGTCTCCTCCGCCGCATCGCCGCGCGTCTCTCCGAGCGGGCGCGCCGCCCTGCCCCGCGCCGCCGCCGCGCTGGGCGAGGCCGGCCGCCGCGCCGGGGCCTGGGCGGCGGAAAGCCGGCCAAGGCAGGCCGCGGCCCTGCTGCTGCTCTGCCTCGCGCTCTATCTGCCGGGCATCGCCGCCCTGCCCGTCACCGACCGCGACGAGGCGCGCTTCGCCCAGGCCACCAAGCAGATGCTGGTCTCGGGCGACCTGATCGACATCCGCTTTCAGGACGAGCCGCGCTGGAAGAAGCCGGTCGGCATCTACTGGATGCAGGCCGCGGCGGTGAAGGCGGTCGGCGGGCCGGAGGACACCGGCATCTGGGCCTGGCGCATCCCGTCGCTGATCGGGGCGACGCTGGCGGTCTTCGCCACGCTCTGGGCGCTGTCGCCGCTGATCGGGGGGCCGGCGGCCTTCCTGGCGGCGGGGATGACCGCCGCGGCGATGGCGCTGGCGGGCGAGGCCAACATCGCCAAGACCGACGCCATGCTGCTGGGCCTGACCGCGACCATGATGGGCGCCTGGATCCGGCTGCTGTCCGGGGCGGGATTCGGCCTTCGACGAGACGTCTGGTTCGCCGAGATCCCGGCCGAGCATTTCCCCGCCCGCGGCGACCCGACGCCGGACCGCGCCGCCCTGCGCGCCGCGCTCTGGGGCGCGATGGGGCTGGCGGTGCTGGTCAAGGGGCCGATCGCGCCGCTGGTCCTGGCGCTGACGCTGGCGGTCACGGCGCTGGCCACCGGCTCGCTGCGCGGGCTGGCCTGCATGGGGTGGCGCGGCTTCGGGCCGGCGCTGTTCGCGGCGCTGGTCCTGCCCTGGCTGGTCGCCATCCACATCGCCTCCGACGGCGGGTTCTGGGCCGAGGCGGTGGGCCGCGACCTGCTGGGCAAGGTCGCCGGCGGGCAGGAGAAGCACGGCGCGCCTCCGGGAACCTATCTGGCGGTGGTCTGGGGGGTGCTGTGGCCCTGGGCGCCGCTTCTGCTGCTGGCCGCGCCCGCGGCCTGGGCGGCGCGGCGTCGGGCCTGGGCGGCGCTGCTGCTGGGCTGGGCGATCCCGTTCTGGCTGGTCCTGGAGGCGACGCCCACCAAGCTCGCCCACTACCTGCTGCCGGTGATCCCGCCGCTGGCCGGGCTGGTCGCCGCCTGGCTGGTCGGGGGCGGCGCGCCCCGGCGGGGCGGGTCGCGGGCGGCGGCGGTCCTGTTCGGGGCGGTCGGCGCGGCGCTGGCGGGCGCCTGCATGGTCCTGCCCGCCGCCGTGGGGAACTTCGACCTCTGGGCCGCGCTGCTGGCCGTCCCGGCGCTGGTCTTCGTCACGCTGGGCACGGTGTCGTTGTGGCGCGGGCTCGCCCGCGACGCGGTTCCGGCCATGCTGGGGGCGACCCTGCTCCTCTATCCCGCCATTCTTCAGTTCGCCCTGCCGGCGCTGGCCTGGGGCTTCCCGTCGCAGGCGATGGCCCGGGCCTCCGCCCCCTTCGCCGCCTGCACGGGGCGCCCGGCCGCGAGCCAGAGCTTCCGGGAGCCGAGCCTGGTGTTCCTGCAGGGGACCGACACCGCCTTCCTGACCGAGACCGAGGCGGCCGAGACCCTGCGGACCGCTCCCGGCGCCCTGGTCTGGGTCGAGGACCGCCGCCGCGACCGTCTCGACGCCGCGCTGGGCGAGGCGCCGCCGGCGTTGACGGAGCTGGCCCGCGTCGACGCCTTCAACCCCAATCGCGGCAAGCCCACCGTGCTGCGGCTGATGGGGCGGGCCGGCGACCCGGCGCTGGCGGACTGCGCCGCGGCCAAGGCGGCGACCGCAGGGCCGGACGCCTCCCCCGCCGCGTCACGCCCTTGACCCGGGCGGCGCGGGCGCCTATCACGACCCCGCGCCGAGCCGAGGCCCTCCGGACGACCCCCGGGTCCTCCCCCCGGACCGAGGCCGCGCGTGGGCGGGTAGCTCAGTGGTAGAGCAGCTGACTTTTAATCAGCTGGTCGTGGGTTCGATACCCACCCCGCTCACCAATCTTTTCAAGCGATCAGAAGAGACAGGCGCATCGCCGCCCCCCGCCGGGCAAGCATGGGGCCAGCCCGGTCTTTTCGATTTCCGATGCGTGAACATCGGGTCGCCCGGGCCGAACAGCAGGGCGGAGGCCGGTTCCTTCGCCCGGACGGCGAGGATCTCCCCCACGTCCCGGCCCGCCGGAAAGCACTATGTGGCGAAGCGCTTGCCGAACTTGGTTTCGACCTCGCGTCCCACGAAGTTCACGCAGCGCCCGGCCAGGTCGAGTCCACGTTCACGTCAGCAAGCGTCAGGCCGCTGCGGAAGGCGAATGCGGTGAGGCGAGCAGCCTAGCGCCGAGGCCGGTTCCGCCCGCGCAATTCCGCCTTGGCGCATCCTGCGGGTCATGTGATGTTAACGTCGATGAATCGTCGTCGGAGGGGTTTCTCCGACACGGAATGATTAAGCATCCTGCGGATCCGCCAACGCCACAGAACGCGCGACCGACCGAAACGCACCTCTGTTGCAGGCGCGGCTGATTGGGGGCGGGCGCCGGGATCATGTGACAGGGGCGCCCGCTCGGCATTCGGAGGCCATTTTGCCCTTCAGCGAAGACCTGCCGCTCCTGATCCCGCCCGAGATCGGCTATGCTCGCATGAACCCTTGGGTCATCAAGGAATTCGTGCTGGTCGGCGGCGTCAATGGTTCTTGGACCAGACTCGTCGCCGAGACCTATATACACACTTTCGTTTCCTACGTCCCGGAAGATCAGGTTCGTTTCAACAACGATGGCGCCGGGAATTTGGTGATCATCTTCTCGGACTCGATCGAATACACGATCGGGCACTTCGAAGACGGTTACGACATCGTCGGGCTATGGATTCACGGCGCGATCTTCGATGCGGAGATCGAGTCCGAATACGACGCGACTCCGGCGGGCTCCGCCGGCTTCGCGCCGAGCTTCGTGCTGACCTCGACCTATTCGGAGGCCTTCACCGACTACAAGACGTTTCACTTCGAATTCAATGCGGTAGCGTTCGACGACGCAGTCATCTCTCTGCGCGACGGCGTGTCGATCGTCGGGACCACAGGCGACGACGACCTGCGCGGTTTCGACACCGACGACCACGACGGCTCGACCTATGACGACACGCTGGTCGGACTGGCGGGGAACGACACGCTCTACGGCGGCGAGGGGAACGACACGCTCATCGGGGGCCCGGGACGCGATCTGCAATTCGGCGGCGGAGGGGACGACACCTACCTGCTGCGACCTGGCGACGGCGACGTCCGGTCGGAAGGGGATGCGAGCCCGATCGGCTACGCCTTCGAACAGGTCGGACAGGGCCAGGATACCATCCGCATCGCCGGCGTCGCCCAGGAAGACGTCCGGATCTGGTCCGAGCAATACATGATCGGATGGGACAGCTACTGGTTCCTGGTGATTTCCCTGCCGGACGGGAGCGGCGGGCGAAGCGAAACGCGCTTCCAGCGGGACCTCGTCGGCCGATATGAGTCGTGGAACACGGGACTCTGGTCCCGCTACGAGAGGATATTGTTCGACGACGGCTCGCAATGGAACGCGGAAACCGGGATCCACGCGATCGGGCTGGAAAGCGGCCAGTATCAGCTCGGAACGATCGGAGACGACCATCTCGAAGGCCGCGGCGGCGATGATGAGCTGCATGGCGGCGACGGCGACGACACGCTCGACGGCGGCGAGGGCGACGATACGCTGGTCGGCAATGACGGCGACGATCTGCTGATCGGTGGCGCAGGTTTCAATCGCCTTTACGGTCAGGGCGGCGACGACACTTACCTCTTGCGTCCCGGCGATGGCGAAGCATCGACCGACAGCGATCACTACCAGTCCTACTCGACCGAGAGCGTAGGCCAGGGCCTGGACACCATTCGCGTGGCGGGCGTCGCCCCGGAAGATTTGCGCATCTGGTCAGAATTGGGCGCGGCAGGGGCGGGCAGCACATGGTTCACCGTGTTCTCTCTGCCCGACGGCGAAGGCGGGCGCAGCGATTTTCGGTTCGAGCGTGACCTCGTCGCCTTCCGAACCACCGCCATCGGATTCTGGGACCGCTACGAACGTGTGGAATTCGACGACGGCACGGTCTGGACCGAAGCGACGGGGCTGCACGCCATCGGGCGGGAAACTGCGGATCGTATCAACGGAACGACCTCCGGAGACCGCCTGGAGGGCCGGGGCGGCGACGATACGCTCGAGGGCGGCGAGGGCGACGATACGCTCGACGGCGGAGAAGGCGACGACCGGGTCGGCGGCGGAGGCGGCGACGACATCCTGATCTTCTCGCCTGGCCTCGACCGACTCAACGGCAATGCCGGCGACGACACCTATGTGCTCCGGCCCGGCGGCGGCGAAACGGATGACGGCGCGGGCTACCTGAAGGGCTACGCCGACGAGTCGCTCGACGGCTACCTCGCCGAAGCCCAGGGCGATGACACGATACGGATCGAGGGCGTGGCCCCGGGCGACCTGCGCATGTGGTCCGAGTCGCTCCTCAGTTCGCCCGGCAGCTTCACCACCCGTCGCACCTTGACGTTCTCTCTCAGCGACGATGACGAGGCGCCTCTCATCTTCCGCTTCCTGCTGGGCACGACCGGCTACGGCATCCATGGCAGCAGCGACTTTTGGGAGCATTACGAGCGGATCGTTTTTGATGACGGCACGGTCTGGACCGCGGCCACGGGCTACCACGCCATCGGTCTCGACACTGCGCAGCGCACCGTGGGCACGGTCGGCGACGACACGCTCGAGGGGCGGGCGGGCGACGACACGCTCGACGGTCAGGCCGGCGACGACCTTCTGGACGGTGGCGACGACTCCGACGCGCTCTATGGCGGCGATGGAGACGATACGCTGCTCGGCGGCGCGGCGAATGACTGGCTCTTCGGGCAGGACGACGACGATACGCTTGTCGGCGGTTCCGGGACGGACACCCTCTTCGGCGGCGACGGCGAGGACGAGTTCCGTGGGTCGCTGGCGGAGATGGACGGGGACTCGATCGGCGATCTGACGCTCGGCGACGCGGTGGTGTTCGAGGGGGTTTCCTTCGACGCCTCGCGGCTGAGCTTCCAGGCCAACCGGACCCGGATGGTCGTCGACCTGCAGGGGGACGGCAGCCCGGAGGCGACGGTGAACGTGGCGGGGAGCTTCGATCCGGCCTCGGTGCGCGTGGTGCGTGCGGGCGCGGACACCGTGGTCGCCTTCGGGAACCGGGCGCCGGAGGCGGCCGACGACCTGATCCGACTGGCCCCGTCGGGCGGCACGGTCTCGGGCAGCGTGACGGCGGATCTCGGGGCGGGGGCGGACCGGGACCCGGACGGCGACCCGCTGCGCATCGCCGCCGTCAACGGCTCGGCGGCGCTGGTCGGGACCAGCTTCGACCTCGCCGGCGGCGGCCGGGTCCGGGTCAACGCCGACGGCCGGTTCTGGTTCGTGCGCGGCGACGCCTTCGCCGACATGGTCAAGGGCGAGACGCGCGAGACCGGCTTCGCCTACCTCCTGTCGGACGGGGTCGGCGGGCTGGACGAGGCGGAGGTCCGCTTCGTGATCTCGCGCCCCAACGCCGCCCCCGTGGCGCGCGACGACGCCTTCGCGACCAATCCGACCGCCACCTTCTCTCGCAACGTGCTGGCGGACAACGGCGCGGGCGCGGACGCGGACCCGGACGGGGATCCGATCCGGGTCGCCTCCGTCGACGGCGCGGCGGCGTCGGTGGGCGAGCGCATCGATCTCGCGGGCGGCGGCGCGGTCCGGGTGCTGGCCGACGGGACCTTCTGGTTCGTCCCCGACGGGGATTTCGCCGATCTCGCCCGCGGCCAGACCCGGACCACGGGGTTCGACTACGCGATCTCCGACGGCTTCGGCGGGACCGCCTCGGCCCGCGCGACCGTCGCCGTGACCGCGCCCAACCACGTCCCCGTCGCGCGCGACGACGCCTTCGCGGCCGGCAGGAGCGGGGTCCTTTCGCGCAACGTGCTGGCCGACAACGGCGCCGGCGCGGACCGGGACGCGGATGGCGACCCGCTGCGGGTGACCTCCTTCGCCGGATCGGCGGCGCAGGTCGGCCGGTCCGTGGACCTCGCGGACGGGGGCCGGGCGCGGCTGATGTCGGACGGGACCTTCTGGTTCGACCCGGACGGCGATTTCGACGACCTCGTCGCCGGCCAGTCGCGGGTCACGAGCTTCGGCTACGCGGTGTCGGACGGCTTCGGGGGGACCGCTTCGGCGACCGCGCGGATCACGGTCTCGGTCCCCAACGCGCCGCCGACGGCGGCCGACGACGCCTTCGCGGCCAATCCGACCGCGACCCTCTCGCGCAACCTGCTGGCCGACAACGGCGCCGGCCCGGACCGGGACCCGGAGGGCCAGGCGATCCGGGTGGCGAGCGTCGAGGGGCTGGAAGCGAATGTGGGCGAGCGCATCGACCTCGCGGGCGGCGGCGCGGTCCGGGTGATGGCGGACGGGACCTTCTGGTTCGTCCCCGACGGCGACTTCGACGACCTGCCGGGCGGCGGCAGCCGCCCGACCGGGTTCGACTACGCGATCTCGGACGGTCACGGCGGGACGGACACGGCGCGCGTGACCTTCACGGTGAGCGCCCCCAACCGCGCGCCGGTGGCGAAGGACGACGCCTTCGCCACCAATCCCTCGGCGACCTATGCCAGGAGCGTGTTCGCAGACAACGGCGCCGGCGCGGACACGGACCCGGACGGGCATGCGCTGAGCGTCTCGGCCTTCGCGGGCTCGGCGGCCAATGTCGGCCAGCGGGTGGACCTGCAGGACGGAGGCGCCGTCCGGCTGATGGCGGACGGTCGGTTCTGGTTCGTGCCGGACGGCGATTTCGACGACCTGCTCCCCGGTCAGTCGCGGGTCGCAAGCTTCGGCTACGCGATCTCGGACGGCCATGGCGGGACCGCCTCGGCCACCGCGCGGATCACGGTGACGGCCCCCAACGCCCCGCCGGTCGCGCGTGACGACCATTTCGCCCTGCCCGCCGGCGGAACCCGCAGCGGGAACCTGCTGGCCGACCATGGCGAGGGGCCGGACCTGGACGCGGACGGCGGCGTTCTGCGGATCGTCGCGGCGAACGGCGCCCCGGGCCTGATCGACATCGGCTTCGACGTGACGGGAGGCGGGCGCGCAAGGGTGCTGGCGGACGGGACCTTCTGGTTCGTCTCCGGCGACGATTTCGACGGGCTCGGTCCGGACGAGACGGCGCGGGTCTCGTTCGACTACGCCCTCGCCGACGGCCAGGGCGGGTTCGACGTCGGAACCGCCTGGTTCGAGGTGGGGTGAGGCCGGCGGGGACCTCCGCCCGCGGGACATGCTCGCCCGTCCGACATCATCGAGATGCGAACCGGCCCCGCCCGCCCGTTTCAAGTTCGCGCATGAGGCGGCGGTGTTCGCTGTCCGTCCTCCTGCGCCACGGGCGGCGGGGGGCGGCGTCTATCCCGCAACGAGGTCGTCGAGATACTCCGACACCGGCTCGACCCCGGAGATCCACAATCGCTCCCGCGCGCGGGTGGCGGCGACGTAGAGCAGGTGGCGTTCGGTGGCGAGGATCTCGTCCAGATCGGCTTCGTCACCCGCCCGCATCACCCGCGCTTCCAGCGGGATCGCGTCGGCGTCGCAGGCGATGACGGCGACGGCGCGGAACTCTCCGCCCTTGGCGTCGTGCATCGCGAGGCGGCGGAGCCCGGCGCCTTCCGGACCCAGCGCGGCGGCGACGGCCTCCGCCCGCGCCCGCTGCGCCTCCGCGCGGTACAGGACCGCGCATTCCGCGGGCGCGAGATCTCCCGCGAGGATCCCCTTGAGCCACGCCGCGGCGGCCGCGACTTCGGCCCCGGCGTCGTCGAACGCCTGCACCTCCGGAGCCGGGCCCTCGAACAGCGAGATGACGCCGCCCCGCTTGTCGACGCCGCCATCCGCCTCGGTGATCATGCGCGGCAGCAGCAGGTCGGACCGCGCGCGGATCTGCTGCGAGGTGCGATAATTGACCTTCAGGCTGCGCGAACGTCCTGCGACCTCGACGCCGGCGGCCTTCCAGGGAAACGGCGGCCGGAAGATGCGCTGGCCGATATCGCCGGCGAAGAACAGTCCGTTGCCCCGCCCCGCCCCCAGCGCCGCGACCGCATGCAGCTCGCTGACCGAGATGTCCTGCGCCTCGTCGATGACGACGGCGGCGAACGGCGGCTCGGCCAGGTCGGACGCCGCCCGGGCCAGCGCGTGATTGGCGGCGTCGCGCGTGGTCAGCCCCTCATGGTCGAGCGCGGCGCGGACTTCGGCGAAGACCGCCCAGACCTCGTCGCGGCGTCGCGCGGCCATCCGGGTCTTGCGGCCGAGGCGCGGCATCTCCCGGTAGACGTCCGCGTCGCGCACGTTCCAGGCGTCGACCAGCAGGCGCCACTCGTCGCGCAGGAACCCGGGCGAGACCGAGACGCCGAGCCGAGCCGCCGCCGCGTCGATCAGCGCGGCGACATGGTCGTCCGCGGCGATCCGGACGGGGCCGACCAATCGCGCGTGCAGATCCGCGAGCGCATCGGACAGCGCGGCGACATGGAGCCGTCGGCGCAGGTCGGACGAGGCCAGCAGGTCCAGCTTGCGCGACAGCCCCTCCGCCAGCACCGGACTGAACGTGGCGACAAGCACGTCCCGCCCGGGCGACAGCCTGGCCAGCCGCACCGCCCGGTGCAGCGCCACCACGGTCTTGCCGGTTCCGGCCGAGCCGATGATGCGCGCCGGCCCGTTGAAATCCCGCTCCACGAACTCGGCCTGCGCGGGGTGGAGGAACACCGACCAACGCTCCCAAGGCGCTTCGAGCGCGGCGGCGAGTTCGCGCTCGTTCTCCATCACCTTGAAGCGGCGGGCGGCGTCGGGATGCGCGAAGGGATCCATGGCGGACGCGGGCGCGGCGGACGCGGGCTGAGGTCGCTCCCCGACCGCGGTCTGGAGCAGCGCCTCCGCCGCCTCGGGCGGCAGGTGGCCGGCGATATCGAGCAGCGTGTCCTCGGTCGCGTCGCGCACGGTGGAGAGCCAGTCCGCAGGCACGCCCCAGGACAGGAGCGCGTCGTCGGTCTCCGCGGCGAAAAGGCGGGGCTTCCTCACCGCCTCCTCCACATAGCGCTGGATCACGACGTCCTCGACGGTCTCCCTTATCTCCACGATCTGCGCCGCGCCGGTGCGGGGATGGGTCTCGATCCGGCGGCGCTCCGCCCAGGCGTAGGCGTCGTCATGGTGGCCGACCCAGGCCAGAAGCGTGTCCTCGCCGCGCTTGTGCAGCACGAGGCGGATGTCGCGGGTGGCGCGGGCCGTCCAGAAATACGGGTCCCTCGCCCGGTCGACGCGGTGGAGCGACAGGCCGGGCGCCGCCGGGTTCATCTGCAGATCGAAGGCGGCGGTCTTGGCGGCCTTCTGCTCGGCCGCCGCCAGCCGGGCGAGCGCGGCGGTGAAGGTGTCGGCGATGCGGAAGGTCATCTCACGCCTCCAGCACCTTCATCACCTCGTCGCCCAGGTGGTTGATCACCTTCACCGCGATCCGCCCCCGCTTCGGCCGCGGGAAGGGGCGGGATTCGGTGCGGGTCAGGCTTTCCCAGGCCTCCTCGTCCACCTCGGCCTTCAACGAGCGCTTGAGCCCCTCGTAGGGCGACTGCGCGCCAGGGAAATAGGCGTGGCGCACGAAGAAGCTCTCGAGGTCGTAGTCCGTGTCCAGGAACCAGCAGGCGATCTCGTCGGGTTCGGAGACGACGACCTCGCCCGTGGTCGGGCGGAAGATCTCGACCCCGCGCAGGCGCACGCGCAGCAGGTCGCCTTCCGCGACCAGCTCCACGTCCGGCTCTCCGAACACGACGAACAGGTTGCCGCCCCCGGCCTTCAGCTCATCGGCCATGTGCAGGTCGGGATTCATCCGCGCCTGCAGGATCGGCACCCGGCCCAGCCGGCGCAGTTCCGCGGTATGGGCGTCGAAGTTGAAGGCGCAGGCGATCAGGATGTCGAAGCCCGCATCCGCCGCCTCGCGCGCGCAGGCCACCAGGTCGGCGCGCTGCACGGTGCCGTATTCGGGGCCGATGAAGATCCCCGCCCGCCGCTCCTGCGCGTCCTCGCCCTCGCCCTCCAGATAGCGGGCCTCGGCGCAGAGCCATTCGCCGGGCCAGCCGGTCAGCTCATGGAAGGTCAGCCGCGCGCCCTTGTCGATCTGCTGGACGCCGGCGCGCTTCAGGTTCTCCAGCATCGCGGCCTGGTAGTTCTCCGCCTCCCGCGCCCCGCGGGAGCGTTCGCCGGCGGCCGCGTCGACGCTGTCGATGATCTCGCCGTTCTCATCCACCGCCATGGTGCGATGGGGCGAGAGGCTTTCGACGGTGAACGGCCCGGCGACGCGGATGCGCTTCCGGTCCTCGTAGGGCTTGTCGTAGAGGTTCTCGAACTCGGCCTTGGCGGCGATGGAGGCGTCGATCTCCCGCTGCCGTTCGATCCGCGCCTCCCAGAAGGCGGCGAGGGCGTCGCGGGCGGGGGCGGGCCAGGAGGGCGGGGCCTCGCGCGGGATCTCCCATTCCATCAGCCCCCCGGCGGGGGCGGGCTCTCCGGACGGCAGCGCGACCTCGCCCGTCCTGCGGAAATCCACCGCCTCGCCCTTGCGCCCGCCGGTCTCGATGGGGAGCGGTTCGGGATGGCCCCGGAGCGCGGCGTTGAGCGCCGCGCGGGCCGCCTCCGCCGCCGGCTGGAGACGGTCCCAGATCACGTCGATCTCGGCGTTGTTGGCGATGGACTTGAGCGTGATGTGGGGCACGCGCTGGTAGACGAAGCCGTGACGGACGTCGTTGTGGGTCGGGAGGGGCGAGGGGGCTTCGCGGGTGATCTCCGCGGTCTTGCGCCGCCCCTCCTCGCTGTCGGCGAGGAGGTAGTAGGGATATTTCGCGCCCATGATCCGGGCGCGGGCGAGCGCGAGGGCGACGCGGGAGGTGTCGATCGTGATCCACCGCCGCCCCCATTGCTCGGCCACATGGGCGGTGGTGCCCGAGCCGCAGGTCGGATCGAGCACGAGGTCGCCGGGGTCTGTGGTCATGAGGAGGCAGCGTTGGATGATCGTTGCGCTGGTTTGCACGACGTATACAAGGCCGGCAGCACCAGCGACATCGGTCCACATGTTGGAAACCGCATAAGCTGGAAAATCGTCGATGAAACGAACGTAAGCGATAGTGCGCTTGCGGGCCTCAATTCGCGATGCAAGGGCCAAGCGACTGAGGCCAATGAGAGAGGTTTTCCAGTTCGACGTTGCGCCTGAGTGGAAGGGCGCACCATTGAAGTGCCAACCGGTCGTGGTGTTTGACCTAATGCCGCTCGAAATCAAGCTTGTAAGCTGATACGGACGAATATCGTCCGGCACAGAGCCGAGGCTCTTCTCCAGCTCCGCAAGCGATGCTCGTTCCCCCTCACCGTATTCGGCGCGATCATAGCGCGCACCACTTCCTTTGCCGACACCATGCTCCTTTGGAAGCCATTGCTGTCTATACTTCATTGTAGATCGATTTTTTGCGAACCACACGATGTAGTCTGTTACATTCGGCAACCCGGATGTTTCTTGGCCGCCAGTTTTCGCTAGCGTGATCAGCGCGCAAAAATTCTCCTCCCCGAACACCTCATCCATCAGCGCCCTCACCCGGTGCACGTTCTCGTCGCCGATCTGCACGAAGCAGGAGCCGCTCTCGGTCAGAAGGTCCCGCGCCGCGACCAGACGGTCGCGCAGATAGGCGAGGTAGGAATGGATGCCGTCCCGCCAGGTGTCGCGGAACGCCTTCACCTGCTCGGGCTCCCGCGTCAGGTGGCTGAGATTGCCGTCCTTCACGTGCCGCGAGGTGGTCGACCACTGGAAGTTGGAGTTGAACTTGATGCCGTAGGGCGGGTCGATGTAGATCGCCTGCACCTGCCCGCGCAGCCCCTCGCGCTCCGCCAACGAGGCCATGACCGCGAGGCTGTCGCCCAGGATCATCCGGTTCGACCACTTCTTGGAGTGACGGTAGAACTCCACCTCCGCCTCCCGGTCGTCGTCGGTCACCCCGAAATGGTCGAAGAGGTCGACGCCGCCGCCCTCGCCGTTGCGGGGGCGCCCGGCGCGCAGATCCTCGATGATCGCCTTGGGATGCACCTGCTCCTGCAGGTAGATCGGCGGGGCCTGCACCTCCAGCGCGTCCTGATCGGGGTCCTTGCCGCGCCAGACGAGCTGGGGGTCGAGATCGCGGTTGCGCCGTTCATAGGCCACGCGGACCGGGGCCTTCTCGGCCGGGTGCATCACCGGCTCCAGCTCCGGCGTCGGCAGGTTGGCGCGGGACGCGTCGTGGTCGATGGCGGAGACGGGGGTGGTCTTGTCGGTCATCGGATCGGCCTTGGTCAGACGGGCGCGGAGGCGGGTTCGGACAGCATCGCCTCTATGGCGGCGTCGAGCTCCTCGCGGAAGGAATGGACGGCGCGCAGCTCGGCGAAGCCCCAGCGACCGTAGCGGCCCAGCGCGTTGACCGCGGGAACCCATTTGTTGGCCATGGTGGAGGCCTTGATCGCCGCGTCGCCGTCGCGGAAGCCCTTCACCTCGACGACGAGGGTGGTCGGGGTCTCCGCGTCCAGCTTGACGAGGAAATCGGGGCGGTATCGATGCGCCTCGCCCTCGATCAGGTAGGGGACCTCGAAGCCGAGATTGTGGTTTTTGGCGTAGGCGAGGACGCGGGGATGGTCCTCGATCAGGCGGGCGAGCTGCGCCTCCCACGCGCTGTCGGTGACGATGAAGTTGATGTGGGAGCGGTCGGGCCGCGGCTCCCACCGGTCGGCGGAGGTGTTGAAGTTCACGTCGGCGGTGGAGCCGGTCGGGTGGTAGGGGTCGAGGATCGCGCGCATGCCGGAGGCGCCCTCGCGGGTCTCGAAGGTCAGGGCGTCGAGGATGCGGTCGGCGATCTCGTCGGTGATCTGGGGGTAGAGCGCCTGGCCGGGCATGGTCCTGCCCTCGCAGACCAGCATGCCTTCGCGCATCCAGCGGCCGACGATGGGGCGGAGCTTGAGGAACAGGCCCGGATCGGCGGGCCGCCCCGCCTCGCGCAGCTTGTGGTGCGAGAGATAGGCGGCGATGTTGTAGACCACGCCGGAGGGCCGCATCTCCCGCAGGTGCTCCAGGCTGAGATCGACGGTCTCGCCGACGATGCCGCTCATCCTGACCTCGGTGGCCCCGACTTTCTCGGGGGTCAGCACGTAGGGTTCGATCTTCGAGAAATCGGCGATCAGGCGGTCGTCGTCGAAATCGGGACGGTAACCCTCGACGCGGGGGAAGACGATCTCCAGCGCATCGCGCTCCGGGCTGATCGCGCGGACGTTGACGACGTTGCGCGGACGGGTCGGCGCGGCCGCCACGGCCTGGCCGGAGAAGTTGAGGCCGTCGATCCCCATGATGTCGGCGTATTCGGTCTGGAAATGCCGCCGGCCGGTGTCGGGATCGCCCTCGGGGTCGAGATCGTAGGACAGGCGGCGCAGGGCGCGGCCGATCACCTGTTCGCAGATCAGGCGGGTTCCGAAGGCGCGCAGGCCGAAGATATGGGTGACGTTGTTGGCGTCCCAGCCCTCGGTCAGCATCGAGACGGAGACGACGCAGCGGACCTGCGCGCCCAGCTTGCCCTTGCGGCCGATGGTGTTCATCACCTCGCGCAGGATGCTGGCGTCGTCGGGGGCGTCGGCGCCGAAATGCTCGCGCTTGAAGGCGTCGATTTCGGCGGCATGGGCGTCGCGGAAGCTTTTGTCGATGTCCCCGCCGGCTTCGAGCGTGGCGCTGTCGATAAGGATGGTGCGCGGACGGTCGAGGCGTTCGCCGTGGTCGTCGAAGTTGCGGAACAGCTCCAGCTTGCCGGGGACGACGTCGAACGCGTCCGCGTCCTCGGTCTCGCGTTCGTATCCGGCGATGTAGTCGCGCAGCAGCTCCGAATTGGTGGTGTTGTTGCAGACCACGACGAAGACCGGCGGGATCCCGACCTCCTCCCGCTCCCAGGCTTCGAAGGTCTTGCGGTAGTGGCCGTAGAGCGCGTCCAGCGCCGTTCGCACCTCGACCGGCAGCTTGCCCGGGTCCGGCTTCTTCTCGCCCTTCGCCTTTTTCGGCATCCGCTTGCCGACGGCTTTCCACAGGTTGCGGTAAAGCGGCTCCGGCCGGCCCGGCAGATTGTCGGCGACGGGGACGCGCGGCAGCTTCACGATCCCGCATTCGATCGCGTCCATCAGCGAGAAGTCCGAGACCACCCAGGGGAACAGCGTGCCTTCGACATAGCCGGAGCCCGCCAGGAAGAACGGCGTCGCGGAGAGGTCGTAGACGGCGCGAACCCCGATCACGCGCTTTGCCGCCTCGATGCCGGAGATCCACAGCCGCGCCGCCTCGGCGTTCGCCTCCGCCTCCTTGCGCGCGTCGCCGGTCAGCCGGGGGCCGTCGGCGACCGGGCGTTCGCGATAGCAGTGATGCGCCTCGTCGTTCAGCACGACGATGTTCTTCATGCCCATCAGGTCCTTCATGACCCGCTGGACCATCTGTCCTTCGGTCTCCAGCGTCCGCATCCCGTCGCCATGACCCTCGATGGCGAGTCGCGTGCCCCTGGAGACCTCCACCAGGTTCCGAGGTTTGAACGCGTGGTAGTTGGTGATCACGATCCGAGCCTTGCCGAGATCGCCCAGCAGGTCCGACGGCACGAGGTTGCGCCCCGCGTAATAGCTGTCGGCGTCGTTCGGCTGCAGCACCCGCAGGCGGTCCTTGATGGTGATGCCAGGCGTGACGACCAGGAAGCCCTTGGAAAAATTCCTGGAATTGGGAGCTCGCACCGCGTTGAGCGCCTGCCATGCGATCAGCATCGCCATGACCGTGGTCTTGCCCGCGCCGGTGGCGAGCTTCAGGGCGATGCGGAACAGGTCGGGATTGGCCTCGGCGTTGGCTTTCTCCAGCCAGGTCTGGAACCGGTCTCCGCGCTGCTTCTTCTTCTGGCGATGGCCGACCTCTGCCAGCCAGATCGCCGTCTCGACCGCTTCGAGCTGACAGAAGAAGGGGCGCACCGGCTGGGAGTCGTCCGCCTGCAGCGCGCGCCAATGCTCCAGCAGGCGCTGGGTGACCGGCGAGACGCCCCATTGCGACGGGTTGGGCAGCCGTCGCCAGACGTCGACCTCCTGGCGCAGCTCGTTCAGGTTCGTCTGGTTATACTCCGCATCGAAGCTCGAAAGGCCGCCGGCGTCGAGCCCGAGCTCCGCCTGGTTGTCGCGACGGGCGCTCCGCGCGCCGGGGATCGCCGAGATCAGCTCGGACCGACGACGCCGCGAAACGATGCGGTCGGTGGGCCGGCCCTCCTTGTCCAGCTCCCAATGCCGATCCGGCGCGACATAGGGCGAATTCAGGATCGGTCGCTCGAAAAAACTCATTGTTCTCAACCTTTCAACGCAGGCGCGTCCCCGGGACCTGGACGGGCCCTCCGCCAGACAACCATGGGGCATGCGTCGCAGGAACCCGCGATCGTCGAGAAAAATCCGTCGACCGACGAAGTCGCTTCTCCCCTGGCGGCGACGCCGCTAACCTGACTCCGCGTTTAAGATTATGGCGTTCCTTCATGTCTATCCAGACCAAGTCGCTTCATGCGGAAATCGTTGCCGAGATCCTCGACGGGCACGGGTTGCCACGGCCTGACGGACGGCCGCTCCATGCCTACATGGTCACCGACGCGCAGTTCGAAAGGATGGCGCGCACCCTGCGGATGCGGGTCGCGATCGGGGATGACCGAAGGCCGACGGCGGAGATCTTCGCCCTGTGGGCGTCGGAAAAGATCCGGCGCGACCATCGCGGCGGTCCGCTGAAATGGGAGCTGCTTTTCGACGCCATCGACGCGGCCGAGAATCAAGCGTTGGCGAGAACCCTGACCGCAAGTGGCCTCGACGGATTCGGACGCGATATCCGACGCTCGGAGCGCGGCGCGCTTTACCTCTATTCCCTGATGGCCGAAGGCGGTCTCCCCGACGCGCTGATCGCCGAGGCGGGACGCTTCCGGGATGAGATCGTCGCCATGGTCGCCGAGATCGAGGCGGAAGGCCGGACGCGCCCGGAGGCGGCCGCGGCGATCGTCGAACGGCGCCTGCACGCCTTGCCCCTGGCCTTCCGGACCGAGGAGACGCAGGAGCTGTTCGCCGAGTTCGCCGCGGGTCTGATCGCGCTGCGCGCGAAGCTGCCGGCGGATGTCGACGAAACCACCTTGTCGGAGGAATTGACGAAGCTCGCCGACTGGCGCGCGCATCTCCCGGTCCGCCTGTCCACCGCGGCTTTGCGCGAGCTGGTCGGCCCCGCCCTGCTCGCCCCGCTCGGGCGGAGGTCCGGGCCGCGTCCGGCCCTCGCGCGGCGCCAATTGCGCAGAGCGGCGGACGGCGTGTCCTGGACCGGCGCGCTGACCATCGCCGACCAGGGGATCCTGCCGCATGAACGCCTGCCGGAAGACGTCAGGGAGCTGCGCCTGCGCTTTCTGCCCGGCGAAGCGCTCGCCTCCTGCCACGAAGCGTTCTTCGGCGCGCCGGAGCCGGACGGCTGGCGGCTGAGCCGCATCGGCAGGCGCGGCGACGCGGTTCTCCCGCTCGACCCCTCCACGCCCGCCCGCCTCTGCGCCCATGCCGATGGCCGCCACGTCGGGGACGCGCTGATCGACGGCGGGTTGGATGCGCCCGAGGAGAGCCCGAGTTTCTGGAAATCCGTTGGCGACGGCATGCTCGAACCTCTGGGCGCGACCGGGGTCACGCGGGGCGACGCGGTCTGGCTGCTGGCGCCGCCTGAGACGCGGCCGGACGCGTCCGAGGGCGTCGTCCTGTCGGGGCCCGAACCCGCGCCGGGCGGCCTGCTTTGGCGCCTCGCGGGCGACGGAGACGTTCGGGTCGGCCATCGCGTCCTCAAGCTGCGCACGGCGGCGGATTCGGATGCGCCGTCCTTCCAGCTCGTCCCTGTCGGCACGCCGCTGCGCGGGTGGCGCGATCCGCTCGGTTGGCCGGTCTTCGTGGGCGAGCCCCGATTTTTCGGTGGCGAGACGGATGGGGCGTCCCGTTCGGTCGCCGGAAGCACGCTCGCGCGCAATCCGGCGAAACGACTGTTCGCGCAAGCCGCGATCTGGATTCGGAACGGCACGGAACAGGCGAGATCCCGGCTGATCGTCCTGCCCCGGGACTGCCGGATCCGCGTCTCGGCGTTGCCGCGCGGCGGCGCTGCCGTGGACCTGACAGGGCTGCCCGCGGGCCTGACCGCCTCCCTCGGGGCCGCCGAGCCGGAGGCCGGCGCTGCCATTCCCCCGTCCGGCGACCTTCATCTGCGGCTGGTCCCGGAGGCGACCGCGCCGGCGCATCTGCATCTGCGCCTCTACGATTCTCGGTCGGGACGCGCGCTCACGCTCCACGCCCCCTGGCCGGGCCGCGAGGCGGTGTTCGCAGCGCCGGACGGCGCCCGGCTGGAGCAGGAGCGCCAGATCGCCATCGGCTCCCTTCCCGGCTGGCGCGGCATCTACCCGGAGGGCGGCGGCGTGCTTCAGATCCGCCCGGAGGGCGGCGGCGAGCGGATCGCGATCGCGGGCGACGGGGAAATCTCTCTGTCGGCGCAGGAGTCGTTCCTGCGCAGCCTGCTCGCCCAGCTCGGGCCTGACGGAAGCCTGCGGCTGCGCCTCGTCGCCGGCGGCGTCGACAGCCCCCGTCTCGTCGTCAGGCGGCACGAGTGGTCGCCGAAACGGACGGGGGACGTTCTCGACCTCGGCCCCTCCCGCGTCTCGCTGCACGCGCTGCCCCTCGACGGCGCCTGCGGGCCGGTCGAGCGCGAGGCGGCTGGTCCGCTCGATCTGCGCGATACGCTCGGATCCGGACCGAGCGTGTGGTTCATCCAGGGGCGTTGCCCCCTTCGCGGGGTGATGCGGCCGGTGGCATGGAGCGGCGCGAGCCATCCGAGCACGACGCGCGACGAGCGGATCGCCGCATATGTCGATATGTTCGACGCGATGCTGGCCGCGCCCGCGGACCCGCGATGGCGCGCGTTGCGCGATCTGCTGTCGGGAGCCGGCGCGGGCGGAGACATCGCGGCGCTGGACCAGGTTCGGGCGCTCGCGCAGCGCCCTGCGGCGGCCGTGGCGCTGGTTCTGCGGGCGACGCGCAAGGGGCTTGCAGATACGCTCTCGATCGACGACGCCTGTCCGATCTGGTGGCCCCTTACCCAGGCGAAGGCCTGGACGGCGGCGGTCGCGTGCGACCTGGCCCGACGCACGCGCGCGGCGATAATGGACGACGAGGATCCGTTGAGCGAGGCGCACAGCGCCGTCGCCCGGCGCGCCCATGACATCCTAGCCCTGCGGCCCGAACTGGCGGGGCACCTCGCCTGCGCGTTCGCCGACAACGGCTTGCCGCCCTTCAGGCTCGGCCCCGACGGGATCCCGGCGCCGTTGCGCGTCGCCGCGCCAGACAAGGTCTTCGACGATCTGGCGAACGAGCTGGCGCGCCGCGCGCCGGCGGCGCCCCAGGGCGCGGGGGGCCTGCCCAGGCCCCGCCAGTCCCGCGCAGGGCGGTTTCATGATGACCTGCGCCCGTTTCTGGACGCGCCGCTGCTTTGCGCCCAGATCGCGCTGGGCCTGCGCGAAACGGCGGATCCCGCCCTGACCCTGCGCCTGATGGCGCTGCGGATCGCCGATCCGCTGTGGTTCGACGCCTCCCTTCCCGCGGCGATGCAAATCGCGCGCGCAAACGCCTGAGATCGCCCGCACCATGACCGAGTCCCCCGACGCCCGCCGCGCCTTCGCCTCATCCGGTCTGCACGCGCATCTCTCCCGCCTGTGCGAAGACGCCGCGGTCGCGACGATCTCCCGCGCCCGGGTTTCGTCGCGCGCGCTCAACGCGGCGCTGCGCCGGCGGCTGTCGGCGCCGCCGGGCGACGCGGAGTCGCTGATCGCCGATCCGGCCTTCGAGATCGCGCGCGAATGGCGCGCGGGCCCGCGCAGCTTCGGCGCGCTCTCGGGCGGGCTGCTGCGCCCGGAGCTGGTCGGGGCGCTCGCCGGCGCGGGCGAGCAGGCGATGCCGAAGGATCGCCTGCCCTGGCTGCATCAGCACCGCGCCTGGGAAGCCGCCCTTTCGGACGCGCGCTCCGTCCTGGTCAGCTCCGGCACCGGCTCGGGCAAGACGGAGTGCTTTCTCATCCCCATCCTGAACGACCTGCTGACCCGGGTCCGGCCGGGGGGCGGCGTTCAGGCGATCCTGATATATCCGCTCAACGCGCTGATCGAGAGCCAGCGGGAACGTCTGAACGCCTGGGCGGGCGGGCTCGGCGGCCGGGTGCGCTTCGCGCTTTACAACGGCGACACCGAAGAGACCGAGCGCCGGGCGAAAGAGAAATCCACCAAGGTCGAACTGCGCAGCCGCGCGGCGATCCGGGACAAGCCGCCCGAAATCCTGGTGACCAACGTCACCATGCTGGAATACATGCTCCTGCGAGGCGAGGACCGGCGGATCCTCGAGGCGTCGGAAGGCGCGCTGCGCTGGATCGTGCTCGACGAGGCGCATTCCTATATCGGCAGCCAGGCGGCGGAGATGGCGATGCTGCTGCGCCGGGTCCGCGCCGCGTTCCAGGTGCGCCCCGACCAGGTGCGTCTGATGGCGACCTCGGCGACGATCGCCGGCGAGGACGACGCGCGGGACAAGCTCAAGACCTTCCTCGCCGCGCTGGCCGGAACCGGCCCGGAGCGCTGCGCGGTGATCGAGGGCGAGACCGTGGAGACCGCCCTGCCCGCGCCCGGTCCCGACCTGCCGCTGTCCCGCGCGCTGGCGGCGCCGGATCTCGATGCGCTGGGCGCCGCCCTCGCCTCCCATCCCCGGCTGCAACGGCTGCGCAGGGCGCTGGACCGCGACGCGGTCACGCTGGGCGACGCGGCGCGGATGCTGTTCGACGCCCCCGACCGACGCCGCGACGCGCAGGAGGTGCTGGACGCCGCCGCCGAGGCGCGGCACGGCGGCAAGCGCCTGATGCCCTGGCGGGCGCATCTGTTCGAACGCGCGCTCGGCGGCGTCTGGGTCTGCATCGATCCCGCCTGCCCGGAGCGCGATGCGGAGCTCGCCGCAGACGGAGGCGATTGGCCCTTCGGCGCGGTGTCGACGCTGCGTCGCGACCGCTGCGGCTGCGGCGCGCCGGTGTTCGAACTGGTCGCCTGTTCGGAATGCGGCGCGCCTCATCTGGCCGTCGGGGTCGCGCAGGGCGCGCATCCGACGCTTGCGCCGCTGCCCGACGAGAGCGTCGACGAATTCGCCATCGACGTGGAGCCCGACGACCGATCGGAGGAAGAGGAGGCCGAAAACCGGATCGCCATCGGCACGCGGCAATGGCTGGGCGCGCCGCGCGACGCGCTCCATGCCTCCTGGATCGACGCGGTCGACGGCGCCATCTACGACAACGCCCCGCCGGACGGGGGGCGCCCGGTGCGGCTGCGGCTGATCGCTCAGGCGGAGGATCGCGGCTGCTGCGCCGGCGCCGCCGACGCCCGGCTCGCGCCGATGCGGTTCGGTCCGGCCTTCCTGATGGGGACCGCCGCGCCCGCGCTTCTGGACGCCTTCGCCCCGCCCGAGGACCGGCAGGGGCTGCCGGCGGGCGGGCGCAAGGCGATCAGCTTCTCGGACAGCCGGCAGGGGGTCGCGCGGCTCGCGGCCCGATTGCAGCAGGACTCCGAGCGCACCATGGTCCGCGCCTTCCTTTACCATGCGGTGCAGTCCGGCGGGGCGGGCGGCGACCCGGAACGCGTGGCGAAGCTCGAGCGGCAGCGGGACCGGATCCTCGCGAAGCTTGAGAGCGAAGAGGACGAGGACGAACGCGAAGATCTTCAGGAGCGTCTCGACGACAAACTGCGGGAGCTCGCCCGCCTGACCGGCGCCGAGGCGGCGCCGGTTCCCTGGAACGACCTCGTCTCCGGCCTCGCGACGCAGGAGGACCTGCGCGGCTTCGCGATGGAGGTGTGGAAGAACCGCGCCATCATGGGCGACGGGTTGCAGGAGCGCCCCGAAGATCTGGCGCGGATGCTGCTGCTGCGCGAGCTGCTGCGCCGCCCGAAGGTGCAGAACAACCCCGAGACCATGGGCCTGCTGCGCCTCGCCTTCCCGAAGCTGGAGGAGAAGGCGCTGTTGCAGACCCTGCCGCAGCCGTTTCCGGACGCCGGCCTGGACCGGGAGGACTGGAGGGGCCTTGCCCTCGCGGCCGTGGACATGACCTTTCGGATTCAGTTGGCCGTGGATGTCGACACGTGGATCATTCCCGTGGTCGCGCCGCGCACCGGCTATCTGAAGTCCTACGCTCCGCCCGGGACACGGAAGGGCGAGCGCAGCGAACATGCCTATGGCTGGCCCTCCGGCCGCAGCGGCCGTTCGCGACTGGTGAAGCTGGTCTACGCGCTGATCGGCGGCGGGGTGGGCGACCGGGCGGCGGAAGATCGCGCGGACATCGTGCTCGACGCGCTCTGGCGGCTGATCGGTTCGACGATCTGCATCGATGTCGGCCGCGGCGAGATGCGGCTCGATTTCTCTCAGGCCGCCGTGCAGCGCCTGGACAAGGCCTGGATCTGCCCGGTCACCCGCCGCCCCTTCGGCTACGCCGCGGCGCGGCGCAGCCCCTTCGCGCCCGACCGGTTCATGAGCCCCCGCGACTGGCCGCGCCTGCCGCAGGCCAACCGCGGGGGACTGTCGGACCAGGCCTCGAACGAAGTCGCGGAATGGGTCCGTCGCGACCCCGTCGTGGCCGACCTGCGCGAAGCCGGATTCTGGACCGACCTGCACGACCGGATCGCCGCCTATCCGCGCTACCTGCGCGCGCAGGAGCATTCCGCCCAGATCCCGCGCAAGGTGCTGCAGCGCTACGAGGAGACGTTCAAGGCCGGCGGCATCAACCTGCTCAACTGCTCGACCACGATGGAGATGGGCGTCGACATCCCCAACGTGCGCCTGGTGCTGAACGCCAACGCGCCGCCGGCGCTGTCGAACTACCGGCAGAGGGTCGGCCGCGCCGGCCGCCGGAACGAACCCTGGGCCTTCGGCGTCACCTTCTGCCGCGACCTGCCGCTCGACCGACGGGCCTTTTCCGACCCCTGCGCCTATCTGCGGCAGAAGATCGTCGCGCCCAAGGTGCTGCTCGACAGCCCGGCGCAGATCGCCCGGCATGCGAACGCGATGCTGCTCGCCGCCTGGCTGGCGGACGCGACCGAGGGGCTCAGGATCCAGGAGAACGTCGGCGCCTTTCTCGGCGCGACGAAAACCCTGGAGGAGACGCCCGACCATGCCGCGCCCATCGACGCCTTCATCGCCGCGCTGCGGGGCGAATGGGGCGCGGCGCCGGCGTTGGCCGACCGGATCGCGACGCTGCTGCGCGGCTCCGTGCTCGCCGACGAGCCCCCCCGCCGCCGGATGGAGGCCACGGCCGAGGCCGCGGACCGGTTCGCCCGCCGCTGGCGCCGGGAACACGGCGCCCTGCTGGAACGCGCCGCGCTTCTCGACCCCGATGGCGGGCGCGACGGCGGGGACGCGGCGATGTCGCTGACGCTCCGGGCCGCGCGCATGCGGGGCGAATTCCTGCTCGCGGAACTCGCCCGGCGCGGCTTCGCTCCCTCCTACGGGTTTCCCACCGACGTGGTCGCCTTCGACCACCGCGCCGGCCTGCGCGGGGAAGAAGGCGATGCGGCGCCGGCGTTCGGCTTCCGGGCGAGGGGAGCCAGCCGCCCGCTCGACATCGCCATTCGCGAATACGCGCCGGGGGCGGAGGTCGTCATAGACGGACTGGTCCACATGTCCGAGGGCGTGCGCCCGGCCTGGAGCGCCGGGACCGACGCCTCCAGGCTCGAGGACCTCGGGGCGTTCTGGCGCTGCGAGCGCTGCGGCGGCGCAGGGATGACCTCGCAGTCGCCCGAGACCTGCCCGGCATGCGGCGAGCGCGTGAGCCATGTTCGCCGCACCTTGCGCCCTGCGGGCTTTCTTGGCCGGCGCAAGCCCCATTCCGGCTACGAGATGCTCGCGCAGACCCCCTATCAGCGCCCGGAGATCGTGGCCGCGGGCGCGGACTGGCAGGCGCTGCCGGACCCCGAGGCCGGCCGGTTCCGCTCCGCCCCCGAGGGGCATGTCCACAGCCTCTCCAGCGGCGCGCAGGGCGGGGGCTTCGCGATCTGCCTCGACTGCGGGCGGGCCGAGGCGATGCCGCCGCCCGACGCCGCGTTCGCGACGCCGCTTCCCGAGGCGCTTCGCCGCCATGCCCCTCTCGCCCCGGTCAGGAACCGCACGCGGGACGGGCTCTGCCCCGCCTCCGACGCGCCGCATCGCATTCAGCGCCATGTGCATCTGGCGCATGACGCCATGACCGACGTGTTCGAGTTTCAGGCGCCGCACGGCGTCCAGCCGAAGCCCTGCCTCGCCTTCGGCGCCGGATTGCGGGAGGCCCTGGCCGACATGCTCGGGGTCGAGGCGCGCGAGATCGGCGTGACCCTGGCCGACAGCCGCGGCCCGGCCGGCGAGGCGCGCCGCTCGGTCTGCCTGTTCGACCGCGCCCCCGGCGGCGCGGGCTATGCGACGCGGCTTGCCGACGGCGAGCTGTTCACGGCGGCGCTGCGCGGCGCGCTTGAGCGGCTCGCCTGCCCGGAAAACTGCGGGACGGGCTGCCCCGCCTGCGTCCTGCGCCCGGACCTCAACCAGCGCGACGTGGAGATGGACCGGGAAGGCGGGCGCGCCCTCGCCGCGGATCTGCTGCGCCGCATCGCGCTGCCGGACGCGCTTCGGGTCTTCGGCGAAGGGACGGCGATGCTCGGGCGCCGTCTGGGCGACTGGCTGGCGGACGAGGAACGCTCCGGTCGGATCGCCGACCTCACGGTCTTCCTGCAGGGCTCGCCGAAGGACTGGGATTTCGAAGGCGCGGGCTTCGCGCCCATCGTCCGGCGGTTGCGGGACCGGGCGCGGGTGGCGATCCCGCAGCCCGCCCTCACCGCGGCGGGATGGAACCACGGGGTCGCGCTCGCGCTGATCGGCCTGGGCTGCGAGGCCGCGCGGATCGCGGCCGCGCCGGATGTCGGCGGGCTTCCGCTGCTGGCCGCGGTCAGGCGTCCGGACGGCACGATCGTCGGCGTCGCATGCAGCGAAGCGCAAGACGCGGCGCCCGGCTCCGACTGGGGGCGCGGAGATCGCGCCCCGCTCCTGCGCGGCCCGCTCTCCGCGCCGCCGGCCATGCAGGCGGTTCCGATGGCGAACGTCGCCAGGATCAGCGCGGGAGATGGCTGGCTTCTTCATGCCGGCGCGTCGCTCGACGGGCCGCTCGCCGGCTTCGGCGCGCGGTTCTGGAAGCGGCTGTCGGAAGCCGCCCCCCTGCCGGTCGCCGCCATGCGCGCCACCGGCATCGCGGAGCTGCGCTACAGCGACCGCTATCTGCTCTCGCCCGCGGCGCTGGCCCTGTTCGCGGAGACGATGCGCGCCTGTCCGGGGCTGTCCGGCGGCGCGATGACGGTCGACCTCGCGCCCGGCGGCGGAGCCGGGCGCCCGCCCCGACGGCTGCATCACGGCTACGCCCTGGACGCGGAGCGGACGGCGGTGCTGCAGGCGCTGCTTCCCGCCGCATCGGTGAGGCTTCATCCCGAAAAGGCCGACCTCGACCATTTCCGCGCGATGCATCTGCGCCTGAGAGACGGGAGAACGGTGATGATCCTTCTGGATCAAGGCTTCGGCGCATGGCGGACCATCGGGCCGGACCGGCATGACTTCGGCGCGACGGCGGCCGACCAGGCGCGTGCGTTGAAGCGGGCCAGGGTCGACATCGAAACGTCCTCCGCGTCCGGATCCCCGATCCACCTGCGTTTCGAAGAGGCCCCGGAATGAGCGCCGACGCGACCCGGTCGCCCGGGAGAGGGACGCGCCGATGCGCAGGACCGCGCGACGTGGCGCGACGCCGGCTCCGCCGCCGCGTCGCGTCTCCGCTCCCCCCTCGCCAAGCCCCCGCCTCTGCGCCAGACTGCGCCGAAAGCCGCCCCGACGCGGCGGCCTGACGGGAGGAGGACCCCATGGACCTGAAGCTCAGCGGCAAGACCGTGATGATCACCGGCGCCTCGAAAGGCATCGGCCTGGCCACCGCGGAGGCCTTCGCGGAGGAGGGCGCCCATGTCTGGCTCGCCGCCCGCTCCGCCGAGGCGCTGGAGGCCAATTGCGCCGACCTCTCCGCCCGTTTCGGGGTGAAGGCCACCCCCTGCCCGGCCGATATCCGCAACCCGCAGGACCTCGCCCGCCTCGCCGGCATCGCCGAGGGGCTCGACATCCTGGTCAACAACGCCGGCGACATTCCCGCCGGCCCGCTGAACGTGGTGGACGAGGAGCGGTGGCGCCATGCGTGGGAACTGAAGGTGTTCGGCTACATCAACCTCACCCGCCCGGTCTTCGCGGCGATGAAGGCGCGGGGGGCGGGGGTGATCGTCAACGTGATCGGCGCGGCGGGCGAGAGCTTTCCCGCGGGCTACATCGCCGGGGCGGCGGGCAACGCCTCGCTGATGGGGTTCACGCGGGCGCTGGGATCGAACTCGCTGCATTCCGGGGTGCGGGTGGTGGCGATCAACCCCGGCCCGGTGGAGACCGACCGCATGATCACCCAGGCCCGGCAGCGGGCGGCGGACCAGCTGGGCGACGCGGAGAAGTGGCGCGAGATGCTCAAGGGCATGCCGCTCGACCGGGCCGCCAAGCCGCGGGAGATCGCTGACATGGCCGCCTTCCTCGCTTCGGAGCGGTCGGGCTACACCACCGGCACGGTGATCACCATCAACGGCGGCGGCGCCCCGGCCTGACGCCGCGGGCGAAGGTCGGAGGGCGCAAGGCGAAGAGCGGGGGACCGCTCCCTCCGCCCGCGCCGGACGCACCCCCTCGTCCGGCGCGGGCGCGGCCCCCTCGCCTCCCCCTGTTCGCCGAGCGTGAGTCGGGGCGGGTCAAGGCTCGCGAAGCGACCGCCGAAGGCGGCCCCGGCCTTGACGCGCCCCGACTCATGCGCACGCTTTTGGAAGGCCCCCCTCGGGGCCTTCTCAGCAGACCGCGCCTTCGCACGACGCCGCCGCGACGCCTCCGGCTCCGCGCCCGCCCCGATGCGAGCGCCCCCCAACGCCCACGCCACGCCGCCCCGCCGCGCGGGCGCCCCGGCCCGGCCCGGCGCGCGGGCCGGTCGCGCGGCCCGCTCAGATCCCCGCGCCGCCGGAGACCACGATCCCCCCGTCGAAGGCGATCACCTGCCCGGTGACGTAGGCCGACGCCTTCGAGGCCAGGAAGATCGCCAGCCCCGCCGCGTCCTGCGCCGTCCCCACCCGGCCCGAGGGGTTGCGCGCCCCGACCGCGCCCCAGTCCACGCCCTCGGTCTCGCCGCCGAAGCCCACGCCGGTCGACAGCATCCAGGTCGGGAACGGCCCGGGCGCGATGGCGTTGACCCGGATATGCCGTCCCGCCAGATGCGCCGCGAAGATCCGCGTCATGTAGTGGATCGCCGCCTTGGCCGGCCCGTAGGAAAGATTGTCCATCGCCGGCGTGCGGATCCCGTCGATGGAGCCGATGTTGATCACCCGCGCCGGCCGATCCGCGCTCGCCGCCGCCTCCAGCAGCGGCAGCAGGGCCTGGGTCAGGAAGAACGGCCCCTTGGCGTTGGTGTCCATCACCTTGTCCCAGCCCATCTCGGGGAATTCGCCCAGCTTCGCCCCCCAGGCGGCGCCGGCGTTGTTGACCAGGATGTCGAGCGCCCGCTCCCGCTCCGCCATCTCGCCGGCCAGCCGCTCGACCCCGGCCACCTGCGACAGGTCGGAGGGGATGGCGATGCACTCCCCGCCATAGGTCTCCGCCAGCCGGGCGGCGGTGGCCTCGCAGACCGCGGCCTTGCGCGACGAGATGTAGACCTTCGCCCCGGCCGAGAGATATCCCGCCGCGATCATCTCGCCGATCCCGCGGGAGCCGCCGGTGACGAGCGCGACGCGGCCGCGGATGGAGAACAGGTCGGAGAAGTCGATGGACATGGAGGCCCTCCCTGGGCGCGGTCGCGTCTGGTCTCCGGTTTCGGCCGCGCGTTTCGATGTCGGCCCCCGCCCGGCGGACGACGGCCCGAAGCGATCCTGTCACCCGTCAGGCCGATTGGAAACGCCGCTGTCCGGCGCGCGGCGCGGGCCTTCCGCCACGTCCTGGATTTCGAGGCGAAAAACCGCCCGCGCCCTCTTGCATCCCCCGTCCGCCCGGGCTACCTAGCGCGCCGTCGGGTGATTAGCTCAGTTGGTAGAGCAGCTGACTCTTAATCAGCGGGTCGTAGGTTCGAACCCTACATCACCCACCAAAATCATGCACTTAGAGTGCCGTTCGTCCGAGCGTCCGAGAGCGTCCGAGTTGGACGGAAAAAGTCAGAGGCCCCTCCAAATGGAGGGGCCTCTGACTTCTTTTTCTCTTGCAAAAACTCGCTGCCCAACGGCTCCGCGGGTGAGCTCTTATCAGTATACGCTTGCCGCTGACCGTCGAATGTGCATTTCCATGGCCTTGCCTAAACGCGAGGTGAATCATGAAGTATCATTATTTGCGGCTCTTCCTGCTGGAGATTGATCAGAGCGGGGATTTGTTCGACGCCCCCCCGGCACGTCTCGACCGGTCAGCCTACCTCAGGCTGGCATTCAGCCAGCGCATAGACTTTGAGCACCGCAATAATCCACTCGTGTTTCAGCCGATTGGAGAACAAGAAGTTACCGGAGGCGCTGTTTCGCTTGGGCGCATTGGGCGTCGGAAAATTGAAACCGTCAACAAACCCCCAGAGGAAAATTTTGAAGAAGAAGAAGCCATTTCATGGCGCGCGGCGAACGTTCTGATTGACACACGAAGCGACAGCGAAGGTCAAAAGGTCGCCATGCAGTTTCATATTGACGTGGGGCGCCCACTGCCGGTGTTTGTTAGCTTAGTTAATTTTATTAACGAGGTAAATTCTAAGCATGGATGGCAAATTGAGGTCAACGTCATGACCTCCACCACCAGCTTCTGGGAGGCAGTTAATAAAAACAAAGGGTCCATTACCTATGTTGAATTTGATTTTGTAACGCCCAATGTACTCCAGCTTCGGAACCAACTGAATGAAGGCCTAAAGGAAGCACGCCAAAAAAGGAATGCCCAGAAAGTTAGAGTGGGGCTGCAGAACAAAAATGGCCTCCTGGACCTTGACGGACAAGAAGTCATCGACGCGGTCGAGTATGTATCCGAGGGCGGTGGATCCGTGAAACTAAAGTCAGGTCAAAAGAAAATCTACGACTCCGAGGAAGAAGAAAGGGCCGAAGAAGTCGAAGACGATGAGCCGCTGATTGCTGGAAAGCGCTCGACTTGGCAGCGGATAAGTGATATCCTGTTTTAATGATGGCGAGCATTGCGCATATAATTTGGCTTGTGTCGGGCGCAACGCTGCTGTGCCTCACATCCTTTAGGCCAGAGTGGCTAGGGGACTCCAATTCATTTCTCAAGAACTTTATCAACCACGAATTTCTAAACGTACTGGGCGTAATACTCGCGATAACAATAGCCTCGCTTGCCCAAATACACTTGGCCCTCAATAGAATAGAGGAAAGGGCGAACCGAGTATATTTTGAGTCAGCCCGGGCTGAAATTAAAAGCAGCGCCCGATGGCTTATTTTTCTGTTCGCATTGGGGCTGGCTCTAGTAATTTCGAAGCCGCTGGTGATTATGGGCGAGACTGGTGCCGCGCTAGCCAACAGCGCCGGCATTCTCATTCTTATTGTGTATCTACTTATACTTTGGGACATCACATCCTCGGTCTTCGACATCAAGTCGGATGTGGATCGTCCCGACGAGAGCGCGGACCAAGAATCACCTCCGCACGGGTAGCCGCCCTGCGCCATTTCGCAGGTCTATCATGTTGCCCAACCATGCATCCGTTCCGAAAGGCCGGCCACCCAGCGCACACTCCAGATCGCGGAGCAGCTGGCGGGTCAGTTGCGCCGCCCGGCCCTCGTCCAGGTCAGTCGGCCGCGGCGCGTCCCCGAACGCCTCATCCGCGGCCGCGGCCGTGGCGAGCTGGAGCGCGAAGGCGGCGCAGAGCTGGGCGTGGCTCCGCTCCAGCAGCCGCCGGGTTTCGTGATCCATGGTCATGGTCATCCCTCCTTCTTGACCTCGAAACGCAGAAGGCCGGGGCCGTCGCGGCGAACCGCCCTGCCCCGGCCTTCAATGGAACCGTCCGCGATGGCGTCGCCCAGCATGGCCAGCGCCTCCGCGATCCAGGCCGCGTCGGCCGCGCCCTCCAGCGCGATCCAGCAGCGGCTCACGCGCGGGCCGGTCACTTCCCCCGGCCCTTCTTCTTCGGCCGCTTCATCGCCGCGACGGCGCGGGCCGCGCCGGCGGCGCTGGCGGGGTTGTAGGTCTGGCCCAGCCGGACGTTCTTGTCGGACTGGTTGCCCATCCCGTCCGCGCGGTCGCGGTCGCTGGCCCCGCCCTCGCGCGTCCACCACGCCCAGCTGCGGCGCAGATCGCGGAACTGCACGTCGCCCAGGGACGGCATGGTCTCCGCCGCCTTCGCGCGCGTCCGGCCGAAATGGCTGCGGAAGTTGTCGGCCCGGTAGAAGTCGCCGAGCGTGTTGAGGATCAGCGGCTCCCCGTCCTTCGCCTTCGCCAGGCGGGGCTTGAGCAGCGGCGCCAGCTCGCGATGGATCGGCAGCACGGCGCCCTTCTGCGCGGAGCCGGCCTTGGCCTTGGACCGCTCGAAGCGCCACATGCCCGGGTCGGCGAAGTCCTCCACCCGCGCCTCGATCACGTCTTTCTGGCGCTGGCCCTGATACCAGGCGACCGCGATGGCGAGCGCCATGCCGGGCAGGTCCAGATCCGCGGCCGCTGCGCGCAGCGCGTCGAATTCCTCCCAGGACAGCACGCGCTCGCGAGGCGGCGGGGTCTCCATCTTCATCCGGACGGCGGGGTTCGCCGGCAGCCAGCCGCGCAGCTCCCCATATCCGAGGACGATGGACATGATCCGGAGGTCGTGCTGGGCGATCCACTTCCCGTTGTCTCGGTAAAGCGTCTCATACCACTCACGCAGGATCGGCTTGGTGAAGGCCGCGACCTGCGCCGGCCCCCACTTCTTTTCGATCCGGCGCAGCGTGGTGTCGTAGTCCCGGCGCGTCGCCTCCCGCAGCCGCTCCCACAGGGGCGACCGACGATACTCCGCCGCGAGACGGGAGAACGTGCGGCCGCCCCGGTCCTGCAGGGTCACGCCCTTGCGCGCCGCCTCCACCTTCCGGTTCAGCGACAGCGCCTGGCGCAGCGACCAGGTGATGCGGTTCGGGTCCAGCTCCACCGGCTCGAACCCGAACGCCTCGCGCTCCGCCGTGGTCGGCTCCCACCACAGCCGCCAGGTTCCCGACGCGCGCCGGCGCTGGCGCACCCGGGCGGGAACCTCGTCCACATGATCGAGCGGGGCGGGGATCGGCCGCGGCCGCGGCGCGCGCGCGGTCATGGCATCCGCGCCATGCGCTGCATGATGGCCCGGTCGACGGCGAGGTCGGCCGGGCTCATGCCCGGCACGCCTTCGACCGGCGCGGGCGGGCGGTTCGCCCACTCCACCACGTCCTCCCGGCGCCAGCGCATCGGCGTGACCGCGCGCTGGAGGATCGGCGGGGGGAAGCCCTCGTTCTCGGTCAGCCGGCGGCGGGCGCGATGGAAGCCGGACGCGGAGGCGTAGCCGAGCAACTGCGCGACTTCGGCCGCGGCGATGAAGGGCCGGCTCGCGCCGCGGTGATCGGGACGGCGGGTCATTTCCGGGTCCTCCGCAGCGCGTCCTGGTCCTCGCGCTCCACCCACCAGCGGGCGAACAGCGTGGTCCCCGCGCCCATCAGGACGCCGCCGACCACGCAGCCGCCGAGGGCCAGCACCAGATACATCTGGTCGCGCGCCGACATGAGCAGTTCGCCGGTCTCAGCCATCGGCCCGCCCTCCGCCGATGGCGCGCAGCGGCGCGGGCGCCGGGCGGCGGCGATCCTCCATCCGCTGCGCCAGCGCCTGCATCCGCTGGCGATAGAGGCGGTAGCGGCGCAGCTCATCCACCAGGGCAGGGGCGCAGAGGGTGAGCAGCAGCACCCCCTCCTTGGTCGCCTGGTTGCGCTGAACCTCGGACGCGACCACCCCGAGATGTTCCAGGGTCAGATCATCCAGCGGCGGCAGGGGGGCAGGTTCGGGAAGCGGCATTCGATCCTCCACGGCCAGCGGGGAGGGTGTGCGAAATGTGCGCGGCCCCGCATGATGGAGCAGAGTGTGTAGTGAATACCGATCTTTTTCAAGATGCAGAGATCATTTTTTGATCTTCGCATCTCGCGACGCTGGGCTCACCATGCAGACATGGATACCGGCGAAACGAAAAATGCACAAAGCTCGAGGGCCAACGAAGCTGTTTCGGCGGCCGCAGATCGCTGGGCAAACCGGATAACGGCGACATCCCTCGCCACGACCATCGCCGCCGCCTTCATTCTCGACTGGCTGACAGATGTGTCGGAGGCCCTTACGCCGGAAGTAGCTTTTGGCGCGTTCGCCGCAATACAGATAGGATTTCTTTGCTTGATCCGAATTATTTCTTTTGACTTAGCTTACAAAATTCTTTCGAAGCGATCCCTTAAGATCCAGAAATCCGCCAAGATGCAATAACAACACCCCTTATGGAAACGTTATCCTGGTCGACGACATAAGGCTTCCAATCCGACTGATCGACGGAATGTGCAATCAACACCGGCTGCTGATACTGCCGCAGTATCGTCTTCGCGGAACCGCTGTGCCAGTCGTAGACCTGCGCGATAACAACATCGCCAGACTTCACATGTGACGCGCGGTGCCCGTCGACCAAGATCCGGTCTCCAGGAGCGTATCCCAGTAGAAGCAAAGACTTGCCCTTCACAACCCAGACGTCAGCGCCCGGCCTCAGGCCCAGCGCCCTTGCGGCAAGCGAGTCCTGGTCCTGTTCGCCATCCGCCTTTGGCACCCAAACCGCGGCATCGCTCTCGCGAAACCCCGGCTCCAGTTCCTGAGCGACGCGACGCTCAGCAATGCCGGCGCGCGCTAGAACCTCAGACAGCGGCACGTCGAGAACTTCCGCGAGCTTCTCCGCCTGCTCGAAGGACATCTTCTGTCGACCGGTATAGAACCGCGAGACGATGGATCGGTCCCGGCCGATAGCTTCGCCGAGATCGACAATCGTCAACCCCTTCCGGCGCTGCTGCTGTTTGAACCACTCTGCATCCATCGCGCGTAAGTGTGCGGTGCGCACTGATATTGAAAGCTCGATTTTCGATCTTTTCGCTTGACGATTTGATCCGTGGCCGCGCAACATCCTGCGCCATGACCCAGCAGTGCACACCAGCGGATGTAGTCTTTGCCCTGACCGGCGGCCGGGCAGTCGTCGCCGGTGTTTGCGGCTTGCATGAGAAGTCCGCTTACATCTGGGACCGCCCCTCAAAAGACCGCGACGCAGGCGACATCCCCAGCGCTCGCCACATGCGTGCGTTGCTGAACCATGCGCGGGCGAACGGCATCCCCCTCACGGCCGAGCATCTGATTTTCGGCTGCACCCGCGCGGAGCTGGACCAGCTCCTGCGCCAGACCGACCCCGACGCGGCGGACACCGCGTCGGTCGCGGCGGAGTAGTTCCGCATGGCCTGCGTCCCTGTCTTGGCCCTGCCCTCCGCCGCCCGCCGCCGTCGCGCAGCTCACATGCACCACCCCCGGCGCGACGGCGGCTTCCCCCTCGGCGGTCCCTCCCTCGTTCCCCGGCCGCGCGCCTGCCGCCGGGACACGGACCGCCCACTGCCGGACGCCGGCGCGCGCGCCTCCCTGCGCGGGTCGGCGTCCGGGCTTTCCCGGAGGGACTGACCGATGGCCGGTGATCGAGGCGCCCGCGAGCAAGAGCTGGCCGACATGCGCAAGCCCCGGCCCGACGCCGTGCGCTGGCGCCCCTGCCTCAGCTGCGGCGACCGGTTCCCGAGCGAGGGCGCGCACAACCGCATGTGCAACCCCTGCCGGAGCGCGACCCGCCACGCCGACCCCGGCCTGCCTGCCGCGAGGGTGGCGCGATGACCGAGGATCGCAGCCCCGTCGTCGCCTTCGGGCTCTACGCCGTGACCTGCGCCATGCGGGCCAAGACCGGCGCCCTGACCCGCGAGGCGCTGGACGAGCTGGCCGAGAAGCGCGCGCGGCTGCTGCCCGAGCGGGTGGACCTGGCGCAGGCCGTCTCCCGCTTCGACGCCGGCGTGATCGAGGGCGACCCGGCCGACGCGGCCGACGCCTTCCTGGCCGTGATCGGCGACCTGGCCGAGGGCCACGCGCGCCGGGTGGCGACCGCCCTCGATGACGCGGGCTTCGACTGGCAGAACCGGAGGGACCTGGCATGAGCGCGACCGAGCTGCCGCTGGAGCCGCGGGCCGAGACGCCGCCCCCGCTCAGCCCCGCCGACCTGGCGCTGATCTTCACCGCCGCCGCGGCCTGCCTGCACCGCAACGCGCCCGAGACCCTGCGGCTCTACCAGCTCGACCTCGCCGACCTGCTGCCAAAGGTCGACCGCTTCCACCCCCGGCTCGCCGCCCTGCCCGAGGCGGTGGGCGCCTTCGTGGACCTGGGCGACCTGCGCCGGCCGCGCGCGATGGCGACGGGCCTGTTCGAGCGGGCGTGGTTCGACATGCAGGCCAACGTGGCGGTGATCCTCGCCGCCCGCGCCGGCGCCGCCATGGACGCGGTGGCCCGCGCCGAGGCGCAGGAAGGCCGCGCGGCATGACCCGCGCCGCCCTCACCTCCTTCGCCGATATCGTGGCGTTGCTCCAGGCGCGTCCCGAGGACGTGGCCCGGCGCTACGCCCCCGGCGGGGTCGTGAGCGGCCAGCAGTATCGCGCGCGGAACCCGGGCCGGGCCGACAAGCGGATCGGTTCGTTCTGGGTGAACATCGCCGGCCCCCATGTCGGCCGGTTCAGCGACGCCAGCACCGGCGAGCGCGGCGACATGCTCGACCTGATCCAGCTGGCGCTCGGCTGCGACCGCAAGGCGGCGCTGGCCGAGGCGCGCGCCTTCCTGGGCATCGCCGAGAACGAGACCCCGGCGCAGCGCGCGCTCCGCCAGCGCGAGGCCGAGCGCGCCCGCCAGGCGGCGGAGGCGCAGGCGCGGGAGGCGGAGGCGGAGAAGGCCCGCGAGCGGCGCCGCGCCCATGCGCGGTTCCTCGACTGCCGGCCCATCGAGAACACGCCCGCCGCCGCCTACCTCTCCGGGCGCGGCGTCGGGCCGGCCGACCTCGGCCGCGCGCCGGGCGCGCTGCGGTTCCACCCGTCGCTCTGGTATCAGCACACCGACGACGAGACGGGCGAGGTGTTCGAGGGCCGCTGGCCCGCCATGGTCGCGGCGATCCACGGGCCGTGGAAGCCGGACGGACCGCCGGACTTCCTCGGCATCCATCGGACATACCTGGCGCGCGACCCGGCGACGGGCGTGTGGGGCAAGGCCCCCGTGCCCAAGGCGAAGAAGATCCAGGGCCAGCACCGCGGCGGCTTCGTGCGCCTGTGGTCGGGCTTCGGCCCACGCGGCGGCAAGGGCGCGCCGATCAGCCAGGCCCCCGACGACGCGACGGTCTACGTGGCCGAGGGCATCGAGGACGCGCTGTCGGCCGTGGTCCTGAAAGGCCGGCAACCCGGCGTCTACATCGTCTGCGCCCTGAACCTCGGGAACATGGCCGCGATCGGTCTCCCCCCGCAGCTGCGGCGCGTGGTGCTGATCGCCGACCAGGACCCCGGCGAGAAGCAGCGCGCCCAGATCGACGCCGCCGCCGAACGGCTCGCCGGCGAGGGCCGGGCGGTCCGCGTCTGGCGCAACGAGCATGGCGGCAAGGACCTCAACGACGCCCTGCGGCTGGCGCGGGCGGGCGAGCCGCAGGAGGGCGCAGCATGAGAGTTGAAACCCGGATCAGGCGCGCGGCGGAGGCGCCCGAGGCAGCCCGCAGACGAGCGGGCATCGGCCATCCCGGCCAGGCCCGCCAGATCCTCAAGGATGGCCGCGACCACATCGCCCAGGCGCGCCGCGAGCTGGCCGACATGACCGCCGCGGTTGATGCGGCCGAAGCCGCGATCACCGACGAGCTGCGCGCGATGGACGCGAAGGGACGATGAGCCATGCGCTGACCAGGACCAACCCGACCGGCCGGCCCTTCGTCGGACGCTGCATCAAGTGCGGCCAGGAAGGATTGCGCATGACGGCCGTCGCCGAGGACTGCCCGGCCGATCACATCATGTCCGACGAGGCGGCGTTGTTTTCGGTTCTCGAGGGCGACGATCAAGATCGCGAGGGGCGCGGCTGATGCTGTCAGTCCTCGCGACCGGGCCGCGTGTCGGCCGGCCACTCGGGCGGGCGGAACCCGCCCAGCAGCCAGCGCAGCGCGGCGCAGGCCGCGGGGTGCGGCGGGCGGGATTGCTTCTCGCTCGCCGGGTCCGTCTCATATCGGCGGATCGTGCGCGCGTCGATCCCGAGCAGCGCCCCAAGCTGGCCTTGCGTGAGCCCGAGCCGCCTGCGGCCGGCGCGGAATTCTTCGTGGTCCATGGGTTTCTCTCCGGCGTCAGATGCGCGAAGGGGGCCGCGTCGCGGCCCCCCGTCGATTGCCTGGGCTCAGGCGTACCAGCTGCAATACTTCGGCTTGCCATCCCAGAAGTAGGCCGTCTCGCAGCTGTCGACCTTGACGGTCATGTGCGGGCTCACCCGCTTTCGCAAGACCTCATCGCTGACGAAGGCATCGGCGGCGGGAACCACCATGCAGGCCATGCCGTGCGCGTAGGCGCTGCCCGGCTCCTCCCGCTTGCCGATTTCCCGCAGCTCCACCGTCCGGGCGCCGGCCAGGCCGACGACCTGGTAAAAGTTCACGTTCGTCTGCTCGTAGCCCCAGCTCGTGTAGAACACGTCGCCCACGGCCAGCCCGTGCGGCTTCGCGGCGGCGGCCCGGGCCTTGGCCTTGCGCTTCGCCTTCGCGTCCTCGCTCGCCTTCACCCCGGCGAAGAACCGGCCAACATAGTCGGCGCGCAGCGCTTCGGTCAGGAACTGGTAGCGGAACGCGGGCTTCTGCGCCTTGCCGCGGAAGCCGACCGCGTAGAACCGCATGACACCGTCCCGGTCGGGCCGCTGGTAGGCGTGGACCACGGCGCTGCTGTCCTTTGCGGCGAACTTGGCGGCGCCGGCGGGAACGTAGAAGGCGCGGTTCAGGGTGGGGAGGGTCATCGCGATTTCTCCTGTGTCAGGCGGGCGTCATTGCCCTGTCGCATCCCCAATATGCGGACCATTGGTCCGCTTTTCAATCCCATTCCGATCACGAAATGTTACAAGGCGCAGGCCGAATGAGCGCGACCGACGATAGCGCCCGGCCCACGCTCCGGGTTCTGGCCGGCGAGCTGGACCCGCCCGAGCCAGCGAAGCAGGAGCTGTCGGCCGAAGCGGCCGAGTTCGCCGAACGGCAGGACGCCGGGCGCGGCGGCGGCCGCAAGCGCGCCGCCGGTTCAGCGCCGCCGAAGAAGGGCAAACCCGCGCCGGGCGAGATCTTCGCCGATTGCCCGGTCAAGGCGCTCGGGGTCCATGGCAAGATCAGCTGGTATATCGACTGGCTCGGCCAGGTGCGGGACGTGACCAAGCACGACCGCGACACGATCCTGCACATCTTCGGCGGGCGGGAGGAAGTCCTGCGCCGCCACTTCCCCCGCATGACCAAGGGCGGGGACATCGTGATCGGCTGGGACCAGGCCAAGGCCGCCGCGGCCATGCAGCGGGCCGCGGCCGATCAAGGGATCTGGAACCCGCTCCAGCGGCTGCGCGGGCGCGGCGTGTGGGCCGACGACGACGGCGGGCTGATCCTGCATTGCGGCGACGCGGTGCTGCACCGGGGCGTCTGGCGTGACCCGGGCGAGCTGGGCGGCTTCGTCTACCCCTCCGCGCCTGCGATCCCTCGCCCCCTCACCCGCGCCCCCGAGATCGAGAGCGCCCCGGACGAGTTGCTGGAGCTGCTGGAAACCTGGCAATGGCAGCGCCCCCATGTGGACGCCTTCCTGCTGCTGGGCTGGCTGGGGTGCGCCATGTTCGGCGGGGCCCTGCCTTGGCGCCCGCTCGTCTGGCTGACGGGCGACGCCGGCACCGGCAAGAGCACGCTGCAAGGTCTCATCGCCGATGTGTTGGGCGGCGAGGGCGCCTTGATCCAGTCATCGGACGCGACGCCGGCGAGCCTCTGGCAGACGCTGGGCTTCGACGCCCTGCCCGTCGCCCTGGACGAGGTGGAGCCGGACACGGACGCCCGCGCCAAAGTGCAGGGCATCATCAAGCTGGCGCGCCAAGCGGCGAGCGGCGGCGTGGTCATGCGCGGCGGGGCCGATCACAAGGGGTCCGAGTTCAAGGCGCGGAGTTGCTTCCTGCTGTCCTCGATCCTCCGCCCGCCGATGCTCGACCAGGACATCAGCCGCATGGCCCTGCTGGAGCTGGATCCGCTGGGCCGGGACGTGACCCCTCCGAACCTCCGCAAGGACCGCCTCCGCCAGATCGGCCGCGCCCTGCGCGGACGCATCCTGTCCCAATGGTCACGCTGGCCCGAGACGCTGGAGCACTACCGGAAGGCCCTCGCCCGCCACGGACACAACGCCCGCGGCGCCGACCAATTCGGTTCGCTGCTGGCGATGGCCGACCTGTGCATTGAGGATGACGTGCCGGTCCCCGGCCGCTGCGACGGCTGGGCGGAGAAGCTGGCGGCGAGCGTGATCGGCGAGCAGACCGACCAGGCGCGCGACTGGCAGCGCCTGGCCTCGCATCTGCTGTCCCAGCAGCTCGACCCCTGGCGCAACGGCGTGCGCCTGTCGGTGGCCTCGCTGCTGATCGCGGCGGCCGACCTCAAGGGCGAGGCCGAGGACGGCGGCGCGAACCTGACGGTCAAGGAAGCGGACGACCTGCTGCGCAAGCACGGCATGACCGTTCACGGCCGCGGGACGCGCGCCGTCCTGATCGTCGCGAACCGTCACAGCCAGTTGTCCAAGCTGTTCCTGGACACGCTTTGGAGCGCCGGCGCGGGCCAGACCGGCGTTTGGGTTCAGAGCCTGCGGCGCGTCCCCGGCTCAACCCTGCCGGGAATGCGCCGCTTCGACGGCGTGCCTTCCAAGACGGTCGGCGTCCCGCTCGCCGCGCTTCTGGAGATCGAACCGGCTGACACGGCCGAGGACGACGCACCCGCAACCCCTTCTCCCGACACGTTCTAGGAGCCCCCGGCGATGTTCCAGGCTCAGCCCCGCACCCGGCCCCTTGCGCCCGCACCCGCACCCGTGGTCCCATACCTTGATCCGTCGACGCGGAACGCGGGCGCTCGCCCTATGGTTGCGCTTTCGGCGGGGGTCGCAGCCGCAACCGGGTCGGGGGGCGGTTGCGGCTCGGTTGCGGCTCGGTTGCGGCTGATTACCCAGCAGCAACATGGACTTACGAGCCATCCGCAACCGCGAAACCCGATTTGCACGATCCCTCATGCGGGTGCGCGCACAGGCGCGCGATCACACGTGCGCGCGCGCGCATCCGGTTTCGCGGTTTCACCTATTAACCAAGATATTGAATATAAAGAGAAATCTGCCGCAACCGAGCCGCAACCGATCCGCAACCGGGATGGATCGCGGTTGCGGCTCGCCGCTAACCCGCTGAAACCAATAAACAAAGCGGGGATTTCGGCATGAGCGGCGGCAAGAAGGCCGGCCAGGCGCAGAAGCTCGCCGCCCGAGCGGCCGATGGCGTGGCCGACCGGATGGCGGCGCAGCGCGACCGGGCCGAGCAGCTGTCCCTCCTGGCCCCGGCCGACCGGGCCGACGCTCCGCCGGCCCCGCCGGCCGAGGGCGAGCGGCGCGGGCCGGGCCGGCCGGCCGGGTCGCGGAACCGGGTGAAGCGGGCCGAGCTGCGGAAGATGTTCGCCGCCCGCGGCTGGGCGATGCCCGAAGACATGCTGGCCCGGCTCGCCGGTCTGCACCTGGGCGGCGGCGACCTGTGGGAACGGGCGATGGGGCAGGCGGAGCGGATCATCGCCTGGAGCGGGGCGGAGGCGTCGCCGGCGGCGCGCATCGCGATCTTCTTTCAGGTGCTGGGCGAGATGCGGCGGGCTCAGGAGGCGCTGCTGCCCTACGGGCTCGCCAAGGTCACGCCCGACCAGGGCGGCGGCGCGCCGGTCACCTTCATCAACCTGCCCGCGCCCGGCGCGCCGGGCGACGATGCGCGGGTGATCGAGGGCGAGGCGCAGGCGGCCGGACCGTCCGTCTACGCCCCGCCGCCGATGCCGGCGGCGATCCAGCGAAATCAAGGGGTTAGCGACGACGAGGACGAGGGGTCGGACGAATGAACTCGGACGCTCGGGGCAAGCTGTTGAAATCGCAGGGCGAAATCGCCTTCGGCCCGCTTATCGAATATCAGCGGGCCGGGTCGCGTGCGGCCCGCGGCGCGCCCTCGCGCGCCCGCCCTGGCGCACGGGCGATCACGCCCGCGGCCGCGCCCGCGTCCGCGCCCTCGGGCGCGCC
>JAYZWL010000123.1:0-66125 GCA_036154955.1 Pseudomonadota bacterium | reverse complement strand
GCCCCGCCGCGGCCGGCGCCAGTCCCCCGCCCGCGGCCGGGCCGTCGCCGCGGCCCCGCGCCCGCGCGCGCGCCTCCGCCTCCCCCCGCGCCCCCGCGCGAAATGGCCGGTGGCGCCCGCGCCCGGGCCGCGTTATCCAACCCCTCGCGCGAAGGAGGCGCCCGCCCGTGACCGTGAAGCCCCACCCGACCCTCGTCCCCCAGCCCGGCATCCTCGACATCGCCGCCTATGTCGGCGGGGAGAGCAGGATTCCGGGCGCCAACCGGGTCATCAAACTGTCCTCCAACGAGAACCCGCACGGCCCCTCGCCGAAGGCGCTGGAGGCGATGACCGACGCGCTCGGCAGGCTCGCCGCCTATCCCGACGGCGGCCACGCCGCCCTGCGCCGGGCGATCGGCGAGGTTCACGGGCTCGACCCCGCGCGGATCCTGTGCGGCAACGGCTCGGACGAATGCCTCGCCCTGATCGCCCAGGCCTATGCCGGGCCGGGCGACGAGGTGATCCATACCGAACACGGCTTCGGGCTCTACCGGATCAACGCCCAGATGGTCGGCGCGACGCCCATCCGCGTGGGCGAAACCGACCTGACCACCGACGTGGACAAGATCCTCGCCGCCTGCACCGAGCGCACGCGCATCGTCTACATCGCCAACCCGAACAACCCGACCGGCACGCTGATCGGGCGCGAGGCGCTGGCCCGGCTGGCCGAGGGCCTGCCGCCGCGCGCGCTGCTGGTCATCGACGGGGCCTATGCGGAATACGTGCGCGGCGCCGATTTCGACGCCGGGATCTCGCTGGTCGAGGGGCGCGACAACGTCGTGGTCACCCGCACCTATTCCAAGATCCATGGCCTCGCCGCGCTCCGCATCGGCTGGATGTACGGGCCCGATCACGTCATCGACGCGCTGAACCGCTTCCGCCCGCCCTTCAACCTCAACGCGCTGGCGCTGGCGGCCGGAGAGGCGGCGATGCGCGACGTGGAGCATGTGGAGCGCTGCTCGGTGCTCAACGAAGTCTGGCGGGACTGGCTGTCCAAGCGGCTGGCGGAGGCCGGGGCGCCCTGCACCGCGTCCCACGCCAACTTCCTGCTGGCGGATTTCGGGAGCCGGGAGCGGGCCGAGGCCGCCGACGCCTTCCTCAAGGCCCGCGGGCTGATCGTGCGGCGCACCGCCTCCTACGGGTTGCCGGAGCGGCTGAGGATCACCGTGGGCGACGAGGAGGGCTGCCGCGCCGTCGCCGCCGCCGTCGCCGACTTCATGGCGCGGGAGGCGAGCCGATGAGCGCGCCCATCGCCGCCCCGATCTATCCGCGCGTCGCCCTGATCGGCATGGGCCTGATCGGCGGCTCCTTCAGCCTCGCCGCCAAGCGCGCCGGGCTGGTCGGCCATGTGGCGGGCCACGCCCGCACCGAGGCCACCCGCGCCCGGGCGCTGGAGCTGGGCCTGTGCGACAGCGTCCACGCCACCGCCGCCGAGGCCGTGGCGGACGCCGATCTGGTGCTGCTCTGCGTGCCGATGCGCGCCATGGCCCCGGTGGCGGAGGAGATCGCCCCCGCGCTCAAGCCCGGCGCCACGGTGTCGGATGTGGGCTCCGCCAAGGGCGCGGTGTTCGAGGCCGTCGCCCCGCATATCCCCGCGGGCGTCCACCTGATCCCCGGCCACCCGCTGGCCGGCACCGAGCATTCCGGTCCCGACGCGGGCTTCGCGGAGCTGTTCGAGAACCGCTGGGTGATCCTGACCCCGAACCCCGAGACCGACGCCGACGCGCTGGCCCGCCTGCGCGCGGCCTGGGAGGGCTGCGGCGCCCATGTGGACGAGATGGACCCCGCCCATCACGACCTGGTGCTGGCGGTGACCTCTCATGTCCCGCACGCCATCGCCTACACGATGGTGGGCGTGGCCGACGACATGCGCCGGGTGACCCAGACCGAGGTCATCAAGTATTCCGCCGCGGGGTTCCGGGACTTCACCCGCATCGCGGCGTCCGACCCGACCATGTGGCGCGACGTGTTCCTGACCAACAAGGACGCGACGCTGGAGATCCTCGGCCGCTTCACCGAGGAGCTGTTCGCCCTGCAACGCGCCATCCGCACCGGCGACGGCGACCACCTGCACGCCTATTTCACCCGCACCCGGGCGATCCGGCGCGGGATCATCCAGGCCGGGCAGGACACCGCGGCGGCCGATTTCGGGCGCGGCGGGCCCCGGCCCAAGGCGGCGTCGGGGACGGTCTCCGGAACGGGGAACGAACCCGCGTGACCCGCGCCGCCGCCGTCCGCGCCGCGGCGGCGGCCTGTCTGGCCTGCGCGTTCTGGACCGTGTTCGGGGACGGGGCGCGCGCGCAGGGGGACGCCTCCGCCGTCCCGCCCGTCGCCGGCGCGCCGGCGAGGTCGGGACCGCCCCCGGCGCGCCCCGAAGCCGTCCCCGACGCGGATGCCGGTTCGGCCGCCGAGGACGACGCGGCCCATGTCGACCCCGAGCACCTGCTGAGCGAAGACGCGCCCGCCGTCCCCTCGATCACCGAGGACGGCCAGCATGGCGAGGACGGGCCCGACCCCTCGGCCCGCGCCGCCGGATCCGCGCCGCCGCCCGAGACGGCGCCGGCGCCCCGCCCCGTTCCGCCCCGGCCTGCGATTTCGGGGGGCGGCCCGGCTATCGTGAATGCGTCGCCGGGCGATGGGCAGGGGGCGGCCCCCGCTCCCGCTCCCGCTCCCGCCTCCCCCGGCGCGCCGGGGGAGGCGGGGCCACGTCCGCCCGCGCCCCGCGCCTCGGCCGCGGCCCTGCCGGCCATCGCCCCGCCGCCGCGTCCGGCTCCGCCCTCGGCGCGCCCCGTCTCCGCCGATCCCGGGCGGCAGGAGAGCGGCCCGACCCCGCCGCTGGTCTCCCTGCCCACGCCCGATCCGCGGATCTCCGACAAGGGGCTGTGCGGCGACTGGCGGCTGACCGGAACCGTCGTGCCGGAGGTGGAGGGGCCCGGCCAGTGCGGCATCGCCCGTCCGGTGCGGGTGACCGCGGTGCTGGGCGTGCCGCTGGAACCCGCCGCCACCCTGAACTGCCGCGCCGCCCGGACGCTGGCCTCGTGGATGGAGCGGGGGCCGGTCCGCTTCGCGCCGCGCGCGCTGGGCGCCCGGCTCGCCTCGCTGCGCATCGCCGGCAGCTATGCCTGCCGCAGCCGGAATTCGGTGAAAGGGGCCCGGCTGTCGGAGCATTCCAAGGGCGCCGCCATCGACATCCGCGCCTTCCGGCTGGCCGACGGGCGGGAGATCTCGCCCCTGCGCGGCTGGCGGAAGGGGCAGGCGGGGGCTTTCCTGCTTCAGGCCTGGCGGGCGGCCTGCGGGCCCTTCGGCACCGTGCTCGGCCCCGACAGCGACGAGTATCACCGGGACCACCTGCACCTGGACGTGGCCGACCATTCCAATGGCCCCTATTGCAAGTGACCGCGTAAGGTTTCGCTTGCCTGCGAGACTGGTTTCGTGAGCAACTGATTTCGGCGCCGCAGTCATTGAGCGGCGCCTCACGCGATTTCGACCCCCCTGCTCCCGTCTTTTCCGAAACGGAGCCGCCTCGATGCCCCCGATGTTCCGACGCCGCCTTTGCGCGGCCGCGGCGCTTTGCGCCATGCCGATGTCGCCGCCCGCCCAGGCCGTGGCCATCCCCTTCGTCCTGGATCCGGGCGGCGCGCGGCCGGGAAAGGTCTACGGTCCCGCACGGTCGCTCGCCCTCGGCCGCGAGGCTGTCGCGAACGGCGCCCCCCTCGCGCGGCGTGCGCCGGGATCCCCCGGGCTCTCGCTCGGCTTCGCGCTGCGGGAGGCGGAGGTGGCGGTGACGCGCGTCGCCGGCGACTTCGTCAGCGGCGCGATCGAACCGCCGTCCCCGCTGGCGCGCCCGTCGCCGGACGGCTTCGGCCGCCCGGATCTGGGGATCGCGCGCCCGCCCCTCGGCGTCTCCGGCGTCCGTGACGCGGTCACGGCGGGCGCGCGGCTGGCCAGCCCGACCATCGGCGTCGTCGGCGCGGGCGGCGCGGGCCGGTCGTCGCGCCCCGCCGACCGTATGCTCCGGGACGTGGGGCTGGCGGTCGTCGTCGGCGCGACGGCCAGCCTGCTGGTCGCGGCCATCGCCCATGCCGCCGAGCACGGACCCGCGATCCGCCGCCGCCTCCGGGCGGCGCTGCGGGGCTAGCGCGCCGCGATCAGAACCGCGGCGCCTCGCCCAACGGGATCGGGCCGAGGAACATGCGCCCGCCCGCGAAGCGCAGGGGCGCCTCCAGCCCGCGCCCGTCGGAGGTGAGGCTGGACATCAGCGACAGCCCCGCCTCCAGCGCGCCCGCGAGGTCGGCGGGCACGGCGCCGGCGGCCACCGCCGCCTCCAGGAACCGCCGCCAGTCCGCGGCGCGCAGGTCGATGGCGCCCGACGGCACGCCCGCCTCGTCCACCTCCAGCCGGCCGGAGGCGTCGAGGCTGAGCGGCCCCCAGCGCAGTTCGCTGGCCCGCAGCACCACGGTTTCGGGCCGCAGGTCCCCCGCCTCCACCGCCGCCCGGTCCAGCGGCCGGCGCAGCACCGCGGTCGCGTCGAGGCGCAGCGTCTCCAGCGTTTTCGGCAGATCGGCGGCGAGCTTCGGGCCCAGCAGGTCCCGCCACGCCGCCGGCGGGCGCAGGCCGTGGATCTCCAGCACCCCGTCATAGGCGTTGGCGCGGCCGCGCACCTCCTCGGAATCGCGGATCGAGAGCTGGCCGTCCTCCATCCCCGCGGTCCAGCCGAGGCCGGAGGCGATCTCCAGCTCCCGCGCCTTGAGGATCCCGCGATGCAGGGCGAGCGAGCTGTCGGGGGCGACGTCGGCGGAGGCGCGCAGCTCCGTCGCGCTCAGGTCCGCCGTCTCTCCGGGCACCGAGATGCGGTGGGTTCCGGGCCATTCGGCGATGATCCGGTTGGGCGCGTAGGCCAGCATGAAGGTGCGGAACTCGGGCGCCGACCAGGCCCAGCCGGCGGCGGGGTCGGCCAGCGTCAGGCCAGAGGCGGTCATGTCGAAGCGGTTGGGGAAGCCGGAGACGTGGATCTCCGCCTCCGCCGCCCAGCCGTCGGCGCGCCGCTCGGCCAGCCAGCCTTCCAGCGCCGTCTGCTGGGCGGTGGCGCCGAACCACCACCAGCCGGCCCAGGCCGCCACCACGACGACCAGCGCGCCGATGAACATGCCTCCGATCCGTCCGATCCGCATTGGCTTCCGTCTCCTCGGCCTCTCGCGCCCTGTCCTGCGCCGCGATATAGCGGCGGGCGGGCGCGGTTGCGACCCGGCCGCGTCGGAAAGGCGGCGGCGGGGGCCGGCGCGGGGACGGGAGGCGAAGGCCATGGCGGGCGGCGGGAACGGCGGGAACGGCGGGGAAGGCGGCGGGGCGCCGCTCTGGGTGTTCGGCTACGGCTCGCTGATCTGGAACCCGGGCTTCCCCTTCGCCGAAACCCGCCCGGGCCGGCTGACCGGCTATCGCCGCGCCTTCTGCCTGCGCTCGATCCGCTACCGGGGCACGCCGGAGGCGCCGGGGCTGGTGCTGGCGCTCGACCCCGCGCCGGAGGCCTTCTGCCGCGGCCTGCTCTACCGCGTCGAGCCGGGAGCGGAGCCGGAGACCCGCGCCTATCTGCGCCACCGGGAGATGTCGAACCTCAGCTATCACGAGGTGATGGCCCGGGTGGAGCTGGAGGGCGGCGACCCCGAGGACGCGCCCGGGGATCGGCCCGGGGAGAGGGCGGTCGAGGCGCTGTGCTACGTGATGAACGTCAACCACGAGAACTACGCGAAGATGCCGCTGGAGGCGCAGGCGGAGATCATCGCCCGGGCCGAGGGGCCGGCGGGCCCGAACCGGGACTACCTGCACAACACCGTCGCGCATCTGCGGGCGCTGGGCCTGCCGGATCCGGAGCTGGAAAGGCTGGACGGTCTGGTGCGGGCGCGGCAGGGTCCGGGCGCGTCCTGAACCGGGAGCCGAAACGGAGCCGGGGGCGCGAGGCAGGAGGAGCCGCCCCATGATCGTCGTCGCAGGATATATCGACATCGAACCCGCCGGCATGGACCGGGCCGAACCGCTGGTCGCCAGGGTGCTGGAGGCGACGCGGGCCGAGGCGGGCTGCGCGCTATACGTCATCAGCCGGTCGATCGACGTGCCGGGCCGGCTGCATATCCATGAGGAATGGGAGAGCCTCGACGCGCTCGCCGCCCATGGCCGGGCCGCGCATCTGGCCGAGTTCCGCGCGGGGCTCGCCGAAATCGGGGTGGTGGCGCGCAACGTCTGGCGGCGGGAGGCCGGCGCGGCGACGACGCTCTGACCTGCGCCGGCGGGAGCCGCGCGACGACCGGGCCGAGGGCGTCCGCCGGGCGCTCGCGCGGCGTGGGGGCCGGGCGCCCGGCGGGACGGTCTCCGGTCCCCGCGCCGCGGGCGGTCCGCAGGCGCAGGGGCTCGTGCTCGCGCCGTCCCGGACGACGGCGGCGGGGGCGTCCCGGAAGCAGGTCGGACGCTCGCGAGACGCCGCGCCCCGGGCCTGACCCGGCGCCTCTCGGCGCGCGGCCGCCGCGCCCGGTCCCGGACCGGCGGTCGAGGCGCCCCCCGGCGGCGCGTCAGATCCGCGACAGCAGGTCGGTCTTCTTCGCCTGGAACTCGTCCTCGGACAGGATGCCCTTGTCGCGCAGATCGGCCAGCTTGCCGATCAGGGCGAACAGCTCGTCCGTGCTCATCCCGCCGGCGGTGCGTCCCGCCTGCGGGTCGCCCTGCGGGGCGAATTGCGAGGCGGGCGCCGGCTCCGGCAGGGGCTCGGGCGCGAAGGCCATCGGCGGCTCGGGCGGCGTCCAGGGTTCGGGCGCCGGCGCCGGCGGCGGCGGCGGGGCGAAGGTCTGGCCGCCCGCCTGCACCATCGGCAGGTCCGTGACCCGCACCACCCCGAACTGGGACGAGAATGTCAGCGACTGGTCGCCGCCCTGCTGCTGGGAAAAGCCCCAGACCTGGTGGTCGCCCAAGTCGTAGACCGTCACCTGTCCGCCCAGCCGGATCGCCAGCCGGCGGGCCTGCGGGAACACCGCGTAGCTCATGTCGTTCTGCGAGCCCGACGAGGCGGGCTGGCCGAGGTCCTGCGGCCACCACGCGTTGAACCCGCCCATGCCGCCGCCGGGGACATGCAGGCTCGCGCCCTGGCCCTGGCCCTGCAAGCCGCCGGGGGCGGGCGGCGGCGGCGGCGCGTAGATCCGCACCCCGCGCAGGTGGTTCGCGGCCTCGTTGCACATCTGGTCGACGGTCCATTTCAGGCCGTTGTTGAACATGTCGCCGATCATGATCATGCCGCCCTGGGACCATTGCCCCATGCCGCCCAGTTCGGGATGCGAGAACTGCGCCTGGGTCAGGCCGCCGGCGTTCACCGCGCCGATCAGGGTGAGCACGGCGTCCTGGCTGACGCCGTAGCGGGCCGACATGTCGGCGACGATGCGCTGGCCGTCGTCGGTGAGCAGGGTCATGGCTTGGCACTTCCGGGCTGCGTCCGGCGAGGCGCCGGACAGGTCGCGCCGGCCCCTAGCACGCCCGACGCCCGCGCGAAACCGCCGTTGGGGAAGGCGACGGCGGGCGGGGCGAGGACATTGTCGCCGCAATCCATCTGGATCGGGCGAAGACGCGGCCGAGGCGCCTGTGGCGAACCAATCGGGCCTGTTCGCCGCCGCGAGCCGGGCTCAAGGCGCCGCATCGGGAAACCCGGCCATGCGCGGGGACGGCGCCGACGGGCGGGCGGAGCCGGTTCCGCCTCCCGCGCGGCGGCGCGGGGCGCGGGGCGCAGGGCGCGGAGAATCGCCCGCCGCCTATTCCCGCGCCAGCATCTCCAGCCCCGCGTCCAGCGCCGCCAGCGCCGCCCGCCCGGGGGCGGAGCCGGTGCGGGTCACCGCCCGCAGCGCGAGCGTCCGCTCCAGCTCCGGCCGCCGCTCCAGCCCCGGCGACCCGCGCGAGGCGGCGGCCAGCGCCTCGCTCAGCCCGGAGGCGGGAAGCGAGGCGAGGTCGGCCTCGCCGCGCTCCACCATCCCCAGGCAGTCGGCGTCGGCGGCGGGCGAAAGCCGCACGGCCCGCGGCGGGGCGAGCCCGAGAGCGGCGAGATCCGTGTCCGGCAGCCCCTGCGCCCGGCAGACCCGGGCGCCGGGCGGCGGCGGCGCGTCGGGCGGCAGGGCGCCGGCGCGGGCGAACCAGGCCATGCGCAGCAGGCCCAGCGGGCGCGAGGCGTCGAACCGGGCGCAGAGCGCGGCGGTCTCCGGCGGCAGGCGCGAAAGCGCGGCGCAGTCGGGCCACCAGACCGGATAGGCCAGCAGGGCCGCGCCGGCCGGGGCGAGCCCGTCGAACGCCTCCCGCCCGGGCGCGACCGGGCGGGGCTGCAGGGCGCGGTCGGGCGCGGCCTCGGCCAGGGCCGCGCGGGCCAGCGCCACCGCATCGGCGAAGGCGATGTCGGAGACCCCGGCGGAGGCGAGCGTGGCGGGGTCATGCGTCCCCGCGGAGGGCGACGGGGCCGCCGCCGCCCGGGACGGCGCGGGAGGGAGCGCGTCGGGGCGCGCGACGAGTTCGAGCACGGGCAGGGGGGCGTCCGAACGGTCCGGTTCCGGCGACGGAGCGAGCGCGCCGGGGGGCGCGGCCGGGGCTGGCGCGGCCATCCCGCGCTCCGGCCGCAAGCGGGGCGGCGCGTCGGGGTCGGCGTCCGATGGATCGGCGGGCGGAGCGGCGGTCCCGCCGCCGGCTCCGGCGCCGCCTTCGGAGGAGGCCGCGTCGCCGGATGCGGCCGCGTCCGACGGGCCGGGCCGCGGCGCGGCGGCGGGCGCGTCGGCCGGGGGGCCCCCGGGGCGGTCGTCGCCCGGGCCCGCGTCGCGCCCGGCAGGCGCCGCCGCCTCGGTCGCGCAGGGCAGGCGCAGGCGCTGGCCCACGGCGATCCGGTCGGGGTCGGCGAGCCGGCCGCGATTGGCGGCGATCAGCGCCTCCAGCGTCTCGCCCGCGGCCTCGGCGATGCCGGTCAGGGTCTGGCCGGCGCGCACCACGACCTCCCCGCACCCGTCCGCGGCCCGCCCCGGCGTCTCGGCCCGCGGCTGCGCCTGCGCCTGAGCCTGAGCCCGTGCCGCGCCCGCGGAAGCGGCGGTCGCCAGCGCGCCGATCGCCAGGGGGGCGCCGGCCGTCAACGCGCCCGCCAGCAGGGCCGCCGCGCCGGATGTGATCGCCCGCGACCGGGGGCGGCGGGTCATCGGCGGGGCCTCATCGCGTCTCGCGTCTCCTGCCCGTTGCGGCGAGGGATCGCGCCGGGGCCTGCATCGGACGTGTCCGGAGGACGCGCCGGGGTTGGTGTTCGGACGGGCGGCGTCTCAGCCCCTGACGCGCAAGGCCGCGTGCCCGTGGAAATGGTAGGCGTCACGATAGGTCGCCGGCTCGTCGAGGCAAAGCCCCGGCCTGCGCGCGAACAGCGCGCCGAGCCCGAGGCGCAGCTCCATCCGCGCCAGCGGCGCGCCGACGCAGAAATGGATGCCGGCCCCGAAGGCGACATGCCGCGCGGCCCCTTCCCGGGCGGGGTCGAGCCGGTCGGGGTCGGCGAAGGCCGCCGGGTCGCGATTGGCGGAGCCGAGCAGCAGGCCCGCGACCTCGCCCAGCCGGAAGGTCACCGCCTCCGCCCTCTCGCCCGCCCCCCCGCCCGCCGCGTTCAGGCTCACCGTGGTTTCGCCGCCCGCGACGTCGCCCAGCGCGTATCGCGCGAACATGTGCAGGGGCGGGTCGAAGCGCAGGGTCTCGTCGGCGGCGGTCTCGGCGGCGGCCGGGGTCGCGGCGGGGCCGGCGAAGACCGACGGGTCGAGCCGCCCCTCCATCGCCAGCCGGGCTGCGTTGCCCAGCGCATGGGCCGTGGCCTCGTGCCCGGCGTTGAGCAGGAGGATGCAGGTGGCGACCAGCTCCTCGCCGCTGAGTCGCTCGCCCTCGTCCTCCGCCGCGATCAGCGCGTCGATCAGCGCCTCGCCCGGGGCGGCCCGACGGCGCGCGATCAGGGCGCGCATCCAGTCGGCGAAGGCGGCGGCGGCGGCGACGGCGCGGTCCTCCGCCGCCCGGTCGCGTCCGGCTTGATACATGCCGACCATGTCATGCGACCAGGCCAGCATACGCTTCCCCTCCGCCTCCGGCGCGCCCAGCAGGCCGGCGATCACCGCCATGGGCAGCGGCTCGGCGAAGGTCTCGACCAGGTCGAAGGGCGCGGCCGGGTCGGCGGGCATGGCGTCGATCAGGCGATGGGCCGTCGCCTCGATCCCGGGCGCGAGGCCGGCGATGGCGCGCGAGGTGAAGGCCCGGTTCACCAGCCGGCGCAGGCGGGTATGGGCGGGGGGCTCGCGCTCCAGCAGCGAATGCGCGTCCAGCGCGTGGAAGGGGGCGAGCCGGTCGGGGATCGGGTCCCATCCCAGCGCCTCGCGCGAGGCGATATGGGTGACCTCGCGCCCGAAGCGGCGGTCGCGCAGCAGGGCGGAGACCTCGGCGTGGCGGGTGAAGACGGCGTGGCCGTAGTCCTCCCAGAACACCGCCGGGCCGAGCGCGCGCATCCGGGCGTAGACCGGATAGGGATCCTGCACGAAGGCGGGGTCCGTGGGGGACTGGCGAAAGCGGGGCAGGTCCTGGGGGCGCATCCGGCGCTTGTGCCGAGGCTGGGGCGGTCCGCGCAAGGGACGCGCGCGCCGCGGAAGGGAAAGGGGCGCGCGTGCCGCGGGTGGATACGGGCGCGCGTGCCGCGGATGGATACGGGCGCGCGTGCCGCGCGACGACCGTTGCGGCTGCGGCGAGGACGGCGGGTCCCGCGGGGGGCGGTCGCCATGATCCGGGCCAGGCTCGGCGCCGCCGCCGTCCGCTTGGGGTTTCGGGTCGGCCCGGAAAAGGCGCCCGCGGATCCGGCCCGCCGCGCCGGCTTGCGTTCGGCGCCCGCGGCGGGCGAGGTTCGGGCGCAGCCATCGCACGGGGGAGCGTCATGCATGATCGCGACCGGACCGATCCGGAGGAGGCCGTCTCCCTCTCCGGCGCCGACGCGGACCCGTCCGACCCGCATCGCGACGGCGGCGCCGACGCCCGCCTGGCCCGGATGCTGGAGGCCGAGCAACTGGCCCGCAACCGCCTCACCGCGCGCGCCGTCACCGGGGCGCTGGCGGTCATCGCGCCGGTGGTGCTGTGGCTCGCCGGCTTCCCCGAGGGGCTGTTCCACGTCGCGCTGATGCCCCTGTTCGCCGGATCGGTCTGGCTGCAATACCGCCTCGCCCGTCGCCACGGCGCCGGGTCCCGGCACGCCTACCTGTTCGTGGCGCTCAACTTCGCGCTGCTCACCGTCGCGCTGATCCTGCCCAATCCGTTCGCCGACCCGCCCGTGCCGGCGACGATGATGCTGCGGCTGGGCAACGCGATCTATCTGTTCGTCATGCTCGCCGCGCTCGCCTTCAGTTTCTCGCCGCGCATGGTGCTGTGGGGCGGGCTCTGCGCCGCGGCGTTCTGGAGCGCGGGGCGCGCGCTGGTTCTGGCCCGGCCCGGCGTCACCGCCGATGTCGCCGCGCTGCCCCCCGCGCCCGCCGAGTGGGGGGCGAATCCGGTGCTGCGCGGCCTCCACCCCGCCTATCTCGACCCCGGGGTCTGGGCGCAGGAGGTGGTGGTGATCCTCACCGTCGCGGGGATGCTGGCGCTGGTGGTGCGCGGCTCGCGCCGGCTGGTGCTGCGCCAGGCGCGGCTGGAGCGGCGGGGCGCCAACCTCGCCCGCTATCTGCCCGTCCAGCTGGCCGAGCGCATGGCCGAGGCCGACGCCCCCTTCGCCCGCGACCGGGAGGCGGTGGCCGCGATCCTGTTCACCGACATCGTCGGCTTCACCGGCTGGGCCGAGACCCGGCCGCCGGGCGAGGTCATGCGCCTGTTGCGCGAAGCGCACGCCCTGGTGGCGGAGGCGGTGTTCCGCGCGGGCGGCGTGCTCGACAAGTTCATCGGCGACGGGGCGATGGCGAGTTTCGGGGCCGCGGGCTCCGCCGCGCCGGGCAGGGCGCAGGAACCCGGCGAAAGCGCCCGCCGCGCCTTCGACTGCGCCGAGGCGATCCTCGACGCCCTCGCCGCCTGGAACCGGGCGCGGGCGAAGCGGGGGGAGACGCCGGTCCGCCTGTCGATCGGGCTGCATCTGGGGCCGGTGGTGGTGGGGGACGTGGGATCGTCGGGGCGGATGGAGCTGGCCACGGTCGGCGACAGCGTGAACGTCGCCAGCCGGCTGGAGGCGCTGACGCGGGAGCTGGGCTGCGCCGCCTGCGCCTCCGGCGCGGCGATGGCGGCGGCCTGCGCCGGGGAGGGGGCCGGGCGCGCGCCGCGTCCCGGCTGGGTCTCCGCGGGCCACCGGACCCTGCCGGGGCGGGCGGAGGCGACGCCGGTCTGGATCCGCGCGGTCTGACCCGGCGGGCGCTCCGGGCGGCCGAAAATGGGACGGCTGCGGGACGGCGGCGGCGCGACGTTCAGGGTTTGCAAACCATGACGGGTCTAGACCGTCGGGCGCCGCCGCGGGAGGCGGCGCGACGGCGAGGAGATCGACTCATGCCCGCCCGGATCATCGACGCGGCGCGTCCCTGCGACGGGCGAAGGCGAAGGGGAAGCCGCCGGGCGCGGGCGGGTCGTGGCCCGGGGCGGCGCGGGGGCGTGGCTTCTCCGCCGCCGGGGATGCCGGACCGGCCGGCGCTCCCGTCCTCCCCGCCCTCCCCGATGGTCCTGCCGCGCCCTCAGCTCCCGTCCGCGCCAGGCGCTCCGCCTTCCCCTTCCCCTCGCGTCGCGTCGCGTCGGCGGGCGGGGCCGGCTCCGCAGGTTGAGCCCGCCCCGCCCGCCCCGCCGGCTCCGAAGACCGCATCGGGGCGTCCCGAGGTCCCGGTCGCGACGACGCCGACGTCGCGGACCCCGTTCGGCGGGGCGCGGCCGCCCGACGCGACGAGGGGCACGCGACCGCGTCGCATCGCCGGGCCGCGGACGGCCGCGCTCGGAAAGGGCGGCGCCCGCCGGTTCGCCGCCGCCGCCGATCAGGCTCAGAGGCAGGGGCCGGGCCCGGGGGCCGGTCAGGGCGCGGGTCCGGGGCCGCGTCCGGCGCGCCGCGGCGACGCGCCTCCGGTCGCGACCTGCGCCGGGTCCGCGACGCTCCGCGCCGAGGCCGTCCGCCCGTTCCGGCGCCGTCTCGCCCTCGCCCTCGTCCTGGCGCTGACCGCGCTGGCGACGGTCTGGACCGGCTGGGCGCCGGCCGCGGCCGCGGGAAGCGCCACATCCGGCGCGCAGGGCGGTCCGGAGGTCCCGTCCCCCGTCCCGATCTTCGACGGAGGGCTGATCCCCGATCCGCAGGCGACCCTGCCGGCCGGGCCCGCCTCCGGCCTCGCCGTGCTGATCTCCGACGGTCCCCGCGGCGCGGCGGAGGCCGCCGCGGCCGCCCGCCTCGCCGCGGCCGGCGCGGCGGCGATCACGGTCGACGGGCCGGGCCTGGTGGCGACGCTGAACGCGGCGGACCGGGATTGCGCCTATCTCGTCTCGGATATCGAGCGGCTGGGACGCGAGGTGGTGCGCGCCACCGGCGGGACGGCGTTTCATGCGCCGATCCTCGCCGGCGCCGGCCTGGGCGGCGCGCTGGTCCTCGACATCCTCACCCAGACCCCGCCGGCGACGATCGACGCGGTCATCGCCGTCGATCCCGCCGCGGGGACGGCGCTGCGCGCGCCGCTCTGCACCCAGGCGCGGCGCCGCGACGGGCCGGAGGGCGTGCGCTACGACCTGGCGCCCGGCCCGCCCCGCGCGGCGCTGAGCGTCGGGCTGACGGATGCGGCCCCGGCCTCGGCCCGGGCCAGGGTGGCGGCGTTGACGGCAGGCGGCGTGGTCTTCGCCCCGCTCGCCCTCGTCCCCGGCGCCCCGGCCGACGCGGCGTTGGTCGAGGCGCTGGCCGCCGCCGCCGCCGCGCGGGCGCTGGAGGGGGACGCGAAGGCGCGGGTGGAGCATCCGGCGGCCCCGACCCGGGGGACCTTCGCCATCGTCATCTCCGGCGACGGCGGCTGGCGGGACATCGACCGGAAGCTCGCCCAGGCGATGCAGGCCGACGGGGTGCCGGTGCTGGGCCTCGACGCGCTGCGCTGGTTCTGGTCGGAGCGGACGCCGGCGGAAACGGCGCGGGAGCTGGCCCGTCTCATCGACCACTATTCCGTCCGCTGGGGCGCCCCGAGCGTGGCGTTGATCGGCTATTCCTTCGGCGCCGGCGTGCTGCCGGAGGCCTATCTCGCGCTGCCGCCCGAGCATCAGGCGCGGGTGGCGCTGATCTCGCTGCTGGGGCTCGCGGACACCGCGGACTGGGAGATCACGGTGTCGGGCTGGCTGGGGCGAAGCTCCTTCGCTGCGCGCCCGGTGGCCCCGTTCCTGTTCCGCCTGCCGCTGGAGCGGGTGCAATGCGTGATGGGGGAGGATGAGAGCGAAAGCATCTGTCCCGTCCTGATCGGCGGCCCGGCCGAGGTCGTCGCGATGCCCGGCGGCCACCATTTCGACGGCGACTACGAGGCGCTGGCCCGCCATGTCCTCTCCGCGCTCGACGGGCGGCTGGCGGCGCGAAGCCGGGAGCCCCCTGTCGCGGAGACGACGGCCGCGGGGTCGCCGGCGGCCGCGGCCGGGGCGGAGGCGCCCGTCGCGGCGGTCTCGTCCGGACCGACGCCGTCCGAAAGGCGCTCGCCCGACGCGTCGACGTCGGACTGACGCCGCCGACGTCGCGCGCCCTATCCGACCGTGGTCCGATGACGGTCGCGTCCGGCGAAGGGCGAAGGGCGAAGGGCGAAGGTCTGAGGGCGAAGAGCGAAATGCGGCCGGGCTCCCTGCGCGAAGGGCGGCGGCGAGCGCCGTTCGACGGGCCATCCCGCTGCGGAGGCGGGCGCAGGGGCGCCCGGGGTCCTGACTCGGCTCGTCCCGCCGCGCCGCGCCAGGGGGATGCACCCGGGGGATGCGCCCGGGGGGCGGCGAGGGCGCTGCGCGGGGTCTGCATGCCGGGCGCCGCGCGGCGCGGCGCGCAGGGGCGCGGGCGCCCCGCCCTGCGGCGGCGTCGCCGACGAGGGCTCGGCCGCGTAGGCCGGGCCGGCGGCGCGTCCCGGGGCGGGGGGCGGCCCCGCGCCGCCCCCCCCCCGCTCATCGCCGTCGTCGCGTCGCCGGATGCGGCCGCGCCCGTTGCGGAGGGCTCGGCGCTTCGGCGCGGACCCGCGTGGGCCATGCGGCGTCCGGGCGCCGGTCACCGGACCTTGCAGGCCGCGTCCGCAGCGCGCCCGCGATCCGCATGCGGCCCCGCCTCGGCGGGCACGCTCACGCCGCCGATCAAGCGAGCGTGAGCAGCGGGGGCTTCCCGATTCGGTTTCCGTGGCTAGGCTTTTTCCGGCGGCGCCTGTGTTCGCGGGCCGCCGCCCGGCCCGACGCCGCGCCCGACCCGCCCTGACGCCCGAATGCCGACGACCCGGCCCGTATCGCCCCGTTCCCTCGCCCGAAAGCCCCGGAGATCCGCCGATGCAAGCGCCCGCGCCGCCCGCGTTCCGCCGCCCGCCCGCCCGCCCGCGCCGGCGCCTTCGCCCTCGCGCCGCCCGGGCGCGCGCGACGGGCTTCGTCGCGTCCCTTGTATCGGGCCTCGTCGCGGGTCTGGCAGCGCCCGCCGCGGCCTCGGTCTGCCAGTCGGTGGCCGAGATCCTGCCCGACGCCCGCCTCGTGCGCCTCGCCCAGTCGGGCGACGCCGGGGGAGACGCCGCGGGCAAGGCCACGATCCGCTTCATCGGCCACTCCACCTACCTGATCGAGACCGGCGGCGGCGTGACCATCGCCACCGACTATTCCGGCTGGTCCGGCCCCGTCGCCGTCCCCGACGTGGTCACCATGAACCATGCGCATGAGACGCACTGGACCGCCCGCCCCGACCCGGCCATCCCCCATCCGCTCAAGGGCTGGGGAGAGCCGGGAGGCCCGCCGGCGGAGCACTGGCTGCAGGTCGGCGACGCGCTGGTGCGCAACGTGACCACCGATATCCGCGGCTGGGGCGGCGGGGTGGAGACGGACGGCAACTCCATCTTCATCTTCGAGATCGGGGACCTGTGCATCGGCCATCTGGGCCACCTGCACCACACGCTCGGCCCCGACCACTACGCCGCCATCGGTCGTCTGGACGTGGTGATGGCGCCGGTGGACGGAGGGGCGACCCTGAACCTGCCGGACATGATCTCGATCCTGAAGCGGGTCCGCGCCTCGGTGGTGCTGCCGATGCATTACTGGGGCTACAGCTCGCTGGACCGGTTCCTGGTCGGGATGTCGGCGGAGTTCCGGGTGGTGCGGGCGGACATCCCCGCGCTGACCCTGACCCCGCGCACCCTGCCGACGGAGCCGACGGTGTTCGTGCTGCAGCAGGGGGGCTGAGCGTCAGATCCGCGGACCTGCCCCCCGCGCCGTCAGGCGACCGCGAGCAGCGCCTCGGCCACCCGGTCGGCCTGGGTCGCGTTCATGCCGGCCACGTTGATCCGGCCGCCGGCGACGACGTAGATGCCGAACTCCTCGCGCAGCCGGTCGACCTGCGCGGGCGACAGCCCGAGCAGGGAGAACATGCCCCGCAGGTCGCCCACATGGCTCAGGTCCTGGCCGCCGGGGCGCCGCGCCAGCGCCTCGGCCAGCGCGCGCCGGTTGCCGTTGATGCGGGCGCGCATGGCGTCGAGCTCCGCCGCCCAGTCGGCCTTCAGCGCGGGGTCCGACAGCACCTCGCGCACCAGCGCCCCGCCATGGTCGGGGGGCATGGAGTGGATGTTACGGTTGATCCCCTCCAGCGTCGCCTGCACCACGGCACGGCGGGCGGGGTCGTCCACGGTGGCGAAGACCGCCCCGGCCCGGTCGCGGTAGAGCCCGAAATTCTTGGAGCAGGAGACGGCGGCCAGCGCCTCGGGCGCGGCCTCCATCAGGCCGCGCATGCCCGCGCAGTCGGCCTCCCAGCCCTCGCCGAAGCCGGCATAGGCCATGTCGATCAGCGGGATCCAGCCGCGGCGGGCGCAGATCGCGGCGATCTCCGCCCATTGGGCGGGGGCGGGGTCCATGCCGGTGGGATTGTGGCAGCAGCCGTGCAGCAGGACCACGTCGGAGGGGCCCAGCGTCTCCAGCCGCGCGGCCATCGCGTCGAAGTCGAGGCCCCGCATCGCCCGGTCGGCATAGGGATATTCGGCCGTGGCCAGCCCCACGCCGCGGAAGAGCGCGGGGTGGTTGGGCCAGGTGGGGGCGGGCATGTGCACCACCGCGTCCGGCCGGGCGGCGCGCAGCAGGCGGGCCAGCACGAAGAGCGCGCCCGAGCCGCCGGTGGCCTGGCAGGCGGCGGCGCGCGGGGCGAGCGAGGGGCCGAGGATCTCCGCCCCCAGCAGCCGGCAGAACTCCAGGTCGCCGGCGAGGCCCACATAGGTCTTGGTGGCCAGCGCCTCCGCCATGCTCAGCTCCGCCGCCTTCACAGCGCGGAAGACGGGGGTGGCCCCGGTCTCGTCGCGATAGACGCCGGGGCCGAGATCCACCAGGTCGGGCCGCGGATCGGCGCGGAACCGGGCCATCAGGGCCAGGATCGGGTCGGTTTCGGGCGGGGGCAGGGCCTCGAACATCGGGCGGCCTTTCGGGGAGTTTCGCGAGGGGCGCGCCGCACAAAGCGCGATCGCCGCGCGATGCGCAAGGGGCGGGGACGCCGAGGGAGGGCGCCGAGGGGTGGGGGGCCTGAGACCGCGCAGGACGTCAGGCGTCGCGGGGGCCGCGCGCGTCGGACCTGCTCCGGGGCCTCGCGCGGGCGGATGGCGCGAGGCCCCGGGTCGAGCCCGGGGCGCCCGTCCGGAACGCATCGCGGGGAAGCGGGGGCCGCCTCAGCCGTCCAGCCGGCGGAACCCGGTGGGGGGGCCGTATTCGCCGGCGGCGATGCGGTCGATGGCGCCGGCCAGCGGCTCCGCCGCGCAGGCCATGTGATGGGCGTTGGCGTGCAGCAGCCGCGCGCCGTCCAGCATCACCCCCACATGTCCGCGCCAGAACACCAGGTCGCCGCGGCGCAGGTCGGCCTGCGCGACCTCCCGCCCGCAACCCGCCTGCATGTCGGAATCCCGCGGACAGTCGAAGCCGCCCGCCCAGCGCGCCGCCTGCACCAGCCCCGAACAATCGATGCCCAGCGCCGAGCCGCCGCCCCAGAGGTAAGGGGTTCCCGCGAAACGCTCCGCCTCCGCCACCCAGTCGGCCGCGGCCTCGTCGGCCGGGGCGACATGCTGCGCGGGCACGCAGCCGCGGCGGGTGACCAGCCAGCCCCCCTCCACCGTGCCGCTGAGCAGGGCGTTCATCGGCAGCGGCGTCAGCGGCGCGGTCTTCAGATCCGGCCCGGGATAGAGGTGCGAGAGCGTCGCGGTCACCCGGTGCGTGGGCGGGCCGTTGGCCGCTTCCAGCGCCCCCGCGGGCACGTAGCCCACATAGCCGTCCCGGGTCGCCTGCCCCCAGGCGAGGCCGCCGGCGCTTTCGTAGACCTCGAACTCCGCCCCGTAGACCAGTTCCGAGGCCAGCCCCTTCGCCCCGGGGCGGGAGCGCAGGGGGGCCACCCCCAGCGTCACCCGCATCCGCACCGGGGTCGCGTAGCGGGCGGCCTCCACCTCCCCGCGCAGCCGTTCGGCGGCGAGGTCGGGGCGGGCGGGCGTGAGGCGGGGGTCGCGGGCCGGGTCGGGCATCAGGCGGCGGTCCCGTAGCGGGCGGAGAGCACGGCCCAGCAGGCCCGGATCGCCTGCGCCTCCCCGCCCTTGGGGCGGCCGGGGCGGGCGGCGGGGGTCCAGCCGTAGACGTCGAAATGGGCGAAGGCGCCGGCCCGCTCCACGAAGCGCCGCAGGAACAGGGCGGCGGTGATCGAGCCCGCCATGCCGCCGGAGGGGGCGTTGTCGAGGTCGGCGATCCCCGGCTCGATCTGCGCCTCGTAGCCCGGCCAGAACGGCAGGCGCCAGATCGGGTCGCGCATCTCGGTCGAGGCGGCGGCGAGGGCGGCGGCCAGCGCCTCGTCATCGGTGTAGAAGGGCGGAAGCTCCGCCCCCAGCGCCACGCGGGCGGCGCCGGTGAGGGTGGCGAAGCAGAGCATCAGCTCCGGCGCGTCCTCGTCGCCGCGGGCCAGCGCGTCGGCCAGCACCAGCCGGCCTTCGGCGTCGGTGTTGTTGATCTCCACCGTCAGCCCCTTGCGGGAGGTCAGCACGTCCGACGGCCGGAAGGAGGCGGCGGAGACCGCGTTCTCCACCGCCGGGATCAGCACCCTGAGCCGCGCCTTGAGGCCGGAGGCCATGGCGATACGCGCCAGCCCCAGCGCCTGCGCCGCGCCGCCCATGTCCTTCTTCATCAGGCCCATGGAGGATCCGGGCTTGAGGTTCAGCCCCCCGGTGTCGAAGGCCACGCCCTTGCCGACCAGCGTCACCGCCGGCGCGTCCTGCGGCCCCCAGTCCAGCGCGATCAGCCGCGGCTCGCGCCCCGGCGCGGCGGCGCGGCCGACGGCGTGGATCATCGGGTAATTCGCCTCCAGCAGCGCGTCGCCCGTCACAACGGAGACCGAGGCGCCATGGGCCGCGGCCAGCGCGCGGGCGGCGGCCTCGATGTCGGCGGGGCCCATATGCTCGGCCGGGGTGTCGATCAGGGCGCGGGTCAGGGCGACGCCGTCGGCGATGCGATGCACCGCGCCCGCGTCCACCCCGGCGGGCGCCGCGAGCCGGGCGTCGGGCAGGGAGGCGGCCTTGTAGCGGGTGAAGCGGGTGCGCGACAGAAGCCAGCCCAGCGCCGATTCCGTCTCCGCCCCCGGCGCCGCGGCGGCGTCGAGCGCGTAGGTCCCCGCCGGCAGGCTCTCCGCCGCCCGGCCGATGTCGAAACGGCTGCGCGCCCGCGCCTTCGCGTCGCCCCAGCCGAACAGCACGGCGGCGAGCGTCCCGTCCGGGGCGGGCAGCAGGCAGGTCTGCCCCAGCGTTCCCTTGAACCCGGTGGCGGCCGCCCAGGCCGCCTGCGCCGCGGGCAGGGCGGCGAGCGCGGCCTCCGCCCCTTCGGCGGGCACGAGGCGCAGCGGGATCGCGGCCGCGGCCTCCGCAGGCTCGGCCAGGCGCTCGGCCTCGGGCAGCGCGGGAAGGGCGGGATCGGTCATCGGCAGGGCCTTTCGCGGCGGATCGGGGCGGTCAGCCTAGCGCCGCAAGCGGCCGGCGCAAGGAGGGGTTCTCGCGCCGGCCGCGTGCGGCCGCGTCGGGACGGCAGGTGGCGAAACCCGCGCCGACGCGCCATGTTGAACGCAAGAGATCCCGCAACCCGTCGCCCCGTCCCGCCGTGACGTTGCGACAGCGCCAGGAGCGCCGCGATGCAGACCCGCAACCCGTTCTTCGACGACCTGTCCCGCCTGATGACCTCCGCCGCCGGGGTGGCCCAGGGCGCCCGCGCCGAGGCCGAGACCGCCTTCCGCGGCTGGATCGAGCGCTGGATGGCCGACAACGACTTCGTGACCCGCGAGGAATTCGACGCGGTCCGCGACATGGCCGCCAAGGCGCGGGAGGAGAACGAGGCCCTCTCCGCCCGCATCGCCGCGCTGGAAGCGAAGCTCTGAGCCTGCGCTCGGCGCCGCGCCTGACGGTCGGCGCGCCCCGGGCCTGACCCGGGGCCTCCGGCGGGACGGTTGGCTCAGGAGGCCCTGGGTCAAGCCCGGGGCGCCCAGTCAGCCAAAGGTCTCGCCGCGGCGCTAAAGGCGGCTCTGGTTGACCCGTTTCGACAGGGCCGCCGCGCTTTCGCGGCGTTCGGAATAGCGGTCGGTCAGCGCGTCGGAGCGGCCGCGGATCATCCAGGTGAAGCGGGTCAGTTCCTCCATCACGTCGACGATGCGGTCGTAATAGGGGGAGGGGCGCATGCGCCCGTCCGCGTCGAACTCGTCCCAGGCCTTGGCGACGGAGGACTGGTTGGGGATGGTGACCATCCGCATCCAGCGCCCCAGCACCCGCAGCTGGTTGACCGCGTTGAAGCTCTGCGATCCGCCGCAGACCTGCATGACCGCCAGCGTCTTGCCCTGCGTGGGCCGGACCCCGCCGAGGCTGAGCGGCAGCCAGTCGATCTGCGCCTTCATGATGCCGGTCATCGCGCCGTGGCGTTCGGGGGAGCACCAGACCATCCCCTCCGCCCAGGTGGCCAGCGCCCGCAGCTCCGCCACCTTCGGGTGGTCGGCGGGGGCGCCGTCGGGCAGGGGCAGGCCGGTCGGGTCGAAGCTCCGGGTCTCGCAGCCGAAGCGGCGCAGCAGCCGGGCGGCCTCCTCCGTCGCGAAGCGGGAGAAGGAGCGGTCCCGCAGCGAGCCGTAGAGCAGCAGGATCCGCGGCGGATGGCCGGGATCGCCGGGGGCGGCGAGCGCGGCCGGGTCGATCGCCTGCACGAAGGCGGGGTCGAGCGCGGGCAGCGTGTCCGGCGCGTCGGTCATCGCGGCGTCTCCCGGTCGTCGGTGGCGGGCGGGTCGAGCAGGTCCAGCGCGACCTCCGCCGGGCGGCAGAGGCGGGTTCCCCGCGGCGTCTCCACGATCGGGCGGTTGAGCAGGACGGGGTGGGCGAGGATCGCGTCCACCAGCTGCGCGTCGGTCACGGCCGGGTCGCCGAGGCCCAGCGCGGCGTAGGCCGGTTCCCTGGCCCGCATGATCTCTCGCACCGGCAGGCCGATGGCGGCGATCAGCCCTTCCAGCCGCGCCCGGTCCGGCGGGGTCTTGAGGTAGAGCACGATTTCCGGCTCCACCCCCGCCTCCCGGATCGTCGCCAGCGCCCGGCGCGACGCGCTGCAGGCGGGGTTGTGGAAGATCGTGACGGTCATGCGCGGCCTCCTTCGACCGGGAACCAGGACTTCGTGCGATTGGCGAAGGCCACCAGCGACAGCATCACCGGCACCTCCACCAGCACGCCGACCACGGTGGCGAGCGCGGCGCCGGAGCCGAGCCCGAACAGGCTGATCGCCACCGCCACCGCCAGTTCGAAGAAGTTGGAGGTGCCGATCAGCGCGCAGGGGGCGGCGACCGCGAAGGGAACCCTCAGCGCGCGGGCCGCCAGGTAGGCCACGAAGAAGATGCCGTAGGACTGGATCAGCAGCGGAACCGCGATCAGCCCGATGGCCAGCGGCCGGTCGAGGATCACCGGGCCCTGGAAGCCGAACAGCAGCGCCACGGTCAGGATCAGCCCGCCCACCGAGGCCGGGCGCAGCCGTTCCCGGAACCCGTCCACCGCCGCGGCGCCGCCCCGGCGCATCAGGCGGGCGCGCATCGCGATCCCCGCCAGCAGCGGCGCGACCACGTATAGCCCGACCGACAGCAGCAGCGTGCCCCAGGGGATCTCGAACTCCCCCACGCCCAGCAGCAGGGCGACGATGGGGGCGAAGGCGAAGACCATGATGACGTCGTTCACGCTGACCTGGACCAGCGTGTAATTGGCGTCGCCCCGCGTCAGGCTGGACCAGACGAAGACCATGGCCGTGCAGGGGGCGGCGCCCAGCAGGATCAGGCCGGCCAGCCACTCCCGCCCCTCCTGCGGGTCGATCAGGCCGGCGAAGACATGCTGGAAGAACAGCACCCCCAGCGCCGCCATGGTGAAGGGCTTGATCAGCCAGTTGACCGCGAGCGTGATGGCCAGCCCCCGAGGCTGCGCCCACACGCCGGAGATCGCGCCGAAGTCGACCCCGATCATCATCGGCCAGACCATCGCCCAGATCAGGACCGCCACCGGCAGGTTGACCGAGGCGACCTCCCATCCGGCGAGGGCGCCGAACAGGCCGGGCGCGGCCTCGCCCATCGCCAGGCCCGCGGCCATGGCCAGCGCGACCCAGACGGTCAGCCATTTCTCGAACAGTCCCAGGCCGCCGGGGGGCGGGGCGGAGGCGTCGGTCATGCGTGGGTTTCCTCGCGGGCGTGGGGCCTGCGCGTCAGCAGGCGCAGGCGATCTCGTCGATCAGGGGGCGGCAGATCTCCGGACGGCCGCCGCAGCAGTCCTCCAGCAGGAAGCCGAGCAGGCGGCGCAGCCCGTCGAGATCGGCGAAATAGCGGATGGTGCGCCCCTCGCGCCGGTTGCGCACCAGCCGGGCCTGGAGCAGCACGGCGAGATTGGCCGAGAGCGTGTTGTGCCGCACGTCGAGCCGCCCGGCGATGTCGCCGGCGGGCAGGCCGTCTTCGCCCGCCTGGATCAGCAGGCGGAACACGTCCAGCCGGACCGGCTGTCCAAGGGCGGCGAAGGCGGCGAGGGCGTCAATTCTGTCCATATTTCATGACATATCGACATGTGGTTCGGCACGCAACCCCCGCGCGACGCGCCGGGCCTGCGGCGGACCGGCGCGCGCCGTCGCCGCCCCGAGGAGGGTGACGCCTAACATCCTGTCGATATTGGGAGACCGTTGGAGCGGGCGATGAGATTCGAACTCACGACCCTAACCTTGGCAAGGTTATGCTCTACCCCTGAGCTACGCCCGCGTCCGTCGGTGAGCGGTGAGTTACAGAGATTCGCGGGGCGGCGCAAGGGGGCCGCAACAGCAAATCCGCATCGATGCGCGCCGCCGTTGCGGCAACCCGGACGGCGGCCCGGTCCGTCCCCTTCCGGCCGGGCGCCGTTCCCCGCCCGCGCCTCGGCCGCGCGCCACGAACAACGCCGCCTCGCGGGGGGCGAGGCGGCGTCGATGTCGTCCGTCGAAGATCGCAAGCGGCCCGGGGGCCTCGGAGAGGCGCCAGCGCCCCCGTCTCAGCGCGCCCGTCTCAGCGTCCCGTGCGCCAGAGCACCACCCGCACGGTGCGCAGCAGGATGCCGAGATCATGCGCCAGGCTCAGGTCGCGGGCGTAGCTGGTGTCGTAGGCCGCGCGGGCGCCGAAGCTGGTGTGATTGCGCTCGCCCACCTGCCAGGGGCCGGTGAGGCCGGGACGCAGGCTGTAATAGCTCACGCCCCGATACAGCTCGATCTGGTTCGGCGTGAACGGGCGGGGGCCGACGAAGGACATCTCGCCGGTCAGGATGTTCCACAGCTGCGGCAGCTCGTCGAGCGAGGTGGAGCGGAGGAAATGGCCGAAGGCGGTGACGCGGGGGTCATGGCGCAGCTTCTGGTCGCGGTCCCACTCGACCCGGGCTTCGGGGCAGGACTGGAGATAGGCTTCCAGCTTGTCGTCGGCGTCGACGACCATGGATCGGATCTTCCAGCACCGGAACAGCCGCCCGCCGCGTCCGACCCGCGGCTGGGCGTAAAGGGCCGGGCCGCCGTCGAACCGGGTGAGCAGGCAGAGCAGCAGCACCAGCGGCGCGGCGACCGGCGCGACCAGCGCCAGCAGCGCGAGGTCGAGCACGCGCTTGCCATGGGCGGCGTACCAGCCCGCGGCGCCGAACCCGGCGATGGCGGTGACCTCGCCTCCGGCGCCCTTGGACGCGCGCTGCAGCGAACTGTCGTGAATCATGCTCGGCAAACCCCCGAATCCCCGTTCCGGAACGAAGCCCGGGGCAACACACGCCCCGGCATCGTCTGGCAGCCGGCATCCCCACGATACCGCCTGAACCATTCCTTAACGGGTTCTCTCACAGAATCCGATTCATCACAACATGAATTCATCCCGTTAAGATTGAATCAACGGCGAATTCGGCGGGTTCCGCAGGGGGTGGCGGGAGTCGCGGACGATGCTATTCCGCGCATCGGAACCCTGTCGATATTAGCGGAACCGTCAGGGGCCCGGACGATGATTCTCCGCGACGCCGCGTCGGACCCCCGTCAGGTGCGGCGTTTGGGCCACGCCGCCCCGCCTCCGCCCCCGAGGTCGCGGCCTCGGCGCAATTAACGGTGGCGAATGCGGGCTTCATGGTTCAGAAACTTGTTCAAGCCAGATCCGAAGAGAGAGGGGCGAGATCTTGTCACGGTTTGCTTTTCTGGCGTCGGCCCTGGCCGCCGCGCTGCTGTTCTCCGCACCCGCCGGCCATGCGCAGTCCGATCCGGCCGCCGATGAAAGCTCGCAAAGCTCCGCCGCCACCGCCGCCGAGCTCGCGGCCTCGTCCAGCGGGTCGTCCTATTACTCGCTGCGCCCGGGCGACACGCTGTCGGTGACGGTGCTCGAAGACCAGAATCTCAATCGCCGGGTGCTGGTGCGCCCCGATGGCCGGATCTCCATGCCCATCGCCGGCACCATCATGGCGGCGGGCAACTCGCCCGAGCAGGTGGAGCGGACCCTGCGGGACCGGCTGTCGCGCGGCTTCCAGATCCCGCCCACGGTCACCGTCTCGGTGGTCGGTCTCGCGCCGATCCTGGGCGAGGAGCTGATGGCCGAGGAGACCTACGCCTTCTACGTCGTCGGCGCCTTCGGCAGCGCCGGCCGGATCGAGACCAAGGAGAAGCTGACGATTCTCACCGCCATCGCCATGGTCGGCGGGCCGACCCCCTTCGCCGCCAAGGACCGCATCCTGCTGCGGCGCAAGGACGAGAACGGCGTCGAGACGGTGCATGTCTTCAACTACGAGCGGTTCGAGGAAGGGCTGCCGCTGGAAGGCGATATCGAGATCCTGCCCGACGACGTGATCTTCGCCCCCGAGCGCGGCCTGTTCGACTGAGCCGGCGCGCCTTCGCGACGCTGGACGGGACCGCATGATGAGCAGCCGATTCCCCGCACGCTCCGCCGGAGCCCGCCCCGATCTCGGGTCCGAGTTCCGGGCCGGGTCCGCCCGCCGCCGCGCCCGGCTCGCCGCCGGGGCCGCCGCCGGCGCGGCCGGGCTGCTGGCCGCCGCCGCCTATGCCGGGGACCGGGTGCTGACCGGCTCGATCTCGGAGCGGGTGGTGGGCGACACCAATTTCCAGCTCGACCCCGGCGCCGACGGCGGCTTCGGGTCGGAGACCTCGGTCAACCTCGCCTATGCCGACCGCGCCGGAGCGGACACGCTGAGCCTGCGCGGCGGGCTGCGCTACGCCGCCTATACGGGCGACGTCAACGACAACATCGCCGGCCTGTTCCCCAGCGTGTCGGGGAGCTGGCAGCGGCTGCGCTCCGACCGCAGCCTGACGCTGAATTTCTCGGGCTCGGTGCGGCCGGTGGAGTTCGATTCGACCAGCTTCGTGCTGCTGCCCGGCGATCCCGGGGATCCCGACGTCGAGGATCCGGACGTCGAGCCCGTGGTCGGCCTCGTGAACCGCAACGACGACACGCTGCGCGGCGCCTTCTCGATCGGGGCCGCCTACAGCTATCAGGTCACCCCCAACGAGACGCTGGATTTCAACACGTCGGCCCAGCGGGTGGATTTCCTGGACGACACCGGCGGGCGCTTCTCCCCCTCCACCACCCTGGATTTCGGGGCGGGATGGTCGCGCAACGTCTCGTCGTCCTGGAACGGCGGGATCTCGACCGGCGTCACCGTCATCAAGACCGACGAGTCGAACGAGCGCGACTCGGTCAGCCTGTTCATCGCCCCCAGCATCGGCTACGCCCGCACGCCGAACCAGACCTTCAACGCCTCGCTGGGGCCGAGCGTCAACTTCCTGTCCGGCGGGGGGCGGTCGTCGGAGGTCACGCCGGGCATCCGGGCCTCGCTGGGGGCGCAATACGTGACGGGGCCCGCGTCCTTCAGGCTGTCGCTGTCCAACTCGACCCGTCCTTCGGACGACGGGGTGACGTCCAACGTCACCAGCTTCGGCGCCGCCTTCACCCGCCGCATCGACGCGACCCAGTCGCTCAACGCCTCCGCGGCGGCGAGCCTGCAGACGCCGCTCGGCGACTCGACCGGCGGCGACGACATCACGCGGTATTCGGTGAAGGGGGGCTATTCGATCGAGGTCAACAGCCTGACCTCGGCCCGCGCCGGCCTCGCGGCCGCCTATACCGAGGACCGCGGCGGGTCCGAAACCGCCTATTCCGCCAATGCCGGGCTGTCCTATCGGCTGACCGAACAGACCAGCGCCGATTTCGGATACGTGTTCCGGATCGAGGATGGCGACGGGCAGCCGACCTCGCATCGGGTGAGCGTGACGCTTCGGCGCGATTTCTCGTTGCTGCCCTGAGCGGCGGCGCCGGCTTTCGCGTTCATCCGCGCGGCGAAATAAAGGCGATCCGCTTTCGCGCCTTTTCCGCGCTTTTCGCGCAAGGACGCGCGCGTGCGGAAACAACGCTTTTCGAACAGTCCGTTGCGCGTCGCCGGTTTCGCGCCGACCGGCCGCCCGCGATCCCGAAGCGCTGGCGATGATGGGCCGCGAATTCCGCCGCGCCGCGCGGGCATCGCGTTTTCAGGTCGGTTTCGGGCGCCGCTCGGCGGCGGGAATCGTCGCGGTTGCAGGTCGATAACATTACTTCGACTTGGATTCGCGGGCCTAGACACGTTAAACCTCGGACCGTTCATCGAGACGATTCGGAGCGCGCCTTCCGGGGGGGGCATCGGTCGAGATGGGGCTCCGCCAGACGCCCGGGCGCGCGGAGCGACGTGAAAGCCATGCGGCGGTGGGGGCCGCGCAGGCGGTCGGAAACGACTGGCCCAGGGGATGAGACAGGTATGACATTTCGCGCTCACGCGTTCACGGCGGCCTTCCTCGCCTTCGCCGCGTTCGGACTCGCCGCCTGCGACTCGGGCGAAGAGCGGGCCCAGGGGCACTACGAAAGCGGCATGGAGCTGCTGGCGCAGGGCGAACCCGAGAAGGCGCAGCTGGAGTTCCGCAACGCGGTCAAGCTCGACCCCTCCCACGCGGAGGCGCGCTACGAGCTGGGCCTGTTCCTGAAGTCCCGCAACGACATCCGCGGCGCGCTCGGCCAGTTCCGCTCGACCGCGGAGCTCGATCCCAAGCATCTCGGCGCCCGCATCGAGATCGCGGAGATCATGCTGGTCGCCAACCAGCTCGACGAGGCGGAGCGTTTCGTGAACGCCGCCTACGCGCTGGACCCGGAGAACCCCCGGGTGCTCGGCATCAAGGCCTCGGTGGACTACAAGCGCGGCAAGCGCGAGGAGGCGGTGAAGGTCGCCCGCGAGGTGATCGAGAAGATCCCCGACAACATCACCACCCGCCTGGTGCTGGTGGCCGACCGGATCGACAGCGGCGACAACGAGGGCGCGCTGGCGCTGCTCGACGAAGGGCTGAAGCATGCCGAAGGCGACCTGAGCCTGAACGTGGTGCGGCTCGGCGTGCTCGAAAAGCTGGAGATGACCGACGCCATCGGTCCGCAGCTCGAACGGCTGGTGGAGCACTACCCCCGGACCGACCAGTTCCGCGAGGCGCTGGCCCGCTGGTACGTGTTCAAGAACATGTACGACAAGGCGGAGGACCAGTATCGGGCCATCGCCGCGAACAACCCGCGCGACTTCCAGCGCGCGCTGGACGTGGCGCGGTTCGTCAACGCGCTGCACGGCCCCGCCAAGGCGCGGGAGGAGCTGGAGCGGCTGGCCTCCGGCGACGACCCGCTGGTGGAATACGAACTGGCGATCGCGGCGCTCGACCTGCGCGAAGGCGACGAGGACGCGGCCGCGGCCCGGCTCGACAAGATGATCGCCGAGCGCACCGGGCTCGACCAGAACAAGGCCCGGCTGGAGCGCGCCAAGCTGTTCATCAAGCACGAGGATTTCGCCAAGGCCGATGAACTTCTGAACGCGGTGATCGCCTCCGACGCTAAGAACGCCAAGGCGCTGCAGCTTCGCGCCCAGCGTTTCCTCGCGACGGATGAGAACGACGCCGCGATCCGCGACCTTCGCTCGGCGCTCGACGTGGCGCCGAAGGATGTGGAGCTGATGCTGTCGCTGGCCGCCGCCTATGACCGCAACGGCCAGCGCGAACTGGCGCTGGAGCGGCTGGCGCAGGCGATGAACGAGTCGAATTACGACCTGCCCATCACCCTGCGCTACGCGGAGGCGCTGATCGCCGCCCAGAAGCCCGACGTGGCCGAGAGCGTGATGAACGACGCGCTCAAGAAGCGGGGCGAAAGCCGCGACCTGCTGGTCGCCATGGCCCAGCTCAAGCTGCGCAAGCAGTCCTGGTCGGAGGCGGAGCAGATCGCCCGCCGACTGAAGGTCATCGACCCCAAGGACGCGGTGGCCGACCGGCTGCTGGCCGCGGCCGCGCTCGGGCAGCGCAAGTTCTCCGAGAGCGCCGACATCCTCGAAGGCGTGGTGGACGACTCCAAGGCGACCGACTCCACGGGCGTCATCGCCCTGGTGCGTGCCCTGCTGGCCGGCGGCGACATCGACCGGGCGGAAAGCTACCTGACCAAGCGGCTGGAAACCTATCCCGAAGACGTGACCGCGCTGGTGCTGCGCGCCTCGATCCTGTCGGGCCGCGGCCATATGGAGGAGGCCGAGGCCGACCTTCTGAAGGCGATCGAGGTGGAGCCCGGCAACGCCGCCGCCTATGCCAGCTTGGCGCGCATCTACAATTCCATGGGCAAGGAAGCGCAGGTCACGGAAACCCTTCGGAAGGGTCTGACGCTTAATGACCAGGACGTGTCGCTGCGGCTGACCCAGGCCATGCAGCTGGAATACGAGGGCAAGTACGATGACGCCATCGAGGTCTACGAGGATCTGTACAAGCAGCGCCCGTCCTCGACCGTCGTCGCCAACAACTTCGCGAGCCTTCTCGCCGACCACCGCGCCTCGGATCCGGAGCAGCTGGACCGGGCGTTCAACATCGCCAAGCGGTTCCGCGGCTCCGACCAGCCCTACCTGACGGACACCTACGCATGGCTGCTGCACCTCACCGGATCCTCGGCCGACGCGCTGCCGCTGCTGCGGCGGGCGGCCGAGCAGCTGCCGACCAATCCGCTGGTGCAGTATCACCTGGGCGTGGTGCTGGCCGCGAACGGCGAGTTCAGCCAGGCCCGCAACCGCATCGAGCGGGCGATCACCCTGTCGGAGCAGGTGAACTTCTCGCATCTCGATCGCGCCCAGGAGGTGCTGGAGCGCATCGACGTGCTGGAGGCGGAGCGCGACAAGGCGTCGGCCAAACCCGGGCAGAAGCAGCCGTGACGGCGCTGCGCGACAGCATCGTCCGGTCCGCCGCGCCCTCCCGTTCCGGGGGGGCGCGGCATGCGTGACCTGACCCGGCTCTACGACGACTTCTTCGGGCTGAGGGAGCGTCCGTTCTCGCTGCTGCCGGATCCGGATTTCCTGTTCTGGTCCGGTCCGCACCAGAAGGCCTACACCATGCTGGAATACGGCATGGCCACCCATGCGCCGATCACCATGATCACGGGCGAGATCGGGTCGGGCAAGACCACGCTGGTGCGCAAGCTGCTCAACGACATCCCCGCCGACTTCTCGGTCGGGCTGATCTCCAACGCCCAGGGCGACCGGGGGGAGCTGCTGCACTGGGTGCTGATGTCGCTCGGCCAGCCGGTGGAGCCGGGGCTGGGCTACGTGGCGCTGTTCCGCCAGTTCCAGGACTTCCTGATCGACGAATACGCCGCCGGGCGGCGCACCGCGCTGATCTTCGACGAAGCCCAGAACCTCTCGCCCCTGGCGCTGGAGGAGCTGCGGATGTTCTCGAACATCAACGCCGACAAGGACCAGCTTCTGCAGTTGATCCTGGTCGGCCAGCCGGAGCTGCGGGAACTGGTGCGCCAGCCGGTGCTTCAGCAGTTCGCGCAGCGCATCGCCTCGGATTTCCACCTCCGCGCCTTCACGGCGGAGGAGAGCGACGCCTACATCCTGCACCGCCTCGCCCATGCCGGCGCGTCGCGGGAGGTGATCGACGCCGCGGCCCGCGCCATGATCCACGTCGCCGGGCGCGGCATCCCGCGGCTGATCAACCAGCTTTGCGACTACGCGCTGGTCTACGCCTATTCGGAGGAGCGGCCGGTGGTCGACGCCTCGCTGGTGCGGGAGGTGCTGGAGGACCGGCGCCATTCCGGCATGTTCCGCGTGGACGAGGCGCTGACCATGGCCCTGCCGCCCGTGGCCGCCGGATCCTGGCCGGCGCCCGACGCCGGGCAGGGCGGCGACCAGGGCGCCGGGACCGGCGACGCGGCGGGCACGTCCGGCGACGCGCCCGGCTGGTCGTCGGAGCCGCAGGAGTCTTCGGCGCAGGACGACGGCGACCGTAACGTGTTTTATGGCGTATGGGACCGACAGGTCTGACCCGCCCGACAGAGAGCGTTGTGATCCGACATGCCTAACGAACTCGACCCCCGCTTCCTGCTCTCGGTCCTGCTGCGCCGGTTCCCGGTGTTCCTGCTGACCGCGGTGGTGATCTTCTCGGGCTTCGCGGCGGCGGCGGTGCTGATCCCGGCGGCCTACACCTCCTCGGCCAAGATCCTGGTGGAATCCCAGCAGATCCCCACGGCCCTGGTGCAGTCGACCGTCAACAGCGCGGCGACCGAGCGTCTGCGCGTGATCCAGCAGCGGCTGATGACCCGCGACAACCTTCTGGAGATCGCGGCCGAATTCAACGTGTTCCGCGACCGCCGGGACATGTCGCCCACCGAGATCGTGGAGGAGATGCGCAAGCAGTCGAGCTTCGAGGCCGACTCGCTCGCCACCCGTCGCCGCGGCGACAGCGGCCTGGCGCTGGTGTTCAACGTGTCCTTCTCCTCGCCCAACGCCTCGGTGGCGGCGCGGGTGGCGGGCGAATACGTGACCCGCATTCTCGAGGACAACCTCAAGCTGCGCACCGCCCGCGCCGCCGACACCTACGAGTTCTTCGAGCAGGAGACCCAGCGCCTGGGCGGCGAGCTGACCGCCATCGAGGCGGAGATGGTCGACTTCAAGCGCGCCAACCGCGACACCCTGCCGGAGACGCTGGATTTCCGCACCAACCAGCTTCAGCGCGTGCAGCAGCAGCTTCAGCTTCTGGACCGCGAGGTCGCCAACCTGCAGGAGCGGCGCAAGAACCTGCTCGAAGTGGTGGAGAACCCCTCCGCGCTCGCCGACCAGGATCGTCCGCTGACCGAGTCGGAGCGGATCAAGCAGCAGCTGACCCGGGAGCTGGAGCTGCGCTCGGCCCTCCTCTCCGACCAGCACCCCGAAATCCGCGCCCTGCGCACGCGCATCGCCGCGCTCGACAGCGCCATCGAGCAGGAGCGCAAGGACCTGGAGACGCAGCTCGCCGACCACTCCTCGAAGCTGGTCGAGACCGAGATGAAGCGGGTTCGCCAGCAGATCGAGGAGATCGACACCCGCCTGTCCCAGATCGCCGACGAGACCACCCAGCTTGAACGGCAGGAAGCCTCGCTGCAGCGCTCGATCGGGGAGACGCCGAACACCCAGATGGCGCTCGCCGCCCTGCAGCGCAACTACGGCAACCTGCAGCAGCAATACGCCGACGCCCGCTCCAAGCTGGCGGTGTCGGCCACCGGCGAGCAGCTGGAGCTCAAGCAGCAGGCCGAACGCTTCGAGGTCATCGAAGAGGCGGTGGTGCCCGAGCGGCCGGACAAACCCAACCGCGTCATGATCATCGCCATGGGCGTCGGCGCCGGCGGCGGCGGCGGGCTGGCGCTGATCGTGCTGCTGGAGTTCCTCAACAAGGCGATCCGCCGTCCGTCGGACATCATCAACGCGCTGGAGATGCAGCCGCTGGCGGTGATCCCCTACATCTACACCGATGAGGAGCTGCGCCGCCGCGCGCGGGTGAAGTGGTCCCTCACCGTGCTGACCGTGGGCGGCGCCCTGACCGGGCTGATGCTGCTGCACCTCTATTACCTGCCGCTGGATCTGCTGGTGAAGAAGGTGATGGTGGCGACCGAGCTCGACGCCCTGCTGGAGCTGGTGCGCAGCCGGCTGAAATTCTGATCCCGTCGTGAGCCGATCGGACCCCGCGCGCGCCGCGGGGTCCGGCCCTGGCCACGCATAGAAAGGCGCTGGAAATGGAACGCATCAAGGCGGCGATCAACCGGGCCAAGGAAGCGCGCGAGGGAGGCGTCGGCCTCGCCGACCCGCGCCCGCCGGTCCGCGCCGAACTGACCGAGCGCAACACGCCTCCCGGCTGGCTGGCGCTTCAGCAGCTCGAACCGGACGAGGAGGTGCTGACCCGCAACCGGGTGGTCACCTTCTCCAAGGACGATCCGGCGCATGTGCCCTTCGACATCCTGCGCACCAAGATCCTGCGCATGATGGAGGCCAACAACTGGAAGACCATCGCGATCACCTCGCCGACCATGTCCTGCGGCAAGACCATGATCGCCACCAACCTGGCCTTCAGCTTCTCGCGCCAGCGCAACACCCGCTGCATCCTGGCCGACGTGGACCTGAAGCGCCCGCAGGTGCGCAAGAACATCGGCCTGGAAAGCCAGCTGTCGATGGGCGACTACCTGATGGGCGGCGTGCGGCCGGAAGAGTTCTTCATCCGCCTGGGCGAGAATCTCGCCATCGGCCCGACCTCGCAGAGCTTCCGGCACTCGGCCGAGCTGCTCCAGCACCCGGACGCCAAGAAGGCGCTGGACGACATGCACCGGGTGCTGCAGCCCGATATCGTCATCTACGACCTGCCGCCGCTGCTCGCCTCCGACGACGCGATGTCGTTCATGGCCTATGCGGACTGCGCGCTGCTGATCGCGGCCTCGGGCATCACCTCGGTCCGCAATCTCGACGATTGCGAGCGGCAGTTGTCGGAGATCGTGCCGCTGGCCGGCGTGATCCTCAACAAATACGACCTGCGCTCGGAGTCCTATTCCTACTACGAATACGACTACATGTGAGTCCGGCGGCCCCTCGGGGGACACGCGAAACGCCCGCCGCGGGGGACCGTGGCGGGCGTCGTCATGTCCGCAGGGGCGGCGCGGTTCCGACTGGGGGTCCGGGGGGCATCCCCCGGCCCCGCCCTCAGGCGGCGACGGCGGCCGGGGGCGGCGGGGTCTCCGCCAGCCCCAGCCCCGGCGCGGCGGCGCGGATCGCGGCCCACATATTGGCGCGGAACGTCGCCTCGCCGAAGCGCCCGGCATGGGCGGCGAGCCGCGCGGGGTCGAGCCCGAGCTCCAGCTCCGCCTCGAAGCGGGCGATGCAGTCGGCCAGCGCCGCGGCGCTCTGCTCATGGAACAGAAGCCCCGTCTCGCCGTCCACCACCGTGTCCAGCGCGCCTCCGCGGCCATAGGCCAGCACCGGGCGCCCGCAGGCCATCGCCTCCAGCGGCACGATCCCGAAGTCCTCGACCCCCGGGAACAGCAGCGCGCGCGAGGACTGGTAGAGCGCCCGCATCCGCTCGTCCGGCACCCGGCCCAGGAATTCGACGCCCGCCGGGGCCATCGCCTTCAGCCGCTCCATCTCCGGGCCGGAGCCGACCACCTGCAGGCGCCGCCCCAGCTTGGCGCAGGCCTCGATCGCCAGGTCGGCGCGCTTGTAGGGGACCAGTTCCGACAGGAACAGGTAGGGCGCGTCCGGGCCGGGCAGGGGGGCGGGCTGGTAGGCCTCCAGGTCCACCGGCGGATGCACCACCACCGAATCCCGCCGCCAGCAGCGCCGGATCCGCTGCGCCACGAAGGAGGAGTTGGCGACGTACTGGTCCACCCGGTTGGACGAGATCACGTCCCAGGTCCGCAGCCTGGGCGCGAGCCAGGAGAAGGCGAGCTTCATCGGCAGGGACAGCCCGTCGCGATAGGCGTGATACTGGTCCCAGATATAGCGCATCGGCGAATGGCAGTAGCAGACATGCGCCGTGTCGGGCGGCGGGATCACCCCCTTCGCCGGGCCGCTTTCCGACGAGATCACCAGGTCGTAGCCGGTCAGGTCCAGGCTCTCCAGCGCCCGGGGCATCAGCGCGAGATACTTCTGGTAGTGCTTCTTGGCGCCGGGCAGGCGGCCGATGAAGGTCTCGGTGATCTTGTGACGGCGCAGCAGGGGGCTCAGCTTCTCGGGGTCGGCCACATGGGTGTAGATGTCGGCGTCGGGGAACATCAGGCAGAGCTGTTCGAGCACCCGCTCGCCCCCCCGCATCCCGACCAGCCAGTAGTGGATGATGGCCACGCGCATCCGCGGTTACTCCTTGCCCGACATGACGACGCCGGGACCATGGCCCCGGCGGCGCGTCGTTTTCAACCTTGGAAAGGACCGGACCTGCGCGGCCCTGCGTCGCTTGCGGATCGGCTCCCGTCGCTCCGTCCGCTCGTGCTCGCCCCCCGGCTCACACGCGCGCGCCCGGACCGCCAGGCGGCGTCACTTGCCGGTCGGCTGCACCACCACCAGCGCCGTGCGCAGCATGATCCACAGGTCGAGGCCCACCGCCATCCGGCGCAGATACTCGACATCCATGGACACGCGATGCGCGTAGGACACGTCGTTGCGGCCCGAGACCTGCCACAGCCCGGTGATGCCGGGACGCAGCGAGCAGTAGACCGAGCGGGCCGAGCCGTAGCACTCGTTCAGCTCGTCCTCGGGCACCGGGCGGGGGCCGACGAAGCTCATCTCGCCGCGCAGCACGTTCCACAGCTGCGGAAGCTCGTCGAGCGAGGTCTTGCGGATGAAGGCCCCGACCCGGGTGATGCGCGGATCGTTGTTCAGTTTCCGGGTCGCGCGCCATTCCATGGCGGCGGCCGGGTTCTCGGCCAGGTGCTTTTCCAGCCGGGCCTGGCTGTCGAGCACCATGGAGCGGATCTTCCAGCAGCGGAACTTGCGCCCGCCGCGGCCGATGCGCGTATGACCGAAGAACGGCGCGCCGCCGTCCTTGGCCCAGACCAGAGCCGCGAGGCCCAGGATCACGGGCGCCAGAACCGGAACCAGCGCGATGGCCAGCACCAGGTCGAGCGCGCGCTTGCCGCCGGTCTCATATACGACGCGGGCGAAAGACGGCCCGGACGCAGGCGTTATCGCGTCCGCAGCATAGAATTGCCCGTCTGGCTGCAAATGCTTCATGCTCACCCCGTATCCGCAGGCTCGCGAACAAGCCCGAACACTACCTTCGACTCCGGTCGATTCAGCCGGCGCCGCATCCCACACAGCCCCAAGTATCCCGCAAAACGTCGCAAACTCAACGGAAATGTCTGGATTAACCCTGATTGCGGACATGCGGTCGCATGCGCACAACCAAATGCTAACATCCGCGCAGGTGGAATTTCGCCTTAACGACAAGCGGATGGAATGCTAAGGGACGGCCATGCCGGCGCTCCGCCGTCATGCTGCGTCGCCGAAAAAAGGGGTTCGGTATATGAGGGTGAACGTCCTGCTCGCTGCACTGGCGCTGGGGGGATGCGGGCTGGTTTACACGTCGCCCGCCGTCTACGAGACCGGCAGCGTGAGGTCCGACGCCGACGGCGCCACCACCGATGTCCAGGTCATCCCCCTGACCTTCGAAACGGCGGCCGAGGCCAATCTGGACTCCTATGTTCCGGCCCGCCTGCCCGATGTGTTCCGCCCGACGCCGGCGACGCCGCCGGGCGCGGTCGCGCTGGCTTCCACCGCGATGCCGGCGCTCCCGGCCGCGAATTACGGCGGGGCCGGCGACGTGTCGATCTCGACCGAGGCGCTGCCGCCCACCGCCACCCAGCTCCAGCCTCCCGCGGCCTCGGCCGAGGTGAAGCTGCCCGCGCCGTCGGAGCCGACGCCCTACCGGATCGGCATCTCCGACACGCTGCTGGTGTCGGCCAACACCCAGGGCGCGACGCTCGACGACGTGCCGAGCCTGCTGAACGCCCAGACCTCGCGCCGCGGCTACATCGTGCAGGACGACGGCGCCATCGCCATTCCCGACGTCGGCCGCATCCGCGTCGCCGGCTCGACGCTGGAGGAGGCGGAGGACGCGATCTTCCAGGCGCTGGTCAGCCGCGGGGTCGACCCGTCCTTCAGCCTCGAGATCTCGGACTTCAACTCGCAGCGCGTGTCGATCGGCGGCGCGGTGGCGACGCCGAAGGTCGCGCCGATCACGCTCAAGCCGCTGTTCCTGTCCGAGGCGCTGCAGCTCGCCGGCGGCGTGCAGGCCCAGGACCTCGACTACACCGTGGTGCGCCTGTTCCGCGACGGGCAGGTGTTCCAGGCCCCGCTGCGCGCCATCTACGGCGACGACGCGCTGCGCGACGTGCTGCTGGAGGACGGGGACGCGGTGTTCGTGGACACCGACTACGACCTGACCCAGGCCCGCGCCTATTTCACCGAGCAGCTTCAGCTGCGCGATTTCGAGCTGCGGGAGCGGGAATTCGCCTTCCGCCAGCGCCAGGCCGAAATCGACGACGTGCGCTTCAACATCACCATCGCCCAGTTCGAGCTGCAGAAGGCGCAGCTTCGCCAGCAGCTTCAGCAGATGCGGATCCAGGGCGCGCAGTATGAGATCTCGCGCAACGCCGAATCCCGCGCGGTGTCGGCGGAGCAGCGGTCGGCCTTCATGAGCCGGCTGGAGCTGGGCGCGGTCGCCCGCGACTACGTCTACGTGGCCGGCGAGGTGCGCACGCCCCGCCGCATGGCCCTGCCGTTCGAGACCCGCAAGAGCCTCGCCGACATGCTGTTCGACAACGGCGGCATCAACACCAATTACGGCGACTACGGCGAGATCTACGTGCTGCGCCGGCACGCCGCCCCCATGGCGGTGGCGGCGGGCGGGGTGAGCGCCTATCACCTCAACGCCTCCAACGTGGCCAACCTGACCACCGCGGCGATGTTCGAGATGCGGCCCAACGACGTGATCTTCGTGGCCGAGCAGCCGATCACCACCTGGAGCCGGGTCATCAACCAGCTGACGCCGAGCCTGCTGAGCCAGGCCGCCCAGGTCGGCAACCTGGCCAACTGATCCTCCGGACCCGGTCCGGAAAACGCGACGGCCGCGCCCCACCAGGCGCGGCCGTTTCGTTCGGCAGGGGCGGGGGACGCGCCCCGCATGTCCCGTCAAGGCGGTCCGGTCAGGTGGTCAGGAAAGCCGGCTCCGCCCCATGCTCCAGCCGCACGGCGGACAGCACGCCGGAATGATAGGCGCCGGTGTCCACGGCGACCCGGCCCTGCGCCACATGCGCCTCGTCGACGATGTAGTGGCCGTAGACGCACCACAGCCCGTCGCGCCGCGTCTCCTGAAAGAAACGCGGCGTGCCCCAGATCAGGGTGCGTTCCGACTGCAGGTCCGGCGGCAACTCCGGGTCGGCGCCGGCATGGCTGAACAGCACCGTGCCGAAGCGCAGGAACACCGGCAGCTCGGCGATCATCGCCAGGTCCGGCGCCGCGGCCCGGGCCAGCGCGGCGGCGGAGGCGGTGAGGTCCGCGTCCTCCCGCGTCAGCTCCACCCCGCCCACGCCGTAGCTGACCATGGTCTGCAGCCCGCCGTTGCGCAGCCAGCGCGGGCCGGCGGCGGGGTCCTCGGCGAAGGCGGCCATCATCGCCTCGTGATTGCCGCGCAGGGCGTGGGTCTCCCCCGCCGGGCCGTCGCCTTCCAGAAGCCCGCGCACCCGGGCGAGCACCTGGGCGGAGCCTTCGCCCCGGTCCACGTAGTCGCCCATCAGCACCAGCCGCCAGTCACGGCCGAAGCCGCGCCCGGCGGCGTCGGCCTCGATCGTGGCCAGCAGACGCGCGAGCAGGTCGTCGCGCCCGTGCACGTCGCCGATGGCGTAGGTCGGCAGGTCGATCTCCAGCGGCGCGTCGAAGCCGCGGGGATGGCGGGCGGGTTTGCGCCCGCCCTCCGCGTCGTCGCCGCCGCCGCCGAACAGGCGCCTGAAGAATCCCGTCATGCGCCCCCCCAGGCTCGCGTCACTCGGCGGCCGTCTTCGCGGCGGCGAGCCAGGACCAGACCCGCTGCGGGGTCAGCGGCATGTCGACATGCCCCACGCCCGCCGGCTTCAGCGCGTCCAGCGCGGCGTTGGTCACCGCGGCCAGCGCGCCGACGGTGCCGGCCTCGCCGCAGCCCTTCATGCCGATGGCGTTGGCGGTCGAGGGGGTCGGCTCGGAGAAGAAGGTCATCTCCGGCATGTCCGCGGCCCGCGGCATGGCGTAGTCCATGAAGGTCGCGGTCAGAAGCTGGCCGCTTTCGTCATAGACCACCTGCTCGGTCACCGCCTGGCCCAGCCCCTGCGCCACGCCGCCATGCACCTGGCCGATGGCCAGAACCGGGTTCATCAGCAGCCCGAAATCGTCGGCGATGGTGTAGCGGTCCACGACCAGCGATCCGGTGTCCGGGTCCACCTCCAGCTCCACGATATGGCAGCCGTTGGGGAAGGAGCGGCCGGGGACCACGTTCTCCGTCTCATGCACCAGCAGTTCGACCATGCCGCGGGCGCGGGCGGTTTCGGCCAGTTTCTCCAGCGTCACGGTCTTGTCGGTGCCGGCCACCGTGAAGGCGCCGTCGGCGAAGACGATGTCGGCGGCGGCGGTCTCCAGCTCCTCCTCCGCCAGCGGGCGGAACCGCTCCACCATCTCGTCGGAGGCGGCGTTGATGGCGTTGCCCTGCATGGTGACCGAGCGGGAGCCGCCGGTGCCGCCGCCCTTGGCGATCAGGTCGCTGTCGCCCTGCACGATGCGGATCTTGTCGAAGGGCAGGCCCGAGCGCTGGTGCAGGATCTGGGCGTAGACCGTCTCATGCCCCTGGCCGTTGGACTGGGTGCCGACATAGAGGTTGACGCCCCCGTCCTCGGCGAACTCGATCTTGGCGGTCTCGTTCTGGGCGCCGAGGATCGACTCGATATAGGTGGCCATGCCGCGGCCGCGCAGCTTGCCCTTGGCAGCCGAGGCCGCCTTGCGCGTCTCGTAGCCGGCCCAGTCCGCCTCCTTCATGGCGCGGTCCATGACCTTCTCGAAATTGCCGACGTCGTAGAGCTGGCCGACGAGGGTCTTGTAGGGGAACTTCTCGGGCGGGATGAAGTTGCGGCGGCGCAGTTCGGCGGGCTCGACGCCCAGCTGCACGGCGGCGAATTCCATCAGCCGCTCGATCTGGTAGATCGCCTCGGGGCGCCCGGCGCCGCGATAGCTGTCCACCGGGCAGGTGTTGGTATAGGCGCCCTTCACCTCGAACAGGCCCACCTGCACGTCATAGACGCCGGGCAGCACGTTCTTGGCGACCTCGGAGGGGATGTACTGCCCGAAGGGGGAGTTGTAGGCGCCCAGCCCCGCGATCACCGTGAACCAGATCGCCTGCAGCTTCAGGTCCTTGTCGAAGGCGGCGCGGGCGGTGGTGACATGGTCGCGCCCCATGGCGTCGGTCATCATGCCCTCGGCCCGGTCCGACATCCAGCGCACCGGGCGGCCGAGCTCGCGGGCGGCGAAGCCCACCGCGAAATGCTCGGGATAGGAGAAGGCCTTCATGCCGAAGCCGCCGCCCACGTCGGGGTTGGTGACGCGGACCTGGTCGGCCTCGATCCCCAGCTTCTTGGCCATCTCGGCCTTCAGGTTCCACACGCCCTGGCCGTTGGTGGAGATGTGCAGCCGCTCGCCGGTCCACTCCGCCCAGGCGCCGCGGGGCTCGATCGGGTTGGCGATGACCCGGTTGTTGACCAGCGGCAGTTCGACCACGTGGGCGGCGCTTTCGAAGGCGGCTTTGGTCGCCGCCTCGTCGCCGAAGGCCCAGTCGAAGGCCTGGTTCTTCGGGGCCTCGGGGTGGACCTCGGGCTCCTCGAAGGCGCCGGCGGTCGAATAGGCGGCGGGCAGTTCGTCGAAGTCGATCTCGATCAGCTCGGCCGCGTCGCGGGCCTGGGCGAAGGTCTCGGCGACGACGATGGCGATGGCCTCGCCCACATAGCGCACCCGGCCTGTGGCCAGGATCGGGCGGGTCGGGGCCGCGCCGTTGGAGCCGTCGCGGTTCTTCACCACCCCGGCGTTGACGAAGTTCTTCATCTTCCCGTCGAGGTCGCCGGCGGCGTAAACGCCGATCACGCCGGGCGCGGCGCGGGCCGCGCTCAGGTCAGGCGCGGCGAATTCGGCATGCGCGATGGGCGAGCGCAGGAAGAACGCATGGGCCGCGCTTTCCGGCGCGATATCGTCCACATAGCGGCCGTGGCCGGTGAGAAGTCGGACGTCCTCCTTGCGGAGCACGGGCTGGGAAACGCCGAACTTTTCCATGAATTCCACCCTGTCGTTCCTGCGGGCCGGACGGCCCGTCGTCGCCGGGAACCCTAACCGCGCGGGCCGCGAAGTCCATGCCCGAGCGGCCCTCCGGCCCGCGTCGTGATGCGCCCGACGCTTGCCTTGAGGGGGGTTGTGCGCCAAATGACGGGTCCGGCCGCCGTGTCCGCCCCCTTGCCGCGGGGGAGACGCGGGCGCGCCGGGGGCCGCGTCGAACGCAGGTTCGCGCGCAAGGCGACCGCGCCTCGCGTGTTAAGATGGCCCCAAGGGAGGAGCGAATCATAATGACGACCACCGACGATCGAATCGCGGAGACGCTTCTGGAACTCGCCCGCAGCGGGTCGCTCGGGCCGAGCTTCTGCCCCTCGGACGCCGCGCGCCATCTGAACCCCGACGACTGGCGCCCCCTGCTGCCCCGGGTGCGGGAGGTCGCGGGCCGGCTGCAGCGCGACGGGCTGATCCACGTCACCCAGTCGGGCAAGGCGGTGGACGCGCTGTCCGCCAACGGCCCGATCCGGCTGTCGCGCCCGCTTCACTGAACGCCTATCGCTGAACACCGTTCGGCGCGGATCGCCCCGGGCCTGACCCGGGGCCTCGCGGCGTAAAACCCGCCGGCCCGCCCGCTCAGCGCAGCTTCGGCGGCTTGTCGGGATCCATGCCGGGCGCGCTGGGCGCGGCCGCGCGGGGCGCCTCCGGCTCCGGCAGCTCGAAGCCCAGGCCGAAGCGCCGCGCCGCGCTCAGCGCCGGGGCGCCGTCCTCGGCGAACATCGCCGCCAGTTCCGGCCCCTCCGGCGCCGCCAGCCGGGCGGAGCGGGACAGGGCGGTGACCATCGCCTCCCGCCGCGCCTCCGCCGCCGCGTCCAACGCCTTCTTGCCGGCGAGGTCCAGGCCCGGCCGCTCCCGCAGGATCAGCAGCAGCGAGGGGGCGCCCTCCGCCTCCGCCGCGGCCGTCTCAACCAGCCAGGCTTCGGCCAGGTAGCCCGCCAGCGCCGCCAGCCGGCCGTCGAGCGCGGCGACCAGCGGCTCGCCCGCGCTGCGGGGCGGGCCCAGCCGGCCGACGCGGGCGGCCTCCGCGCGGGTCTCGGACGCCGCGGCGTCGGCCATCCAGACCAGCGCCGCGGCCTCGTGGAACAGCTCCGAGGGCGCGACGCCGGGATTCACCGCCAGGTTCACCCCCTGCGCGCCCAGCATCCCTGCCAGCGCCAGCCCGTTGATCGCGGCGTAGTCCGCGCCGCCCCCGAAGGCGGCGAGCCGGGTCTCGGCGTCGAAGGCCAGCGCGGTCGGCCCCGCCTCCAGCTCCAGCAGCACCGGGCGCAGGCTGTCGCCCTGCATCGGGGCCTCCAGCAGCAGCAGCAGCTCCGCCCCCATCAGCGCGTCCACCGCCCGCCCGTCGGTCGCGTCGCCCCCCGCCAGCCGCAGCGCGCGGTCGAGCGGGGTTTCGCCGTCCGGCTCGGCGACGGCCATGATCCCGGGAAGGTCTGCGGATGCGTCGGTCATGGTCAGCTCGGGTCCTTCGCCTCATGGGCCTCCGGCGGAGGCGCCGGCAGGCCGCGGGCGAGGATCCAGTCGGCCACGAGGGCGTGAACCCGCCCCGCCTCCAGGTCGCGCAGCAGCATGTGCCAGCCGGTCGGCACATAGTCGAAGCTCTTGGGGCCCGGCAAGGCGTCGTAGGCGCGCCGCACGGAACTTTCCGGCACCACCTCGTCGTTGGCGCCCATCACCACCAGCGTGTCGATCCGGTCGCCCGGCGCGGCCAGCACCGCCCGATCCATCAGCCGGATCAGCCCCATGAACTCCCGCGGTGAGGGGTTGGCGAAGCGCAGCCGGTCCCTGCCCAGCGCGATCAGCATCGGGATGTTGTCGGAGGGCAGGATACGCACCGGCGCGGCGGCGGGAGAGATCCGCAGGTCCGGCGCCACCGCGGCCATCCCCCAGGCCGAGGCGCGGTAAAGCAGGTTGAGCGTGTCACCGCCCCAGACCGCGGGGGCGAGCAGCACCAGCCCGCGCACGTCCCTGAGCCGCCCCTCGCCCGCCGCGGTCAGCGCCACGCCCCCGCCCATGGAATGCCCGGCGACGAAAAGGGGCAGGCCGGGGCGCATGGCGGAGATGGCGGCGGCGGCGGCCTCCAGATCCTCGACCAGCGCCGAGGCGCCGGGCCAGCGCCGGTTCGACGGGTTCCGCCCGAAGCCGCGCTGGTCGTAGGCGAAGGTCTCGATCCCCGCCGCGGCCCAGGCGCGGGCGGCGGCCTCGTAGGTGGTGGGGGCGTAGTCGCCGTAGCCGTGGAGGGCGAGCAGCACGGCGCGGGGCCGCTCCACCGGCCAGCGGGACAGGGCGAGGCGGCCGGCGGGCAGGTCCAGCCAGCCGTCCTCCCGCCCCGCGACGGGGGCGGCGCCGGGGGCGTCGGCGCGGGGGCCGGAGGCGGGGTCGGGGGCGGCCGGGTCGGGCGCCGCCGTCGCGCCCACCGCCTCGCCCACGGGCGCGGAGGCGACGACCAGGGTCCGCGCCTCGCCGTCGTCGCCGGCCCCGCCCGGCGGCGCGATGCCCGCCCCGGGCGCGGGGGAGGGCGCGGCCCCGATCCCCACCGGCGCCTTCGCCGGCCCCCCTGCCAGCGCGCAGGCCGCGAGCGTCAGGCCCAGCCCCAGCCCGACGCCATGGCGGGCCAGCCGCATCCCGAGACGCCATGCCCCAAGGCCCAGGCCCGGCCAGCCGGGCGGAGACGGGAACCGGGGGCGGATCATGTCAGCGCCTCGACGCGGGCTCGCAGCCATGGCAGCAGCTCCTCCTCGAACCAGGGGTTGCGCTTCAGCCAGCCGGTGTTGCGCCAGGACGGGTGCGGCAGCGGGATCGCGCCCGGCGGGGCGTCGCGCCAGGCCGCGACCCGCCCGGTCACCGTCGCCCCCCGTCCCATCGCCCCCCGTCCCATCGCCCAGACTTGCGCATGGCCGCCGACCAGCAGGGTCAGCTCCACCTGCGGCATGGCGGCCAGCGCCCGCGCCCGCCAGGTCGCGGCGCAGACCGGAGGCGGGGGCAGGTCCGATCCCTTGGCGTCGTAGCCGGGAAAGCAGAAGCCCATGGGCAGGATGGCGATGCGGGCGGCGTCGTAGAAGGTCTCGCGCCCGATCCCCATCCAGTCGCGCAGCCGGTCGCCGGAGCGGTCGTCGAAGGGCAGGCCCGAGGCATGGACCCGCGCCCCCGGCGCCTGCCCCGCGATCAGCAGCCGCGCGGTGGCGGACAGCCGCACCACCGGCCGCGGGCGATGCGCGGTGCGGGTGGCGGCGAAGCGGGGGGCGCAGATGCGGCAGGCGGCGATGTCGCGGCCGAGCGCGCCGAGCGCCGCCGCCGCATCCGGCGGGGGCGGGGGCGGGGCGGGGCGGTCGCCCGTGGCGTCCGGCCCGGACGCGAGGCTCGCGCAGGTCATGGCGTTCGCGACTCCCGGCAGCGTCTCTCCGGACCTCAAGATGTGGCGGAGCGATGCGGGGATGCAACCCGTGCGGGACGCGCGCTCCGGGTTCGGCCCGCGCCGGCGCCCTGTCCGCAGGCGCCGCCGGCGGCCCTCGGCCGCCCGCGGCGCCCTGAACCGACGATGAGGGGGGATAGGGGCGGGAGGGCGAGGAAGACGGCCCGCCGCCATCGCCCTTCGCGGACGAGCCGGCCGCATTTCGCGTCGCCCGCCCGCCCGAATCCGCCCGGCCGAAGCGGCCCGCCCGTTCGCGGGCCGCGGCGGTTTCCGCGCCGGCGGCGTCCTGACCCGGGCGGGCGGGGCGTCCCTTCCGGGGGGGGGGCGGAGGCCATCGTCTCCGACCCGTTCGGCGGAACGCGTCGCGCGGCGCGTCCCGCCGAACGGTCAGGCCTCGTCGAACCGCTTCTTCACGAAGCTGCCCGGCGCGTCCTCGACCGTGCCCAGCACCGCGCCGGGCTCCCGCGCCGGAACCATCTTGCCGGATTTCTTCGCCAGCCACGCCGCCCAGTCCGGCCACCAGCTCCCCGGGCGCTCCTCCGCCGTCTCCAGCCAGCCGGAGATCTCGGCTTCCGAGAAATCGCCGTCCACCCAGTGCTGATACTTCTTCATCGCCGGCGGGTTGATCACCCCGGCGATATGGCCCGAGCCGGCCAGCACGAAGCGCCGCTCCTTCGCCCCCGTCATCATCCGCACCCCGCGATAGACCGCGGCCGCCGGCGCGATATGGTCCTCCTTCGAGGCCATGGCGTAGACCGGCACCTTGATGTCGGTGATCTTCACCTCGGTGTTGAGCAGGCGCAGCTCGCCCCGGGAGAAGGCGTTGTCGTTGTAGAACCGCTCCAGGTAGTAGTGGTGCAGCTTGGCGGGCATCGCCACGGAATCCGCGTTCCAATACAGCAGATCGAACGGAAACGGGTCCTTGCCCAGATAGTAGTTCGAGACGACGTAGTTCCAGATCAGGTCCGTCGCCCGCAGCATGTTGAAGGTCGTCGCCATCGCCTCGGCCGGCAGGTAGCCCTTCTCCATCTGCTCGTCGACCACGTCGAGCGTGTTCTCGTCCACGAAGACCTGCAGGTCGCCGGCATCCTCGAAATCGGTCAGCGCGGTGAAGAAGGTGCAGGACTTGACCCGCTTGTCGCCCGACTTGGACATCAGCGCCAGCATGGTCGCGGTCAGCGTGCCGCCGATGCAGTAGGCGGAGAGGTTGAGGGTCTTCTCCCCCGTCTCCTCCAGCACCTTGTCTATGGCGGCCATGGCGCCTTCGATCAGGTAGCTTTCCCAGGTGTGCTCGCGGTGGCGCTCGTCCGGGTTGACCCAGGAGATCAGGAACACCGTGAAGCCCTGTTCGGTCATCCACTTGACCATCGACTTCTCGCGGTTGAGGTCGAGGATGTAATACTTGTTGATCCAGGGCGGGATGAACAGGATCGGGGTGGCGTGGACCTGCTCGGTCGTGGGCGCGTATTGCAGAAGCTGCAGGATGTCGTTCTGCCAGACCACCTTGCCCGGGGTCACCGCCATGTCGCGGCCGACCTTGAAGGCGTTCATGTCGGTCTGGCGGATGATGAGGGTGCCTTTGCCCCGCTCCAGGTCCTCGGCCATCATCTTCAGGCCGCGCACCAGGTTGTCGCCCTTCTGGGCGAAGGTCGCCTCGATCACCTCGGGATTGGTGGCGGCGAAGTTGGAGGGCGACATGGCCTCGATCCACTGCCGCATCAGGAAGCCGATCTTCTTGCGGTCGCGGGGCTCGAGATCCTCGCCCACATCCTCGGCCACGTTCTCAAGATAGGAGGCGGTCAGCAGGTAGGACTGCTTGATGTAGTCGAAGATCCTGTCGCGGCTCCACGAATCGTGCTTGAAGCGCTTGTCGCCCTTCGCGGGGGCGGCGACGGGCTCGGCGGCTTCGCCGAACCACTGGGCGGTGGTGCGCCGCCACAGCTCCGCCTGGCTGGCCCAGAGCTGGAGCGAGCGTTCGGCCACCTGCTGCGGATGGTTGAGCACGGCGTGCTGAAGCTCGGCGAAGGCGGGGATGGCGTTCAGGGGGTCGGCGTGCAGGGGTTTGTCGTCATGCATCTGCGTTCTGAGCAGGCGCAGCCAGATCTGCTGGCTCGACTCCATCACCTTGGCCATGTTCAGCGCGAACTCGGCGGTGTCCACGGCGGCGTCGGCGGCCTGTCGGGAAAGGTCGCGGTCTTCCATTCTGGTCGTCCTCCGGGTCGAGCGCGGCTCTTTCGTCGCGGCCGTCGCTTCGCAGGCACTGGCGCGCGGTCCTGCGCGCCGATAGGGTTCCCATCATAATGCACAATCGCCACCAACCGAACAAACCCGCCCTGCGTCATGCGTCATTGTGCGCCGCAGCAACAATGTTGCTTTGCGGGATGGCGCTGGGCGGCTGCGCGGACGATCGCTCGGTGTTCGAAGTGCTGGAACTGCCCGAGACGCCGGTCCCCGAGGGAACGGAATGGCCGGCGCTGGCGGACTTCCCGACCGTGCCGCCGGCGGGGACCTACGGGCCCGGCGCGCCCGACCCGGCCCAGGGCCGCGCAGCGGCGGAGAGCCTGCGCGCCGACGCCGCCGCCGCGGCCGCGGTGGCCGAGACGCTGGGCGACCCGGTGCTGTCCCCGGGCGAATCCGCGCGGCTGCAGGCGGCGGGACGCGCCAACGCCGCCGCGGCGGCCGCCCGCGCCGCCGGCGACTGAGGCCGACGCGCCGCCGCCGCCCCCGGCGAGCGATGCGGCGTCGTCCCGCGTGGCCCGGGCGCGCGGCGATGGCCCGATCCGGCCCCGAAATCGCCCTGTAAAACGCCTCGGTTGGTGCTATGACGCCCCACCGATCCGACGAGGCGAAGACCCCGCGGATCCCGCGCAACCAGGAAACGCCGACCGGAACCCCTTCGATGCCCAGACCCTCCGACGAATTTCACCGCATCAAGCGCCTGCCGCCCTACGTGTTCGCCGAGGTCAACCGTCTCAAGGCCGCCTTCCGGGCCGAGGGCATGGACATCATCGATTTCGGGATGGGCAATCCCGACATGGACACGCCCCCGCACATCGTCGAGAAGCTGGTCGAGACGGTGAAGCGGCCGCGCACCCATCGCTATTCCGCCTCCAAGGGCATTCCCGGCCTGCGCCGCGCCCAGGCCGGCTATTACGCCCGCCGCTTCGGGGTCGACCTGAACCCGGAGACCGAGGTGGTGGCCACGCTCGGCTCCAAGGAGGGGCTCGCCAACCTCGCGATGGCGATCACCGCGCCGGGCGACGTGGTGCTGACGCCCTCGCCTTCCTACCCGATCCATCCCTACGGCTTCATCATCGCCGGCGGCGCGCTGCGTCACCTGCCGCTGCCCGGCGGGCGCTTCGACGCGGAGCGCTATCTGCGCGACATCGACCACGCCTGCCTGCACACCGTGCCGGCCCCGACGGCGGTGGTGGTGAACTTCCCCTCCAACCCCACGGCGCAGGTCTGCGATCTGGATTTCTACGTGGAGCTGGTGAAGCTCGCCAAGCGGCATGACATCTGGGTGCTGTCGGATCTCGCCTATGCGGAGATCTATTTCGACGACGCCTGCCCCCCGCCCTCGATCCTGCAGGCGCCGGGGGCGAAGGACATCGCGGTGGAGTTCACCTCGATGTCCAAGACCTATTCCATGCCGGGCTGGCGGATGGGCTTCGCGGTGGGCAATCCGCGGCTGATCGGGGCGCTGTCACGGATCAAGTCCTACCTCGACTACGGCGCCTTCACGCCGGTCCAGGTGGCGGCCGCCGCGGCGCTGAACGGGCCGCAGGACTGCATCGCCGAGATCCGGGCCGTCTACAAGGCGCGGCGCGACGTGCTGGTCGACAGCTTCGCGCGCGCGGGCTGGAACATCCCGTCGCCCCCCGCGACCATGTTCGCCTGGGCGCCGGTGCCTGAGCCGTTCCGCAGCCTGGGCTCCATGGAGTTCTCCAAGATCCTGCTGCGCGAGGCGGAGGTGGCGGTGGCGCCGGGCATCGGCTTCGGCGAATACGGCGAGGGTTTCGTGCGGCTGGGGCTGGTGGAGAACGAGCAGCGGATCCGCCAGGCGGCGCGCGGCGTGAAGAAGCTGCTGGCCGATCCCGACGCGGCGCTGGCCCGGCATATGGAGGCCGAGGCGCGGGCGGCGGCCGAGTAGGCCGCCTGCCGGCGGGCGCCGCGACGACCCGCGCACGGGCGACGCCCGGGCGCCCGCGGCGCGCGGAGACCGGGACGCGGGCGGCGCCGTTTCGGGGGGCGAGGGCCCGCGCCGATGCGACGGCGCCGCCGGCGGCCGGCCGGGATGCGCCGCGGGCGCATGGGCGACGCCCTCGTCCGGGCGGTCGCGGCGCCTGCGCCGCCGTCCGTCTCGCCCGCCGCCGGCGAGTTCGCCCGCCGCTGCGTCTCGCCAGCCTGCGGCGGCCGGCGATCAGCCCCCGCCGTCATGGCCCGCGTCCTCCCGGCCCGCATCCGTCCATGCCGGTCCTTTCCGGCCCGCCGCCGCCGGCTCGACCTCTCCCCGGCCTGCGTCAAGGCGCACGCTGGAGCGCGCGCGTCCCCGCGCATGAGCCCCATTTCATCCTCCGCCGCGCTTCGCCCTCCCTCGCGTTTCGCCCCCGTCGCATCGCCGCCCGGGCGCCCCGCCATGTTGCCCCCGGACCGTCGCCCCTGTAGCAAGAGCCGCGCGCCCGCGGCCCCCTCGCCGCCCGGCCGCGTCCCGACCCCTTGCCGCGCGCCGCTGCGCGCCCCCGCTCCGGAGGCTCCGACCGTCATGACCGACCCGCTTCGCCTTGGCATCGCCGGACTGGGAACCGTGGGCGCGGGGGTGGTGAAGATCGTGCAGACCCATGCCGCCCTGCTCGCCGCACGCGCCGGCCGGCCGGTGGAGATCGCCGCCGTCTCCGCCCGCTCCCGCTCCCGCGATCGGGGGGTGGCGCTGGACGCTTACGCCTGGGAGGATGATCCGGTGGCGCTCGCCCGGCGGCCCGATGTCGACGTGCTGCTGGAGCTGATGGGCGGCGAGGACGGGCCCGCCAAGGCCGCGGTCGAAACGGCGCTGGACACCGGCAAGCACGTGGTCACCGCCAACAAGGCCATGCTGGCCCATCACGGCCAGGCCATGGCCGAAGCGGCCGAGGCCGCGGGGCTGGCCCTGCGCTACGAGGCGGCGGTGGCCGGGGGCATCCCCATCGTCAAGGCGCTGGGCGAGGGGCTGGCGGCGAACGGCATCCGCCGGGTGACCGGGGTGATGAACGGCACCTGCAACTACATCCTGACCGAGATGCAGGCCCGCGGCGCCGACTACGCCGAGGTGCTGGAGGAGGCGCAGCGCCTGGGTTACGCCGAGGCCGATCCCAGCTTCGACGTGGGCGGCATCGACGCGGCCCACAAGCTGGCCCTGCTGGCCGCCCTGGCCTTCGGGACGCGGGTGGATTTCGCCGGGGTGCAGATCGAGGGAATCGACCGGGTGACCCTGACCGACATCGCCCATGCCGAAGACATGGGCTGCCGGATCAAGCTTCTGGGCGTGGCCACGATGGGCGAGGCGGGGCTGGAGCAGCGCATGACCCCCTGCCTGGTTCCGGCCGACAGCGCGCTGGGGCGGCTCGGCGGCGTGACCAACGCGGTGAGGGTGGAGGGCGACTTCGTGGGCGCCACCCATTACGAGGGCCCGGGCGCGGGCGAGGGGCCGACCGCCTCGGCGGTGATGGCGGATGTGCTCGACATCGCGCGCGGGCGAATCGATCCGGTGTTCGGCGCGCCGGCCGCGACGCTCGCCGCCGCGCCGCGGGCCGCCGACGCCGGGGCCGCGGCCTACTATCTGCGCATGTCGCTGCATGACGCGCCGGGCACGCTGGCCAAGGTCGCGGCGGCGCTGGGGGAGGAGGGCGTCTCCATACGCCAGATGCGCCAGTACGACCACGAAGGCGGGGCGGCGCCGGCGATCTTCATGACCCACCCGACCTCGCGCGCCGCGCTGGACGGGGCGCTGGGGCGGCTCGGGGGCATGAAGGAATGCCTCGACACGCCCATGGCGCTGCGCGTGGAGACGGTCTGAGCCGACGGGGCGGTGAGGGCCTCGCCCCTGCGGTGAGGGCCTCGCCCTTCGCCGGGCCGGCCTGATTTCCGGCCCCGTCCGGACCGCCCGGGGTGTGTCCGGGGGACGATCGCGCCGGGCGCGGGGGGCGGACGAAGGCGCGGGGGGGCGTGGTCGGAGCCGGCGGCGTCGTTCGCGGAACGTCGCCCTGCGCCGCTTCGCGGATTTCCCGCGCGGTTCGGCGCGGGGGGCGCTTCGCGAGCGGCTCGGCCGCCGCCGGGGGGAGCCGGCCGGGGGGCGCGTGCATTTGCTCCGGCCAGCTCCCCCTCTCCAGCCTTCTCTCTCCGGTCGGTTCGCCGGTGTTGAAGACCCGGGCTTCCGGCCGCGTCGCAGGGCCTTCGGGTGACAGGCGGCGGCCGGGGCGCGGGTCCTGGGCGTCGCCGCATGCGGTCCGGCATGTGCCGGCCGCGAGCGACTGCGGGCGGCCTGGCGCATCGGTCGTCGCGGCCGCCCGCGACGCGGGGCGGCCGCGCGGCCGGTTCAGGCGGCGCGACGGCCCTTGGCTGCTGCGGCGACCTGGAAGAACTCCAGCATCTGCGCCAGGTCCGACAGCTCGTCGTCCAGCGAACGGGCGGCGGCCGCGTTCTCCACCGCCGCATGGGCGTTGGCCTGGGTGTTGGCGTCGAGATCGGCGACCGCGGAGTTGATCTCGTTCACCCCCGCCGCCTGCTCGGTGTTGGCGGTGTCGATATCGGCGATGGAGCGGGCCAGGGCCTCCACCTGCTCGCGGATGTCGCCGAACACCTGCACCGCCGAGGTCATCAGCTGCGCCCCGCGCTCCACATTGCCGGAGCTTTCCTTGATGAGGCGCGAGGTGTCCGCGGCTGCGTCGGAGGACCGCTGGGCGAGGTTCCGCACCTCAGAAGCCACCACCGCGAAGCCCTTTCCGGCCTCTCCGGCCCGGGCCGCCTCCACCGCCGCGTTCAGCGCCAGCAGGTTGGTCTGGAAGGCGATGGATTCGATCACGCCGTTGATTTCGTTGATCTTGCGGCTGCTCTCCTCGATGGTGCGCACCGCCTCCGTGGCCTGTTCGATCACCGACTGGCCCGATTCGGTCCGCTCCGCCGCCTTGCGCACCACCTCGGTGCCGTGGCGGGAGTTCTGGGCGGTGGAGGTGATGGCGCCCGACAGCTCCTCGATCGTCGCGGCGACCTCCTCCAGCGTGGCGGCCTGCTGCTCGGCCCGGCCCGACAGGTCCGTCGCCCCCTGGGAGATGCGGCCGGAGCCGCGGCGCAGGGCGTCGGTGGCCGAGCCGATCCGCTCCACCAGCTCCCGATAGGCGTGCACCACCTTGTTGACGCTGGCGCGCAGCGGCTCGTAGGCCTGCTCCATCGGCTGGTCGAGGGTCGCGGTCAGGTCGCCGTTCTCCAGCCGGGACAGCGCGCCGCCCAGCGCCTCCACCGAGCGCATGCGCGGGGTGACGTCGGTGGCGAACTTCACCACCCGCAGCACCTTGCCGTAGCGGTCCATCACCGGGTTGTAGGAGGCGGAGATCCAGAGGTCCTTGCCGTCCTTGGTGCGGCGCCGGAACTCGCCCGACACGAATTCGCCCTTGCCGAGCTTGCGCCACAGCTCCGTGTATTCGGGGCGATCCGCGTCGCCCTGCGCCATGAAGATCCGGTGGTGCTTGCCCTGGATCTCGTCCATCCGGTAGCCCATCGCCTTCAGGAAGTTCTCATTGGCGGTCAGCACCCGGCCTTCGATGTCGAATTCGATCATCGCCTGCACGCGGGAGATCGCCTCCAGCTTGCCCTTGGCGTCGAGCTCCGCATCCGCGTCCGAGGACACGTCGGCGGCGATCTTGAAGATCCGCGTCACCTTGCCCGCCGGGTCGCGCAGCGGCATGTAGGAGGCGCGGAGGAAGATGGCCTGCCCGCTTTTGTCCTGGCGCTTGAAGCGGCCGTTGGCGGGCTTGCCGGCCGCGAGGTTGGACCAGAAGCTGCGGTAGAATTCGGACTGCACCACCTCCGGCGGGCAGAGCATGGAGTGGTTCTTGCCGGTCAGCTCCTGCTCCGTGTAGCCGACCACCTTCCGGAAGGCGTCGTTGGTGCGCAGGATGGTGCCGTCGGGGGCGAACTCGATCACCGCCCAGCATTCCTCCAGCGCGCGCCGGAGCGCGTCCTCGGCCATGTCGGGGGTGGCGCGCTTCAAGCCGAACATCGGCGTCTCCTTCCGGGGGTTGCGACGCGGCGCTCATATCTCGGCTCCGGTTTAGAGGAGGTTACCGTCCCGGCCGTCGCAGGAGTTTCCCTTGCCGCCGCCCCCGGCGCTTCGTAGAACCCCTGTCCGGGGGGCCGGCCGGCTCTCCGCCTGCCGACCGCCCGAACTGGGAGCTTCCATGCCCGACAAGAGCCCCGCCGCCACCGACGCGATCTTCGCCGACCGCATGCTGTCGCTGGGCCTCGCCCGCGTCTCCGAGGCCGCCGCCATCGCCGCCGCCAAGCTGGTCGGGAAGGGCGACGAGAAGGCCGCCGATCAGGCCGCCGTGGACGCCATGCGCACCCAGCTCAACATGCTCGACATCCAGGGCGTGGTGGTGATCGGCGAGGGCGAGCGCGACGAGGCCCCGATGCTCTACATCGGCGAGGAGGTCGGTTCCGGCGAGGGGCCTGCGGTGGACATCGCGCTGGACCCGCTGGAGGGCACGACCCTCTGCGCCAAGGACATGCCGAACTCGCTGGCCGTGATCGCGATGGGCCCGCGCGGCTCGATGCTGCACGCCCCCGACGTCTACATGGACAAGCTGGCCATCGGCCCGGGCTACCCGGAGGGGATCGTCGATCTCGACATGACCCCGACCGAGCGGATCGAGGCGCTGGCCAAGGCCAAGGGCTGCGCCCCCGCCGACATCACCTGCTGCGTGCTGGAGCGGCCGCGGCATGAAGAGATGGTGCGCGAGATCCGCGCCACCGGCGCCGCGATCCGCCTGATCACCGACGGCGACGTCGCCGGCGTGATCCACTGCGCCGAGTCCGAGGTGACCGGCATCGACATGTACATGGGCTCCGGCGGGGCGCCGGAGGGCGTGCTCGCCGCCGCCGCGCTGCGCTGCATGGGCGGCCAGATCCAGGGCCGGCTGCTGTTCCGCAACGAGGACGAGAAGGGCCGGGCCCGCAAGGCCGGGATCACCGATCTCGACCGCAAGTATTCGCTGCGCGAGCTGGTGATGGACGACGTGATCTTCGCCGCCACCGGCGTCACCGACGGCTCGATCCTGCGCGGCGCCCGGCGCGACGGCGTGTGGATGGAGACCGAGACCATCCTCATGCGCTCCCGCACCGGCTCCGTGCGTCGGATCAGCTACCGCCAGCGCAACATGTGAGCGGCGGCGGGCCTGTCTCAGGCCCGCAGGAAAGCGACGCGACGGCGCCCGGGGACGGGCGCCGTTTTTCGTTTCGGGCGCGTTTCGTTTCGGGGGGGCGGGGCGCGCCGGGTCGCCCCGGCGGCCGGCTCAGACCCAGCGGTTCACCCGCGCGCGGTATTCGTCCCAGGCGGCGCCGAAGCGGGCCTGCATCCGCGCCTCCTCGGCCGGGATCACCGCGCGGCGCAGCCAGACCAGATAGCCGATGGCGGCGAACACGCCCCAGTCGAGCGAGAACAGCGCCGACGCCCCCACGATGCCCGCGGCCAGCGCCAGCTGCACCGGGTTGCGCGACCGGGCGTAGGGGCCGTCGGTCACCAGCGCCGTTTCCGGTCGGGACGGGTCCATGGCGCGCAGCCGGGCGACGATCCGGCGCCGCGCCCAGACCAGCGTCGCGATGGCCGCGCCGAGGGTCAGCGCCGCCACCAGCAGCGCCGAGGGCGCGCCCGGAGGGCCGTCGATGCCCAGCGGCAGCGCCAGTTCGAGGGTCGCCGCGGCGGCCAGCGCCACGGCGGCGCCGACATAGTGAGCGTGAACCGGGCGCGGCGGGGTCCCGGCGGCGGAAGCGGCGAAGGCGCGGTCTTCGAAGGCGATGTCGGACATGATCTACTCACAAGCGGCCTGCGGCGGATGGCTGAGAAGACTAGGCCGCCCTCCGCCGCCGTCGAGCGTCGCCGCGGGATGGCCCCGGGCTCGGCGCCGATCGGCCGTTGGGGCGGCGCCGCGCCGCCCCGGTTCGCCGCCCCGCCGCGGCTCTCCAGCCCCCGCGTCGCTTGCATCCCCGCCCCCGGCGCCCCCAAATGCGCCTCAAACGAAACATCAGGGAGGCGAAGCGATGTCCGCAGCAACCGACGACCCCGTCGTCATCGTGGGCGCGGCCCGGACCCCGATGGGCGGCTTCCAGGGCGAGCTTTCCGGCGCCACGGCCGCCGAGCTGGGAGGCGTGGCCATCAAGGCGGCGGTGGAGCGCGCGGGCCTCGACCCCGCCCAGGTGGACGAGCTGCTGATGGGCTGCGTCCTGCCCGCCGGCCAGGGACAGGCCCCCGCCCGTCAGGCCGGTTTCGCCGCCGGGCTGGGCGAGGAGGTCCCCGCCTCCACCGTCAACAAGATGTGCGGTTCGGGCATGCGCACGGTGATGATGGCCCATGACCAGATCCTCGCCGGATCGCAGCGGATCATGGTGGCCGGCGGCATGGAGAGCATGTCCAACGCCCCCTACCTGCTGCCCAAGATGCGCGGCGGGGCCCGGCTGGGCCATTCCGAAGTCAAGGACCACATGTTCCTCGACGGGCTGGAGGACGCCTACGAGCCCGGCCGCCTGATGGGGACCTTCGCCGAGGACTGCGCCGAGAAGTTCCAGTTCACCCGCGAAGCCCAGGACGACTACGCCATCCGCAGCCTCGCCGAGGCGCTGCGCGCCCAGCAGGACGGAAGTTTCGACGCCGAAGTCGCCCCCGTCACGCTCCGCGGGCGCAAGGGCGAAACGCGGGTCGCCACCGACGAGCAGCCCCGCAACGCCCGTCCCGACAAGATCCCCACCCTCAAGCCCGCCTTCCGCAAGGACGGCACGGTGACGCCGGCCAACGCCTCCTCGATCTCCGACGGCGCGGCGGCTCTGGCGCTGATGAAGCGGTCGGAGGCGGAGCGGCTGGGGCTGACGGTTCGCGCCACGATCCTCGGCCACGCCTCCCACGCCCAGGCGCCGGCCTGGTTCTCCACCGCCCCCGGACCCGCCATGCGCAAGCTGATGGAGCGGGTGGGCTGGGAGACGGGCGATGTCGACCTGTGGGAGGTCAACGAGGCCTTCGCCGTGGTGCCGATGGCGGCCGAGGTCGAGCTGGGCATTCCGCGCGACCGGCTCAACGTCAACGGCGGCGCCTGCGCGCTGGGCCACCCGATCGGCGCCTCGGGCGCGCGGATCCTGGTGACGCTGATGCACGCGCTGGAGGCCCGGGGGCTCAAGCGCGGCATGGCCGGCATCTGCATCGGCGGCGGCGAGGGCACGGCCGTCGCCCTGGAACTGGGCTGAACCGGCGACGGGCCGGCGCGAGGGGAGGGGGCGACGATGCAGGGTCTTCGCGAACGGCGCCTGACGGGCATGGCCGCGGCGGCGCTTCTGATCGCGGCCGCGGCGGCCCCCGCCGCCTTCGCCGCGCCGGTGGAGCGGACCGAGGCGCCGGCGGAGGTGGCGCGTCACATGGGCGAGCTGCTGGAGGCCGACAAGGGCGGCGTCGACTACGCGGTGACGTGGTTCGAGGGCGACTGGTCCGGGGACGGCGTCCCCGACGGTCTGGCCATCACCTATCATTCCTGCCGGGACTGCGGGAATTCGGTCGGCATCCTGAGCTGGATCTATCTCGGCGGGAACGGCGCGATGGCCCCGGTGCGCGAGGTCGAGATCTTCGGCGGCCGACCCCGGGACGCCGACATCCGCCCCGGCCGCATCTCGGTCGTCACCACCATGCCGAAGCCGGGCGATCCGCGCTGCTGCCCGACCGGCGAAAAGACCTGGGTGCTGGAGCCCTGACCGGGCCGCGCGCACGGTGTCCCGGCGCTCCGCCCCACGACTTCGCACGGCGGTTTCGCCTTGCGGAACGCCCCTCGGGGCTTTAATCAATCGGTTAACAGGACGGCGAGCGCAACGCCGGTCCGGACGGGAGAAGAACGACCATGGCGATCAAGAGCACCAAGGAGATGGTGGCCGCGGCCAACGCCGAGCTGGAGGTGCTGACCGCGGAGCAGGCCATCGCCCTGCACGGCGCCGAAGACGTCACCTTCGTCGACATCCGCGACATCCGCGAGCTGTGGCGCGACGGCGCCGTCCCCGGCGCCTGGCACGTCCCCCGCGGCATGCTGGAGTTCTGGATCGACCCGGACAGCCCCTACGCCAAGGAGGAGTTCCGGTCGGGCAAGAAGTTCGTGTTCTTCTGCGCGGGCGGCATGCGTTCCGCGCTGGCGACCAAGATCGCCAAGGACATGGGGCTCGAGCCCGTGGCCCATATCGAGACCGGTTTCGGCGGCTGGAAGAAGGCCGGCGGCCCGGTCGAGAAAGTCGAGCCCAAGCAGCGCTGATCCATTCCGCCGGCCCGCGCGGCCGGCGACCCCCTCCCCGCGGCGCCGCCCCGCCCTCCGCTCCGGAGGGCGCCCCGGCGCGCGCCGCGGATCCCGACGACAACAGGAAAGCAGGAGACATCCGATGAAACTGCAGAGCGGTCTGGCCGCGGTGGTCACCGGCGGCGCCTCGGGCCTCGGCGAGGCGACGGCGCGCAAGCTGGCCTCGGCCGGCGTGAAGGTGACGCTGTTCGACATGAACGCCGAGAAAGGCGAGGCGGTGGCCAAGGACATCGGCGGCCTGTTCGCCAAAGTCGACGTCTCCGACCCCGCCTCGGTGGCCGAGGGCCTGAAGGCCGCCCGCGCCGCCCACGGGCAGGAGCGGATCGCGATCAACTGCGCCGGCATCGGCGGCGCGGCGAAGACCGTGGACCGGGAGGGCAACCCGCTCAACCCCGACCACTTCATGAAGATCATCAAGGTCAACCTGTTCGGCACGTTCAACGTGGCCTCCCAGGCAGCCGCCGGCATGGCCGCCGCCGACCCGGTGACCGAGGACGGCGAGCGCGGCGTGATCGTCAACACCGCCTCGGTCGCCGCCTTCGAGGGCCAGATCGGCCAGCTCTGCTACTCCGCCTCCAAGGGCGGCGTGGTCGGCATGACCATTCCCATGGCCCGTGACCTCGCCCGCTCGGGCATCCGGGTCTGCACCATCGCGCCGGGCCTGTTCCTGACCCCGCTGCTGATGGGCCTGCCGGAAGAGGCGCGGCGGTCGCTGGGCGCCCAGGTGCCGTTCCCCTCGCGCCTCGGCGATCCGTCGGAATACGCCGCGATGGCCGCGCATATCTGCGAGAACCCGATGCTGAACGGGGAGACCATCCGCCTCGACGGCGCGATCCGCATGGCGCCGAAGTAAGACGCGGACCCCTCGGGGATCGCGACGGGGAGGGGCGCGCCGGGCATGGCGCGCCCCTTTCGCGTTTCGAGAGGGGGGGACGGGGGCGTCGAGGGGGGAACCCCTCTCGCCCCCGGCCTCGCTGGCGCGAGGCGGCGCGGGAGGGCAGAGGGCGGCGCGACGGGTGAGGTTGACCCCGTCCCGGCCCGGCGCTTTGCTGCGCGCGCCGACGCCGATGCGGGGGGAGGGGGAGGAGACCGGAATGCGCGAATTCACCGTGAAGGCCGGACAACTCTCCGTCGCCTGCCTGGAATGGGGGCCGGCGGACGGCTGGCCCTGCCTGATGGGCCATGGCTTCCCCTACGCCCCCGACGCCTATGCCGAGGCCGCCCCGATCCTGGCCGAGGCCGGCGCGCGGGTCGTCGTCCCCTGGCTGCGCGGCTACGGGCCGACGCGGTTCCTCTCGGCCGACACGCCCCGCTCGGGCGAGCAGGCGGCGCTGGGGCGGGACATGCTGGCGCTGATGGACGCGCTGGGCATCGGGCGCGCGGTGCTGGGCGGCTACGACTGGGGCGGGCGGGCGGCCTGCGTGGTCGCCGCGCTCTGGCCCGGGCGGGTCGAGGCGCTGGTGACCGGCAATTCCTACAACATCCAGAACATCGCCCGGGCCATGGAGCCGGCGGCGCCGGAGGCCGAGGCCGCGCTCTGGTATCAATACTACTTCCATTCCGAGCGGGGCCGCCGGGGGCTGGAGGCGGACCGGGCCGGCATCGCCCGGCTGCTGTGGCGGATGTGGTCCCCGACCTGGGACTTCGACGAGGCCGCCTTCGCGCGCGCCGCCGCGGGCTTCGACAACCCCGATTTCGTCGAGGTGGTGATCCACTCCTACCGCCACCGCTACGGCCTGGTCGCCGGAGACCCGGCCGCGGCCGGGGTCGAGGCGGCGCTGGCCGCGCAGCCGCCGATCCCCGTGCCCACGATCCGGGTGGATGGCGACGCCGACGGGGTGAACCCGGGGACGGCGGGGCATGGCGGGCGGTTCTCCGGCCCGCAGGAGCTGCGGGTGTTCCGCGGGGCCGGGCACAACCTGCCGCAGGAGCGGCCGGCGGACTGGGCGCGGGCGGTGCTGGACGCGCGCGCCATGGCCGCGGCGGCGGCCGGGAGCTGAGGCGGGGGCGGCCCGGAGCGGACGGGGGCGGTCGGGGGCGCGGCGCGGGCCGGCCCGGGCCCTTTCGGCCGCTGGGTCAAGCCGTATTCAGGCGCGCGTCAGGCGGGCGCGGACCTCGCGGCGCCATTTGGCCCGCGCCTCGCCCCGGTTCGCGCCCGGCTTTCGCCGCATTGCGCGGGACTCCGTGTCCATCGGCCCGAGTCCCGCGTATTCCGGCCGCGGCGCCCTTTGTCGTTCCGGCGCCAAATCGCCCCGCTTCGTCCGGATCGCCGCCAAGGAACCGCCCTGCGAGGCGCCAGATCATTCGGTCAGAGCCGCCCGGAACGGGGCGGGCGGAGCGGACCGCGGGGGCGGCCGCTTCGGATGATCCGCCGTCGCGACGGCCTGAACATGGAGAGACGACATGACCGGCGCCCCTGCCTTCACGACCCGTATCCTGACCCGAGCCGCCCTGCCGGCGGCCCTGATCGCGGCCCTCGCCGCCGCCGCCTGCGCCCCGGTGGCGCCGCCGGTGTCGAAGGACGTGGCCAATTCGATGACGCCGCAGGTGATCCCGACCTATCCGACCGGCTACGGCCCGAAGAAGTACTGAGCGGCGCGCGGCGCTGCGGCGCGGCGCAAGAGGCCCTGACCGCGGGGATCTGTTGCGGCGGGACCTGTTACGGGGGGGGGGCGCGACCGGAAGGACGCGCCCCTTTCGTTCGTCCCGCCCTCGGCGAGGACGCGGCGTCGCCCGCGACCGGGCCGTCGCGCGGCCCCTTTCCCCGGCCCGCCCCGCCATGCCACCCTCCGGCAACCCTGCGCAGATCCGGAGCCCCCCATGTCCGACCGCCCCCGCGTCATCGTCACCCGCCGCTTGCCCGCAACGGTGGAAGCCGCGCTCTCGGACCGTTTCGACACGGTCCTGAACCCCGACGACGCGCCCTTCGACGCGGGCCGGCTGGCGGCGGCCATGGCCTCCGCGGACGCGGTGCTGTGCACGGTGGGCGACCGGATCGACGCCGCGGCCTTGGGCGCGGCGCCGCGGGCGAAGCTGCTGGCCAATTTCGCGGTGGGGGTGAACCATATCGACCTCGACGCCTGCGCGGCGCGCGGCGTGGCGGTGTCCAACACGCCGGGCGTGCTGACCGACGCCACCGCCGACATCGCCATGACCCTGATCCTGATGGTCCTGCGCCGGGCGGCGGAGGGCGAACGCATGGTGCGCGCCGGGGCCTGGGAGGGCTGGGCCCCCACCCAGCTGCTGGGCGGCGACCTGCGCGGCCGCACGCTGGGCATCGTCGGCATGGGCCGCATCGGCCAGGCCACCGCGCGCCGCGCGCATCACGGCTTCGGGATGCGGATCCTTTACGCCAACCGCTCCGAGGTCGATCCGGGGCTGCCCGCGCAGCGGATGGAGCTGCCGGCGCTGATGGCCGCGGCCGACGTGGTCTCGCTGCACTGCCCGGGGGGGGAGGCGAACCGGGGGCTGATCTCCGCGGCGCTGATCGGGCGGATGAAGCCCGGCGCGGTCCTGATCAACACCGCGCGCGGCGACGTGGTGGACGAGCCGGCGCTGATCGCGGCGCTGGAGGCGGGGCGGATCTCCGCCGGGCTCGACGTGTTCGCGCAGGAGCCGCGGGTCCCCGAGGCGCTGCGGGGGCTGGATAACGCGGTCCTGCTGCCGCATCTGGGCTCCGCCACGGAGGAGACGCGCGAGGCGATGGGCATGAAATGCGTGGCCAACCTGGAGGCGTTCTTCGAAGGGCGCCCGCTGCCAGACCGGGTGGTCTGACCCCGCGCCGGCGCAAGGCGCGCCCCCGGCCGCGCGCCGGCGGAGGCGCGGCGCCAGGCGCGCGCGGACACCGGTCGCATGCCGCGCCGGGCGCGGGAACGGCGGTCGCGTCGGGGGGGGCGATGGCGCCGTTTCGCCGCGCGATGCGGGGGGGCGGGGGCGAAACGCGCGTTCGCGCCGCTGCGGGGGAGGCCAGAGGTTCGGGACGGGACGCCCCGGCCGGCGCGCGCGTGGCCGAGCGGTTCGGCTGCGACCCGTCGCCGGCGTGGCCCGCGCCGGCCGCCCTTCCCGGTCTCTGCCGGTCGCAGGGGCGACCACGCCGCCCGGCGCGCGTGGTCGCGACGCCGGCGCCCTGCGCCGGTTCCGCATGCCCGCGGCCGGGCGCGCGCCGTGCGAGGGGCCGCCGCCGTCGCGACGGGGCCGCGGCGCGCATCCGACGGGGCCGTTGGGCGCGCGTCCCGATGCGGGCCGGCGCCGTTCGCGCAGCCTCAGGTCCGCCCCGGTTCCGCGCCGGTCGCCGGCGTCCGGAGGCCCCGTGGCGGCGCAACGGCCGGGGGCGTCCTCCGGGCAGCGGCCGAGCGGATCCGTAGGACAGGGCGTCAGCTCCGGCGCGCGAGCCTCGGCGGCCGGAAAGGGGCTCGCCCCGGGACCGCGGACCGTCAGGCGGGGGCGTTGCCGGGCGGATGGGCGGCGACCGCGGGCCGGATCCGGCCCTCGCCTGCGTCCGGGCGCAAGCCGGCGGGGTCGCGTTCGCCGGGGGGCTCGCCGGCGCGGCCGACAGGCGTGGCTGGTCCGGGCCGCGCATGAGGCGCCGGCGCCGGGGGCCCGCTCCGTCCCGGCGGTCCGCACGCTCGCATCAGGTCTCGGCCCGCGGCCCTGGGGCGTGATGACGAAGCCCCTGATCCTCAGGCGGATCCCCGCGATCGGCGCGCCGCCGCGATCGCAGGCCGCGGACCTGCCGTGGCGGGCGGCGACGCGACGGGCGTTCTTCCGGCGGTTCGAGGCGCCGCTCGATGCGATCGCGCAGGGCGTGGATGCTTGCGCCGGCGGTGCGTGGGCCTTTTCGGGTCCTGCGCGCCGGGATCGCCGCGATGCCGCCCCCGACCTCCATGTCCCGGCGGATCGCGTCGGTCTCGTGGCCGCGGTCGGCCGGACGAATCGGGTCGGGCGGAAGCACCCGGACGGACGGCCCGTCCGCCGCCGTCAGGGACGCGCGGCCGCGGTGCTCGGAGACCCCGCCGCCGGCGATCTCGGCGGCTGCGGGGAGGGCCGCCCCGTTCGTTCGAAGATGGACCCCATGCGAAAGAACGAGGCGGGCACGCGAGCCTTCCCGCGGACGGGCCGTCCGCCGAACGCGCGAGCGGCCGGAACCCTGATCCCGCCCCCTCTTCGCGCCCGTCGCGCCGCGAGGCGTCCGGGCGCGGTCCGCCCGCGCCGCAGGGGGCGCGGGCGGGAGGCGGTCAGATGCCGCCGAGGCTCAGGTACTTCACTTCGAGGAAATCCTCGATGCCGTATTTGGAGCCCTCGCGCCCCAGCCCCGACTGCTTGACGCCGCCGAAGGGCGCCACGGCGGTGGAGGGCAGGCCGTCGTTCACCCCGACGATGCCGTATTCCAGCGCCTCCGCCACCCGCAGGCAGCGGCCGATGTCGCGGCTGTAGAAATAGGCGGCGAGGCCGAACTCGGTGTCGTTGGCCATCTGCACCACCTCGTCCTCCGTGTCGAAGGCGAAGAGGGGGGCGACGGGGCCGAACGTCTCCTCCCGCGCGACCTTCATCGCCTGGGTGACGCCGGTGAGCACGGTGGGGGTGTAGAAGGACCCGCCCAGCGCGTGGCGGAAGCCGCCGAAGATCACCTCGGCCCCCTTGTCCACCGCGTCGGCGACATGCTCCTCCACCTTCTCGACCGCGGGCATGTCCACGAGCGGGCCGATATTGATCCCCTCCTGGAAGCCGTCGCCGACATGCAGGCTCTGCATCCGCTCCACCAGCTTTTCGGCGAAGGCGTCGTAGACCCCCTTCTGCACGTAGATGCGGTTGGCGCAGACGCAGGTCTGCCCGGCGTTGCGGAACTTGGAGCCCATGGCCCCTTCCACCGCCGCGTCGAGATCCGCGTCGTCGAAGACGATGAAGGGCGCGTTGCCCCCCAGCTCCAGGCTCAGCTTCTTGATGTCCTCGGAGCACTGGCGCATCAGCACCCGGCCCACCTCGGTCGAGCCGGTGAAGGTCAGCTTGCGGACCTTGGGATTGGTGCAGAACTCGGTCCCGATGGCGGAGGCCGAGGACGAGGTGATCAGGTTGAACACGCCCGCCGGGAAGCCCGCGCGCTCCGCCAGCACCGCGATGGCGGTGGCCGAGAGCGGCGTGAGCTTGGCCGGCCGCGCCACCACCGTGCAGCCCGCGGCGAGCGCCGGGGCGATCTTGCGGGTGATCATGGCGTTGGGGAAGTTCCACGGCGTGATCGAGGCCACGACCCCCACCGGCTGCTTGAGCACCAGGATCCGCTTGCCCTTGGCGGCGGCGGGAATGGTGTCGCCGTAGATGCGCTTCCCTTCCTCCGCGAACCATTCGAGGAAGGAGGCGCCGTAGACGATCTCCCCCCGCGCCTCGGCGAAGGGCTTGCCCATCTCCGCGCACAGGATCGCGCCGAGATCGTCGGCATGTTCGATCATCAGCCGCCCCAGCTCCGCCACCATGGCGCAGCGTTCGGAGGCCAGCAGGCCGGCCCAGGCCTTCTGGGCGGCGTAGGCGGCGTCGATCGCTTCGGCGGCCTGTTCGGCGGAGCAGTCGGCGACGTCGGCGATCAGCTTGCCCGAGGCGGGATTGTGCACCTCGAAGGTCTTGCCGCCCGCGCCGTCCCGCCACTGGCCGTCGATATAGGCGCGGCCGGTCAGGACCGACGGATCCTTCAGGGGCATGGGGATGTTGACGGGAATGTTCATGGCAGGGCTCCTCCCTTCGGTTCCGCGAGACCCTAGCGAAGCGCCCGGCGCCCGGCAATGTCGGGCGGATATGTGACGGGCAAAGGTGAAGGCCGGGTTTCCGGCGCGCAGGACGCGGCGTTCGGGCTTCGGCGCGCGGGCGCTCAGTCCATCGGCGCGGCGAGCGCCCAGTCGGGCAGCCGGTCGACGTTCTTGTGGGTGCGCAGGACGAAGGTGGTCTTGTAGGCGCGCACCGTGGGCAAGGCGCCGAAGGTGGCCTGGGCGAAGGCGTGGTAGTCCTCGATCGACTTCGCCTGCACCAGCAGCAGGAAGTCGAAATCCCCCGTCACCACATGGCATTGCAGCACCTCCTCATGGCGCAGGATCGCCGCGGCGAAGGCGTCCGAGACCCCGGCCCGCGGCGCGGTCAGCGTCACCATCACCGCCGCCGTCACCGGGCGGCGGAACCGGCTCCGGTCCAGAGCCGCCGTCGCGCCCTCGATCACCCCCTCGGCCCAGAGCCGCGCCGTGCGCTTGGCGCAGGCCGAGAGCGACAGGCCCACCGCCTCGGCCAGTTCGGACTGGGTGCGGCGGGCGTCGCGCTGCAGGAGCGACAATATCCGGCGGTCGGCGGCGTCGAACATGGCGGTTCTCGTCTGGTTTCGGATCTGTTCCGATTATTCTCGTGCAGAGGAGGAAATCGAGAGGAAATGCGCGCCGCCTGCCGTCCGTCGCGCTTCTCCGCCCGACGACGCCGGCGCAATCTGTCGGAAACAGCGCCTTGCAGGAGCCCCAGACATGCCCGCCTCCGCCGACTTCATGGCCCGCGCCGACGCCGCGCTGATCCGCTACGGCGTCGACTGGTTCGACGCCGATATCGTCCGGGCGGAGGGGACGCGGGTGTTCTCGGCCGACGGCCGCTCGATCCTCGATTTCACGTCCGGGCAGATGTCGGCGGTGCTCGGCCATTCCCATCCCGAGATCACCGAGACGGTGCGCGAGATGGCGGGGCGGCTGGTGCATCTCTATTCCGGGATGCTCTCGGCCCCGGTGGTGGACCTGGCCGAGACGCTCTGCGCGACCCTGCCCGCGGGGCTGGACCGGGCGCTGCTGCTGACCACGGGGGGGGAGGCCAACGACGCCGCCCTCCGGCTCGCCAAATGCGCGACGGGCAAGTGGGAGGTGGTCAGCTTCGCCCAGTCCTGGCACGGCATGACCGGGGCGGCGGCGGCGGCGACCTATTCCGCCGGGCGCAAGGGCTACGGGCCGGCGATGCCGGGCAACTACGCGATCCCCGCGCCCAACGCCTACCGCCCCCGCTTCGGCGAGGACGGGCCGGGCTGGCGGGAGCTTCTGGCCTCCGATTTCGCCGCGGTGGACGCGATGTCCACCGGCGCGCTCGCCGCCTTCATCGCCGAGCCGATTCTCTCCTCCGGCGGCATCATCGATCTGCCGGAGGGCTACCTGACCGCGCTGAAGGCCGAATGCGACGCCCGCGGGATGCTGCTGATCCTCGACGAGGCGCAGACCGGCGTCGGGCGCACCGGGCTGATGTACGCGTTCGAGCGGGACGGGGTGGTCCCCGACATCCTCACCCTGTCGAAGACGCTAGGGGCGGGGCTGCCGCTGTCGGCGGTGGTGACCTCGGCCGCCATCGAGGCGGAGGCCCATGCCAACCGCTTCCTGTTCTACACCACCCATGTCTCCGACCCGCTGCCCGCCGCGGTCGGACTGAAGGTGCTGGAGATCGTGCGGCGCGACCGGCTGGCGGACCGGGCGGCGGAGATGGGCGCGCGCCTTCAGGGCCGGCTGCGCGACCTCGCCCAGAAGCACGCCTGCATCGGCGACGTGCGCGGGCGCGGGTTGCTGGTGGGGCTGGAGGTGGTGGCGGACCGCGGCTCCAAGGCCCCGGACGAGGCGCGAGGCAGGGCGGCGATGCGGGAGGCGGCGGCGCGCGGGCTCTCGGTCAACATCGCCGCCCTGCCGGGCATGTGCAGCGTGTTCCGCATCGCCCCGCCGCTGACCGTGTCGGAGGCCGAGATCGACGAGGCCGCCGACATCCTCGACGCCGCCTTCGCCGCCGTCGCCTGAGGCGGCCTGACCTGAGGTCCGGCGCCGTCGTGTCTCGGCGCCCCGGGCCTGACCCGGGGCCTCGTGCGGGTCGGCATGGTCGAGAGGCCCCGGGTCGAGCCCGGGGCGCGCGCCCGGGCGGGGGCGCCATCGACGGTCCGAAACGGTCTGAGGCGCCGCCCCCGCCGCCTGCGCGCCTCTCCACCCGCGCCCAGGTTCCCGGCGCGCCGGGGCGGTCGGGCGCCATCGGCGCGACCTCGGGCGGCGCGCCTTCAGGCCGGTTCCGCCGGGCGCGCCGCCGGAGGTCGGCCGTGTGGCCCGCGTCCGCCGCGGCGCGCGGGCCTCGTCGCGCCGATGGCCCCGGGCGCGGGCGGCCCGGCCTCGCGCCCCGCTCCCCGCCCCCTCGCGTCGCTCCGCCCGCCCCCCACCCCCGCGCCCGCGTTGACAG
>JAYZWL010000122.1:0-46393 GCA_036154955.1 Pseudomonadota bacterium | reverse complement strand
GCCCGCGCGGGGGGGGGGGGGCCCGCCCCCCAGGGCCCCGCCCGCCGCACCTGGGCGCGGCGCGGGGGGTACATCCCCGGCCCGCCGCGGCCCCTCATTTCCAGCCCGCGAGCGCGAAATGCGGGATCTCGTCCGACGTCGGGGTGAAGTCGAGATCCGAGGTGAAGGCGTAGGTGTAGGGATAGGACCACAGCGGCAGCCAGTAGGCCTCGGCCGCGATCTTCTTGAGCGCCTTGGAATAGACGTCCTTGCGCACCGCCGGGTCGGTGGAGGTGTCGCCGGTGGTCAGCCACTCCTGCACCTCGGCGTCCCGGTAGATGTCGTCCGCGCCGCCCTTGAAGAACACCGAGGTCGAGGCGGAGATGTCGCCGATCGAGTTCGAGCCCCAGGTGAGGTAGCCCATCTGCGACCCGCCCGAGCGCACCGCGTCGCGGATGGCGGCGTATTTGCCGAAGTTCATGTTGGCCTTGATGCCGACCTTGGCGAGGTCGCCGATCATCGCCTCGGCCATCTCCCGGTTGCGGTAGACGTCCATGGTGACTTCGAACCCGTCCGGATAACCGGCTTCGGCCAGCAGGGCCTTGGCCTTCTCGGGGTCGTAGGGATAGAGCGCCACGTCCTGCTCGCAGCCGAACTGCTCGGGGAAGCAGGCGGAGTTCACCACCCGCGCGCCGCCGGGGAAGAGGTTGTCGACGATGGCCTGGCGGTTGATCGCGTAGGAGATCGCCTGACGCACCGCGGTCTTGGTCAGCGGGTGGTCGCCCGCGGTCCCGGCGGCGTCGAAGCCCAGATAGCCGATGCGCATGGTCTCGGCGTCGACCACGGTCAGGTCGGGCATGGCGCGCAGGCCCTCGGCCTGATCGACCTCGACCTTCCACATCCAGTCGATGCCGCCGGTCATCAGTTCGGCCAGCTGGGTGTTGATGTCGGGCAGGGTGCGCATCACCAGCTTGCCGATCTTGGGCGCGCCCTTGGCGTCGTTGGGGAAATAGCCGTCGTTCTTGACGAACTCGATGGTTTCGCCGCGCACCACGTTCTCGACCTTGTAGGGGCCGGTGCCGATCGGGGCGGCCTCCATCCCCTCCTGGCCGACCTCGGCCATATACTGGTCGGGATAGATCGGCAGGGGGCTGGCGAGGAATTCAAGCGCCGCGGGGAACGGGTCCTTGAGGTGCAGGCGGACCTTGTAGTCGCCCAGCTTCTCCGCGCCCTTGATCCAGGCGACGGTCTGCTGGGACTTGGCCTTGGCCTCGGGGCTGGGGAAGTAGTTGAAGGTGAACACCACGTCGTCGGCGTCGAATTTCTCGCCGTTGTGGAAGGTCACGCCCTCGCGCAGCTCGAAGTCCAGCGTGACGTTGTCGACCCAGGTCCAGGAGGTGGCGAGCAGGGGCTTGTATTCGCCGGTGTAGGGGTCGCGCCAGATCAGCGTGTCCCAGATCAGGCGGCTGAGGATCACGCCGTCGCGGGAGGTGGACTGGTAGAAGTTCAGCGCCTCCACCTCCTGGTCCAGCGCGAAGGTCAGCGTATCGTCGGCCTTGCCGGCGAAGGCCGGGCTGAGCGGCGCGGCCAGCGCCGCTGCGGCGGCGGCGCCGAGCAGCGCGCGGCGCGGAAGTCGGAGGGCGGAAAGGGTGGTCATCTGCGTGGATCCCTGTTGATCGCGGTCGGGTCGGTCGGCGGCGGCGGTTCCCGCTCTGGTATATCAAGGTATCGTTGTGCGATACTTTGTGTTTGCATTACGATATTCAGACTTGCCGATTCGGATTTGAGCGTCAATCAATTGATGCGGACATCGGCATGGGAGGGCCGTATGGGCGAGGATCGGGCGGGCGCTGCAGGCCTGCGCGCAAAAAATGGGCCGTCCGGGGCCGAGGATGCGGCCGCCGAGGCGGCGCGCGCCGATCCGCTGTTCATCGCGGCGATCGAACGGGCGATGCGGGTGCTGGAGACGGTCTCTGCCAACCATGCGCCGATGAGCCTGACCGAGATCGCCGCCGCCTCGGGCCTGGGCAAGAGCGCGGCGCAGCGGCTGACCCACACGCTCTCCGGGCTGGGCTACCTGCGCAAGGATCCCGAGACCCGGCGCTATGCGATGACGGTGCGGGCGCTGGACCTGGCGCACGGGTTCCTGAGCGCCGACCCGATGATCAACAACGGCCTGCTGCACCTGATCGACGCGCGGGAGCGCAACGGCGAGACGGTGAACATGGGCCGGCTCGACGGGACGGATTTCATCTATGTGGTGCGGCTGCCGGCGCGGCGGATGAACGTGGCGGCGGCGCTGATCGGGCGCCGCCAGCCGGCCTATTGCGCCTCGGGCGGGCGGGCGATCCTGTCCAGGATGGATCCGGCGGAGGCGGAGGCGCTGATCGACAGCCGCCCGCTGCGCGCCCTGACCCCGATGACCCTGACCGACCGCGGCGCGGTGCTGGAGCGGATCGAGCAGGCGCGGCGGGAGGGGTTCTCGGCCACCGATCAGGAAGTGCTGCTGGGCGAGCTCGCCGTCTCCGCCCCGATCACCGACCGCAACGGGGCGCCGGTGGGGGCGGTGCAGAGCTCGGTCTCCACCGCCTCCTGGACGCTGGAGATGGTGCGCGAGCGGCTGGCCCCGCGGGTGATGGAGACGGCGCGGCTGATCTCCGCCCCCCGCTACTGAGCGGGGGGGCCGGCGTCAGGCGATCAGGCCCAGCCGGCGGGCGACCGCGACGGCCTGGGTGCGGGACGAGGCGTCGAGCTTGGAGTTGATGTTGCGCAGATGGGTGCGCACCGTGCTGTCGGACACGCAGAGCCGGCGGGCCATGTCGGCGTTGGAGCAGCCCTCGGCCAGCAGCGCGAGGATCTGCGACTCCTTCTGGGTCAGGGCGTCCAGCGGCGCGTCGAGCCCCGCCCCGGCCCCCGCCGCGGACGCCGCGGGCGCCGCGGCCGGGGGCGCCGCCGGCGGGTCGGGGGGCAGGGCGGCCGTGAGGTCGCGCAGCCATTCGCGGAAATGCGGGTCGCGGGCGTGATGGGCGCCCGCCGCGGTCAGCGCGGGGGCGGCGGCGCGGATCGCCTCGGCCGCCGGCGGGCCTTCGTCGATGATCAGCCGCATCAGCCCTTCGCGCGCCGCCTCTCCCAGCACGCCGCACAGCACCCGCGTCGCCGCGGCCCGGTCCCCGGCCTGGTGCAGCGCCGTCCCCTCCAGCAGCCGCAGGGCGCAGGCGCGGCGCAGGCGACGCTCGGCCCGGGCGGCGGCGATCTCGGCGCGCAGGCCGGGCAGCGCCTCCGCCCCCCGGCCTTCGGCCAGGTCGAGGCGCAGGGCCGACATCTCCGGGAACAGCAGGTCGTTGGCCCGGAAGCGCAGCCCCCGCGCCCGCTGCCACAGGCCCGGATCGCGGGCGAGGTCGATCTGTTCGCGCGCGGCCTCCGGCTGGCCGCGGCGCATCAGGGCGCGGGCCCGCTCCAGCCGGGCCGAGGCGGCGGCGCGGGGCAGGGCGCGGCGATGGCCCAGATGCTCCAGCTCCCCCAGCAGGTCGAAGGCCTCGTCAAGCTCCCCGTCCTCGAAGGCGATGCGCGACAGCATGACGTGGCCGAGGATCAGGTGATCCACCAGCCCCACGTCCCGGGCCATGGGCAGGTGGAGGTGCAGAAGATGCGCGGCCTGGCGCAGGTCGTTGGCCTCGTAGACCGCGCCGGCATGCATCAGGGCCGCGTAGGCGTTGCCGTCGGCCCGGCCCGCCCCCGCCTCCCGGCTGGCGGCGAGGGCGAGGCGGAAGCGGGCGGCGGCGTCGCGGAACCGGCCCTCCTGGAAGTCGATCACCCCTTCGGTGGATTCCACATACATGACGTTGAAGGCGTTGGCCCCCGCCGCCTCCGCCCCCGCGCCGGTGGTGGCGAGGCGGGCGTCGATCAGCGAGGCGCGCGCCTCCTCCACCGCGCCGACCACGGTGAACACGGTGGTCATGCAGTTGGCCAGCACGCCCGCGGCGTAGCGTGAGCGCAGCGTCTGGTCGGCCAGCGCAAGGCGCCCGGTTTCGTAGGCGGCGGGATAGTCGTCGATCATCGACAGCAGAAGCGGCCGGATCGCGGTGGCCTCGGCCCGGATCGCGGGGTCGGCGGCGCGTTCCAGCCCGGAGGCCTCCAGCCGGTCCAGCGCCTCGCGCGCCGGGCGGGTGAAGCAGGCCGCCCACAGCCGGACCAGCAGCAGGTCCGGGCGGGCGTCGAGCGCGGCGTCGGGCAGGGCCTCGAACCAGCGGGCGAGCAGGCGCACGCGCCCCTGCTCCAGATAGGCGCGGCCGTGGCGGGCGGGCAGGGCGGCGGCCCCCTCCATGTCGCCGGCCTCGGTGAAGTGGTCGATGGCCGGCGCGGGGCGGCCGGCGCCCGCATACCAGCGCGCGGCGGCGGCGTGCAGGGCGGGGGCGGCGCCGGGCATGCGGCGGTCGAGCTGGGCGCGCAGGAAATCGGCGAACAGGCTGTGGTAGCGGTAGCACCGCTCCGCCCCCTCCACCGGCGACAGCAGCATGTTGCCGGAGGCCAGCGTCTCCAGCAGCTCCGCCGAGCCGCCGGGCGGGTGCAGCGCGTCGCACAGGTCGGGGTGAAGCTGGCGCAGGATCGAGGTGCGCAGCAGGAAATCGAGCCGCTCCGGCGGCTGCCCGGCCAGCACGTCCTCGGCCAGGTAGTCGGCCACCGCCCCCTCCGATCCCGCGAAGCGCGCCACGAAGTCCCCGGCCTGCGCGCGGCGTTCCAGGGCCACGGCGGCGAGGCGCAGGGCGGCGGGCCAGCCTTCGGTCTTTCGGTGCAGCCCCATCAGCTCGGGATGGGTCAGGGGCAGCTTGCAGCGCCGGGCGAGGAAGGCGTGGGCGTCGGCCTCCGAAAAGCGCAGGTCGGCCGCGTCCACCTCCTGCAGCGCGCCGCGGGCGCGCAGGCGGGCGAGGCCCAGCGCGGGGGGCGTGCGGGCCCCGACCACGAGCCGGGCGCCGGGGGGCAGGGCCTGGATCAGCTCCTTGACCAGGCTGAGGGCGGCGTCCTCGCGGATCGCTTCGAAATCGTCGAGGAACAGGGCGAAGCCGCGCGACGCCCGCGCCACCCGGTCGAGCAGGGCGAAGCCGCGGCTGGCCGCGGGGAGGGCGACGGGGTCGGCGCCCGGTTCGGGGGCGAGCCCGATCTCGTCCAGCGCGGCGTCGAGGCCGACGGCGAGGCGCAGCGCGTCGTTGTCGGCGGCGTCGAGCGTCAGCCAGGCGCAGGGGGTCCCGGCGGCGACGAGCCGGTCGCGCATCTCGGCCATGAAGGTGGTCTTGCCGAAGCCCGAGGGGGCGCGCACCAGGGTCAGCGCCGGGGCGTCGGGGGCGCAGACCCTGTCGGCGAGGGCGGCGCGCGCCACCAGGTCGGCGGCCCGGCGCGGCGGGCGCAGCTTGCCCGGGGTCACCGGCAGCCGGGCGGGCGCGGAGGCGGGGGAGGTGGCGGGGATGCGCGACGCGCGCGCGGACGCGGCCCCGGGCGTTTCCGGGCGCAGGCGCGCGGCCGCTGGGTCGTTGGTCCAGGTCATGGGATCCCGGTCATGGCGTCTCCCGCGGGACGGTCCGAATCGCCGGCCGCGCGGGGCGGGGCCGGCGGCGTCCCGGGCGCAGGCTGGACCCTGAGGGCCGCCGGGTCCAGTCCCGCCATGCGGAACTCAGGCCCGCATGTCGCCTCGCTCCGGGGGGCGAGGCCGTCCGCGGCGGGGCGGGTTTCCGCAGCGCCCGCGGGGATTTCGCCCGCCGGCGCCTCGATCCTCCCGGCCCGCTTCGCCCGGCGCGAAGGCGCCGCGCGACGAAATCGTCGGTTCCGACGATCCGGAGGGCCGGGCCCCGGGTCTAGGGTGGGACGGCTTGCACGGCGCGCTGCGGGAGAACATGCGCCGGCGAAGGGAGGACGACTTGACCACCGTATTCGGGCTGCTCGACCGAGCGGCGCTCTGGCTTGCGCGCATCGGCGCCGGCGGGGCGCTGCTCGCGCTCGCGGCGATGATGATCCATATCTGCGCCGACGCGTTCTCGCGCTGGCTGTTTCACGCGCCGATCGCCGGCACGCTGGAGATCGTGGCGCATTACTACATGACCGCCGTGGTGTTCCTGCCGCTGGCCCTGGTGCAGCGGGCGCGGGAGCACATCACCGTCGACGTGTTCGCGCAGCTTATGCCCGCCGCTTGGGTGCGCTGGTGCGATCTGGTGGCGCTGGTCCTGACCACGCTGCTGACCGGCGCCTTCACGGTCGCCGCCATCCAGCAGGCGCTGCGCGAGACCTCCAAGGGCTCCTATCTCGACGTGATCTTCTTCGACCTGTCGATCTGGGAGACCTTCTGGCTGATGGCCGCGGGGGCGCTGTTCGTGGCGCTGGCGGCCTTCGTGGGCCTGATCGCCGACCTGACCGGCTGGAAGGAGCGCGGGGTGGAGCGCGGCCATCACGACCTCGGGGAGAGCCATCCGTGAACGACGCGCTGTCCCTCGTCCTGATCGCCGTCGGCATCCTGCTGGTTCTGTTCATCATCCGCGTGCCCATCGCCGTGGCGCTGGGCCTGGTGTCCTTCGGGGGCATCACCTATGTCCGCGGCTTCGACGCCGCCTGGGGGGCGCTGCGCACCGCGCCCTACGAATTCGGCGCCCACTGGTCGCTGTCGGCGATCCCCATGTTCCTGCTGATGGGCGCGGCCTCGTTCCGCGGCGGGCTCACCGGCTCGTTGTTCGAGGCGATGCGGGTCTGGTTCGGGCGCCTGCCCGGCGGGCTGGCGGTGGCCACCAACATGGCCTCGGCGGTGTTCGCGGCCGCGTCCGGCTCCTCCGTCGCGTCGTCGGCCGCCATGTCGCGGATCGCGGTGCCGGAGATGCTGGCGTCCAAGTATCACCCGTCGCTGGCGACGGGCGTGGTGGCGGCCTCGGGCACGCTGGGGGCGCTGATCCCGCCCTCGATCATCTTCGTGATCTTCGGCTGGTACACCCAGACCTCCATCGGCGACCTGCTGATGGCGGGCGTGATCCCGGGCCTGCTGACCGCAGGCTGCTACACCGCGCTGATCCTGGGCATCGCGCTCTGGAAGCCGGAGATGGCGCCGCGCGACACCCGCCGGCCGACCACGGCGGAGAAGTTCCGGGTGCTCGCCTCGATCTGGCCGGTGCCGGTGCTGATCCTGGCGGTGATCGGGTCGATCTATTCGGGCTTCGCCACCGCCACCGAGGCGGCGGCGCTGGGCGCGGCGGCGGCGATCATCCTGTGCGCCATCCGGGGCACGCTGACCCGCACCACCATCGTCGAGATGGTGATGGACGTGATCAAGGGCGTCGGCTCGATCTTCTTCATCGCGCTGGGCGCGTCGCTGCTGACCCGCTTCCTCGCGCTGTCGGGTTTCCCGACCTACATGAACACCCTCGCCCAGGCGATCGAGTTCACGCCGCTGATGGTGATCGGGCTGCTGGTGGTCGTCTACCTGATCCTGGGCGCCTTCCTCGACCCGATCGGGATCATGCTGATCACGCTGCCGATCCTGCTGCCGCTGTTCAAGGCGGCGGGGCTGGACCTGATCTGGATGGGCGTGATCGTGGTGAAGATGATCGAGGTCGGCATGCTGACCCCGCCCGTGGGATTGAACGTGTTCGTGGTGAAGGCGTCGATCGGGGACTCGGTCAGCCTCGGCGCGATCTTCAAGGGCGTGTCCTGGTTCCTGGCGGCCGAGATCGTGATCATGTCGCTTCTGGTCGCCTTCCCCCAGCTCAGCCTGTGGCTGCCGAGCCTGATCCAGCATTGAGCGGAAGGCCGGCGCCCGCGACCCGCGCCGGCCTTCCACCCCCCCGCAACGACCCGCCGGACGACCGCCCGCGCAACGGAGGCGGCGCCGGCCAGGAGGAGACCCAGATGACCCGACACCTCGCCCGCACCGCGTCCGCCCTAGCCCTCGCCGCCGCGACGACGACCGCCGGCGCCGGGGCCGCCTCGGCCACGGACCTGATCTACGGGACCCATATTCCGTCCTCGCACATCATCGCCGACGCGGCCGTCGTGCCGTTCTTCGACGCGGTGAAGGAGGCCACCGGCGGCGAGGTCACCATCACCCCGCAATGGGCCGGCGCCGTCGCCAAGGAAGGCGCCATCCCCGGCGCCATCGAGGGCGGGCTGATCGACATCGGCTTCATGGCCGACGTCTACGCCGCCGCGGACTTCCCGAATTCGGTGCTGATCACCTCGATCGTGATGGGCGGGACCGACAACCGGGTGATGACCGGCGTCGCCTCCGAGATCCGGATGATCGACTGCGAGGGCTGCGACGAGGAGCTGGCGGCGTTCGACGCCTTCCTGCTGTCGTCCTCGTCCCTGCCGCCGCAGTATCTGATGTGCAAGGAGCCGTTCAAGACGCTCGACGACCTGAAGGGCCGCAAGGTGCGCTCCACCGGGGCGCTGGCCCGGGTGGTGGCGAAGTGGGGCATGACCCCGGTGTCGCTGCCCACCTCGGACGCCTACGAGTCGCTGGAGCGCGGGCAGGTCGACTGCACCACCGGCATCGAGACCTTCATGCAGGACTACGCCTGGTGGGACTCGGTCAAATACGTGCTCGACCTGCCGCTGGGCACCTATCACGGCGTGCTGAACCTGATGTCGAAGCCGAAATTCGACAGCCTGCCCGAGAGCGCGCGCGAAGCGATCCTCGGCCTGCAGGCCAGGATGACCGCCGACACCGCCTTCGCCTACTACACCGAGACCAAGTCCGTGCGCGGCAAGGCCGAGACCGACCATGGCGTGACCTACGTGCCGGCGGGCGACGACTTCGTGGAGGCCAAGGCCGCCTTCGCCAGGGACGAGGTGCCCGAGGCGGTGGCCAACGGCACGAAGCGCGGGGCCAAGGACGCCGAGGGCAAGGCCGCGCGCCTGGCCGAGCTGACCGAGAAGTGGACCGCCATCGTCGCCGAGACCGGCGAGGACAAGGCCGCCTTCGAGGCCGCGCTCGACCGCGAGGTCTATTCCAAGCTCGGCCGCTGACCGACCCCCGGGGGCGGGCGCGGATGGGAGCCGCGCCCGCCCCTCCCCGTCCCCGACGACCAAGCTCAGACCCGGCCGGACAGGGCCGGCGGACCATCCAGGGAGGACCCAACATGACCTTTCGCACCCGTCGCGCGGCGCTCGGCCTCGCCGTCTCCGCCATGGCGCTCGGCGCCGCCGCCCCGGCCCTGCAGGCCGCGGAGCTGGTTTACGGCACCCATGTCCCCTCGTCCCATTCCACCGGCGACAGCGTGATCGTGCCGTGGATCGAGGCGGTGAAGGCCGCCACCGGCGGCGAATACGAGATCACCATGCAGTGGGGCGGCGCGGTGGCCAAGAACGCCGCCATTCCCGGCGCGATCCGCGACGGGCTGATCGACATGGGCCTGATGCCCGACGTCTATTCGCCCGCCGAGTTCCCGTCCTCGGTCGTCATCACCTCCATCGCGCTGCCCGGGAAGGACATCAAGGTGATGACCGGCGTGGCCGCCGAGTCCCGCCTGCTGGACTGCCCGTCCTGCGTGGAGGAGTTCGCCGAGACCGACACGGTGCTGATCTCCTCCTCCTCCATCGCGCCGCAGTATCTGATGTGCAAGGAGCCGGTCTCCAAGCTGTCGGACCTGGCGGGCAAGAAGGTCCGCGCCTCCGGCGCGCCGGCCCGCGTCATGGCGGCGATGGGCGCGACCCCGGTCGCGCTGCAGTTCACCGAGACCTATGAGGCGATGGAGCGCGGGCAGGTCGACTGCACCACCGGCGTCGAGACCTTCATGAAGGACTACAACTGGTGGGACAGCGCCAAATACGTGCTCGACCTGCCGCTGGGCACCTATCACGGCGTGCTGATCCTGATCAGCAAGCCCAAATACGAGGCGATGTCGCCGGAGGCCCGCAAGGGCTTCGACGGAACGCTGGCCAGGATGACCGCCGACTACGCCTTCGTCTACGATGACGAGACCCGGGCGGCGCGCAGCCTCGCCCAGTCCGACCACGGCGTGACCTATGTGGCGCCCGGGCAGGACATTCTCGACGCCATCGAGAAGATCAAGCTGGAGGAGATCGAGACCGCCATCGCCACCGGCGAGAAGCGCGGCGCCGAGGATCCCAGGCGGCTGGCCGACCTGACCCTGAAGCTGATCGACAAGTGGACCGCAATCGTGGCCGAGACCGGCGACGACCGGGAGGCGTTCACCGCCGCCCTGCAGCGCGAGGTCTACGACAAGATCGGCGAGTAAGCCGGCGCCGGGGCGTCGGGACCGGCCGGGGCGGGGCGCGCGCCTTCCGCCCCGGTTCCGACAAAGGTCCGGACCCCGGCCTCGATCCCAGCCCCGGCCCCGGCGGCGCGTCTCTCCCGGACGCCGCGCCGGGGCCCGGCGCCCGGTCCGCGCCCTTGGCAGAGGGCGACGCGGCCGGGCCGCGCGTCCCCGGATGCGGCGGAGCCGGACGCCGCCGCGCCCCGGGGACGCGCCCTCGCCCACGCTCACGCTTCCGCGCCGCGCGCCCCGCGGTTCCCGCTTTCCGCCCGACCGTCCGCAACCCCTTCCGTTTTCCCGCGCGCCCCGCCGCGCCATCGCAGGACCGACCGATGCCCCAGACCCATGGCGCCCGGACCGGGTTCCTCTCGCCCTACCGGGTGCTCGACCTCACCGACCATCGCGGCGCGCTGGCGGGGCGGATCTTCGCCCAGCTCGGCGCCGACGTGGTGCAGGTGGAGGGGCCCGACGGCGTCGACGCCCGCCGCATCGGGCCGTTCGGGCCGGACGGCGCCTCTATGACCTGGGCCGCGCACGGGGCGGGCAAGCGCAGCCTGATGCTCGACCCCGGGCGCAGCGCGCATCGCGAGCTGCTGCGCGACCTGGTGGCGCGGGCGGATTTCGTGCTGGAATCCCGCGCGCCCGGCGAACCCGCCTGGCTGGGGGCGGAGGTGATCGAGGCCGCCAATCCCGCCGCGATCCATGTGCGCCTCACCCCGTTCGGGCTGACCGGCCCCAAGGCGGCGCAGCCCGCCACGGACCTGACCTTGTGGGCCGCGGGGGGGCCGCTGGCCCCCACCGCCGTCGACGGTCATCCGCCGGTGCGCATGTCGGTTCCGCAGGCCTGGGCCCATGCCGCGGCCGATGCGGTGGGCGGCGCGCTGGTCGCGCATTTCGCCCGGCTCGCCTCCGGCCGGGGGCAGGGGGTGGAGGTGTCGGCCCTGCGCTCCGCCACCCAGTGCACGCTGTCGGCCAGCCTCGCCCCCGCCATCGGCCACAAGGGCTTCGCCCTGCGCCCCAGCTTCGCGGCCCCCGGCTCCGCCCGGCGCGGACCGCTGAAGTCCAAGTGGCGGGGGCGCGACGGGCTTTTGGAAATGCCGTTCGCCATGGGCCCCGCGACGGGCGGTTTCACCAACGCCTTCTTCGCCTGGATGCGGGAGCGGGGCGCGCTGTCGGAGCGGTTCTTCGACTGGGATTTCCGCGTCCTGCACATCCGCCTGATGGCGGGCGAGATCCCTGACGAGGCCATCGAGGCGCTGCAGGCCGAAACCGCCGCCTTCCTCGCCCATGTCGGGCGGGACGAGGCGGTGGAGACCGCGATCGCCCGCAAGCTGCTGCTCGCGCCCATCGCCACCATCCGCGACCTGGCCGAGAGCCCGCATCTTTCCGCCCGCGGCTTCTGGGAGGAGGTCCCCGACGGGCGCGGCGGCGCGCTGCGCCTGCCCGGGCCGCTGGCCGCGACCGAGGCGCCGGCCTTCGCCCTCCCCCGGCCCGCCCCGGGCCTTGGCGAGCATTCGGAGGAGGTGCTCAACGACTGGCTGGGCGGCCCGGATCCGGAACGCCCTTCCGCCCTCCCCGCCCCCGCGGCGGGGGAGGCCCCCGGGGCGCTCGCCGGGATCCGGGTGCTGGACCTGGCCTGGGTGGTGGCGGGGCCGATGATCGGGCGCAACCTCGCCGATCACGGGGCGACGGTGCTGCGGGTCGAAAGCTCCCGCCGGATCGAGGCGGGGCGCAACACCGGCCCCTACAAGGACGGGGTCTACGACCCGGCCCTGTCGGCGCTGTTCCAGAACTGCAACGCGGGCAAGGCGGGCCTCTGCCTCGACCTTTCGCGGGAGGAGGGGCGGGAGGTGGTCCGCGACCTGGTCGCCTGGGCCGACCTGGTGGTGGAGAGCTTCGCGCCCGGCCGCATGGACGCCTGGGGGCTGGGCTACGAGGCGCTGCGGGAGATCAACCCGCGGATCATCCTGCTCAGCTCCTCGCTGATGGGCCAGACCGGGCCCTGGGCGAAGCTGGCGGGCTTCGGCAACGTGGGCGCGGCGATGTCGGGGGCGCAGGCGCTGGCCGGGGTGCGGGGCGAGATGCCGGTGGGCCCGTCGGGCCCCTACACCGATTTCGTCGGCCCCCGCTACGGCGTGCCGCTGGCGCTGGCCGCGCTGGACTGGCGGCGGCGGACCGGGCGGGGCTGCCGGCTCGACCTGTCGCAGGGGGAGGCGGGGATCCAGTTCCTCGCCCCCGCCATCGCGGACCACTCCGCCTCCGGCCGGGTGGCGGAGGCCGACGGCTGCCGCGACCCGGGCATGGCCCCGCATGGCGTGTTCCCCTGCGCCCCGGGTCCGGACGGCGCGCCGCGCTGGCTGGCGCTGGCGGTGCGCGACGACGCCGACTGGCGGGCGCTGGCCGGCGCGATGGGGCGGCCGGACTGGTCGCTGGACCCGGGGCTCGCCGGCCTTGCGGGGCGCAAGGCGCGGGAAACGGCGCTGGAGGCGGGGGTGGCGGACTGGACCTCGGCCCGCACGGTGGAGGAGGCGGAGGCCGCGCTGATCGCCGCGGGTCTGCCCGCGCACCGGGCGGCGAGCTACGACGACCTGTGGGCCGACCCGCAGCTCGCCCATGACGGCCACTGGATCGCGCTGCCCCATCCCATCGCGGGGGAGACCTGGGTGGAGGCCTGCCGCTATCGCCTGTCGGCCACCCCCGGCGCCCCCGCCCGCTGCGCCCCGACCTTCGGCCGGGACCGGGACTGGGCGCTGGGCGAGGCGCTGGGCTACGCGCCGGATCGGATCGCGGCGCTGGAGGCGGCGGGCGTTCTGGAGTGAGCGTCCGCGCGTGTTGCGGAGGGCGGCATTTCCTCAGGATTGGCCGTGGTTCCGTTGCGTGCGGCGCGGTTCCGCGGTGGGCGGATTAATGTCGGACAAAACGGCTTTACCGGGCCCATTAAATGCGTAATTAATGTGGCGCCTCGGTCGTTAAGGGAACGATTGATCGCTAGCGCACCGCGCGCGATCATGGAAAGAACGACCGGCGCAAGAGGGGTCGAGAAACCCCCGCAGGGAGGAAACGGATGATCGACGTCGCCGCGATGAGCACGCTGGGCGCCCTTGCGCGCGCCAATGCCCGCCGCAAGCCGGACGGGCTCGCCACCCGCTTCGAGGGGCGGGAGGCGACCTTCGCCGAGTTCGACGCGCAGGGCGACCGCGTGGCCCGGGCGCTGGAGGCGGAGGGCGCGAAGGCCGTCGCCTATCTGGGCAAGAATTCCGACCTGGCCTTCCAGCTCTTCCTGGGTTGCGCGCGCGCCGGCGCGGTGTTCGGCCCGATCAACTGGCGCCTCGCCCCGCCCGAGATCGCGCAGATCGTGCAGGGGTTCGGCGCCGACATGCTGTTCGTGGGCCCCGAGTTCATCGCGGAGGTGGAGCGCATCCGCGCCGACCTGCCCCCCGGCATCCGCCTGGTGACCATGGAGGGCGGCCAGCCCGAATGGCCCGACTTCGCCGCCTGGCGGGACGCGCGGCCGGCGGAGTTCCCCGACGACCGGGGCGGCCCGGACGACGTGGCGCTGGTGCTGTTCACCTCCGGCACCACCGGCCTGCCCAAGGGGGTGATGACCACCCATGCCAACCTGCTGGGCCAGCGGCGCGAGACGCTGGGCCATGGCCTGAGCTACGACACCTGGGCCGACGACGAGATCAGCCTCGTCGCCATGCCCTTCGCCCATATCGGCGGCATCGGGTGGTGGGTGCTGGGCTTCGCCAACTGCGCCCCCTCGATCATCGCGCGGGAGTTCCGGCCCGACCAGGTGCTCGACTTCATCCGCGACGATGGCGTGAGCCGCATGTTCATCGTGCCCGCCGCGCTGCAGATCGTGGTGCGCGATCCGCGGGCGGCGGAGACGGATTTCTCCCGCCTGCGCCACGTCTCCTACGGGGCCGCGCCGATGCCGCTGCCGCTGCTGCAGGAGGCGATGGAGGTGCTCGGCTGCGAATTCGCCCAGTGCTACGGCATGACCGAGACCACCGGCACCATCAGCCTGCTGCCCCCCTCCGACCACCCGCGGGAGGGGAGCCCGCGCATGCGCTCCGCCGGGCGGGCCATGCCGGGCTCGGAGATCCGGGTGATCGACCCGGCGGGGAACACCCTGCCGGTCGGAGAGATCGGGGAGGTCGCGATCCGCGGCGGCAACGTCATGGCCGGCTACTGGAAGAACCCGGAGGCCACGGCCAAGGCGATGCTGCCCGACGGCTGGGTGCGCTCTGGCGACGCCGGGTTCATGGACGCGGACGGCTATCTCTATATCCACGACCGCATCAAGGACATGATCGTGTCGGGGGGCGAGAACGTCTATCCGGCCGAGGTGGAAAGCGCGCTCTACGCCCATCCCGACGTGGGCGAGGCGGCGGTGATCGGCGTGCCGGACGACAAGTGGGGCGAGGCTGTGAAGGCCATCGTCACCGCCAAGGCCGGGCGGCGGGTCGACCCGGTGGAGGTCGCGGCCTGGATGCGCACCCGCATCGCCGCCTTCAAGTGCCCCAAATCGGTGGACGTGATCGAGGCGATGCCGCGCAACGCCTCGGGCAAGCTGCTGAAGCGGGAGCTGCGCGCGCCCTATTGGGAGGGCCGGGAGCGGCAGGTCAATTGAGCGCGCCCGCCCGCATCGACCCCGCCGCGGCCAAGGCGGCCGCCGAGAAGGCGCTGGCCGAGGCCGCGGCCGCGGAAGCGGAGCTGGCCGCGGCGCTCGGCCGGCTCGCCCCCCGGTTCGCGCCAGGCGCCGAGGGCGTTCAGGGCCTCACCCGCCTGTCGGGCGGGGCGAGCCAGGAGACCTGGGCCTTCCGCGCGGGCGACCGCGACCTGATCCTGCGCCGCCGTCCCGCCGCCGCCCGCCCGGGCGGGGAGGGGCTGCCGCTGGATGTGGAGGCGGAGCTGATCGCCCGCGCCGGAGAGCAGGGCGCGCCCGTGCCCGGCGTGGTCCTGCGACTGGCGCCGGAGCATCGCGCCGGCGTCGGCTTCGTCATGGACCGGGTGCCCGGGGAAACCCTGCCGGCCCGGATCCTGCGCAAGCCGGAATTCGCCGGCGCCCGCGCGGTCTTCGCGGCGGAGGCGGGGGCGATCCTCGCCGCCATCCACCGCGCCGACGGGACCGGATTGGGATTGGAGACGCACACGCCGGAAACCGCGCTCGCCCGGCTGGCGGGGCGGCACAAGGAGTTCGGGCAGGACCGGCCGGTCTTCGACCTCGCCTTCCGGCGGCTGGCCGAGACCGCCCCCGCCACCCGCGCGCCCCGCCTGCTGCATGGCGACTTCCGGATGGGCAACATCCTGTTCGGCCCCGACGGCGTGCGCGCGGTGCTGGACTGGGAGATGGCGCATCTGGGCGACCCGATGTCCGATTTCGGCTGGGTCTGCATGGGCTCCTGGCGCTTCGGCGGCGAGGGGCCGGTGGGCGGCTGCGGCGCGCGGGAGGACATGTGGGCCGCCTACGAAGCCGCGGGCGGCGAGCCTGTGGACCCGAAATCCGCCCGCTGGTGGGAGACCTTCGCCGCCCTGCACTGGGGCGTCATCATCGAGCGCATGGGCGCCTGGATCCGCGCCGGCGCCGACTTCTCGGTCGAACGCCACGTGATCGCGCGCCGGGCCTCCGAAACCGAGCTTCTGCTCATCGCCGACCTGACCGGGAGGGAGATCTGATGCAGGACTTTCCCGCTCCGGCGGCGATCCTCGCCGCCGTCTCCGCCTGGCTGCGCGAGACGGCCGCGCCCAACCTGCCCTCCCACGCCGCCTTCGAGGCGAAGGTGGCGGCCTCGGCCGTCGACCTCTGCGCGCGGGCGATGGAGGCCGGGCCCGCGGAGGCGGCCGAACAGGCGCGCCTGACCGCGCTGCTGGGCCGCGAGGGCGGGCTTTCCGAACTCACCGAGGCGCTGTCGGCCGCGATCAAGGCCGGGGACGTCGACCTCTCCACCCCCGGCCTCGCCGACCATCTCTGGCGCACGACGCTGGAGAAACTCGCCGTCGACCAGCCGGGCTTCGCCCCCTACCGCCGCGCCCGAACGGCGGAGACCCAGGAAGGATAACGCCATGGATTTCGCGCTGCCGCCCGATCTGGTGGACTACCTCGCCCGTCTCGACGCCTTCATCGAGGCGGAGATAAAGCCGCTTCAGGCCCAGGACGACAACGAGCGGTTCTTCGACCATCGCCGCGAATGGGCCCGGACCGATTTCGACAAGGGCGGCCTGCCGCGCCCGGAATGGGAGGCGCTGCTCAAGGAAGCCAAGCGCCGGGCCGACAAGGCCGGGTTCTTCCGCTTCTCGCTGCCCAAGGAATTCGGCGGCGACGGCGGGTCGAACCTGTGGATGGCGGTGATCCGCGAGCATCTCGCCACCAAGGGGCTGGGCCTGTTCAACGACCTGCAGAACGAGCACTCGGTCGTCGGCAACTTCCCGGTCATCGTCATGCTGCGCGATTTCGGCACGCCGGCGCAGAAGGAGAAGTTCATCAAGGGCTCGCTGGAAGGGAAATACCGGATGGCCTTCGGGCTGACCGAGCCCGACCACGGCTCCGACGCCACGCATATGGAGACGCGGGCGGTGCAGGAGACGCGGGACGGCGTGTCCGGCTGGCGCATCGACGGGTCCAAGATGTGGATCACCGGCATGCACGAGGCCACGCATTGCGTGATCTTCGCGCGCACCTCCGGAAAGGACGGCGACGCGAAGGGGATCACCGCGTTCCTCACGCCGTCGGACACGCCCGGGCTGAACGTCGACGAGTTCCTGTGGACCTTCAACATGCCCACGGATCACCCGCGGCTGAGCTTCGACAATGTCTGGGTGCCGGACGAGGCGGTGTTCGGGCCGATGGGCGGGGGCCTCGCGCTCGCCCAGGCCTTCGTGCACGAGAACCGGATCCGGCAGGCGGCCTCGTCGCTGGGCGCGGCCTGCTACTGCATCGAGGAGAGCGTCCGCTACGCCCGCCACCGCAAGCCCTTCGGGGTGGAGCTGGCGCGCAACCAGGCGATCCAGTTCCCGCTGGTGGAGCTGGCGACCCAGGCCGAGATGCTGCGCCAGCTGATCCGCAAGACCGCGTGGGAGATGGACCAGATGCCCCATCCGGAGGTCGAGAAGACCATGTCGGACAAGGTATCCATGTGCAACTACTGGGCGAACCGCCTGTGCTGCGAGGCCGCCGACCGGGCCATGCAGGTGCATGGCGGCATCGGCTACAGCCGCCACAAGCCGTTCGAGCACATCTTCCGCCATCACCGCCGCTACCGGATCACCGAGGGCTCGGAAGAGATCCAGATGCGCAAGGTCGGCGCCTACCTCTTCGGCTATCTCGGCCCGCGCCGCGGCGCGATCCCGGAGCCCACGCCGCGCAGCGCGGCGGCGCCCGCCGATCTCAGCCGCCGGCACGCGGCCGAATGAGCCTGTCGCGGGCGCGCCGGCCGCGCCCGCCCGACGACGCCGCATGACGGGCGGGAGGAGCCCGGCGCGCGGAGGGAACGACCCCGGACCCCGAGGGGGGGCCGGACCGACCGATCGCCGGGAGATCCCCGGCGGCAGACCAACAGGGAGTGAAAAAATGAGCCTTTCCCGCAAGATCGCCTCCGGCCTCTTCGGCCTCGGCGCGGCGCTGACCGTCACCGGCGCGGCCTCCGTCGCCTCGGCCGAGACGCTGCGCTTCGCCATCGGCTGGCCGCCGAACACCAACGCGGCCGGGTCCTTCGACACCTTCTCCGAGATCCTGGACAAGGAGACCGGCGGCGAGATGAAGGCCAAGATCTACCCGCTGTCGCTGCTCAACTTCCTCGAGTCCACCTCGGGCGTGCGCGACGGCATCGCCGACCTGACCACGATCCTGTCGCCCTACTTCCTGACCGAGCTGCCGGCGACCAACTTCGGCGGCGAGCTGGCGGCGCTCACCGACCTGGTGGTCGAGGACGGCGACCGGGTGGGCATCGTCTTCGCCGGCGCCTACAACGAATGGCTGATGTTCAACTGCCCGGCCTGCATGGACGAGTTCAAGGCGCAGAACGCGGTCTACCTGGGCGGCGGGTCGTCGACCCGGTATCACCTGATCTGCAACAAGCAGGTCAACAGCCTCGAAGAGCTGCAGGGCGCCCGCATCCGGGCCGGCGGCGCGTGGTGGGCCCGCTGGGCGACCGCGATGGGCGCGACCCCGGTGTCGATGTCGATCAACGAGACCTTCGAGGGCCTGAATCAGGGCGTGCTGGACTGCTCCGCCTCGTCCAACCCCGAGCTCTTCAACTTCGGCTTCATCGACGTGGTGAAGTTCCTGACCGAAGGCGCGCCGGGCTCGCAGTTCGCCTCGGCGACCGCGGTGATCAACAAGGACGTGTGGACCGGCGCCTCCGAGTCCGAGCGCAAGGCCCTGCTCAAGGCTGCCGCCGGCCTCGCCGCCAAGATCACCTTCGTCTACATCGAGGAATCGAAGGCCGGTCTCGCCGAGATGAAGAAGCGCGGCATCCCCTTCCAGATCGCCGCCCCCGATCTTCTTGAGAAGTCGCGCGCCCATGTGGCCTCCGACCCGACCACGCTGGCCGCCTCCTACAAGGACCGCTTCGGTCTGGAGGGCGGCGAAGAGCTGACCGAGAAGATGAAGGAGCTGATCGCCAAGTGGGACGGCCTGACCAAGGACGTGACCACCTTCGAGGAGCTGTCCGAGCTCTACTGGACCGAGATCATGTCCAAGGTCGACGTCGCGACCTACGGCCAGTGATCTGACCGCCAGCGATCCAAGGGGCTGAGAACGCCCGGCGCCCCCCGTCCGACGCAGAAGCGGGCGGGGGGACGCGCCATCGAAAACAAAACCGGGAGGAGAACCGCCATGAAGACCAGGATCCGCGCCGCCGCGCTGGCCGCGTTCGGGGCCGCCGCGCTGACCGTCGCCGCCGCTCCGGCCGAAGCGACCAACCTGCGCTACGCCGTGGGCTCGCCGCCCAACTCGCTGGGCGACAACGCCGCCACCTATTTCGCCGAGAAGCTCGACGAGTTCTCGGGCGGCGAGCTGACCGCCAAGGTCTACCCGCTGTCGCTGCTCAACCTGATGGAGTCCAACACCGGCATCCGCGACGGCATCGCCGATATCGCGACCGTGCTGTGGCCCTATTTCCTGGCGGAGTATCCCGAGACCAACCTCGCCGCCGAGCTCGCCGCCCTGTCGGAGCTGCTCGACGGGGACAAGATGACCAACACGCTCGCCTATCTGGGCGCGGTGTCGGAATACGTGGCCCTGCACTGCCCCGAATGCCGGGCGGAGACCAAGGCCCAGAACCAGGTGTTCCTGGGCGGGCTGGGCACCTCGGCCTACATCCTTCAGTGCATGAAGAAGGTCACCACGGTCGAGGACATGCAGGGCCTGCGCGTGCGCGCCGGCGGCGCGTGGTGGACCCGCTGGGCCAACGCCATGGGCGCGACCCCGGTGTCGATGTCGATCAACGAGACCTTCGAGGGGCTGAACCAGGGCGTGCTGGACTGCACCGCCTCCAACCCCGCGGAGCTGACCCAGTTCGGCTTCATCGACGCGGTCAAGCACATCACCACCGGCGTTCCGGGGTCGTCCTTCGCCTTCGGCATGGGGCAGATGAACCTCGACACCTGGAATTCCCTGTCGGCCGAGGAGCGGACCCAGGTGCTGCACGCCGCCTCCTACCTGTCGGGCAGCGGCATCATGCAGTATTTCGACGACGGCCGCGTCAACGTCGAGGAGAAGGCCCCCGCCCAGGGCATCCAGATCTACGAGGCCTCGCCCGAGCTGGTCGCGAAAAGCCGCGCCTGGATCGAGCAGGACCTGGCCTCGCTCGCCGCCTCCTATGAGGAGCGGTTTGGGATCGAGAACGCCAAGGACAAGGTGGAGATCCTGCGCAAGCTGACCGCCGAATGGGTCCCGCGCATGGAAGGCGTCAAGACCCGGGACGCGCTCGCCGAAGTGATGTGGGAGCATGTCCAGTCGAAGATCGACGTCGCGACCTATGGTCAGTAAGACCCGCGCGACCCTGCGGCGGCCTGCGGATCCCTCCGCCGGCCGTCGTCGTTTCCGGACCCCTTCAACCCCCAAGAGAAAGGCGAGGTCTTCATGCGCCGGATCGCACAGATCCTGAACAAGCTCGTGTCGGCCGCGTCCGCGGTCGGCCTGCTCTGCGTCGTGCTGATGATGCTGCATGTCGTGGCCGACGTGGTGGGACGCTTCGCGTTCAACACGCCGGTCGAGGGCACGATCACGGTCGTCTCCAACTATTACATGGTGTTTCTCGCCTTCTCCGCGCTGGCCGTGGCCGAGACGCGCGACGCCCATATCTCGGTCGAGGTGGTGGCGGACCTGCTGCCGAAGGCGACCCAGCCGTGGCTGGCGGGCTTCGCCTGCATGATCTCGGTCGGGGCGTTCTCGCTGCTCGCGGTGCGCACCTGGATGGAGGCGGGCAACAAGTTCGCCTCGGGCGCCGCGCTTCAGCAGGGGCTGGTCACCATCCCGATCTGGCCGACCTACTATGCGCTGCCGCTGGGCTGCGGCCTGATGGCGATCGTGGCGCTGTGGAAACTCATCTGTCTGCTCGGGCGTCAGCCGCATGGCTTCCCGGGCGCCGAAAGCGTGAAAGAGGCCTACCATGACTGAAGTCGAGATCGGGCTCGCCGGCCTCGGCATCCTGTTCGGCCTGATCGCGCTGCGCGTGCCGATCGGGATTTCGCTGATCGCGGTCAGCTTCGGCGGGCTGTGGTGGATGATGGGCTGGCGCATCGCCTGGGGCGCGCTGGCCACCATGCCCTACAACTTCGCGGCCAACTGGGTTCTGTCCTCGGTGCCGATGTTCCTGCTCTTGGGCTTCATCTGCTACCACACCAACCTGACGCGGGGGATGTTCCACGCGGCCAAGGTCTGGACCTCGGCGCTGCCCGGCGGCCTCGCCATCGCGGCGGTGTTCGGATCGGCCGGCTTCGCGGCGGTGTCGGGCTCGTCCATCGCCTGCTCGGCCGCCATGGGCAAGATCGCGGTGCCCGAGATGATGCGCCAGAAATACGACCCGGAGCTGGCGACCGGCACCGTGGCCGTGGCCGGCACCATCGGCGCGCTGATCCCGCCCTCGATCATCCTGATCCTTTACGGCGTGATCGCGCAGGAATCGATCTCCGGCCTGTTCCTGGGCGGCATCGCGGCGGGCATCCTGTCGGCCATCGGCTATGTCTGCGTGGTGCTGATCCGGGTGAAGCTGAACCCGAAGCTGGCCCCGGCCTACGAGGGCGCGGAGCCGATGCATGTGCGCATCGCGGCGCTCAAGGACACCTGGCCGATCCTGCTGGTGATGGTCGGCATCTTCGGGGGCCTGTTCGGCGGCATCTTCACCCCGACCGAGGCCGGGGCCATCGGCGCCTTCCTCGCCTGCCTGGTGGCGCTGATGCGCGGCGACCTGAGCTGGGCCCGGTTCCGGCTGGCGGCGGAGGAGACGATGATCACCACCGCCGCGCTGATCGTGATCGCGGTCGGCGCGACGCTGCTGACCCGGTTCCTGACCCTGTCGGGGGCGGGGGACTACCTGTCGGAGGGAATCATCTCGCTCGGCGCCTCGCCGACGCTGGTGCTGATCGGCATCGTGATGATCTATCTGGTGCTGGGCATGTTCCTCGAACCCATCGGCGCCATGCTGCTGACCCTGCCGATCGTGCTGCCGATCGTGGCCGAGCAGGGGTGGAGCCTGCTGTGGTTCGGCGTGCTGCTGTGCAAGCTGCTGGAGATCGGGATGATCACCCCGCCCATCGGCATGAACGTGTTCGTCATCAAGGGGGTGGTCGGGGACCTGGTCACCACCTCGCAGATCTTCCGCGGCGTGTTCTGGTTCCTGGTGATGGACCTGTTCGTGATGGCGATGATCTCGGCCTTCCCCGAGATCGTGCTGTTCCTGCCGGGCCTGACCGGCTAGCGGGCGCGGCGCATCGCGGAAAGCGCAGGGGGGGCCGGGCGACCGGCCCCCTTTTTCGTGCGCCCGACCCCGCGCGCCCCGGCCCTGAGCCGGGGCCTCGCGCGGGCCGGGGGGCTGCGCACTCAGCCGTAGTCGAACAGGTCCGCGGTCAGGCTCTGGGTCTCGGGCGGGGTGCGGTCGGGATGGGGCGAGTCGTGGGCGACCAGCAGCCGCCGGCCGTGGGGCGTGTCCAGCAGGGCCAGCCCCTCGGCGTTGTCGGAGGCGCGCAGCGCGGGCAGGTCCAGCTCCCGCCCCACCAGGTCCGCGGGCCACACCTCCCGCGCCGGGTCGAAGCGGTCCACGGCCCAGACCGATTGCGGCGTGGTCAGGTCGGTGGTGGCGCCCGACAGGATCAGCAGCCGGTCGCCGTCCCATTCCATGTCCCGGATCCCGTGCCCGCCCAGGTCGACGGCGTGGATCGCATGGCGCCGCCCGTCCTTCAGCCGGCGGGGCTTGAGCGCGCCGTCCTTCGTCTCCTTCATCTCCAGCCGCAGGATCAGCGCCCAGCCGCGCAGCGCCGGGCCGCGCAGGCCCAGCAGCACGGTCATGCCGCGCGCGGCGAGCCCTTCGATATCGAGCCCGTTCTCCTTGCAGGGCAGGTCGACGAAGGGGCCGAGCAGCGCGTCCCCGCGCAGCCGCCGCCGCAGCCAGGTGTCCCGCCCCGCGTCCATCGGGACCATGCGGGCGCGGCGAGGGCCGTCCTTCGCGACCGGCTCGAACACCCCCGCGCCGCGGTCGACCAGCGGCAGGCGGCCGAGGAAGGCGCGGTTGGGGTCCCAGGAGGTCTTCTCCAGCCGCCGCAGCTTGCCGGGCTTCGGGTCCTTGCGCTTGAGCGCGTGGGAGCCCGTCACCCACAGCCAGCCGCCGGAGACGCAGAGCCCCTCGATATCCATCTCCCCGTCCGGCCCGTCGGGCAGGTCGAACCAGGCGCCCAGGGGGAAGGAGGCGTGGGCCGCGGCCTCGCCCGCCTGCGGGTCGAACAGCACCCGCTCCACGCTCGCGGTTTCGTCGCAGGCGCAGAAGATCGAGCGGCCGGAGACGGCCAGCGCGCTCAGGTCCTTCCAGATCGGGGCGGAGACATGGGCGATGTCGTCCATGTGCCGGAACCGCATCGACAGCGTCGCGGCCGGCCTGCGCGCGCGGGGATGGCCGGAGGGGCCGGCGTCGGGGTCCGGCTTGCGGGCATGGCGGGTCGAGCTGCGCGACATGGGCTCTCCGGATCGGTTGCGGGGCCCCTTTGATGTCGGGCGCATCCGGCGCGGGGCAAGGGGGCGCGCGGCGCGGGGGGGGCGCCCGGGAGGCCCCGGGTCAGGCCCGGGGCGCGCGCCGCGCGGGCGGGACCGGCCGTCAGCCCGCCTTCGCGGGGGCGCGGGCGGCGGCGTAGTCCACGAAGGCGTCGAAGGCGGCCGGGTTGGCCATGCTGTCGCGGTTCGCCGCCTTGTCGGGCGCGGCGCCGAGCAGCAGCTTCTTCACCGGCACCTCCAGCTTCTTGCCGGACAGGGTGCGCGGGATCTCCGGCACCTGGGTCACCTCGTCGGGCAGGTAGCGGGCGGAGACCGCGCGCCGGATGGCGTCGAGGATCCGGCCCCGCATCGCCTCGTCCAGCGCATGTCCCTCGCGTAGCACCACGAAGAGCGGCATGAAGCTTTCGCGCCCCAGCATCTCCAGGTCCACCACGAGACTGTCGAGCACCTCCGGCAGATCCTCCACCGCCCGGTAGATCTCCGACGAGCCGATGCGCAGGCCGCGGCGGTTGATGGTGGCGTCGGAGCGGCCGTAGATCACCGCGCCGCCATGGGGCGTGATGCGGATCCAGTCGCCGTGGCGCCAGACGCCGGGATAGGTCTCGAAATAGCTTTCCCGCAGGCGCGATCCGTCCGCGTCCCCCCAGAACATCAGGGGCATGGAGGGCATGGGGCGGGTGCAGACCAGCTCCCCCACGGCGTTGTCCAGCGGCTTCCCGTCCTCGTCCCAGGCCTCGACCCGCGCGCCGAGGAAGCGGCACTGCATCTCGCCCTTGCGCACCGGCATCAGGATGCAGCCGCCCACGAAGGCCCCCGCGAAATCGGTGCCGCCGGAGATCGGGACGATCCACACGTCCCGCTTCACGTTGGCCTGGATCCAGTCATAGGCCTCGGGCGCCAAAGGCGAGCCGGTGGCGCCGATGGCGCGCAGGGCCGAGAGGTCCGCGACCTCGCGCGGGACCACGCCGTCCTTCATCGAGGCGGAGAAGAACGCCGCCCCGCAGCCGAGGAAGGTGGTCCCCGTCTCCGCCGTCCAGCGCCACAGCTCCCCCATGTCGGGCCGGTTCGGGGCGCCGTCGAAGATCGCCAGCGTGGCCCCGGCGCAAAGCGGCGCGAGCTGGCAGTTCCACATGATCCAGCCCGAGGCGGTCAGCCACATGAAGGTGTCGGCCGGCTTCACGTCGTTGTGGAGCGGGAATTTCATCATCTCCAGCAGCGCGCCGCCGTGACCGTGGACGATGGGCTTGGGATTGCCGGTGGTGCCGGAGGAATAGACGATCCAGAGCGGGTGGGAGAATTCCACCTGCTCCGTCTCCGGCGGCCCGTCGCCACCCGCGGTCAGGTCGGCCCAGTCGAGCGCGTGGGCGGGCCAGTCGGGCCGCTCGGGCAGCTTGTTGACCAGGATGGTGGCGGCGAGGTCGGGCAGGCCCGCCTCCACCTCGGCGGCCAGGTCCAGCCGGGAGACGGATTTGCCGCCATGCACGTAGCCGTCGGCGGCGATCAGCACCTTGGGCGTGATCTGGCGGAAACGGTCGAGGATCGCGGTGCGGCCCATGTCGGGCGAGGTCAGCGACCAGGTGGCCCCGATGGAGACGGTGGCGAGGAAGGCGACCAGCGTCTCGGCCCCGTTCTGCAGGATCGCGCAGACCCGGTCGCCGGGAACCACGCCCCGGGCCCGAAGCGCGGCGGCGAGCGCGCCGGCCTGCGCGGCCAGGTCGCCCCAGGTCAGCACGCCGGAGGCGACCTCGGTGCGCCAGCGGATCGCGGGGCGGTCGGGCTGCTCGGCGACATGGCGCCAGATCTGGTCGGCGTAGTTCAGGCGCGACCCCTCGAACCAGCGGGCGCCGGGCATGATCTCCCGGTCCAGGACGGGGCCGGTCGGGGGCGTCATCTTCAGGTCCCAGAAGTCGCGGATCGCGGTCCAGAAGCCCTCAAGGTCGGTGGTCGACCAGTCCCAGAGCGCGGGATAGTCGGCGAAGTCCAGCCCACGGGCGTCGCGCAGCCAGGCCATGAAGCGGGTCATCTCGGCGCCGGCGACCGTCTCGGCCGAGGGGGTCCAGATGACGGGGGCTTCCGGAAATTCCTCGGACATGGCGGCGGGTCTCCCTCGTTCGGCGGGCCGTCCTCCCGGGGCGGGGCGGCCGCGTTCGGCGGCGAGGATAGGCGGGGCCGGGGGCGGGCGAAAGGGCGGGCGACACGCGGCGTGGATTGTGGATCGATTCGCGCCAGTCATGGGAGCCGCTTCCGATTGGTGAGACGGTCCGGCGCCCGGACGCCGCCTGCGCGGCTATCCTGGCACGCCCCCGCGCCATTGCGCTGCGCTGCGGCGAAGCCGGGCCGCCGAGGCTTGCGGATTCCTCCGCCAACGGCGAGGGTTGGCGCATGGCCACGCCCTCGCCCGCCCTGACCGTCGAGGACGCCCGCGAGGGCGCCGTCCTGCGTTTCGCGGGCCGCCTCGTCGTCGCCGGGCTGGCGCCGCTGGAACGCGCCGCGGCCGCGGTGCCCGCCCGCTCCGGCCCGATCCGGGTGGACCTGAGCGGGGTCGAGGCGATGGACACCGCCGGGGCCTGGCTGCTGATCACCCTGCGCGACCGGCTGGCGGCCGAGGGCGCGCAGGTGACGTTCGAAGGGCTGGGCGAAGCCGAAACCGCGCTGGTCGAGACGGTCGAGAAAGCGCTCGCGAAGATCGAGCCCGCCCCCCCCGCGCCGGGCGGCCTCGTCCACTGGGTCGAGGGCGTGGGCAAGGGCGCGGTCGGCGCGTTCGACACCTTCCTCGACCTGCTCGCCTTCCTCGGGCTGACGCTGGCGCGCACCGCGGGGCTGCTGGTCCGGCCGTGGCGGATGCGGGCGGCGCCTTTGGTGCATCACATGCAGGAGGTGGGGTTCAACGCCTTCCCCATCGTGTTCCTGATGTCCTTCCTGATCGGCATCGTGCTGGGTTTTCAGGGCGCGAGCCAGTTGCAGCAATTCGGGGCGGAGGTGTTCGTGGTCACGCTGATCGCGGTGTCGCTGCTGCGCGAACTGGGCATCCTGCTGACCGCGATCATCGTGGCGGGGCGCTCCGGCTCGGCCTTCGCGGCCTCCATCGGGTCGATGAAGATCCGGGAGGAGATCGACGCCATGCGCACGCTGGGCCTCGACCCGATCGAGGTGCTGGTGGTGCCGCGCACGCTGGCGCTGCTGATCATGCTCCCCGTCCTGGGCTTCGTCGCCAACATGGCCGGGCTGCTGGGCGGCGGGCTTATGGCGTGGATCGAGCTCGGCGTCAGCCCCGGCATGTTCGTCACGAGGCTCTACGACACCACCGGGGTCTGGCAACTGGCCATCGGCATGATCAAGGCGCCGTTCTTCGCCATCATCATCGCGGTGGTGGGCTGCTGGCAGGGGATGCTGGTCGGCGGCTCGGCCGAAAGCGTGGGCCAGCGCACCACCTCGGCCGTGGTCATGGCGATCTTCGCGGTCATCATCATCGACGCGGTGTTTTCCATATTCTTCTCGGAGATGGGCATCTGATGGACGGCGCCCCCGCCCCCTCCGCCACGGCGCCGGCCGCCGGGCGCGACGCCATCATCCGCGTGCGCGGGCTGGTCAACCGCTTCGGCCGCCAGACCGTGCATGACGGGCTCGACCTCGACGTGATGCGGGGCGAGGTGCTGGGCATCGTCGGCGGCTCGGGCACCGGCAAGTCGGTGCTCCTGCGCACCATCACCGGGCTGAACCGGCCGGCCGCGGGCTCCATCGAGGTGTTCGGCCAGGACGTGCTGCGCGTGACGGCGGCGGAGCGGACCGAGATCGAGAAACGCTGGGGCGTGCTGTTCCAGGACGGGGCGCTGTTCTCCTCGCTGACCGTGGCGCAGAACATCATGGCCCCGATGCGGGAGCATCTGAAGCTGCCGGCCCGGCTGATGGACGCGCTGGCGGCGATGAAGGTGACGCTGGTGGGGCTGCCCAGCTTCGCGGGCGACAAGTTCCCCTCCGAGCTTTCGGGGGGGATGCGCAAGCGCGCCGGCCTCGCCCGCGCCTTGGCGCTGGAGCCGGAGATCGTCTTTCTGGACGAGCCGACCGCGGGCCTCGACCCCATCGGCGCCGCGGCCTTCGACGACCTGATCCGCCAGCTTCAGCAGAGCCTGGGGCTGACCGTGTTCATGGTGACCCACGACCTCGACAGCCTGCACGCCATCTGCGACCGGATCGCGGTGCTGGCCGAGAAGAAGGTGCTGGTGACCGGGACCATGGCGGACATGATGAATGTGGACCACCCCTGGGTCCGCGAGTATTTCCACGGCCCCCGGGCGCGCGCGGCCCAGGGGGGCTGAGGCGCGGCCCCGCGGGCACGCGAGAAAGGACGAACGCATGGAGACGCGGGCGAACTACGTCCTGATCGGCGCCTTCACGCTGATCGGTCTGATCGGGGCGCTGGGCTTCCTGCTCTGGCTCGCCAAGGTCGAGGTGGACCGCAGCTACGCCTATTACGACGTGATGTTCGAGGACGTCTCCGGCCTCGGCGACGCCGCGGACGTGCGCTACAACGGCCTGCCGGTGGGGCAGGTGGTGGCGGTGCGGCTGGACCGCGAGGACCCCTCCCAGGTGCGGGTCACGCTGGAAATGGACGCCTCGATCCCGGTCAAGACCGACACCGAGGCGACGCTGGAGATGCAGGGCGTCACCGGCGTCTCCTACGTCTCGCTGTCCGGCGGGACCCCGGGGGCGGAGCGGCTGGTCTCCTCCACCGACCCGGACGGGCGGGCGGTGATCCCGTCGCGCCAGTCGGCGGTGCAGAGCCTGTTCCAGGGCGCGCCGGAGCTGCTGAACCGGGCCATCGAGCTGATCGAGCAGGTGAACGGCTTCGCCTCCGACGACAACCAGATGCGGGTGAACGAGATCTTCGCCAACGTGGCCGACGCCTCGGGCAAGCTGGACCAGGTGCTGGAGGACGTGAGCAAGATGACCGCGGCGGCGGGGACGGCGTCGGAGCAGCTCCAGCGCTTCTCCGCCCGGCTGGAGGGGCTGGTGACCTCGGCGGAGACCACGCTCGCCAACGCCGACCAGGCGCTGGGCGCGACCACCGACGCGGTGCGCAAGGCCGAGGGGACCATGGACGCGGCCAACGCCACGCTGGAAAGCGCCGGCGCCGCCTTCGCTTCCGCCGACGCGATCCTGAAGGAGCAGGCCCCGGCGCTGCTGGCCCAGACCACCGAGACGGTGAAGGGCGTGCAGGACGTGGCCGGGCGGCTGGAGACGCAGGCCAACGCCGCCTTCGCCTCGGCCGACGCGCTGATGTCCACCACCATTCCCCAGACCGCCGACCGCATCGCCGTGGTGGCGGAGGCGCTGCAGACGACCGCGACGCAGGTGGGCGGCAAGGCGGGCGAGACGCTCGACCAGTTCGCCCAGGCCGGCGCCGAGGCGACGAAGCGGCTGGCGGAGGCGGAGACCACGCTCGCCGATCTCAGCCGGTCCATGGCGCGGGCGGAGACGCTGATGGCGTCGCTGGAGCGGACCTCCGCCTCCGTCGACGCCTTCGTGAAGGGCGACGCGGCGGCGCTGGCGGCGGAGGCGCGGGGCACGCTGGAGACGGCGCGCGGGCTGATGAGCCGCGACCTGCCCCCGCTGATCGAGGAGGCGCGCGCCGCCACCGCCAAGGCCGAAGGGCTGATCGAGGAGGCCCGAGGCGCCACGGCCAACGTCAACGAGCAGGTCACCGTCCTGTCGGGGCAGGCCGGCGCGCTGATGACCGAGGCGGGCGCCGGCATCGTCGCCGCCCGCGCCACGCTGGGCCGGGCCGACACGGCGCTGGACCAGGCGACGCTGACCATGGCCTCGGTGCAGGCGGCGACGGCGGAGATCTCGGCGGTGGTGACCACCGACGGCGCGGCGCTGGTGGCCGAGGCGCGGGGCGCCGTGACCCAGGCGCGGGAGGCGATCGACGGGGTGAACCGGGTGGTGCAGCAGGACGTGCCGGCCATCGTGGCCGATGTGCGCGACGCCGCCGCCACCGCCAGCGACACCGTGCGCCGCGTGTCGGTCGAGGTGGACGCGATGCTCGACAAGGTTTCGGCCACCGTCGACTCGATGACCGGCGAGGGGCTGGGCCTGACCGGCCGGCTGGACGAGCTTCTGGCCCAGGCCGAAGGCGCGGTGAAGACCGCCGCCGACACCTTCGCCAACGCCAACGGCACGCTCGCCGCCATCTCCGGCACCATGGAGCGGGCCGACGGCGCGCTGGGCGCGGCGGAAAGCACCTTCACCCAGGTCAACGGCCTGCTGGACGGCGACGTGCGCGCCGCGGTGGCGGATCTGCGGACGTCGATGGCCACGCTGAACGGCGCGGTGACCGGGGTGACGGAGGACGTGCAGCTCACCTCCGTCCAGATCCGCGACGCCTCCGCCTCCGCCAACCGGCTGATGGGGTCGCTGGACGGGCTGCTGCAGAACAACACCTACGAGGTGAACGAGTTCCTGCGCACCGGCTTGCCGCAGTTCACCCGCTTCGTGGAGGAGGCCCGGCGCCTGGTCGAGAACCTCTCCCGTCTCAGCGCCAAGGTGGAGCGCGACCCGGCGCGCTTCCTGCTCGGCACCCAGTCCTCGGAGTTCCGTCGATGATCCGTTCCCGCCTGTCCCGCCTCCCGCTTCGCGTCGCGGCGCTGGCGCTCGTCGCCGCCGCCGGCCTGTCGGGCTGCGCCGAGATCGGCCGGCTGACCAGCGCGGCGAACCCGATCAACCTCTATGCGCTCAGCCCCAAGAGCACGTTCCCGGCCACCATGCCCTCGGTCAGCAGCCAGCTTGTGGTGGAGGAGCCGACGGCGGACGCCTCGGTCAACACCGACCGGATCGCGGTGAAGCCCAACGATCTGGAGCTTCAATATTTCCCCGTCGCCCGCTGGGTGGACCGGGCCCCGCTGGTGGTGCAGCGGCTGATGATCGAGAGCTTCGAGAACACCGGGGCCCTGACCTCGGTCGGGCGATCCTCGGTCGGGCTGCGGGCGGACTACACGCTGCTCAGCGACCTGCGGGAGTTCCAGGCGCTGCTGTCCGAGCATGTCTCCCCCGACCCGACCGCCAGGCCGGAGGACGTGCCGGTGGACGTGCTGGTGCGGCTCAACCTCAAGCTGGTGAAGGAGCCGGAGGCGCTGATCGTCTCCTCGCGCTCCTTCTCCGCCCGGCGCAAGGCGCGCAGCAACGCGATGATCGACGTGGCGCGGGCCTTCGACGACGCGCTGGGCCGGTCGATGCGCGAGGCGGTGATCTGGACGGTGCAGGAGATCGACCGGGTCAACAAGTCCGGCCGGTTCGAGCGGCGTTACTGAAGCGGGGCCGCCCCGAGGCCTGTCCCCGGGGCGGCCGGCGGGCCGCGCCCGCTTCCGAAATCGAGGCGGCCCGGCCGCCGGAGCCGTTCCGCGTCCGCCCGGCCGCCCGGCCGCCCGAGGGGTCAGGCGGCGCGGGCGAGGCCGGCGCGCTCGGCCATGCGGGCGATGAAGGCGGCGGTCTCCTCCGGCGCGGTGATCGGAAGCATGTGACCGCGCCCGGGCAGCAGGTCGAGCGAGAGCTGCGCCACCTCCTCCGCCAGCCGCTCGCCCTGGTCGCTTGCCGACAGCACCGCGTCCTCGGTTCCGTAGAGGATCCCGCCCGGCACGCCGATGCGCTTCCATTCGACCGCGGTCTGGCCGAGATCGGCGTTCACCATCAGGTCGGCGGAGGCGGCGACGAAGCCCTTGGGCCGAAGCCCCAGCATCCCGCCGGCGCGCAGCGCGAAGTCCTGGGGCGCGGGCTCCGGCGCGAACACCGCGTCCAGCGTGGCCTGGGCGACGCGCAGGGCCATCGGCACGGCGACGGTGGCGCCGAGCGCCCGGCGCAGCGTCGGTCCGGACACCGCCAGGCCGCGGAACATCGGCGGAACCTCCGGCGCCGGATAGGCCAGCGGCGCGATCAGGGCGACGCCGGCGATCTTGTCGGGATGGCGCAGCGCCAGCACCAGCGCCAGCGCCCCGCCCAGCGAATGCCCGGCGACCAGCGGGCGGCCGACGCCCTCGCGGTCGAGGAACTCCACGATCATCCGCGCCTGGTGAGTCAGATGGGCGAAATCGTCGTTGGCGCGCTCCGACCAGCCGCAGCCGGGGCGGTCGATGGCGATGCAGCGGAACCGGTCCGACAGAAGCGGGGCCACGCCGTAGGTGAAATGGCGCAGGTTGCCGCCCAGCCCGTGGATCATCAGCACCGGGGGGCCGTCGCCCGTCGCCGTCCACCGGATGATTCCGTCGTTGAGCCGGGTCTCTCCCTCGGGCGGGGGGACGGCCTGCTCGGCCTGGGCGGCGACGCGCCGCGTGCGACGGACAAGGTATCCGATGGCCAGGAACAACGCGGCCGACAACGCCAACACCAGGATCATGGGGCTTACGCCTCCTTTCTTCCGCGTCGCGCCCCCTGCTTCGCGGGCTCGCGGCAGGCGTCGCGCGCCGGCGGGCATGGAAGCGACGTTACGGGCCGCAGGTCAAGGGCGACGCCGCGGCGCGCCGGGCCGGGTCTCGCCGGCGCCGGGCCTGGGTCGGGCCGGCTCTCGCGGGGGCAAGCCGCTTGATCTTCGCCGCGGCAGGGGTCAGGTTCGCCCGATAAGAAACATACGGGGAGGTATGCGGATGACCGGAACGGGACGCCTGGACGGCGCGACCTGCCTGGTGACGGGCGCGGCCCAGGGCTTCGGCCTCGGCATCGCCGAACGCTTCGCGGCGGAGGGGGCGACGGTCGCGCTGATCGACCTGCAGGCGGAGAAGGCGGCGGAGGCCGCGGAGGCCATCGGCCGCGGCGCCTTCGCGCTGGGCTGCGACGTGGCGGACCCCGCCTCGGTCGCCGCGGCGGTGGAGGAGGCGGCCGGGCGCATGGGCTCCGCCCGCATCCTGGTCAACAACGCCGGCTGGTCGCATCGCAACCAGCCCGCGCTGGACGTCACGGAGGCCGATTTCGACAAGGTCTTCGCGGTCAACGTCAAGTCGATCTGGAACTTCTCCCAGGCCATCGTGCCGCGCTGGCGCGCCGCCGGGGGCGGGGTGATGCTCAACATCGGCTCCACCGCCGGCATCCGGCCCCGGCCGGGGCTGAGCTGGTACAACGCCACCAAGGGCGCGGTGAACCTGCTCTCGCGGTCGCTGGCGGTGGAGTTCGCCCCCGACAACATCCGGGTGAACTGCATCGCCCCCGTGGCCGGCGAAACCCCGCTTCTGGCCACCTTCATGGGCGAGGACACGCCGGAGAAACGCGCGGCCTTCCGCGCCACCATCCCCATGGGCCGCCTGTCCACGCCCCGCGACGTGGCCAACGCCGCCCTCTACCTTTGTTCCGACGAGGCCGACTTCATCACCGGCGTGGTGCTCGAAGTCGACGGCGGCCGGACCATCTGACAACCGATCCAAGGGAGGAGACCCATATGCGCAGCTACGCGCTCGTCGAATTCGGCAAGCCCTTCGAGGCCATCGACCGCGAGGACCCGACCCCCACCGGAACCGAGGTGGTGGTGCGCGTGCGCCGCTCGGGCGTGTGCCACTCGGACGTCCATATCTGGGAAGGCTTCTTCGACTACGGCGACGGCCAGAAGTTCAGGATGGAAGACCGCGGCATGAAGCTGCCGCACACGCTGGGCCACGAGATCCTGGGCGAGGTGATCGCCGCCGGTCCCGACGCGCCCGACGCGCCGATCGGCAAGACCATGCTGGTGCATCCCTGGATCGGCTGCGGCGAATGCTCGGCCTGCGAGGAGGGGCAGGAGAACCTCTGCGCCAAGATGGCCGCGCTGGGCGTGGTGCGTCCGGGCGGCTTCGCGACCCATGTGATCGTGCCGCATCCCAAGTTCCTGGTGGATATCGGCGACGTGGACCCGACCATCGCCGCGCCCTACGCCTGCTCGGGCGTGACGGTCTACACCGCGCTCAAGAAGCTCAAGCCGATCCGCGACGACGAATGGCTGGCGATCATGGGCGCCGGCGGGCTGGGGCTCGCCGCCATCACCATCGCCAAGGCCATGGGCTTCAAGAACGTGATCTCGGTGGACATGGGGCAGGAGAAGCTGTCGGCCGCCGTGGACATGGGCGCCGACAAGACCATCGACGTGCGCGAGGCCGGCGACAACGCCCAGAAGGAGCTGCGCGACGCCGCCGAGGGCAAGCTGATGGCGGTGCTCGACACCGTGGGCATGGAGGCGACGGCCAATCTGGGCTTCAACACCCTGACCAAGGCCGGCAAATACGTGATCGTCGGCCTGCATGGCGGCACCTTCAAGTCGCCGCTGCCCAAGCTGCCGCAGCTCGCGCTGACCGTGGCGGGGTCCTATGTGGGGTCGTGCAACGACCTGCGGGAGCTGATGGAGCTGGTGAAGGCCGGCAAGGTGAAGTCGGTTCCGATCACCGAGCGTCCGCTTGAAAAGGCCTATGACACGGTCATCGACCTGCTGGAGGGCAATGTGGTCGGCCGGGTGGTGCTGACCACCGAGTGAGCCGCCGCCGCAGGCGAGACCATGGGGCCGGGGGCGCGTTCCCCGGCCCTTTCGCGCGCCGGCCCGCTTCGGCCGGAAAATCGCCGCCGCCGCGGCGCCGTCTCGCCCTGCTTGCGGTTAGCTGACCTGCCGGGCGCGTCGAGGTTGCGCGCCCTCCGCTGGAACCCGCAGGGAGAGGCAGGCATGACCGACATCTACAAAGCCATCGAGGAAGATCACGGCAAGCATCGCGGCCTTCTGGGCGCGATCGCGCGGACCGAGGGCGACTCCGACGAGCGCCGCCGCCTTTGGTCGCTGTTCTATTACGACGTCAAATCCCACGCCGCGGCGGAGGAGGAGACCTTCTACGCCCATCTGATGCACGATCCCGACGGTCAGGACGACGCCCGGCATTCCGTCTCCGAACACAAGGAGATGGACGACATGCTGGAGGAGCTGAACGGCATGGACATGTCCTCGCCCGGCTGGCTCGCCCGCTTCAAGCGGCTTCGCGAAAACTACGAGCACCACATGGAGGAGGAGGAGCAGGACATCTTCTCCACCGCCCGCAAGCTGTTCGACGACGCCGAGGCCGTCCGCTTCGCCGAGCGGTTCGAGACCCGCAAGGCCGAGGAGCGCAAGCGGGTGGACGAGAAAGCCGAGGCCAGCCTCGAGGAGTGAGCCCGCGTCGCCGCCGCCGCGCGTCTCCCGGTCGTCGCGCCGATGGCGAGGGGGGCGCCGCGCGACGGCCCGGACGCGGGCCGCGCCCGACCGCCCGCGCGGCGGGGCGGGCGTCGCGCCGGCGGCGCCGTCTTCCGCCTCGACGCATTCCGAAGGGGCCCCGGCCGCGCGGGCGCCTGGTCTCCGCCGCCGCGCGGATCGTCGCGCGGCCTGCGGGACGGCCCGGGCGCGAGGGGGCGGGGGCGCGAGGGGGCGGGGGTCAGGCCTCCGTCCCGGCAGGGGCGATCTCGATCACCGGCTCCATGCGCGCGAGGATCTCGTCCGCCAGATGACACTTCACCTGGTGGCCGGGGGCGAGCGTGCGCAGGGGCGGCGTCTCGGTCTCGCACAGGCCGCCTTGCACGTCGGCCTTGCGCCCGCAGCGGGTCTGGAACGGGCAGCCCGGCGGCGGGTTCATCGCCGAGGGGATGTCGCCGTCCAGCACGATGCGCTTGCGCTTGACCCTTGTGTCGGCCACCGGCACGGCCGACAGCAGCGCCTCGGTGTAGGGGTGGTAGGGCGGGGCGAAGACCTGATCGGTGGTCCCGATCTCCACCACATGGCCCAGATACATCACCAGCACCCGATCCGCGAGATAGCGCACCACGCCCAGGTCATGACTGATGAACAGCATCGTCACGCGCCGTTCCCGCTGAATGTCGGTCAGAAGCTCGGTCACCGCCGCCTGCACCGAGACGTCGAGCGCCGAGACCGGCTCGTCCGCCACCACCACCCGCGCGTCGCCGGCGAAGGCGCGCGCGATGCCGATGCGCTGCTTCTGCCCGCCCGAAAGCTGCCGGGGCCGGCGCGCGGCGAAGGCGCGGGGGAGCTTGACCACGTCGAGCAGCTCCAGCATCCGCGCCTCGCGCTCCGCCCGGGTCGCGCCCACGCCGAATTTCTCCAGCGCCCGCACGATCTGGGCGCCCACGGAATGCGAGGGGTTGAGCGTGTCGAACGGGTTCTGGAACACCATCTGGATGGCGCCCAGCGTGGATTTCGACCGGCTCTCCACCGGGGTCGCGCCCAGGTCCACGCCGTCGAGCGTCGCGGTCCCGGAGGTCGCGCCCTCCAGACCCATCAGCACCTTGGCGAGCGTGGACTTGCCGCAGCCGCTTTCGCCGACGATGGCCAGGGTCTCGGCCTCGCGCGCCTCGAAGCTGAGATCCTGGTTGGCCTGGACCACCCGCATCTCGCCGCCGCCCATCGCGCCGCCGGCGGCGACGGCGTAGCTCTTGGTCAGGGTCTCGACCTTCAGCACCACCTCGCCGGGCGCCGCGGGGCCGGCCCCGGCCTCGATCCCGGGCCCCGCGGTCCAGTCGATCTCGCGCCAGCGCAGGCAGCGGCTCTCATGCCGGTCGCGGCCGGGGATCTCCTCCATCGGCACATCGCCCCGGTCGCAGCGCCCGGCCTCGAAATACCCGCAGCGCGGCCCGAAATTGCAGCCCCGCGGACGCTCATGGGGCAGGGGGAACTGGCCGGGAATGGCGATCAGCGGCCGCGCGGTCTTGTCGGCGCCGGGCAGGGGGATGGAGCGGAACAGGCCCTGCGTGTAGGGATGGCGCATATGGTCGAAGACCGTGGCGATGGAGCCCGTCTCCACCGCCTCGCCGGAATACATCACGCAGAGCCGGTCGCAGGTCTCCAGCACCAGCCCGAGATTGTGGGAGATGAAGAGGAGCGCGGTCCCGAACTCCTCCCCCAGCCCCTTCACAAGGTCGACGATCCCCGCCTCCACCGTGACGTCGAGCGCGGTCGTGGGCTCGTCGAGGATCAGGAGAGCGGGCTTGGACATCAGCGCCATGGCGATGACGATGCGCTGCTGCTGGCCGCCGGAAAGCTGGTGGGGATAGCTGCGCGCGATGCGCTCGGGGTCGGGCAGGCGGACGGCGGCGATCATCTCCAGCGCCAGCCGATGCGCCTCCGCGGCCGAGGCGCCCTCATGGATCATCGGAACTTCGGCGAGCTGGGCGCCGATCTTCATCGCCGGGTTCAGGGAGGCCATTGGCTCCTGATAGATCATCGCGATCTCGGAGCCGCGGAGCGCGCGCAGCTCCCGCTCCGACATCGCGCCCAGATCCCGCCCCTTGAAGCGGATGGCGCCGCCCGTGACCCGCCCGTTGCGGCCGAGGTCCTGCATGACGCCGAGCGCCACCGTGGACTTGCCGCAGCCGGATTCCCCCACCAGCCCCATCGCCTCGCCCGGCTGCACCGTGCAGGAGAAGTTCATCACCGCCGGGATCTCTCCGGCGCGGGTGGAGAAGGAGATGGACAGGTTCTCGATCTCCAGGATCGGCCCGTCCCAACCTTCAATTTTCATAGCCGATCCCCTGCGAAGGCGGGGGGCACCAGTCTGTCGAGCTCGCTCGAAGTTGGCAGCCCCACTGCCATCCTTCAAGAATGAGCATAAATAGGGCAATCGTTACACCTGAAATCGCGATAGTCCGCTCAGGCCAGCGAAGAGATATCTTTTTCATCTCTATTCGCGTGCCGTCCCAATGTAGGTTTCCGTCTTTGTCGACGCCAAAATACCCGGATTCTTCGACGGATATGCCGCGAACATGTCTAGGCCATCTTGACGGATCACCTCTGTAAAGCGGAATGCGAGCGATTTCCTGTTCGCGGGTTTCTTCGACGATTTCTCCATCATTCTTCGTCATCGACTCAATCCTTCATCGACTGTTCGCGCAGCCCGTCGGCGAGCAGGTTGAGCCCCAGAACCATGGAGATCAGCGCCAGCGCCGGGGGCAGGGCGGGATGCGGATGGATCGAGAGCAGGCGGCGGCCCTCGTTGATGGTCATGCCCCAGTCGGGGCTTTCGGGGCTGACGCCGAGGCCGAAGAAGCCGAGCGTGCCGAGCAGGATGGTCGTGTAGCCGAGCCGCAGGCAGAAATCGACGATCAGCGGCCCGCGGACATTGGGCAGGATCTCCCACAACATGATGTACCACGGCCCCTCGCCGCGGGTCTGGGCGGCGGCGACGTAGTCGCGGGTCTTGATGTCCATGCCCAGCCCCCGGACGATGCGGAACACGGTCGGGGCGTTCACGAACACCACCGAGACGAAGATGTTCAGCAGGTTCGGGTCCATGGCGAACACGCCCAGCGGGTCGGCGTCGAAGGCCAGCCCCGAATAGGCCCAGAGCCCGAGGACCAGCGTGGTCCCGACATAGGGCGCGGCGCGCAGCGGATCCTCGCCGTATCGGGACCAGAACAGCAGCAGGAAGAACACGATGGGGAAGACGAACAGCGTCGCGGCCAGCGCGGTGGGGATCGCCGTCTCCCGCATCTCGGGCGTGACCAGCAGGTAGAACAGCAGGATCACCGGGAAGGCCAGCACCAGGTTGGCGACGAAGCTGAGCACCGTGTCCACCGCGCCGCCGAAATAGCCCGCGGGCAGGCCCAGCGTGATCCCCACCATGAAGGCGAAGAGGGTGGCGGCCGGCGCGATCTCCAGCACCGTGCGGGAGCCGTGGACCATGCGGGTGAACACGTCCCGCGCGAGGTTGTCGCCGCCCAGCAGGAACACGCGCCCGTCGTCGGGCAGGAAGGCGCCGGGCTTGATGTTCTTCATGCCCGAGAACTGCTCCAGCGGGCCGAACGGAGCGATGACGTCGGCGAAGACGGCCGTCAGCACCCAGAACAGCACCAGCCCCAGCCCGACCATGCCCAGCGGGCTGTCGAAGAGCCGCCCGTAAAGCCCCAGCCGGCGCTTGAAGCCGATGGACAGCGCGAAGATCGCCGCCAGCGACAGCCAGACCGGCCCGAAATCCCACGCCATCCGCGCGAAGATCGCGCCCCAGCCGAGCGGTTCCATGATCCCCCTCCCTTCGCTCAGCGCACGCGGATGCGCGGGTTGAGGAACACGTAGCCGATGTCGGAGATCAGCTGCGTCAGCAGCACCACCACCACCGCGACCACCGAGCAGGCGAGCAGCAGCTCGATGTCGTTGTTGGACGCCGCCTCCACCAGCAGCCAGCCGAAGCCCTTGTAGTTGAACAGCGTCTCCACGATCACCACGCCGGTCAGCAGCCAGGGGAACTGGAGCATGATGACGGTGAACGGCGCGATCAGCGCGTTGCGCAGCGCGTGGCGGATGACGATGCGGGGGAAGCTCACCCCCTTCAGACGGGCGGTGCGGATATATTGCGCGGTCATCACCTCGGCCATCGAGGCGCGGGTCATGCGGGCGATGTAGCCCATGCCGTAAAGCGCCATGGTGGCGACGGGCAGGGCGAAATTCTCGAAGGTGATGTTCTGGGCGGCGGAGGTGGCGGAGCCCTTCAGCCATTTCAGCCCGACGGCGGAGGAGGCGAAGACCGTCACCAGGATCACGCCCGAGACGTATTCCGGCGTCGCGGTGGAGGCGATGGAGAGCGTGGACAGCGCCCGGTCGGTGCGCGACCCCTCCCGCATCCCCGCCAGCACGCCGATCAGCAGCGCCAGCGGGACCATGACGATCATCACCCAGAACATCAGTTTGGCGGTCAGCCACAGACGGGGGCCGAGGATGTCGGCCACCGGCTCCCGGAACCGGGTGGAGCGGCCGAGATCGCCGGTCGCGGCATGGATGACCCATTCCCCGTAGCGTTCGACCATGGGGCGGTCGTAGCCCTCCTTCTCCAGCCAGCTCGCCACCTGCTCGTCCGACATGCGGGAGAAGTTCTGCTCCTTGGCCAGCTTCTCCAGGTTCGGTTCCAGGTTGGTCAGCGCGAAGACCACGAAGGTCAGCGCCAGCGCGGTCAACGCCATCAGGCCGAGGCGCTTGACGAAAAAGCCGATCAAGGGCGGTCCTCCTGGCGGGGGCGCCGGACGGGACGCGCGGCGGCTCGGCGGGAAGGCGGGGGAGACGGGGCGGGGACCGCGGCGGGCGCGGTCCCCGGGGGCGCGAGGCTCAGGCCTCGATCGACCACAGGTCGTGGTGATGCTCCAGCGTCGGGTGCATGTCGACGCCCATCACGTTCTGGCGGGAGTGCCGGTAGAGGTTGCGCCAGTAGGGCTGGATGATGATGGCGGCGTCCTGGAGGATCCGCTCGATGTCCTCCATCAGCGCCCGGCGCTTGTCGGCGTCGGCGATGGACATGGCCTCGGCGAGCTTGGCGTCGAAGTCCGGGTTCGACCAGCCCGCCTCGTTCCACGCCTCGCCGGTGCGATAGGCCAGCGCCAGCACCTGCACGCCCAGCGGACGCATGTTCCAGTCGGTCGAGCTGAACGGGTAGGTGGTCCAGCCGTTCCAGAAGGTGGAGCCGGGCAGGATGGTGCGCTTGACCTTGACGCCCGCGTCGCGGAGCTGGGCGGCGATGGCGTCGGTGGTGGCCCGGCGCCAGTCGTCGTCGATGGAGATCAGCTCATGCTCGAACTCCTCCATGCCCGCCTCCTTCAGCAGGGCCATGGCGGCTTCGGGATCGCGGGTCTTCCTGGGCAGCGGGAAATATTCCGGGTGCATCGGCCCGACATGGTGGTTCTCGGCCGCCTGGCCCTGGCCGGCGTAGCCCAGCTCCAGCACCACGTCGTTGTCCACCGCCATCAGGATCGCCTGGCGCACGCGCGCGTCGGCATAGGGCTTCTTGCCGTCCACCTCCGCCTGGACGTTCATGCGGGTGACCATGGTGGCGCCGGTCACCGTCTCCCATTTCTTCAGGTCGAGGCTGTCGAAGATCTCAATGAACTCGCCGTTCGACCAGTAGGACATGTCGACCTCCTCGGCCTCGAAGGCCGCGACCAGCGCCGAGGGGTCGGTGCCGTAGTCGATGTATTCGATGGCGTCGAGCGGCACGTCCCCGCCCCACCATTCGCCGCGCTTGGTCAGGGTGGCGCCCACGCCGACCTCCATGCGGTCGATCATGTAGGGGCCGGTGCCGATCCTGGAGGCGAGGATGTCGGCGCCGGTCTCGTCGAAGGTCGGGTGCACCAGCAGGGCGGGATAGTCGCAGAAGCTGGGAATGATGGTGATGTCGGCGACGCGCAGGTTCAGGCGGACGGTGTGGTCGTCGAGCTTCTCGATCACGCCCTCGGCGGCCTTCGAGGTCTCCGGGTCGATCAGCGAGGCCATGCGCGAGGCCATGGAGTTCGCCTCCGCCTTGGCGTCGCACCAGCGGCCGAGGTTGTAGATCACGTCGTCGGCGCCGAAATCGTCGCCGTTGGACCATTTGACCCCCTGCCGGACGTTGAGCGTGTAGGTCTTGGCGTCGTCCGACACCTCCCAGCTTTCCAGCAGCCAGGGCTCGAAGGTGAAGTCCTTGGTGTAACGGACGAGGCTTTCGATCAGGCCGCGGGCGACGTTGCCCATCTCGGAGCCGTCGAAGGAGCGGGGGTCCTTCACCGGCTTCATCTCCATCTGGCAGCGCAGCGTTCCGCCCATGGACTGCGCCCGCGCCGGCGTGGGGGCGGCGAGGCCCAGCATCCCGTAGGCGGCGGCCGAGGTCGCGCCGAGCGCGGTGGCCAGCGCCAGGAACTCGCGCCGGGCGAGCTGGCCGCCGCGGGCTTCCGCCGCGTAGCCGTCGATGGCCTTGTGCAGGGGGCGGCCGTTGATCGTGTCGCGGGTCATCTGGGTGTCTCCTGTGGGGCGGCGGGCGCGTCGGGGCGTCCGTTGCTATATGGGCCGGATCGGAGCGGAGGGTCGCCCGCGGGGCCGTGACGTCGGGTCGCTTCGGCGGCCCTTCGCGCCGCGGCGGCCGAGCGGCGCCTGAATGCGACTCCGGTTAGCGACCGGTCGTGAACGTTTTGCGACAGGCCGGCGGGGCGGCCGGCTGGCGAGGCGCGACGGCCGCGCCGGAGTTCGGGCGCCCGTCGCAGCGGCGATCGACCGTCAGGGTGGCGCAGGCGGGGGGCGGGGGTCAACCGGGTGAACGGGACAATCGGTTGCGTTCGGGGATGGAACGCAGCGGCGCCCCGCCGCCGCCGCCGCCCGTTCCCGCCCGTCCCGGATCAGACGCGACGCCCCCGCCGCGGCGCGCTCAGTTGGCGTTGAGCCCGTGCGCGCGCGTGCCCAGCCGACGCTTCCAGAAGCTTTCGCGGGTCAGCAGGTCGGTGGGCGAGGCCGAGGGCGACGCGACCTCGAGCACCGAGACCAGGTAGTCCCGCTTGCCAGCCTGCCTGAGCAAGAGGTTGCCGCCGTGACCGTCTGCGGCGTAGCTGGTCCAGCGTGACAGAAAGCCCTCGGCCCCTGTCGCCGAGCCTACATAGAGCCGGCCGCTGTCGAGACAGGCGAGCAGGTAGACGCCTCCGACCGAGGCCAGAGCCGCCTGCCAGGCCTGAGGCAGCAGCGGCACGTCGCGCACGTTCTCGAGGAAGTCGACGAAGCCGGGGAAGGGCGGGTCAGCGGCGGTGGCGCGCAGTTCGAGGATCGGCTTGCGCTGCCGGTCCGCCCATTGCGACCAGCTGCGGGCCGAGCCGCCCCAGTCGATGAGAACGCGATGCTCCCAGGGCTCGAAGGCGTCGATCCAGGCGAGGTCGAAGACTTCGATGGGGCTCTCGGACGTCTCGATCACGTCCGGATGGTGAAGCGCAGGACGCTCGACGCCGGTCCAGGGTCGGCGGCCGAGGATGCGCGTGGCGCCGGCGAAAAGCGCGGTCAGCCGCCCGTCCGGCGTGGTCGGGCCCGGAACGAAATGACAGGCGGCCTCGGCCTTGGCGTAGGGGGAATTGGCGGCGAACTGGTAGCTTACGAAGGCCCCGAACCGGTCCCGGCCATTGCGAAGCCAGGCCTGCCCGATGCGGTCATGCCGAAGCAGCCGGGTCGTCGAGGGCGCGAGCCCGAGACGTTCGACGATCTCCGTGAAGTCGAACATCCCGGGCCTGCCTTCACGCGCCGTTCAGCGCGCGAACTTCTTGTACTTGATCCGCTTCGGCTCCACCGCGTCGGGGCCGAGGCGCTTGATCTTGTCCTTCTCGTAGTCCTCGAAGTTGCCCTCGAACCACTCCACGTGGCTGTCGCCTTCGAAGGCCAGCATGTGGGTGCAGATGCGGTCCAGGAACCAGCGGTCGTGCGAGATGACCACCGCGCAGCCGGCGAATTCCAGCAGGGCGTCCTCCAGCGCGCGCAGCGTCTCGACGTCGAGATCGTTGGTCGGCTCGTCGAGCAGCAGCACGTTGCCGCCCGAGCGCAGGAGCTTGGCCATGTGGACCCGGTTGCGCTCGCCGCCCGAGAGCAGGCTCATCTTCTTCTGCTGGTCGGAGCCCTTGAAGTTGAAGGCGCCCACGTAGTTGCGCGACGGAACCTCCGCCTCGCCCAGCTTGATGATGTCGAGCCCGTCCGAGATCTCCTCCCACACGTTCTTGTTGGGGTCGAGCGCGTCGCGGGACTGGTCGACGTAGGACAGCTTCACCGTGTCGCCGAAGGTGATCTTGCCCTCGTCCGGCTGCTCCTGCCCGGTCAGCATCCGGAACAGGGTCGACTTGCCGGCGCCGTTCGGCCCGATCACGCCGACGATGCCGCCCGGCGGCAGCGAGAAGGACAGGCCGTCGATCAGCAGGTTGTCGCCGAAGCCCTTCTTGATGTTCTCAAGCTCGATCACCTTGCCGCCCAGGCGCGGGCCGTTGGGGATGATGATCTGGGCCTTGCCGATCAGCTCCTTCTCGGAGCGGTTGGCCATCTCGTTGTAGCGGTTCAGACGGGCCTTGGACTTGGCCTGCCGCGCCTTGGGGTTGGAGCGGACCCATTCCAGCTCCTTGGCCAGTTCGCGCTGGCGGGACTTGTCCTCGCGCGCTTCCTGCTCCAGCCGCTTGGCCTTCTGCTCCAGCCAGGAGGAGTAGTTGCCCTCGTAGGGGATGCCGCGGCCGCGCTCCAGCTCCAGGATCCACGAGGTGATGTCGTCGAGGAAGTAGCGGTCGTGGGTCACGATCAGGATCGTGCCGCGATACTCGATCAGGTGCTTCTGGAGCCAGGAGATGGTCTCGGCGTCCAGGTGGTTGGTCGGCTCGTCGAGCAGCAGCATGTCGGGCGCTTCGAGCAGCAGCTTGCACAGCGCCACCCGGCGCTTCTCGCCGCCCGAAAGGCTGGCGACGTCCGCGTCGTCCGGCGGGCAGCGCAGGGCCTCCAGCGCCACGTCGACCTGGCTGTCGAGGTCCCAGAGGTTCTGGGCGTCGATCTGGTCCTGAAGCTCGGTCATCTTCTCCATGAGCTCGTCCGAGTAGTCCTCGGCGATCTTCATGGCGATCTCGTTGTATTCGGTGACCAGCGCGGTCTTGTCGGCCACGCCTTCCATCACGTTTTCACGGACGGTCTTGGTCTCGTCGAGCTGCGGCTCCTGGGGCAGGTAGCCGACCTTGGCGCCCTTGGCGGCCCAGGCCTCGCCCTGGAAGTCCTTGTCGACCCCGGCCATGATCCGCATCAGCGTGGATTTGCCCGCGCCGTTGACGCCGACGACGCCGATCTTCACGCCGGGCAGGAAGTTGAGACGGATGTTCTCGAAGCACTTCTTGCCGCCCGGATAGGCCTTGGAGACGCCGTCCATGTGATAGACGTACTGGTAGGAGGCCATGGTCCTCGATCCTCTCGCAGCCTTAGGGGTGTCGCGCGGGGTTCTACCGGGCGTCGGAGGGCGGCGCAATGGCGCCGCGCGCGGGTTTTCGGCCCCGCGGCGCCCTGCGGTGACGCAGGGGGGGGAAGGGGCGGAGGCGCCGGCGCGCGCGATGCGGGTCAGAGCCGCTTTTCGAAGAACAGCTCCGCATAGGGATTGTCGTTGTAGCGCCCGGTCTCGACCCAGCCCAGCCGGCGGTAAAGGGCGCTCGCCTCGGTCAGCGCGCCGTTGGTGTCGAGCCTGAGCCGCGCCATGCCATAGCCCCGCGCCCGCGCCTCCAGCGCCTCCATCATCCGCAGCGACAGGCCCAGGCCGCGGGCGGCGGGGGCGATCCACAACCGCTTGATCTCGCCGGTCTTCATGTCCGCGTCGGGCAGGGGGGTCAGCCCGCCGCAGGCGATGGCGGCGCCGTCGAATTCGGCGAGGAGGAAGGCGCCGCGGGGCGGGCGCAGCTTGTCGGCCTCCGGATCGCCCGAGTCCTCGACCCGGAAGCCGGCGGCGAAGCGCCGGTCGAGTTCGGCGTAATAGGCGGCGAGGCAGGCGCGCGCGTCCGCCGCCTCCGGGTCGGCGACGCGCAGGGCGATCCGCTCCCGCCCCAGCGCGCAGGCGATGCGGTCCATGGCGGCGAGCAGCTCGGGCGCCGCGCGTCCGAACCCGGCGAGGGTCGCGGCGGCGTGGTCGTCGGACAGCCGGTCGTATTCCCGCTGCTCCGCCCGGCCCTTCGCCGTGGGCCGCGCGATGCGGCGGCGGCCGTCGTCGGGGTGGCGGCCGGTCTCCACCAGCCCCTCCGCCTCCAGCGTCCGCAGCAGGCGGGAGGCGAGGCCCGAATCGAGCGCCAGATGCGCCCGCGCCGCCCCGACCTCGCGCCCCTCCGCCCCCAGCGCGTGCAGCATCCGCGCCACGCCGAGCGGCCGTCCGCGCCCGAGGAACGAGGCGTCGAGCGCCCCGGTGGCGGTGGTCACCGCGCGGTTGAAGCGGCGCAGGCGGGCGATGGACTCGGGGTCGGCGGGGGCGTCGGAACGGGTCGGGGAGGCGGTGGAGGGCATCGGCGGGTCCGGATTCGTCTGACTCTGGTCAGGGATTTTCTCTGACTTTAGTCAGATACCCTGCCGCCGCAAGCCCCCGTCGATTGACACCGCCCCGGCCGCTGGCGACAAAACCCCCGGAGCGCGCCACGTCCGGACGGAAACGCGTCCAGGCGCAGAGCGGCGCCGGCGGGAGGGGAGAACGGCCAACGTGTTGCAGGGCTTTCCCAGGGCGGTTCCCGGCCTGCGGGTCGGGCTGCTCGGCGGCTCTTTCGATCCGCCCCATCCCGGTCATGTCCACATCACCCGTCAGGCGCTGGCCCGGTTCGGGCTGGACCGGGTGTGGTGGCTGGTCTCGCCCGGCAATCCGCTAAAGGCCCGCGGGCCCGCGGATCTGGCGGTGCGCATGGCGGCCTGCCGGGCGATCATGCGCCACCCGCGGGTCGAGATCACCGATATCGAGGCCCGGCTCGGCGCCCGCTACACCGCCCGCACCCTGCGCCTGCTGCGCGCCCGCTATCCGGGCGTGCGCTTCGTGTGGCTGATGGGGGCGGACAACCTCGCCGCCTTCCACCGCTGGGACCGCTGGGCGGAGATCGCGCGGACCACGCCCATCGGGGTGCTGGGCCGCCCCGGCGCGCAGCTTCGCGCCGGGCTCTCGCCGATGGCGCGACGCTTCGCGGCCGCGCGGCTGCCGGCGGGGACGGAGGGCGGGCTTGCCCTGCGCCCGGCGCCGGCCTGGGCGCTGGCGGGCGGGGCGATGTCCGACCAGTCCTCCACCCGCATCCGGGCCGAGGGGCGCTGGCCCGGCCGACGCGCCGAAGGGGGGACCCGCCTGGCGGAAAGCGCCGCCGTTCCGCCACATGAAGCACCGCCCGGAACCGACTGAGCCGCAACGAAAAGCTTGAGCGCGCGCCGCGGATCGGGCATGGTTCCGCCCGAGCAGAACCCCAGAAGTTCCCCGCCATCCCCACGTAGATGAGGAAAGGGGCGCGCCCCGATCATGCCGCACCTCGCCCACGCTTTCCGCGCTTTCGGGCGCGGGGTCAGTCCCGTTTCGCCCGCGTCCGACGCCTCCGCGCCGGGGGCGCCGCCGCGCGTCCGGCCCGAGGCTCGCGCCATGCGCGGGACCCGCCCCGCGCTCGCCGCGCTGGCGGCGCTGGGCCTCGCGCTCGCCCCCGCCGCGACGCTGCCCGCGCTGCTGCTCGCCCCCGGCGCGGCGCTGGCCGAAGCGCCGGC
>JAYZWL010000121.1:0-34353 GCA_036154955.1 Pseudomonadota bacterium | reverse complement strand
GCCGCCCTCCCCGCGCCGCGCGGGCGCAGGGGCGCCACCGGCGCGCGGGTCGTCGCGCGGCCCGCGCCGCCTCAGCCCCCCCTCAGGCCGCCACGCCGGCCGGCGATCCCGCGCCTTCGGCCAGCGGGCCCTCGTCCCAGCTCGGATAGTCCGTGTAGCCGGCCGGGCCGGGCGTGTAGAAGCTGGCCCGGTCATAGGGGTTGAGCGGCAGGTCCTCGGCGAAGCGGCGCACGAGGTCGGGATTGGCGATGAACCAGCGCCCGAAAGCCACCATGTCGGCATGGCCCGCCGCGATCAGCGCCTCCGCCCCGTCGCGCCCGAAGCCGCCGGCGGCGATGTAGGGCCCGTCGAACAGCGGCCGCAGGCGCGGGGCGGCGTTGGCCGCCTCCCCCTCCCGGTGCCGGCCGCCGGGCAGGGTCCGCGGCTCGATCACGTGCAGATAGGCGAGCCCCCGCCCCGCCAGCCCGCGCACCACATGCTCATGCACCGCCCAGGCGTCGCTGTCGGAGATCCCGCCATGCACGTTATGCGGCGACAGGCGGATGCCCACCCGCTCCGCCCCGCAGGCGGCGATCACCGCGTCCAGCGCGGCGAACAGGAACCGCGCCCGGTTCCCGATCGGCCCGCCCCACAGGTCCTTGCGGCTGTTGGCCCCGTCCTGAAGGAACTGGTCGATCAGGTAGCCGTTGGCCGCATGCAGCTCCACCCCGTCGAAGCCGGCGTCGAGCGCGCGGGCCGCGGCGCGGCCGTAATCGGCGACCGTGGCGGCGATCTCGTCCTCGGTCAGCGCCCGGGGCATGGCGAATTCCCGCACCCCGCCCGGCGTGCGCACCGGCCCGGTCGCGGCGATGGCCGAGGGCGCCACCGGCGCCGCGCCGTCCGGCTGAAGCTCGGGATGCGACTGGCGGCCCACATGCCAGAGCTGGGCGAAGATCCGCCCGCCCTCGCCATGCACCGCCGCCACCGCCGGGCGCCAGGCCTCCACCTGCGCGCCCGACCACAGGCCGGGCGTGTCCGGCGTCCCCCGCCCCTGGGGCGAGATCAGCGTCGCCTCCGACACGATCAGCCCGGCCGAGGCGCGCTGCCGGTAGTGCTCGGCGATCAGCGCCGTGGGCGTGCCGTCGGAATTGGCGCGGGAGCGGGTGAGCGGCGCCATCACCACCCGGTTGGGCAGCGTGAACGGGCCGACCCGCACGGGCGAGAGCAGGCGAAGCGACATGAACAGGTCCTCTTGCGGCGCGCCCGGAGGGCCCGGACGCCGGGGAAGGCCAGAGGCTAGCCGCCTCCCGCCCGGCTTGTCGATCCGGGCGGACGGGCGCGCCGCAACCATCGTCCGGCTGATGGGGCTTGCCCCCGCCCCTCCCACCATGCGGTGATCGGCCCGAAGACGCGGCCGCCCCCCGCCGGGGACGAAGCGCCGCGCGCGCCCAGGGAGAACGCCCATGAACAGCCCGGATTTCAACCGCCTGCTGGCCCGGTTCACCGCCGCGGCCGAGTCCGGCGACGGGGCCCGCTTCGCCGCCTGCTTCACCGAGGACGCGGTCTATCACGACTACATCTACGGCCCCCATACCGGCCGCGCCGAGATCGCGGAGATGATGCAGGGCCTGTTCCATCGCGACGCCGCCGACTACCGGTGGGAGATGTTCGACGGCGTCTGCGACGGCGACATGGGCTACGCGTGGTCGTTGTCCTCCTTCACCTCCACGATCCCGGAATACGCGGGCCAGCGCGTGGTGATCGACGGCATGTCCCGCTTCGTGCTGCGCGGCGGGCTGGTGGCGGAGTATCGCGAATCCGTCAACGGCGGGGTGGCCATGGCCCAGCTCGGCGTCGCGCCGGACCGCATGGCGGGCGTCATGCGCCGCTGGTCCCGCTGGCTGGGCGACCGGCCGGAGACGCGGGCCTATCTCGCCGCCCCCGCCGGCGCCCATGCCGCGGCGATGGCGGGGGACTGAGCGACCGTCCCGCATCCCCCCCCGCGCGCGCGCCCCGGGCTTGACCCGGGGCCTCCCCGCGCCCGAAATCCGCGCGACGCCCCGCCCCCGCCTGTCGCAGGAGACCCGCCATGTCCGCCCCCGAAATCTTCGACCTCGGCCCGCTGGTCCTGCAATCGGGCATGACCCTGCCCGCCGCGCATCTGGCCTACCGGACCTATGGGCGGCTGGCGGAGGACCGCTCGAACGTCATCCTCTACCCCACCTCCTACGGCGCCCAGCATTCGGACATCGACTGGCTGATCGGCCCCGGACGGGTGCTGGACCCGGAGCGGTGGTTCATCGTCATCCCCAACCAGTTCGGCAACGGGCTGTCGTCCTCGCCCTCCAACCTCGCCATGCCCCATGCCGACGGGCGCGCGCCGGTGTTCACCCACTGGGACAACGTCCACGCCCAGCGCCGCCTGCTGGCGGAGCGGTTCGGGGTGGAGCGGCTGGCGCTGGTCTACGGCTGGTCGATGGGCGGGCAGCAGGCCTTGCACTGGGGGGCGCTGTTCCCCGGGCAGGTGGCGGCGATCTGCGCGGTCTGCACCTCGGCCCGCACCAGCCCGCACAACAAGCTGTTCCTGGAGGGGCTGCGCGCCACGCTGACCGCCGACGCCGCCTTCCGGGACGGACGCTTCGTGCGCAAGCCCCTGCGCGGCCTGCGCGCCTTCGCCCGGGTCTACGCCGGCTGGGCGATGAGCCAGACCTTCTACCGCGACGAGCTGTGGCGCGGCGCGGGATTCTCCTCGATGGAGGACTGGCTGGTCCGGGCCTGGGAGGGGAACTTCCTGCGGCGGGAGGGGGAGGACCTCTTGTCGATGCTGGAGACGTGGACCCGCTCCGACATCTCCGACAACGCGGTGTTCGGGGGCGATCTGGACGCGGCGCTGGGGGTGATCACGGCGCGGACCTTCGTCATGCCCTCCACCACCGACCTGTATTTCCAGATGGCCGACAACGAGATCGAGGTTCCGAAGATGCCGAACGCCACGCTTCGCCCCATCGTGTCGGACTGGGGGCACCGGGCGGGCAACCCCAACCTCTCGCCCCCCGACGAGGCGGCGTTGCGCGCGGCGGTGGCGGAGCTGCTGGGCGGATGACCCCGCTGGCGGAGGCGAAGGCCGAGGCCCGCCGCGCCGCCTTCGCCCGGCGCCGCGCGGCCCATGCCGCGCTGGGGGCGGCGCCCGGGGCGGCGACGCGGGCGCTGGCCGACGCGGTGCGGGAAGCGGCGCCCGCCGGGCCGGTGGCCGTCTATCTGCCGATCCGGACCGAGATCGACCCCCGCCCCGCCATGGCGTTGCTGGCGGGCGAGGGCGTCGCGCTCTGCGTGCCCGTCGTTCAGGGGGCGGGGCTGCCGCTGCGCTTCCTGGCCTGGACCCCGGCGACGCCGCTGGTCGCCGGCGCGTTCGGCGCGCAGGTCCCGGAGGGGGAGGCATGGGTCCGCCCGGCGCTGGTCGTCGCGCCCCTGGTCGCCTTCGATGCGGGGCGGATGCGGCTGGGCTATGGCGGCGGCTTCTATGACCGGACGCTGGAGGAGCTGGGCCCGGTCCCCGCCATAGGCTTCGCCTTCGCGGCGCAGCGGAGCGATGCGCCCCTCCCGCGGGAGGCGACGGACCGGCCGCTTTCGGCGGTGGTGACGGAAGCCGGGCGGTTCTAGGCGGGGATCTCCAGCCCCGCGGGACCGGCCTGCTGAAGCCGCCCGCCGACCCGCACCGGCCAGATGGCTTTCGCCAGCCCGGTGGCGTCGTCGGTGTCGACCACCACGCCCGACAGCGTCGCCTCGCCCAGCGCCGGCTGGAAGCGGCCCTTGGCCATGCCGGTGACGAAGCGGCGGATCGGCTCCTCCGCCTGCATGCCGATCACCGAGTCGTAGTCCCCGCACATGCCCGCGTCGGTCAGGTAGCCGGTGCCTCGATTGAGGATCATCGCGTCCGACGTCGGCACATGGGTATGGGTCCCGACCACCAGGCTCGCCCGCCCGTCGAGGATCCGGCCCATCGACATCTTCTCCGACGTCGCCTCGGCGTGGAAATCGACGATCACCGCGTTGGCGGCGCCGGGCATGGGCGCGGCCTTTAGGGCGGCGTCCAGCATCGGGATCGGGTCGTCATAGGGCCGCGACATGAAGGCCCGGCCCAGCGCCTGCGCCACCAGCACCTTGCGGCCGCGGGTGGCCGGGAACGCCCTGACCCCGGCGCCGGGCGCGGCGCGGGAGAAGTTCAGCGGCCGGAGGATGCGCGGTTCGTTGGAGATGTAGGACAGCATCTCCTTCTGGTCGAAGGCGTGGTCGCCCAGCGTGATGCAGTCGGCCCCGGCGGCGAGGATGTCGGCGGCGATGCCCCCGGTCAGCCCCATGCCGGAGGCCGAATTCTCGGCGTTGACCACCACGAAATCGAGCGCCCAGGCCGCGCGCAGGGCGGGCAGGCGCTCCACGACCGCGGCGCGGCCCGAGCGGCCGACCACGTCTCCCAGGAACATGAGCCTCATGGGGTTCCCATAGACCTTTCCGTCGCGGAGGGACAGGGGCGCCGGGGGGGAGGGCGGCGCGCCGCCCCGCGGCTTCGCATCGCGGGGTTGGAGGGCCGGCGGCTTCGCATCGCGGGGTTGCAGCCCCCGCGGCTTCGCATCGCGGGTCGGGGCGCTTTCCTCCGCGGCGGCGGGCGGGCATCGTGCGCGGGAACCCGAGGCCCCTGCGAGGGCCCCTCTCCGCGGCCGCCTCCGGCCCGCCCGGCCTCGACCGACTTCAGGACAAGCCCCGCCGAATGACCGCCCCCACCCCCGCTTCCCTCGCCGGCGCGCCATCCGCCCGCGCCGCGCGCGCGGCCGCGGCGCTGCTGATGGTGGGAACCGGCTGGGGGGCGGCGACGGTGGCGGTGAAGGTGGCGGTGTCCACCGGCCACGCCGTCGGCGGGCTGATGTTCTGGCATTTCGCGCTGTTCTGCCTGTTCCTGCTGGTCGCCCAGGCGATCCGCCGCCGGCCGCTGCCCCTGACGCCCCGGGCCATCGGCTTCTATGTCGGCGTGGCGGCGCTGGGGAACTTCCTGCCGGCGCTCAGCGAGCTACACGCCGCCGCCCATCTGCCCGCGGGCGTGCTGGGGCTGGTGATCGCGATGACCCCGATTTTCGCGCTGCTGCTGGCGCTGATCCTCCGGGTGGAGCGGCCGGAGGCGCGGCGGCTGGTCGGCGTCGGGCTGGGGGCGCTGGCCATCGTGCTGCTGCTCGGGCCCGAGGCGGCGTTGCCCGACCCCCATGCCTGGCCCTGGGTGGTGGTGCTGCTGGCCACGCCGCTTTGCTACGCGGCGGAAGGGCTGTTCGTCGCCCTGCTGATGCCGCGGGACATGGACCCGGTCTCGGCCCTGCTCGGCGCCTCGCTGTGCGGCTTCGCGGTGATCGCGCCCTATGTGGCGCTGACCCCGGGGACCTGGGTTCCCCTGCCCGGACCGTTCGGACCGGCGGAGATCGCCATGATCGCCGGCGCGGCGCTGTCCTGCCTGTGCTACCTGGGATATCTGCGGATGAACCGGGCCTTCGGGCCGGTCTACGCCTCGCTCGTCTCCTACCTTGTGACGATTTCGGCGGTGCTGTGGTCCGTGCTCCTGCTGGGGGAGCGTCATTCGGGCTGGCTCTGGGCCGCGCTTGCGGCGATGATCGCCGGCATGGCGCTGGTGCAGCCGCGGCGATGACGGAACCCGCGCCGCGCCCCCGCCAGACCGTGACCCGCCGCATCCCGCGGCGCCGGCCGTCCGCGACCGAGCCGAGGGAGGCGCGCGCATGATCCAGGCGGTGCTGGACAACCTGCCGGCCCTCATCACCCTGGCGGTCCTGGCGGGCATGTTCACCCTGTTCTGCCTCGAACGCTTCCCGCCGGAGGTGGTGGCCATCGGCGGCGTCGCCCTGCTGCTCGCATGCGGGGTGATGGAGCCTTCGGCGCTGATGGGGGCCATCGCCAACCCCGCGCCGATCACCATCGCCGCCATGTTCATCCTGTCCGGCGCGCTGGTGCGCACCGGCGCGCTCGACGCCTTCACCCGCTTCGCGCTGGAGCGGGCGGAGAAGCGGCCCAAGGCGACGCTGGGCGCCTTCGCGCTGTTCACGCTGGTCGCCTCGGCCTTCATGAACAACACGCCTGTGGTGGTGGTGCTGATCCCCATCGCGGTGCGGCTGGCGCAGCGCATGGGCATGTCCGGCTCCCGCCTGCTGATCCCGCTGAGCTACCTCGCCATTCTCGGCGGGCTGTGCACGCTGATCGGCACCTCGACCAACCTGCTGGTGGACGGCGTGGCCCGCGGCGCGGGGCTGGAGGCGTTCTCGATGTTCGAGGTCACGCCGCTGGGCGTCGCCGTCGCGCTGACCGGCGTGCTCTACCTGCGCATCGCCGCCCCCCACCTGCTGCCGGAGCGGCAGGCGATGGCGGATTTCCTGGGCGAGCGGAAGCGCCTGTCCTTCATGACCGAGGTCGCGGTTCCCCCCGGCTCTCCGATCATCGGGCAGGAGGTGCTGAAGGTGGAGCTGTTCCGCCGGCAGGGGATGCGGGTCATCGACGTGCTGCGCGGCGACGAATCCCTCCGCCGCAACATGGCCGGCGTGGTGATGCAGGAGGGGGACCGCGTGGTGCTGCGCACCGGGGTCAACGAGCTTCTGGGCCTGCGCGAAACCCGGGCCCTGCACATGGTCGACCGCATCTCCGAGAAGAAGACCGTGACGGTGGAGGCGCTGATCGGCCCCAATTGCCGGCTGGTCGGCCGCACGCTGGGCCAGCTTCGCCTGCGCCGGCGCTACGGCGTCTATCCGCTGGCGGTGCACCGGCGGTCGCAGAATCTCGGCCGTCAGCTCGACGACATCTTCGTGCGCATCGGCGACACCCTGCTGCTGGAGGGCGACCCCGAGGACATCAAGCGACTGGCCGAGGACGTGGGGCTGGTGGACGTGGCCCAGCCGACCGAGCGGCCCTATCGCCGGGACCGGGCCTGGATCGTGCTCGCCACCCTGTTCGGGGTGGTGACGCTGTCGGCGCTGGACCTGGTGCCGATCGTGGCGGCCTCGGTGATCGGGGTGGCGGTGGTGCTGTTCACCCGCTGCATCGACGCGGACGAGGCCTTCGACAGCGTCGAGGGCCGGCTTCTGGCGCTGATCTTCGCCATGCTGGGCATCGGGGCGGCGCTGGAAAGTTCGGGCGCGGTCAAGCTGGTGGTCGACGCCATCGCGCCGTTCCTGATGAAGCTGCCGCCGGAGGTCGCGCTCTGGGCGCTGTTCCTGATGTGCTCGGCTTTGACGGAGCTGGTGTCGAACAACGCGGTCGCGGTGGTGATGACCCCCATCGCCATCGCGCTGGCGCACACGCTGGGCGTGGACCCGCGGGCCTTCGTGGTGGCGGTGATGATCGCGGCCTCGGCCAGCTTCGCCACCCCCATCGGCTACCAGACCAACACGCTGGTCTACGGGCCGGGCGGCTACAAGTTCACCGATTTCGTGCGGATCGGGCTGGGCATGAACCTGCTGGTAGGCGTGGTGGCCTGCCTGCTGATCCCGCTGATCTGGCCGCTCTGAGGGGGAGGCGCGCATGTGGCTCTGGCTGTTCGCGGTCGCCGCGCCCGCCCTGCTGGCGGTCCTGGCGTTCTGGGGCGTGACCGTGCAGGCGATGGTCCGGCGGCTGGAGCGGGACCACCGCGACGCCTATCTGGAGCTCGCCGCCCGCTCCCCCCGCCTGCCGGTGCGCATGGCCGCCTCGCGCGAATTGCAGCGCGCGCTGGGGCGGGGGGAGCCGCCGCCCGGCTCCGCCGCCGCCGACCCGGACCTCGCCCGGCTGACGGCGCGCGAGCGGACGCTGCGGCTGGCGCTGGTGATCCTGACCCCGCTGACCGCCTTCGCCTTCATTCTGCTCTGAGACGGCCGTTCCGGGGGCTCGGGTAAATCGCCGGTTCACCTGACCGGGCGGAACATGCCCGGATTGGGACGCGACCCCGCGCCCCGCTTCAGAGCATCGCGCATCATGCACCTTCCCCTTCGCACAAGACGGATCCTCGCCGCCGCCCTGATCGGGTCCTTCGCCTCCGCCGGGTCGGCGCAGGCGCTGACGCTCGACTTCGGGGTCTACGCCGGCGCGGTCAAAGCGTCGCCGCTGGCATTGCCCAACGCCACCCTCACGTCCAGCGGACCGGAGTTCGCGACCATCCCGGCCGGCTTCGCCACCTCCGCCCTCGACTCCCGGGGCGGGTTCTGCGCGCGCATCGCGTCGGGAAGCTCCAACTGCTCCGCCGAGACCAGCATCGACTTCCTGTTTCCGGTCGAGCAGCTGACCTTCCTGAACGTCTCCTACCATACCGGCGACGTGGCCGTGGCGACCCTCTACGCCGGCGCGACCGAGCTTCACTCCGCCAATATCGGCTTCAACGGCGTCGTCGACTTCTCCGCCTTTACCGGGATCACGCGGCTGGTGCTCGACACCACCGGCTCCGCAGGCGGCGGCGTCATCTTCGGCAACTTCGCCTTCGAGGCCGCCCCGACCCCGCCGCCCGCCTCCGAGGCGCCGCTTCCGGCCTCCGCGTCCCTGCTGGCCGGGGCGCTGGGGCTCGTCGCGCTGGTCCGCCGCGTCCGGGGCCGGGCCCGGGCCTGAACGCCCCCCGCGCCGCGCGACTTGAGAGCGCGGCGCGGCTCGCCTATAAGCGCGCGGATTCGGGACATCCTCAAACCGTGCGAGGCTCGCCATGGCCGGCCATTCCAAATGGGCCAATATCCAGCACCGCAAGGGGCGCCAGGACGCGGCGCGCTCCAAGCTGTTCTCCAAGCTCGCCAAGGAAATCACCGTGGCGGCGAAGATGGGCGACCCCGACCCCGACAAGAACCCGCGCCTGCGCCTCGCGGTGAAGGAGGCCAAGTCCCAGTCCGTCCCCAAGGACGTGATCACCCGCGCCATCAACAAGGCCTCGGGCGGCGATGCCGAAAGCTACGATGAGATCCGCTACGAGGGCTACGCCCCCGGCGGCGTCGCGGTGGTGGTGGAGGCGCTGACCGACAACCGCAACCGCACCGCCTCCAACGTGCGCTCGCTGTTCACCAAGCATGGCGGCAACCTGGGCGAGACCGGCTCGGTCGGCTTCATGTTCGACCGCATGGGCCAGGTGGTCTACCCGGCCTCCGTCGGCGACGCCGACACGGTGATGGAAGCCGCGATCGAGGCCGGCGCCGAGGACGTGGAATCGGACGACGAGACCCACGTGATCTGGTGCGCGGGTTCCGACCTGAACGAGGTCTCCACCGCGCTGGAAGAGGCGCTGGGCGAGGCGGATTCGACCAAGCTCGTCTGGAAGCCGAACATCACCAACGACCTCGACCTCGACGGGGCCGAGAAGGTGATGAAGCTGATCAACGCGCTGGAGGATGACGACGACGTGCAGACCGTCACCGCCAATTTCGAGATGTCGGACGAGGTGATGGAGGCGCTGGCCGGCTGACCGGCCCGCGCGTTCGCGCCCGACGGCCCCGCCGCGCGCCCCGCGGCGGGGCCGTTGCGTTTCGGGGGCCGTTGCGTTTCGGACGGGCGCCGGCGCGATACCCGGTATCCCCGCGCAAGCGGCGCTGCTAATCCTCCCTTATCAATCCCGCCGGGTCTCGCCGCCGGGCGGGCCGAGAAACGGGGGGAGAACCGGGATGACCGACGACAAGCCGATCCGCATGGCCGCCACCATCATGCTGCTGCGCGAGACGCCGGCGCTGGAGGTGCTGATGGTCCGGCGCAACCAGATGATCGACTTCTTCTCGGGCGCGATGGTGTTTCCCGGCGGCAAACTGACCGAGGAGGACGCCTCGCCCGCCTGGGCGGACCATGCCCGCGGCTGGCACGACGTGCCGGAGGAGGAGCGCGCGCCCCGCATCGCCGCGGTGCGCGAGACCTTCGAGGAGACCGGGATGCTGCTCGCCGACGGCGCGGTGGCGGGCACGGTGGAGGAGCGCAAGGCGGTGGAGAACGGCGAGCTGCCCTTCCTCGACCTGGTGCGGGAGAAGGGCGTGACCCCGGATCTCGGCCAGCTCACCCGCTTCGCCCGCTGGGTGGCCCCGAAATCCGCGCCGAAGCGCTTCGACACCTTCTTCTTCATCGCCCGCGCGCCGGAGGGGCAGGAAGCCGCGCATGACGGGCGCGAGACGGTGTTCACCGAATGGATCGCGCCGGCCGAGGCGCTGCGGCTGTGGGAGACCCGGGAACGCGCCATCGTGTTCCCGACGCGGATGAACCTGCGCGCGCTCTCGGGCTCCGACACGCTGGCCGCGGCGGCGCTGGCCGCCTCGGTCCGGGCCGGGCGCACGGTGCATCCGCAGGTGGTGGAGGTGGAGGGCGTCCGCCGCCTGCGCCTGGCGCTGGACGACGGCTACGGCGAGGTGGACGAGCTGTTCGACCGCTGAGGCGGCGGGGGCGGCGTCCGCGCGGGTCCGAACCGCCGGGAGGCCCCGGGTCGAGCCCGGGGCGCGCGCCCTTGGACACGCCGCGCTGCGGCGCATGCCGGGGCGCGGGCGGACAACGCGCAGGTCATCGGTCGCCCCCCCTCCCGGCGCCGACATTTCCGGACCGGGGGGCGCCCCGGGCTTGACCCGGGGCCTCGCGGCGGCCGGCGGCGATCACTCTCCGAACCCCTCCGAAAACCGGCCGAACCGGGCGCGGGGCGGCGCCGGGCGCAGGGCGCGGCCGGCGCCGGGGCCGGCGTCGAAGGCGTCGGTCAGCGCCACGCCGGCGGGGCGGACGCCGCCGTCGGCCAGCATCCGGGCGGCGGCGCGCAGGGCGTCGCGGCGGGTGACGCCGTCGCGGGCCAGCAGCAGCACCCGGTCGGCCCGCGCCGCCAGCGCCAGTCCGTCGGCCACCGACAGCAGCGGCGGGGTGTCCAGCACCACCACCTCGAACCGGCGGCGCAGGGCGGAGAGCAGCGCGGCCATGCCCGGACCCGCCAGCAGATCCGCCCGCCAGGCCGGCGCGGGCTCGGCCGGCAGCACGGTCAGGCCGGTGGCGGCGTCGGTCCACAGCACCTCGTCCAGCGTCGCCCCGCCTTCCAGCGCCTCCAGCAGGTCGGTCGCGCCCTGCAGTCCGAAGCGGGCGGCCTGGCCGGGCGCGCGGATATCGGCGTCCACCAGCACCGTGCGCAACCCGACGCGCGCGCAGCTTTCCGCCAGCAGCGCCGCGGTTTCCGACCGTCCCTCCCGCGGGCCGGGGGAGGTGACGGCGATGATCCGTCCGCCGCCCCCGTCGGGCGGCGGTCCTGCGGTCAGCGCGACGCGCAGGCCCCGCGTCGCTTCGGCGAGCCGGCCGGCCGGGCGGGCGCGGGTCGTGGCCAGCAGGCCCGCCGCCGCGCCGCCGTCGTCGCCGCCCCTGAGCCCCCCGCCGAGGCTCGCCCCCAGCCGCATCCGCAACCCGGCGAGGCGGGGGACCCTGGGCAGCGCCGCCAACGCCGGCAGCCGGGCTTCGGCGCCGGCCTCCGCGAGGCTGCGCAGGGAGCGGTCGGCCGCCTCCGCCGCCGCGCCCGCGACCCCGGCGGCGAGAAACCCGGCCAGCAGCGCCCAGAGCATCGCGGCCCCGGCGGTCGGACGCGCCGGCGCCGTCGGGGGCGCGGCCGGAACCGCGAGGCGCAGCTCGGACCGCTCCGGCCCCCGGGTCGCGGCCTCCGCGCCGGCGCCCGCCCCGCCCCCCGGCCCTGCGTCTTCGCCGTCGTCGCCGAACCCGGACGCGGCCGCCGCCCGCAGCCGGCTCAGCATCGCGTCGCGCAGGGCGCCCAGCGCCCGGGCCTCTCCGGCCCGCGCCAGCAGGTCGGGATCCTCCCGCGAGCGGGCCTCCGCCGCGGCGCGCAGGGCGGACAGGTCCCCGCGCATCGTCTCCAGCCGGTCCTGCGCCGCGCGCCATTCGCGCCGGGCCCGCCCCTCGTCCTCCCGCGTCAGGGCCAGCGGCTCGCCGACGCCGCGGCTGCGATAGGCCTCCAGCGCGGTTTCGTGGACGCGGAGCCGGCGCTCCGCCTCCGCCAGCTCGGCCGCGGACGCGCGGCTCAGCGCGGCGCGGCGGGCTTCGGCCGCGGTCTCGGCGGCGGCGAGCCGCGCGGTCAGCCCCTCCAGCCGATGGGCGAGCAGGCGCACCGCGCGCTCCTCCTCCGCGATCCGGGCGGAGAGGCGGTCGCGGGCGCGCAGGTCGGCGAGGCTGTTGGCGATGAGCGCGGCGAGCCCCGGCTCCGACGCCGCCGCGCGCAGGACCAGCGCGCCGCCGCCGGCGACGGGGGCGACCGAGATGCGGTCGGCCAGCCGGGCGGCGGCGCGGGCGCGGGCGCGGTCGGGCGGCAGGGGGACGGGAGCCGGCGGGGCCCAGCCGATGGCGGCCCGCGCGAGCCCGCCCAGCGCCGTCGCGGTCCGGTCCGCGGCCCGGCCCAGCGCGGCGGCGGGCCGCAGCGGATCGGCGGGGGCGGAGAATTCCGCCGTGTCCTGCAGCCGCAGCGCGTCCGAAAGCCGGGCCAGCAGATCGGGGGCGCGCAGGCGCCGCGCCTCCGCCTCCATTTCCGCCGTCGCGGAGGGACCGGCCGGCGGCAGGATCACCGCCTCGGCGACGTAACGGTCGGGGATCAGGTCGATCGCCGCGAAGACCAGCGCCGCGACGCCGAGCCCGATCCAGGCCATCGGCGCCCGCCGGCGCCGCAAGGCGGCGCGCAGGCCGCCGCCCCCCGAAACGCGCCCCGACACGCGCCCCGCCTCGCCCGCCTGCGCCCGCGCAGGCCGCCGACCGGCGACGACCGGTCGGCTGCGGCGCGGCGCCGGCGCGTCGGCTTGGTCCCAGGGCGTCATCCGCGGCCTCCGGTTGCAGGTCGGCCGGAATTTAGGAAAGTTTGGTTAACGGTTGGTAACGCTCAACCGGAGGCCGGAAAGGTTCAGGCCTCCCCCCGTTCGGCCGGCCGGGACGCGCCGCGACCGCCGCCGAGGATGTTGAGCGCCTCGACCGCCATGGAAAATCCCATCGCCGCATAAAGATAGCCGCGCGGGACGTGGAAGCCGAGCCCGTCGGCGACCAGCACCATGCCGATCATCAGCAGGAAGGCCAGCGCCAGCATGGCGACGCCGGGTTGCCGCTCCACGAACCGGGCCAGCGGGCCGGCGGCGCGGAACATGGCCGCCACCGCGATCACCATGGCGAGACACATCACCGGCAGATGCGGGGTCATGCCGACCGCGGTGATGATGGAGTCGACCGAGAACACCAGGTCCAGCGCCAGGATCTGCCCCACCGCCGCCGCGAAGCCCAGCGCGGCGCGCGGGGCGGCGCCGGCCGCCGCCGGGACGCGGCCGACGCGCTCATGGATCTCCACCGTGGCCTTCCAGCACAGGAACAGGCCGCCGCCGATCAGCAGCAGGTCCTTCCAGGAAATCTCGTTCCCCGCCAGCGCGAACAGCGGCGCGTCGAGCCGCATCACCCAGGCCGCCGCCGCCAGCAGCGCCAGCCGCAGGCCCAGCGCCAGCCCCAGCCCGATCCGGCGCGCCGCGGCCCGGCGCGCGGGGTCCACGCGGTTGGTCAGGATCGAGAGGAACAGCAGGTTGTCGATCCCCAGCGCCAGTTCCATGACGACAAGGGTCGCGAGCGCCGCCCAGACGGCCGGGTCGACGAGAAGGGAGGAGAGGTCGGACATCGAGGGCCCTCGCGGCGCCGGGAGACAAGGGGGAAGGACCGGCGGTCCCGGCGCGGCGCGCAGGCAGATGGCCCCGCGCCCGCGGCTCCGCAAGCCCCGCCCCGCCGGGATTCCGCGCCCCTGTCTCCGGCGCCGCGTTCAGCCCCCGCGCGCGTGCAGGATGCGGCCGATCACGTTCAGCAGCAGCTGGGCGGCGAGGATCGAGGTGGAGCCGGTGGGGTCGTAGTCCGGCGCGACCTCCACCAGGTCGATGCCGACGATCTCGTGCCGCTTCGCCGCCGCGGCCAGCAGCTCCAGCCCCTCGTAGTAGAGGAACCCGCCATGGGACGGCGTGCCGGTGCCCGGCGCGATGGAGGGGTCGAAGCCGTCGATGTCGACGGTCACGTAAAGCCGCGCGCCCTCGGGGATCAGGGCCAGCACGCCCTCGACCCCCAGCGCCCTCGCCTGGCGCACCGAGACGATCTTCGAGCCCATCGCCTCGGCCGCCTCATAGCCCTCCTTCGCGGTGGAGGAGACGTTGCGGATGCCCACCTGGGTCAGCCCGGTCACCCAGGGCTTCTCGGCCGCCCGGCGCATCGGGTTGCCGTGGCCGCGGGTGACGCCATGGCGCTCGTCCACGAAATCGAGATGGGCGTCGAGCTGGAGGATATGGATCGGGCCGTGATCCTCGAAGGCCTCGATGCAGGGGATGTTGACCGAGTGATCGCCCCCGATCACCACCGGCAACGCGCCGGCGGCGAGGATCCGGCGCACGTCCGCCTCGATGTTGCGATGCGAGCCGATGGTGTCGGTGTGGATGATGTCGGCGTCGCCCAGGTCGACGATGCGCGCGCCCTCCAGGTAGGTGACGCCGTCCTCGTGGTCGTAGGCGCCGCCATGGCCGAAGGCGAAGAGGGTCGAGGCCTCGCGCACCCCGCGCGGCCCGAATCGCGCCCCCGCCCGCCACTGGGCGCCGGCGTCGAACGGGGCGCCGAGGATGGCCACGTCGGCGTCGATGGGCTGATCGGGCAGGCGGAGCGGGTATTTCCCGAAGGTGCAGATGCCGGTGAAGGGCAGGTTCAGCCGCCCGCCGTCGTAAGCGTTTCCGGTCATGCGGGGGTCTCCGGCGCGGTTCGCAAGGGTCGGTTTCAATGGACAGGCCCGGCGCGCCGCTGGCAACTGGGCGATGCCGCCGCATGGGAGACGCCGCCATGGCCCGAACCGCCGACGCCCGGCCGCTGGGCGAAGACCTCGCCCCGGGCGAGCGGGTGATCTGGCGCGGCCGCCCGTTTCCCGGCTGGCGCTGGGGGCTGACGCAGATCCTCGGCGGGCTGATCGGCGGGGGCGTTCTGCTCGGCGCGGTCCCGGCGCTGGCGCAGGCGGGCGGGGACCTGTTCGTCGCCCTGCCCGCGCTGATCGGCGCGGGCTTCGGGCTCGCCTGCCTCGGCGCGGCCTTCGTCTACGAGCCCTGGCGGCGGCGCAACACCCGCTACGCGCTGACCGACCGGCGGGGCTGGGTGCTCAGGCCCCGGCCGTTCCGCGAAGGCCGGACCACCTGGCGGGAGATCCGGGCCGACAGCTATCTGGATCTGGCCGAGATCGGCGGCGGGCTGGGCACGGTCTGGTTTCACCGCCACGCCTGGCGACCGTTCGGGGAGCGGACCGAGCGGGTGGAATTCACCGGCTTCGAGTTCATCGAGGACGCGGCCGAGGTCCACGCCATGATCGCCGCGATCCAGGCCGGGATGCGCGACGCGGCCGCCGCTCCGCCCGGAACCGCCTGACGCCCGCGGGAGATCGCCGCGTCAGCCCCCCTTTCTATTTGAAACCGCCCGCGGCTATGCTGCGGCGCACAGGGGCCGGATTTCCGGCGAAGAACAGGGGCGGATCAGATGAGCATCAACGCGGCGATCACGCATCGGACCACCTATCGCTACGACAAGCCCATCGGCATGGGCCCCCAGGTCGTCCGCCTTCGCCCGGCGCCGCACAGCCGCACCAAGATCCTCGCCTATTCCCAGAAGATCTCGCCCGAGCCGCATTTCCTCAACTGGCAGCAGGACGCCTTCGGCAACTGGCTGGCCCGGCTGGTGTTCCCCGAGCGGGTCGACCATTTCGAGGTCTGCGTGGACCTCGTGGCCGACATGGCCGCGGTCAACCCGTTCGACTTCTTCGTGGAGGACGCGGCCAAGTCGATCCCCTTCGACTATTCCGCCGACGACAAGAAGGATCTCGGCCCCTATCTGGAGACCGGGCCGCAGGGGCCGCTCTTCGACAAGATCCTGAAATCCCTGCCCGAGACGCAGGAGCACACGGTCGACTTCCTCGTCGCCGTCAACCAGGCGGTCCACAACGCCGTCGACTATCTCGTGCGCATGGAACCCGGCGTGCAGGATCCGGAGGAGACGCTGGATATCGGCTCCGGCTCCTGCCGCGACTCGGCCTGGCTGCTGGTGCACCTGCTGCGCCATCGCGGCCTCGCGGCGCGCTTCGTGTCGGGCTACCTGATCCAGCTCACCCCGGATGTGAAGTCGGTGGACGGCCCCTCGGGCCCGGAGGCGGATTTCACCGACCTGCACGCCTGGGCGGAGGTCTACATCCCCGGCGCGGGCTGGATCGGGCTCGACGCCACCTCGGGCCTGCTGACCTCGGAGGGGCATATCCCGCTCGCGGCGACGCCCTCGCCGCGCTCCGCCGCGCCGATCACCGGCGGGCATGAGAAGGCGGAGGTGGAATTCGACTTCCACATGGAGATCCGCCGCGTGCGCGAGGAGCCGCGCGTCACCTACCCGTTCACCGACGCCGCCTGGTCGGAGATCGACTCCGCCGGCAAGCTGGTGGACGAAAAGCTCCGCTCCGCCGGCGTGCAGCTGACCATGGGCGGCGAGCCGACCTTCGTGGCCGAGTTCGACCGCGACGCCGCGGAGTGGAACGAGGCCGCCGTCGGCCCGACCAAGAAGGTCTATGCGGACAAGCTGATTCGCCGCCTGCGCAACCGCTTCGCGCCCGTGGGCGGCCTGATCCATCACGGACAAGGCAAGTGGTATCCGGGCGAGCAGCTGCCCCGCTGGGCCTTCGGGCTCTACTGGCGCAAGGACCTGGAGCCGCTCTGGATCAATCCCGAGCTGATCGCGCCGGAAACGTCCTCCGGGGCGGGCTACGCCGAGGCCCACAAGTTCACCGCGGCGCTGTGCGAGGCGCTGGACGTGGACGCCGACATGATCGCGCCGGCCTATGAGGACGCGGCGCATTTCCTGCTGCGCGAGGCGGAGCTGCCGGTCAATCTCGATCCGATCGACAACAAGCTCGACGACCCGATGGAGCGTCAGCGGCTGGCGCGGGTGTTCGAACGCGGGCTCGGCCAGCCGACTTGCGTGGTGCTGCCGATCCAGGCCCAGCAGGCGCGTGCGCGGGCCGACCGGCGGCGGTTCTTCTGGGCGTCGGAGCGCTGGAAGACCCGGCGCGGCAAGCTCTACCTCACGCCCGGCGACTCGGCGGCGGGCTACCGGCTGCCGCTGTCGTCCCTGCGCTGGCTGTTCGAGGAGGAACGCCCCTACCTGCACACGCTCGACCCGTTCGCGGCCCGCAGCCCGCTGGCCCGGCGCACGGCGATGCAGGGGCGCGGCGGGGTCGGCGTGAACCCGCAGTCGGGCTATGCGGGCCCCTGGGGCACGGGGACCGGCCCGGCCGGCGACCACGCCCAGCCCGGCCACATCCCCATGCCCATCGCCGGAGAGCTTCACCCCGAAGCGGCGATGAACCAGCCCTTCGAGCCGGATCCCGGCGTGGCCATCTACGCCTCGGTCGTGCGCACCGCGATCACGGTGGAGCCGCGCGACGGCATCCTGCACATCTTCATGCCGCCCCTGCCCTCCGCCGACAGCTTCGTGGACCTGGTCGCGGCCATCGAGGAGGCCGCGGAGGCCGTGGGCCTGCCGGTGCAGATGGAGGGTTATTCCCCCCCGTCCGACCACCGGATGCAGAAGATCATGGTCACGCCCGATCCCGGCGTGGTCGAGGTCAACGTCCAGCCTGCGGAAAGCTGGGAGGAGCTGGTCGGCATCGCCGAGGGGCTCTACGAGGACGCGCGCCACTGCAACCTCGCCACCACCAAGTTCCTCTATGACGGGCGGCAGGCGGGCTCGGGCGGGGGCAACCATATCGTGGTCGGCGGCGCCAGCCCCGAGGTCTCGCCCTTCCTGCGGCGGCCGGACCTGCTGGCCTCCATCGTGCGCTACTGGCAGGTGCATCCCGCCCTCAGCTTCCTGTTCTCGGGCCAGTTCATCGGCCCGACCTCCCAGGCGCCGCGCATGGACGAGGCCCGCGACGACATCCTCTACGAGATGGAGATCGCGCTCGAACAGGCCCCCAAGCCCGGCTGGGACATGCCGCTGTGGCTGGTGGACCGGATCTTCCGCAACCTGCTGACCGACATGTCCGGCAACACCCACCGGGCGGAGATCTGCATCGACAAGCTCTATTCCCCCGACGGCCCCACCGGGCGGCTGGGGCTGGTGGAGTTCCGCGCCTTCGAGATGCCGCCGCATCCGCGCATGGCGCTGGCGCAAAGCCTGATCCTGCGCGCCCTGATCGCCTGGTTCTGGCAGCAGCCCTACGAACGCCCGCTCCGCCGCTTCGGGGCCGCGCTGCATGACCGCTACATGCTGCCCCACTACGTCTGGGAGGATTTCCTGGAGGTGCTGGCGGACATCGAGGCGTTCCTCGGCGTGCGCATGGACCCCGAATGGTTCCGGGCGCAGTTCGAGTTCCGCTTCCCGCTGGCCGGCGACGTCAAGCACCAGGGCGTGGTGATGGAGCTGCGCTCGGCCATCGAGCCCTGGCACGTGCTGGGCGAGACCGGGGCCATCGGCGGCACCGTGCGCTACGTGGACAGCTCGCTGGAGCGGTTGCAGGTGCGGGTCGAGGGCGATCTTCAGAACCGCTACACCGTGTCCTGCAACGGCTGGGAGATGCCGCTGCGCGAGACCGGCCGCAAGGACGAGCGGGTGGCGGGCCTGCGCTACCGCGCCTGGCAGCCGGCGGAGTCGCTGCATCCGACCATCGGGGTGCACACGCCGCTGGTCTTCGACCTGTGGGACAGCTTCTCCGACCGCTCCGTGGGGGGCTGCGTGCTGCATTCGGCCCATCCCGGCGGGCGGGCCTTCGACACCCAGCCGATCAACGACCTGGAGGCGGAGGGTCGCCGGCTGGCGCGGTTCGAGACCATCGGCCACACGCCCGGCCGGATGCGGCCGCTCGCCCCGCGGATCAGCCCCGACCAGCCGCTGACGCTGGACCTGCGCCGGCAGCGGTAAGCCCGAAGCCCCCACGTCGCAGGCCCCCGCCCCGGCCCTCCCCCGCAGGCGGGGGAGGGAGGCGAGGGCGGCGCCGGCGGCGGCGACCTTTGGGGCAGGGGCGAAAGCGCGCGGCTGGCGGCCCCCTCCCCCGCCTGCGGGGGAGGGAGGGGGAGGGGGCCTGCGGAACGGCGCCGGCGCGTCCCGCCTGACCGCTGCGTCACCCCTCCGCGCGCCCCGCCGCCGCGTCGACCCGCCGCCCCGCAAGGCGACCGAAACCTTTCGCGCGCATATGACCGGCGCTTGGCAACCCAGCGGGGCGCCGGCATACTCCGCGCTTGCGCCCGCTCCGCACCCGGAGCGGACAGGACGAATGCGGAGGCCCCGCGTCCTGCGCCTCGTCCGTCGAAGGAGCCCCATGCCCGCCGTCGCCCGTCTTGAAGACGATCTTCGGGACCTGTTCGCCCACTACGCCGCCCATCGCACCGACCGCGCCCATGACGAGGCGCTGGACGGCGAGGGACGCCTGCGCCCGCACTGGCGCGGGCTGATCGAGTGGGCGCGCCGCGCGGGGCCGGACGGCTACGAGGCGGTGGTGGGCGAGACCCGGCGCCTGCGGCTGGAATCCGGCGTGGCCTTCGACCCGACGGGGGAGGCCGACGTCGCCGCCGCCTCGGTCGACGCCTTCCCGGTGGTGATCTCGCCCGAGGAATGGTCCGAGATCTCCGCCGGCGTGGTGCAGCGCGCCCGGCTGATCGAAGCGGCGCTGGCCGATCTCTACGGCCCGCAGACCGCGCTGCGCGAAGGGCTGCTGCCCCCGGGCATGGCCTTCGGCAACCCCGATTTCGCGATCTGGCGCTGCGGCTGGCCGGACCAGGACGAACCCTGGCTGACGCTTTACGAGATGGACATGGCGCGCGGCGCCGACGGGCGCTGGATGGTGCTGGCCGACCGGGTCGACGCGCCGCTGGGCGACGGCTGGATGGTGGCGAACCGGGTCGCCTCGTCGCAGAGCTTCGCGGAACCCTTCCTCGCCGGCGGCGTGCGGCGCATCGCGGCGCATTACCAGGGGCTCCAGCAACTGCTTGAGGACGCGACCGGCCTCGACGGGCGGCTGGCGCTGATGTCGGGGGGCGCGCGGGATCCGCGTTACTTCTCCCACGCCTATTTCGCCCGCTACATGGGCGCCGCCCTGATCGAGCCCGCCGACGTGACGGTGCGCGAGGGCGGGGCCTTCGTGAAGACGGTGGAGGGGCTCAAGCCCCTGTCGGTGCTGATGCGCGGCGTGCATTCCCAGCACCTGGAGGCGCTGTTCCAGCCCGCCAGCGCGTCCGTCGGCGCGCCGGCCCTGTCGCTGGCGCAGCGGACCGGCCGGCTGAGGCTCGCCAACGGGCTCGGCGCCTCGGCTTTCGCCTACCGGGCGATGGCTCCCTTCGCCCATGCGCTCAGCCAGTTCCACCTGGGCGAGGATCTGCGCATCGCCGACGCGCCCTGCCTGTGGATGGGCGACCCGGCGGCGCGCGAACAGGCGATGGACGAGCCCGAGATGTGGCGGCTGGAGCGGATCAGCCGCGGCCCGATCAACGACCGGAGCGCCCCGACGCTGACCGCGCGGGACCGGGACGCGCTGGCCGGCCATCTGCGCCGGCATGGGGAGCGGCTGGCGGCGGTCGCCACCCCGCCGCTGTCGACCACGCCCGCCTGGCGCGCCGGCGCGCTGGCGCCCCGGCAGTGGATGATGCGGGTCTTCGCCGGCCTGACCCCTTCGGGCTGGTCGGTGGCGCCGGGCGGGGTGGCGACGCTGGTGGAGCCGGGCTGCGCCCCGCCGCCGCTGGGCTTCGGCAAGGACGTCTGGATCCCCGCCCGCACCGAGGAGGAGGCCCGCCCCGCCCCCACCATCGAGCGCCGCATGGCCGGCGCCCATCTGCGGCGCACCGGCGGCGACCTGCTCAGCCGGGTGGCGGACGACCTGTTCTGGCTCGGCCGCACGGCGGAGCGCGCCGACGTCACCCTGCGCACCCTGCGGGTGGTGATCGACCGCATGGTTTCGGGGCAGGAGGAGGACGACAGCCCAGAGGTGCTGGCCGCGATCCTCGAAATCCAGGCCGGCGCCGACGACAACCGCGTCGGCATGGCCCGGGTGCGCGACGCCATCGCCCGCCTGACCAACGACCATCACGAGCCGATGGGCATGGCCCCGCTGCTGGGCGCCCTGCGCCGCACCGGGCAGCGGGCGCGGCCCTATCTGTCCGAGGAAAGCTGGCGGTCCATCGACCGGCTGACCGCCGACAACGGCTGGCGGATGCCGCCGCCGCCGCAGAACGCCTCGGCCCTGCTGCGGCTGATCGACGACAGCCTTCTGGCGCTGGCCGCCTTCGCCGGAACGACGCAGGAGAACCTGACCCGCAACCATGTGTGGCGGTTCCTGGAGCTCGGCCGGGGGATCGAGCGCGGCCTCTCCTTCGCCCGCGCGGCCGAGGCGCTGGCCGGGCGGCGCCACGACCCCGACGAAAGCTGGCTGCGCGCCTGGCTGACCCTGCTCGACAGCCGCACCGCCTACAGGACCCGCTACATGACCGTGCCGGCCCCCGCGCCCTGCATGGACCTGCTGGTGCTGGACGAGCGCAACCCGCGCAGCCTGGTCTACCAGCTCATGCGCATCGAGGAGGCGCTGAACCGCCTGCCCAATCCCGGCCCGCGCCGGTCGCGGGAGTTGCGGCTCGCCATGCGGGTGCTGATGGACGTGCGCCTCGCCGACCCCGAGACCCTGGCAGAGGAGGACGAGGAAGGCCGGCGTCCGGAGCTCTCGGCCCTGATCGCGGAGGTGCGCGCCGCGCTGGCGGAGCTGTCGGACGAGCTCGCCCGCTCGTTCTTCGCCCATACCCAGGCCCCCAGCCGGGTCGGCCTTCGGGGAAGGCTCTCGGCATGACCGCGCTGCGCATCCTGCATTCCACCCGCTACGCCTACGGGGCGCCCGCGGCGTTCTCCCAGCACCTGCTGCGGCTCACGCCCCCGTCCAACGACGAACAGCGGGTGCTGAGCGCCGAGGTCACCGTCTCCCCCCGCCCGCAGGAGCGCGCGGGCTTCGTCGACGCCTTCGGCAACCGGCTGGAGACCGCGACGGTGACCGAGCCGCATGAGACGCTGGAGATCACGCTGCGCTGCGTGGTGGAGCGGCTGGAGCGGGAGGAGCCGATGCTGGGCGCCTCGACCCCGTGGGAGCAGGTGGCGCGGATCGCGGCCGGGCCCACGGGGCTGCACGCCGCGCTCTACGCCTACCCGACCCCGCTGACCGACGCGGATGCGGAGATCGAGGCCTATGCGCTGCGGAGCTTCGAGCCCGGCCGCCCGGTGCTGGAGGCGGCGCGGGAGCTGTGTTCGCGCATCCATGACGATTTCAAATACCTGCCCGGCGCCACCAACGCCGAGACCCCGGCCAACGCCAGCTTCGCGGCGCGCGAGGGGGTCTGCCAGGACTTCGCCCATGTGATGCTGGCGGCGATGCGGGCGCTTCGGCTGCCCTGCGCCTATGTGTCGGGCTATCTGCGCACCCTGCCGCCGCCGGGCAAGGCACGGCTGGTGGGGGCGGACGCGACCCATGCCTGGGCCTCGGTCTGGGACCCCTCGGTGGGCTGGGTGCAGTTCGACCCGACCAACGACATGCAGCCCGGCGCCGATCACGTCATGTCGGCCTCGGGCCGCGACTACGCCGACTGCGCGCCGGTGACCGGGCTTGTCGTGGGCTCGGGCGGGCAGATGCTGTCGGTCTCGGTCGACGTCGCCTCGCTGGAGGAGCTGGAGGAGGCGCGCGACGCCGCCCTGATCCCCGCGCCCCGTCCCGGCGGCCCCGCGCTGGAGGCGGAGGAGGCGGCGGCCCCGCCCCCGCTCGCCCCCGCCCCCCTGACGCCGGAGCCGCTGGCCTCCTCCCCGGTGCCGGATCCGGCGCCGGCCGCCGATCCGTCGCCGCCGACCAACGAGCCGGGAACGGGCGCCGCGGCCCGCGCCGCGCAGGCCAGCCTTCTTCGGCCTCAGGCGCCGGACGCGGCGGCGGAGCCGGGCGAGGCGGGCGATTCTTCAGACGATCCGTCCTGAGCGGGGCGCGGCGGGCCGCCTCCCCTCCTGCGTTGCGAGGCCCCGGGTCGAGCCCGGGGCGTCCGCGCGGGGCCGCGAACCGCCCCGCCCCTCAGTCCAGCGCCTTGCGGAAGGTGAACGACGTCGGCCGGTCGTAGCCCGCATGCGCCTTCTCCGCGATCTTCGCGAAGCCCATCCGGGCGAAGGCGGCGTGGTTTCCGGTCAGCTCCACCCGCGTCTCCAGCTCCAGCGCCGGCAGGCGACGGGCGCGGGCCAGCGCCTCGGCCGCCGCCATCAGCCGGGCGCCGATGCGCTCTCCCTGCCTCGCCGGCTCCACCGCCAGCTTGCCGACATAAAGCGCCTCGCCCCGGTCGTCGGCGAACAGGCAGCCCACCAGACGGCCGGCGCCGTCATGGGCCAGAAGCAGCGTCTCCGCCGCCGCCTTGGCCCGCATCGCCGCCGCATCCATGCGGGTCAGCGACGAGGGCGGATCCACCCGCCCCTCCATATAGGCGAAGGCGCGGCGGACGAGGGCGAGCAGTCCCGCCCAGTCCGCGAAATCCGCGGGGGCGGCCTCGATGCGCAGTCCGCAAGCGGGGCCGGCGTCGGGGATGCGGTCAGGGTCGGGGATGCGGTCAGGGTCGAGCATGGTCGGCTATCGGTCTGGCCAGGGCGCTGCGTGACCGGCCGCCGCGGAACCGCGCTTTCGCTTGATCCGGGGCCGGGGACCGGTCCTCTATGCCCATGACGCGGGGCGCCGGCAAGCGGCGGCGCCCGTCGGACCGCGGGGAGGGACCGAGATGGCGGAACTGGATCACCTGGTGCTGGGCTGCCTGTCGCTGGCCGAATGGAGGCCGCGGCTGGAGGAACTGTTCGGCGTGGCGGCCCAGGGCGGCGGCGCGCATGAGGGGCTGGGCACCCACAACGCGCTGTGGGGCCTGGCCCGGCAGGGCGGCGGGCGCTGCTACCTGGAGCTGATCGCCCCCGACCCGGCGCAGGACTGGCCGGCGGAGGAGCCCACGCCCTTCGGCCTGGGTCTGGCCGCGGTGCGCGCGGGACTGGAGCAGGGGCCGCGCCTGCTGACCTGGGTGGCGCGCGACGCGGACGCCGCCGCCCTGCTGGCCCGCGGGCCGGCGGCGATGGGCCCGCTGCGCCCGATGCGGCGCGGGGCGCTTGAATGGCGGCTGGCCTCGCCCGCGGACGGCGTGCCGCTGATGGGCGGCGCCCTGCCCTTCGTCATCGAATGGCCCGAGGGGCCGACCCCCTCCGACACGCTGGCGGGCTCCGGCCTGACGCTGACGGGCTTCGCCCGCCGCCCGGACCCGGAGGCGGGGGCCGCGCTCGCCGCCATGGGCCTCGCCGCGCTGGCGCCGGAGGGCGAGACCGGCGGCGGAACCCTGCGCGCCGAGATCGAGGGCCCCGGCGGGACCGTGGCGCTGAACTGACCGCCGGCCAGCCCCGTCCCCAGCCCCCTCTCCAACCCTCCCCCGCAAGCGGGGGAGGGAGGCGCGGGCGGAGAGGGAGGCGCGGGCGCTCAGGCGGCGGCGCGAGCGGCGACGCCGGCGATGGCGTCGGCGATGCGGGCGTCGAGCGCCGCGGGCAGGTTGTGACCCATGCCCGCGATCTCCAGCAGCTCCGCCCCGGGGACGGAGGCCGCGACGTCCCGCCCGCCCTCCACCGGGATCAGCGGATCCTCGGTCCCGTGGATCACGAGGAAGGGCAGGTCCACGCCGCGCAGCGCCTCGCGCCGGTCGGGAGAGCCGAGGATCGCCGCGAAGTGCCGGGCGAAGCCGGCGGGGCGAAAGGCGCGCTCCACATCCGCCCAGGCCCGGGCGCGAAGCGTCGCCTCGTCCTCCGGGAATCCCGGCGAGCCGATGACCCGGGCCGAGGCGACGGCCTGCGCGAGATAGGCCTCCCGATCCGCGAACGGGTCGATCCGCGGGCCGGCGATCGCCGCCATCGCCTCCGGCCTCGCCGGGGGCAGGTCGCCATGGCCGGTGGTCGACATGATCGAGGTGACGGAGCGCAGCCGTTCCGGGTGACGGATCGCCATCAGCTGCGCGATCATGCCGCCCATGGACGCGCCCACGACATGCGCGCGCCCCAGCCCCAGCGCCTCGACCAGCCCCGCCGCGTCGGCCGCCATGTCGGACAGCGTGTAGGGCGCGGCGGGGATGCGGCCCGCCATCCGCTCCGCCGTCAGCGCCCCGAAATCCGGAAGGCCGGCGGCGTCGAAGCCCTGCGACAGGCCGATGTCGCGATGGTCCATCCGGATCGCCCGGAAGCCGAGCGCGACCAGCGCCGCGACGAAGCCGTCGGACCAGCGGGTGAGCTGCATGCCCAGGCCCGGGATCAGCAGGATCGGCGCGCCGTCCGCCGGCCCCTGCGCGTCGTGGAAGATGTCGATGCCGTTGGCCTGGATGCTGGGCATGGGGGGCCTCCTTTCCCGCGCGGCCTGTCCGGCGGGCATATCGCCTGGCGACGCCATGGGGCGCGCCGCGTATGTTTATACCCGGGTAAAATTATTCCGCAAGCGCCGGCGCCGCGGGGCCGGGACTGTTCCGCCCCTCCGAAAGCCGGTATTCCGGACCGGAACAAGGCGCTGGCCGCGGAGCCGCGCCGCAAGGGAGGAGACCCAGACATGAGCCACGCGAAAAGCCCCGAGATCGACCTCGGCGGCAAGGTCGCCATCGTCACCGGCGCGGCCTCGGGCATCGGCCGGGCGACGGCGAAGCTCTACGCCGCCGCGGGCGCCGCGGTGCTGTGCTGCGACAAGGCCGAAGCGGTGGCCGAGACCGCGGAGGCGATCCGCGCCGCGGGCGGCCGCGCCGCCTCGATGACCATGGACGCGGGCGCGGAGCCCGACGTGGCGGCGGCGGTGGCGATGGCGGTCGACACGTTCGGGGGCCTCGACATCTTTTACGCCAACGCCGGGATCTCCAATTTCGGCGGCCCGACCGACTTCTTCGACCACACGCCCGAGCAATGGGCCGAGGTGCTGCGCATCAACCTGATCGGCCCGTTCCTGGCCATCAAGCACGCGGTCCCGGCGATGGAGGCGCGCGGCGGCGGGGCGATCGTGGCCACGGCCTCGGTCGCGGGGCTCAGGGCCAATGCGGGGGCGACGCCCTATTCCGCCTCCAAGGCCGGGGTCATCAACCTGGTCCAGACCGCGGCGCAGGAGCTGATCGGGCGCAACATCCGCATCAACGCCATCTGCCCCGGCCTGATCGAGACCGGCATGACCCGCTACGCCTACGACTACGCCCGCGCCAAGGGGCGGGAGGACCGGATCGGCCAGCTCAACCCGATGCGCCGGGGCGGCGAGCCGGAGGAGATCGCGGGCATGGCGCTGTTCCTGGTCTCGGACCTCGCGTCCTACGTCAACGGCCAGGCCTTCCCGGTGGACGGGGGGCTGAGCTCCACCCATCCGTTCGTGCCCGGCGGGCGGTCGACCTCGTCGATGCGCAAGGCCTCGGCGGCGGACCTGGACGCGCTGAAGGCGGCGCGGCCGGCGGAGTGACGACGGCGGAATGAGGCGGGCGCCCCTCCCCGGCGGCGGAGGGGCGCGTCGTTCAGGCGGTCTCGGCCGCCGCGAACTGGTCGAAGGCGTCCAGCGCCTTCGCGCCGTACATCAGCGACGGCCCGCCGCCCATGTAGAGGCACATGGCCACGGTCTCGGCGATTTCCTCGCGGGCGGCGCCATGGCGGCGGGCGGCGCGGACATGGAAGCCGATGCAGGCGTCGCAATGGGCGGCGATGCCGATGGCGAGCGCGATCAGCTCCTTGGTCTTGGGATCCAGCGCGCCGGGCCGGGTCGCGGCGCGGGCGAGCTGGGCGAAACCCTGCTGGGCCTCGGGCTGCGCCTCGCGGAAGCTGGCGAGCTGGCGGTTGGTGTCGTTGAGGAAGGCGGGCCAGTCCATTTGATACGTTCTCGCATTCGGATGTGAGCGGATACGTGCAGACTGGCCCTGCGCGACGGACGGCGCCTTGAGGCAGGTCAAGCGGGGCGAGGCCGCGCGGCCTTCCCCCCCGCGCAGCCCGCGCGACCGCCCCGGTCGAGGGCGTCGCCGGGCGGGTGCGGAGCGGCGGGCCGGAAGACCATGGACCCTCGGGCGCCTTGACAGCCGCGCCCCAAGCGGAGGATGCAGCCTCCATGCCATTGACCGTCCCCAACGTCCTGACCGTGTTCCGCCTGCTCGCCGCCCCCGCGGTGGCGCTGGTCTTCGTGGCCCTGCCCCGGCCGGCGGCGGATCTGTGGGCGCTGGCCCTGTTCCTGGGCGCTTCGGTCACCGACTTCCTCGACGGCTGGCTGGCGCGGCGCTTCAACCAGCAGTCCGAATTCGGCCGGATGCTCGACCCCATCGCCGACAAGGCCATGGTGATGACGGCGCTGGCGGTGGTGATGATGCTGGCCGGGCCCGACCCCTGGCTGATCCCGCCCGCCGCCGCGATCTTCCTGCGCGAAACCGCCGTCTCGGGCCTGCGCGAACATCTTGCGGGGCGGGTCTCGATTCCGGTGACCAAGCTCGCCAAATGGAAGACGACGGTGCAGATGGCGGCGATCGGCGTGCTGATGGGCGGCTTCTGGGCCGGGGCCGGCGGCTGGCCGGGCGCGGCGGGGTCGGTGGGGGCCGCGGGGATCGCGCTTCTGTGGCTCGCGGGCGCCCTGACGCTGATCACCGGCTGGGACTATTTCCGGCGGGGGCTCGCCAGCCCCGCGATGACGGGAGAACGCTGATGCAGGTGCTGTATTTCGCCTGGCTGCGGGAGCGCGTGGGCGCGGGGCGCGAGGAGATCGCCTCCGACGCCCCCACCGTGGCCGCGCTGGTCGACGAGCTGCGCGGACGGGACGAACGCTACGCCTGGGCCTTCGAGGACCTCTCGGCGGTGCGCGTGGCGGTGGACCAGGAGGCGGCGGAGTTCGACGCGCCCCTGGCCGGCGTGCGGGAGCTGGCCTTCTTCCCGCCGGTGACGGGGGGATGACCTCCCCCGCGCCCGTCGTCCATGTCTCCGTCCAGGAGGCGGATTTCGACATCGGGGCGGAGATCGACCGGCTGACCGCCGGGCGCGCGGATATCGGCGCGGTGGCGACCTTCACCGGGCTGGTGCGCGACCATGCGGGGGGCGTCCCGATCTCGGAAATGGCGCTGGAGCACTATCCCGGCATGACCGAAAGCGCCCTGCGCGCCATCGCCGACGAGGCCATGGGGCGCTGGCCGCTGCAGGGCGCGGTGGTGATCCACCGTTTCGGGCCGCTCGCGCCCGCGGCGCGGATCGTGCTGGTCGCGTGCGCCTCGCCCCATCGCGGCGCGGCCTTCGAGGCGGCGGAGTTCATCATGGACTATCTCAAGACCCGCGCGCCGTTCTGGAAGAAAGAGACCACGCCCGAAGGCGCCCGCTGGGTCGACGCCCGCGAGGCCGACGACAAGGCCGCCGCCCGCTGGCGCTGAGCCCCCGGGGACGGGAGCCGCGCGCCGACCGTCGCGAGAGTCGCGCCCGTCCGCCCGCGCGGCGCGGGACCGGGGGCGCCCGGCGGCGCCGGGTCAGGCGTCCAGCGGGGCGATCAGCTCCGGATCGTCGTCCCTGTTCCCGTTCACCCGGGGCGAGACCTCGTGGAACGCCCAGAACCCCGGCTCGGCCGCGCGCATCAGGCGGGCGGCGCCGCGGCCCTCCTCCCCCAGCCACAGCCCGTAATCCGACGGGGCGACCGTCACCGGCTCCCGGTGATGGATCCCGGCGATGGCGTCGGAGGCGGCGGTGGTGACGATGGCGCAGGCGGCGACGGGCGCCCCTCCCTCAGGCCCGCGCCAGATCTCCCAGACCGCGGCGAAGGCGAAGAGCGACCCCTCGGTCGGACCCGCCGCCGGGCGGATCCAGAACGGGCGCTTGGGCTCCGCGTCGCGCAGCCATTCGTAGAACCCGTCCGCCGGGATCAGGCAGCGCCGGGCGCGGGCGGCGTCGCGGAAGGCCGGCTTCTCCGCGATGGTCTCGGCGCGGGCGTTGATCAGCAGCGGGCCGCCGTTGGGGGCCTTGTACCAGCGCGGGATGAAGCCCCAACGCAGGGGGGCGAGCAGGCGGGCGCCCTCATGGTTCAGCACCACCGGGATGTCGGTGGTGGGGCAGACGTTCCAGCGCGGCCCGAGATTGCCCAGCCGCTCCGCCAGCTTCGGGCTGGGGGCGGCGGAGAAATGCTCCAGCACCGCGGTCTGGGGCGTGGTCAGGGCGAAGCGTCCGCACATCCTTCCCTCCTAGGCCCCGCGGGCGCTGGAAGCCAGAGGGGGCGGGCGGCCGGGCGGGCGAGCCTCGCGCGGGACGCGCGGGGGAGTCCCGTCCCGGCCGCCGCCCTCAGGCCAGTCCCCTGACCGAGCCCACCGGCGCGTGCGGACGGCGGATGGCGAGCAGGCGACGCGCCTCCTCCCCCCGGCCCAGCTTGAGCAGCGCGCCGGCCATGGCGAACTCCACCAGGTCGCGCTGCGCCCGGCTGCCGCCGATGCGGGCGTGATCGGCCATGGCCGTGGCCAGCGGCCCCAGCGCGTCGGCCCAGCGCCCCGCGGCCAGCGCCCCGAACGCCTCGGCCAAGAGCCGCACCATGTCCCCGGCCGGGCCTTTGGCGTCGCGCAGGATCCGGGCCAGCGCCTCCCCCTCCCCCGCCATCGCATGGGCGAGCGCGGCGTGCACGTCGGCGAAGGCCATGCCCGGCGTCGGGAACCGCTCCGACGCATAGGCGCTGATCGCCCGCCAGCGCGCCGGGTCCACCGCCACGCCCGCCAGCTCCGCCCGGTAGAGGATCGCCGCCATGTCGGTCAGCACGTTGAGCGGCGGCCCCGCCCCCGTCTCCGGCGCGATATCGGCGTCCACCACCGCCCACATGGTCTCCGGATCCCCCCGCTCCAGCGCCCAGAGCGCGATATGCCAGTTGACGTGGCAATGCAGGATCCCGCCGCGGTCGTAGTCCTTCCGCCACTGGTCGAGATAGGCGAAGCCCGCCTCCGTCTCCCCGGTCTCGTAATGGAGGTGGGAGCGGATATGCGCGCCGTTGGCGTTCCGCGGATTGCCCGCGAGGGAGCGCGCGATGGTCGCCTCCGCCGGTCCGGTCTGGCCCGCCTCCATCTGCGAGAAGGCATGCTGGGCGAGGAACCACCAGTCGTCCCCATAGTGGGGCGCCAGCGCGGCGGTGAAGGCGAGCTGCTCCGCCTCCCGCCCCGGCTGGCCGGAGAAGCCGATCATGCCGAAGACGCCGGTGCAGGTCTGGGCGACCATGGCGTCGCGCGGGTGGTCGGAGAGATGGGCGCGGATCGCGGTCATCGCCTCCGGCCCCCGCCCCTCCAGCATCAGGCCCAGGGCGTGAAGCTGCCCGGCCTCGCGGGCGGAGAGGGGGCGGGCCCCGGCGGCGGCGCGGGCGGCGGCCAGCGCCTCGCGCATACCCTCGGGATCGGCGCGCATCTGGCGTTCGCGGGCCAGCGCCAGATGCGCGAGCGCGAAGTCAGGGTCCTCCTCCGCCGCCCGCGCGAAGGCGTCGGCGGCGCCGGCGTCCGCGGCCAGGAACCGGTCCATCCCCGCCGCATAGGCGTCCCTCGCCGCGGCGGAGGCGGTGGTCAGGGCGTTGTCGTAGCGGTCGCGCAGCATGGCCGGATCCTCCCTCGTCACGGCGCGGAGGCTAGCATGTCCCATGCAGGCGGGCGAATGCGAAAACCCCGCCGCGGGCGGACCGCGGCGGGGCGGGGTGGGATCGGGTCGCGGAGGGGGGCGAGCCCCCCCGGCGCCGTCACTTCTTCGAAATGCGGTCGTCCGTGTAGGGCGTGTAGGGCGCGTTCACCACCAGGTATTCGGCCACCACGTCGGCGAGGTCCGGGCCGAAATCATAGGCGTCCATGCCCCCCGTCGCGAAGACCTTGTAGCCGTCCCCGCCCGAGCGCATGTAGTTGTTGGACACCACGCCGTAGACCTTCTCGGGGTCCAGCGCCTCGCCGCCCACGCTGACGGACACGATGCGCGAGCCCGCGGCCGCGGCCGGATCCCACACGAAGCTCATGCCCGAGACCTGCGGGAAGCGGCCGGCGCCCTCCTCCACCTGGCTGACCCCGTTCTCCAGCGCCGCGAGCACGTCCGCGCCCTTCAGCCGGAAGGTGGACAGCGTGTTCTGGAAGGGCAGCACGGTCAGCACCTCGCCCATGGTCACGTCGCCGGCGTCGATCGAGGCGCGAAGCCCGCCGCCGTTGGTGATCGCCATGTCGATGCCCTGATCCTTGACCCGGGCCAGCATCGCGTCGGCGACCAGCACGCCCATTTCGCAGACCTCCGAGCGGCAGACGGCCTTGTCGCCGCCGATGGGGTGGTCGGTGGCGGCCACCACCTTCTCGCGGATCGCCTGCAGCGGCTCGGCCAGCTCCTCCAGCCGGCCCTTGATCTGGGCGTTCTCGGCCACCGAGCCGTCGAGCAGCAGCGGCTCGCCCGAGGCGGCGACGATCTTGCCCGCGTCGTCGAAGGTCACGTCCAGCTTGCCGAGGAACTTGCCGTAGGCGTAGGCGGAGACGATGGCGGTGTCGCCGCCATCCGGCCCCTTGACCATGGTCGGATAGGGGCCCTCGGCCTTCTCGTTGGTGTTCGACAGCAGGGTGTTGGTGTGCCCGCCCACGATCACGTCGATGCCCGCGACCTCGGCGGCCACCTTCTTGTCGACGTTGTAGCCGGAGTGGCTGAGCACCACGATCTTGTTCACGCCCTCGGCGGTCAGCTTCTCCACCTCGCGCGCCACGGCGGCGGAGGGGTCCTCGAACACGATGTTCTTGCCGGGCGAGGCCAGCTCGTCGGTGTTGCGCGGCGTCAGGCCGATCAGCCCGATCTTCTCGCCGCCCTTCTCGACCACCGCCGACGGCATCAGCTTGCCCGCCAGCGCCGGTTCGGCGGAGACGTCGGCGTTGGACATCAGCACCGGGAAGGACACGGCCTCCATGAAGCCGGCCAGCACCTCCGGCCCGTCGTCGAATTCATGGTTGCCGACGGTCATGCCGTCATAGGCCATGGCGTTCATCATCTCCGCCGCGGCCTTGCCCTTGTAGTAGGTGTAGAACAGCGTGCCCTGGAACTGGTCGCCGCCGTCGACCAGCAGGTTCACCGGCGCCTCGGCCCGGGCCGCCTCGATGGCGGTGATCAGGCGGGCGGAACCGCCGAAGCACTTGCCCTCGGCGTTGTCCGCCGCCGAGCAGCCGCTGTCATATTTGGAGATCGGCTCCAGCCGGGAATGCACGTCGTTGGTGTGCAGGATCGAAATCGAGAAATCGGCGAGCGCCGCGGCCGGCGCGAGCAGCGCCAGCGCGGCGGCGCCGGCGAGAAGGGGGCGGGTGGTCATGGGACGCTCCATGTCGGTTATGTGACGGTCAGCCTGCGCGGGTTCGGGGCCGGAAAGCAAGCGCGACGCGGCGACCGCCGGCGGGCGGAGCATGGCGCGGCGACGCGACGGTTTCGCGACGCGGCGCAGGCCGGGCCGGCGGTCCTTGCCGCGCCACCATTCCGCCGCAATTCGCGTCGCTTGCTGACGCGGCGTCGCCCGCCCGCCGCCCCTCCGGCGGCCGGCGGCCCGCGGCGCGGATTTCGGAGCAGGGACATGCGCCTTCTTTCATTCGCCGCCGCTTTGGCGGCCCTTCCGGCCGCGGCCTCGGCCCTCACCTATGTCATCGAGGCGCCGGGCCTCGCCGGTCCCGTCGCGGTCACGCCGCTGCAGACGGCCGAGAGCCTGGTCGACTTCTACGGCTACGCCGCCGGGCGCGCGACGCCGCCCTTCGCCATGGTCGCCGGGCGGGCGCAGTTCTTCCTGGTCGAGACCTCGACCGAAACGGGCGCCGCGGCGCTGGGGCTGGGCGCGATCCTGGGGCCGGGGGACGGGGACGGGTCGGGCTCGGCGATCTTCTCGCTCTACGGCGCGCCGGGGGCGGCGTTCGGGCTGGTGCGCGACGATCCGGGCAGCGACATGGTGGGGTGGAGCTCGGACCCGGACGTGAACGGCGCCTTCTCCTTCGCCTGGGGCGACGCCCAGGCGGACGGGTTCCTCTTCGCCGGGATCGGCGCGGCGACCTGGACGATGACCTTCTCCAGCTTCGCCGGGATCTCGGGCATCACGGACTGGACGTTTCTCAGCGGCGACGCGACCGACCCGACCGTGCTCGGGCTGGGCGCGCTGAACTTCGGCGCGCTGACCGTGACGGCGTCCGAGGCGCCCGAGGTCCCGCTTCCCGCCGCGGCCCCGATGCTGGCCGCGGGCCTCGCCGGACTGGCGCTGATCGGCCGCGGGCGACGCGCGCGGGTCTGACCGGATGCGCCGGGGGCCGTCCCCTGCGGCCGCGGCCGGAGGAGGGGAGGCGGCCCCGCCAGCGGCGCCCGGTTCCCGGCCGCGGCGGGCGGACGGGCGCGACCGGCGCGCGCTCGGGGCCGCGGCCCCGGTTTCCGCGGCGTGACCGGCCGGACGGGCGGGCGGCGCGCGACGCCCGCACGAAAAAGGGCCGCGCAGTCCTGCGCGGCCCTTCGAAATCCTCGATCCGGTCGGGATCAGTTCTTGGCGTAGAACTCGACGACCAGGTTCGGCTCCATCTGCACCGGGTAGGGCACGTCGCCCAGCGACGGCGCCCGCACGAAGGTCGCGGTCATCTTGGAGTGGTCGACGTCCAGGTAGTCCGGCACGTCGCGCTCGGAGGACTCGACCGCGCCCATCACCAGCTCCATCTGGCGCGACTTCTCCTTGACGGTGATGACGTCGCCTTCCTTGACCGAGTAGGAGGGGATGTTGACCCGACGGCCGTTCACCAGCACGTGGCCGTGGTTCACGAACTGGCGGGCGGCGAAGATGGTCGGCACGAACTTGGCGCGGTAGACCACCGCATCCAGCCGGCGCTCCAGCAGGCCGATCAGGTTCTCGCCGGTGTCGCCCTTGCGGCGCTCGGCCTCGTCGTAGACGCGACGGAACTGCTTCTCGGTGATGTCGCCGTAGTAGCCCTTGAGCTTCTGCTTGGCGCGCAGCTGGGTGCCGAAGTCCGAGAGCTTGCCCTTGCGGCGCTGGCCGTGCTGGCCCGGGCCGTATTCGCGCTTGTTCACCGGGGACTTCGGACGGCCCCAGATGTTCTCGCCCATGCGGCGGTCGATCTTGTATTTCGCGGAGGTGCGCTTGGTCATCGCCCCTGCTCCTTGTCCAGTGCTCGCAACAGAGCGCCCTCCTCTCCCCGGTCCGGGCCCCGCGGGGCCGGCCGGGACGACAGGGGCGCCTCCCCGGGGGGACGCGCGCCCATGGGCGCCGGAATCCCGCGACGCCTCCGCCGCCGGACCGGGGCCTTTTACGCGGGCGGGGCGGGGAGTCAAGCGCGGCGGGCGGGACGGGCGGCGGAGAGGGCGAGGCGG
>JAYZWL010000120.1:0-10266 GCA_036154955.1 Pseudomonadota bacterium | reverse complement strand
TCCCAGGCCGACGCCGCCGCGCCCCCCCTGATCGCGGCCATGGGCTACGCGGTGGTGTTGGTGGGCGACTCGCTGGGGTTCCGGGTACGCGCCGGCGCCGCCGTCGCCGCCCGCGGCGACGGCGACCCCGACGCCCTGCTGTCGGACGCGGAACTGGCGCTGGCCGAAACCATGCGCGGCGGCGGCGCCCCCCGCGCCGTGACCTACGCCCCGGCCATCCGCCGGGCGCAGGAGGCGCGGGCGCTGATCGCCGCGGAATTCGCCGGCGCCCTGTCGCGGGAGGAGGTGACGCCGTTCTTCCAGCCCCAGGTCGACCTGCGCTCCGGCGCGCTGATCGGCTTCGAAAGCCTGGTGCGCTGGCGCCATCCCGTCCGCGGCGTGCTGGGCCCCGCCGAATTCGTGCCCATCGCCGAGGAGACCGGCCAGATCGAGCGGATGGGCGACGCGGTGATGCGCGGCTCGCTGGCCGCGCTCGCGGAATGGCGCAATCTGGGGCTGGGCGTGCATCACGTCGCGCTCAACGTCTCGGCGCGGGAGCTGCGGGATCCCGCGCTGGCCGACAAGCTGGCCTGGGACGTGGACGCCGCCGGCCTCAGCCCGCGCAACGTGGCGCTGGAGGTGCTGGAAAGCGTGCTGGTCGAGAATGACGAGGACCCCGCGATCCGCACCGTCGCCGCGCTGGCGGCGGCCGGCTTCTCGGTGGAGCTGGACGATTTCGGGACCGGGCACGCCTCCATCGCCAATCTGCAGAAGATGCAGGTGCACCGGATCAAGATCGACCGCGGCTTCGTCACCGGGCTCGACCGGCGGGCGGAAAGCCGCAAGATCGTGGGCGGCATCGTCGGGCTGGCCTCCAGCCTCTCGATCCAGACCCTGGCCGAGGGGGTGGAGACGGCGGCGGAGGCGGCGGCGGCCCGCGACCTCGGCTGCGAGCTGGCGCAGGGCTTCTTCATCGGCCGCCCCATGCCCCGGGAGGCGGCGGAACGCTGGATCCGCGCCTGGACCCCCGCCGCCTTCGTCGCGGAGCTGAACCGGGCCGCGACCGCGGCGTCGGCGCGCCCGGAGGATGAAGCGGAGGCGGAAGCGACGAGCGGCGCCTTGGCGGCCGCGCAACCGTCCGAGCCGCCCGGGCCGTCCGCGCGCCGCCGGCACGGCTGAGCGCGCCGCGCCTCGGCCCGACCGCCCCCGGCGCGCCGGATATCTCCCGCCCCCGAGGCCCGGGTCCGGTCCTGCGGGGCGGGCCGCCGACCGCCGTTCGGACCGGCGAAGACCGCCCCGCGCCGAAGCCGAAGCCGAAACCGATGCCAAGCCGACGCGCCGCCGACGCGGACGCGCTTCGCGCGCTCCGGCCGCCCGCCGCGCCTCGCCCCCCGCCCGGGCCTCGGGCTACGGACCCGCGCCTGAACGCCGCGAAGGGGGCGCCCGGTCGGGCGATGACGCGGCGCGCATGTCCGCGGACGGCCTGCGGCGGACCGAAGACCCGTTCGCCCGCCCCGCCCTGCTGTCGTCGAGGACGCGCGCGGCGCAGCGGATCTTCGGCGAGAGATCGGCGGTATCGAGCACGCGCCGCGCTCCGGCCCCCGCTGGAAAGACGCGCTCGCCCGCCCCCGACAGCCCGCGCTGGGCAGCGGAGGACGCAGCGCAGCCGCGCGGTTCGCCGGGCCGCCCAGGACATGCGGAAAAACGTGCTCTCGCCCCGCGCGAAGGAACCGGCCCGTCCGGCGACGCAGGTGCAGGCGCATCGCCCGGCGGCAGGTGGAAAAGGCGGACCGAGACGCAGGTCGGGCGACGGTCGGGCGGCGGTCGGGCCATGGACGAACCGCCGGGATCCGCCCCGCCATGGGCGCGCCGCGGCAGCCGATCGCGCTTCCCGGCCGTCGCGGCGGCGACCGGCGACCAACGTCCGATGACCGGTCTCGCGCCCGCGACCCGTCCGCCGGGCGCGCCCCGCAACGGCGACGTCTGGCGCGCCCGGTGGAGACGGACAGGCGCCCTTTCGACGGTCGCGCCTGTCGGACGCACGCCGTCATCGAACGCGAGCCCCCCGGGCCGGGAGAGCTGGCGGCGCTCCGCCTCCCTCCACGACCTGCCGGCCCGCGCGCGTCCCGGAGGCGTCGGCCTCGCCGCCGCCGTCGCTCGCGGGCGATGAGGCCGCGCCGAAGCGGAGGCGCGATGCCGCCCCCGTCCCGACGCCTTCCTCGCGCGGCCGCCCGCGGCGGCTGACCGGCCCGGCGGCCCCCGCGCCGCGGCTCGCGCCCGATCACGCAAGCCTTACCCTGCGGCATTGGCGTCCGGTCCGCGCGGGGCGCATGTTGATCGGACCGACCCGACCCGCGTTTTCCCCGGCCCCTCCTTTCCCCGGCAGTTCGCCTGACCCCGTCCCCTTTCGCCCGTCCATCGCCCCCCACGCGCGCCGCATCGCACGCCGCGCCCGCCTTGAGGAGTCCCGACATGACCGACGCCGCCGCCTCCGCCCCGCTGACCCCTCGCATCGACCGCGCCCTGTGGATCGCGGTGCTGCTCGCCGGTCTCGCCGCCGATCTGAGCTGGGAGATCTGGGCCCGCGGCATCACCCCGCTCTGGGTCGGCGGCCCGCTGGAGCCGGCGGCGCTGGTGCAGTCGGTGTTCGGGCTGTCGAGCCGGTTCCTCGCCGAGGTCATCCACGTCGCGGTCGGCGTTGTGTTCTACCCGCTGGGCTGGCTGTTCGTGGCCCGGCCGCTGGCGCGGACCCTGACGCCGTTCCTGCCCTGGTGGGTCGCGGCCATCGGCTTCGGCATCGGGCTGTGGGTGTTCGCGCTGTTCGTGATGGCGCATCTGATCGCGGGGCTGCCGGCCTTCCTCGGCTTCATCCCGCTGACCTGGGCGTCGCTGGTCGGCCACGTGATCTTCGGCCTGGTCTGCGTGGCGGCGATCCGCTGGCGGGGCGTCTGACGGGCGCGGCCGACCGCCGGGATCGATGCGCCGCGCGCATCGATCCCGGCGCTTCGATACCTCAGGCGCATCGATCTCCGCGGGCCGCGCGCCCCCGGCGTCAGCCCAGCGCCGACCACAGCATCCGCGCGGCGGTGATCGCCAGGAACAGCGCGAACAGCCGACGCAGCAGCGCCTGGTCGACCCGGTGGGCCAGCTTCGCCCCCTGCGGCGCGAAGACCCAGGTCGCCGGCACGATCAGCGCCACCGCCGGCAGGCTGACATAGCCCAGCGACAGGGGCGGCAGCCCCTCGACGTTCCAGCCCGCCCAGATGAAGCCGAGCGTCCCGGGCACGGCGATCAGCAGCCCCAGCGCGGAGGCGGTGCCCACCGCGGTCCGGATCGGGATGCCCACCGCGCTCTGGATCGGCACCGCCAGCGTGCCGCCGCCGATGCCCATCATCGACGAGAACAGCCCGATCACCCCGGCGATGGACCAGTTGGCGGGCGCGCCCTTCGGCGGCGCCTCCGCGGCCTGGACCTGGCGGGGCATGAACATGTTCACCGCGACCAGCAGCGCCACCACGCCGAACACCAGCCGCAGCGCGTCGCCGGAGGCGAATTTCGCGACCAGCCCGCCGGCCAGCGCGCCGAGGATCACGCCGGGGGCCCAGAGCCTCAGCCGCTCCATGTCCACCGAGCCGCGCTTGCGGTGCGAGCGGGCCGAGGAGATCGAGGTCGGAATGATGGTGGCGAGCGAGGTGGCCACCGCGAGATGCTGGGTCAGCGCGTCGGGCAGCGCCACCAGCGCCAGCAGCCAGGACAGCACCGGCACGATGACGATGCCGCCGCCGACCCCGAGCAGTCCGGCGAGCACCCCCGCCACCACGCCGGTTCCCAGGAGCGCCAGCGCCAGCGCCGCCCAGCCCAGCGCATCCATGCTCATATCCATGTCCCGGCCCCTCCGCGCCCCGACCGTCGCCGGGGCCCTTTCCGCATTGCAACAGGCCCTTGGCGTGGCACGGGGCGTCCTTCCACGCAAGACCGCCCGGCGCCGCCTGACGGAAAGACGGCGCCGCGGCTCGCCCCCGCCAGGCCGGATCCGGGCGCCCGCGGCGCGCGGGACCGGGGATGCGGGTCGGGGACGCGGATCGGAAGGTGGCGCCCGGCGGGGGACGGAGACGGGGGACAGGCGGCGGGGGACGGGCGGCGGGGGCGGGGAGGAGAGGAAAGAGGGTGCGGGACGGTTCGGGATGCGCGGGCGGCGGGGGCGAGGCGCGCGCGGCCGCCCCTTCGCCGCAGCAGCGGCCGCAATCGCAGCCTCCGACCGATCAGGGCATGCCCCGCCCGCGTCGCGGAACCCGCTCCCGCGCCCCCCTCCGCCCTTCGCCTGTCCCGACAAAACAGCCCGAGCGTGAGTCGGGGCGGGTCAAGGCTCGCGAAGCGACCGCCGAAGGCGGCCCCGGCCTTGACGCGCCCCGACTCATGCGCACGCTCGTGGAAGGCCCCCCTCGGGGCCTTCTCAGCAAGCCGCGCGGTCGCAAGACGCCGCCGCCGCCCTCTCCGCTTCCGGGCCCCGCCACGCCCGCGCCACGCCGCCCCGCCGCGCGGGCGCCCCGGTTCGGCCTGGCGCGCCGGCCGGTCGCGCGGCCCCCCTCCGGGACGCGCCCCGCCGGGGGTCAGAACCCGTAGAGCCGGGCGGGGTTGTCGACCAGGATGCGGCGGCGGGTCTCCGGGTCGCTCACGGTTTCGAACAGGCGGTTCACGAGGTCCGGCATCTTCGGGCGCGTCGCCTCCGAATGCCCCACATGCGGCCAGTCGGTGCCCCAGACCAGCCGGTCCGGCGCCGTCTCCACCAGCTTGGCCATGAACTCCGCCGAATCCGCATAGGGCGGCCCCGCGGCGGTGTTGCGGTCGGAGCCCGAGATTTTGCACCACCACCGCCCGGTCTTGAGCAGGTCCAGCATCGCCCGGAACCCCGCATAGTCCACGCCCTTGGTCGCCGGCGTGCGCCCCTGGTGGTCGATCACGAAATCCAGCGGCAGGCGCGTCAGCTCCGGCGCGAGCGCGGCGATGTCGCCGCTTTCGGCCCAGATCTGGGCGTGCCAGCCCCGCTCCGCCAGCCGGGGGGCGAGCCGCTTGAGGTCCTCCAGCCCCATCCCCCCCTGATAAAGCCGCTTGCCGTCGAGCTGCATCATGTTGATGCGCACGCCGCGGAAGCCGGCCTCGGTCATCTCGTCGAGCCTCGCGTCGGAGACCTCGTCCTCGAACACCGCCACCCCGCGCAGCCGGTCGGGATGGGCCCTGAGCGCGTCGAGCGTCACCTGCCCGTCCCGCCCCGCCGAGCGGGCGTGCACGATCACGCCGCGCGCGATGCCGAGCTCGTCCCAGAGCGCCAGCAGCTTTTCCACCGGCGCGTCGGGGGACTTGTATTCGGAGATCGGGACCTCCGGATATTTGTCGAAGGGCCCGTAGATATGGACATGGCAGTCGGCCGCGCCTTCGGGGAAGACATGCCCGGTTCCCGCGGCGCCGCTCATTGCCCCGCCTCCACGGTTTCGGCGCCGGAGGCGGCGCGGGCCGCGTCCTCGCCCAGTCCCGGCGCCCAGGTGGAGGGCGGGCAGCCCATGCCGCGGGCGGCGCGGGCGCCGAGCCAGAAGCCCACCTGCGGGGCGACCTGGTCGAAGCCCGGATCCACGCCCAGCTTCTGCGCCGCGTCCATCCCCCAGCAGGGGTTGTTGAGGAACTCCCGCCCCACCGCCACCAGATCGGCGGAGCCGGCCTGCAGGATCGCCTCCGCCTGGTCGGCATGCACGATCAGGCCGACGGCCATGGTCATGATCTCCGCCTCCCGCCGCACCTGGGCGGCGTAGGGCACCTGGAAGCCATACTGGTTGAGCCGGTGGAAATTGGGGACCTTCGCGGTGGTCCCGCCGGTGGAGCAGTCGATCACGTCCACGCCCAGCGGCCGCACGGCGCGGGCGAGGCGGATGTTCTCCGCCGGCCCCAACCCGGCCTCGTCCTCGATCGACAGGCGCAGGAACAGGGGCTTGCCTTCGGGCCAGTGGGCGCGGACCGCTTCGACCACCTCCAGGATGAAGCGCATCCGGTTCGCCTCGGACCCGCCGTAGTCGTCGGTGCGCCGGTTGGCCTCGGGGCTGAAGAAGGAGTGCAGGAGATAGCCGTGGGCGGCGTGCAGCTCCAGCGCCTCGAACCCGGCCGCGTGGGCGCGGCGGGCGGCCTGGCCCCAGGCGTCGATGGCGTCGGGGATCTCGGCGCGGTCCAGCGCCCGGGCCGGCGCCCAGCCGGGCCCGTAGGAGAGGGCGGAGGGGCCGACGGGCTGCCATGCCTCCCAGTCGGGGATGTCGGGCGAGGGGGTCAGCGGCTCGCGCCCCTCCCACGGGCGGCGGGCGCGGGCCTTGCGGCCGGAATGGCCGAGCTGGATGCCGGCGCGCGCCCCGTTGGCCTTGATGATCGCGGCGAGGCGGGAGAGCGGCTCGATATAGCGGTCCTCGGTCAGGAACAGGTCGCCGAGCGTGCCGGCGCCCCGCCGCTCGACCTTGGTGGATTCGACGAAGACCAGCCCGGCGCCGCCGGCGGCGAAGCGGCCGTACTGCATCAGGTGCCAGTCGACCGGAAAGCCGTTCTCGGCCACGTATTGCAGCATCGGCGGCACGGCGATGCGGTTTGGCAGGGTCAGGTCGCGGAGCGCGAGCTCGGTGAACAGCTTGGGGAACAGCTTGGGGTCGGCCATGTCTTCCTCCCGTCGCCGGGACGGGCGCGGGCGGAGCCGCGCGGGGCCGGCGGTTGGCTGGGCGCGCATTCCGGCGCCGCGTTTTTCTTGCGCGGGGCGCCGCGTTTCTTGGCGCCCGCGCCGAAGTCTGCGCATGGCCAGGGGCGGGGCGTCAACAGCGGCGGCGGGGCGGCGGCGGGGCGGCGGGCGCGAAGACGGCTCGCGCCGACGTCGCGCGGAGCGGCCGGTTTTCCGCGTCCGGCCCGCGGCTTGGGCGCGGCCGGGCCGGGGCCCGAGCCCAGGCGGCGCGCCCCCCAGCCCCGCGCATATCACATATCTGCTGCGCGCCCCTTCTGGCGTCGCGGGCGCGCGACGGTCAAGGTGAACCTCCGACTCCGTGGGGCGCCGTCCCCGAAACCGCGCGGCGCGGGGTCCAATTCACCGCCCCCTTCCGAAAAACCGGACGGGCTGCGCAAAGTAACGCGGCGAACCACGTCGCGCCGACCCGGAGGAACCGCCCGATGACCGCCCCCGATCCCGACGCCCCGCCTCCCGCGCCCGCCCCGCTGGCGGGGGTCACCGTGCTGGATCTCGGCCAGGTCTATCAGGGGCCCTACGCCTGCTTCCTGATGGCGCGCGCCGGGGCGGACGTGATCAAGATCGAACCGCCGGGCGGCGAGAGCGTGCGCCAGCGGGCCGCGATCTCACGCGGGTCGGGGGCGCCCTTCGCCATGCTCAATTCCAACAAGCGCAGCCTGAGCCTCGACCTGAAGGCGGAGGCGGGCAAGGCGATCCTGCGCGGGCTGGCGGCGCGGGCGGACGTGCTGCTGGAGAACTACGCGCCCGGGGTGATGGACCGGCTGGGCGTGGGCTGGGCGGCGCTGTCGGCGATCAATCCGCGGCTGGTCTACGCCTCGGGCTCCGGCTACGGGCTCAGCGGGCCGGACGCGGCCAATCTGGCGATGGACGTGACGGTGCAGGCGGCCTCGGGGATGATGGGGGTGACGGGCTTTCCCGACGGGCCGCCGGTGAAGGCGGGGCCGGCGGTGGCGGATTTCCTGTCGGGAATCCATCTTTACGCGGGCGTGATGACGGCGCTTTACGAACGGGAGCGGACCGGCCGCGGCCGGCTGGTGGAGGTGGCGATGCAGGAGGCGGTCTACCCCTCGCTCGCCTCCAACCTGGCGGTGGTGTTCGACGAGGGCCGCGCCCCGCCGCGCACTGGCAACCGGCACGGGGCGATGGCGGCGGCGCCCTACAACGTCTACCCCTGCGCCGACGGGTTCGTGGCGATCATCGGGGTGACGGACGGTCACTGGCGGGCCTTGTGCGCGGCGATGGGTCGCCCGGAGCTGGCCGACGATCCGCGCTTCGCCGCCAAGGTGGCGCGGGTGCGCCGGATCGAGGAGACCGACGCCGAGGTCGCCGCCTGGACCTCCGTCCGGACCCGGGACGCGGCGGTGGCGGCGCTGCGCGCCGGCAAGGTGCCCTGCGCCCCGGTGCGCGACCTGACGGAGGTGACGCAGGACGCGCATATGCGCGAACGGGGGATGCTGTTCGACATCGACCATCCCGAATACGGGGCGCTGACCGTGCATGGCTCGCCCCTGCGGCTGCACGGGGCGAGCGCGCCGGCCTACGCGCCCTCGCGCCCCCTGGGGGCCGACGGGCGGGCGGTGCTGGCCGAGAAGCTGGGCCTGAGCGACGCGGAGCTGGCGGCGCTGGAGCGCGACGGCGTGATCGGCGGCGCGGGGGACTGAGCGGCGGGGGAGAAGCGGCGGCCCCCGCCCCGACCCTGCCGGGGGCCGCGCGACGACCGGACCGAAAGCGGCGCCCGCGCGCCCGCGCGGCGGGGCGGCCGGACGCCAGGCGGATCCGCCGCCCGGCCTCCTCCGCCCGCCCCTCCCCAGCGCGGGAAAGCCCGAGCGTGAGTCGGGGGGGGTCAAGGCTCGCGAAGCGACCGCCGAAGGCGGCCCGGCCTTGACGCGCCCCGACTCATGCGCACGCTTGGCGAAGGCCCCCCTCGGGGCCTTCTCAGCAAAAAGCGCTGTCGGACGCCGCCGCCGCGAAGCCCTCCGCTTCCGCGCCCCCCGACGCCCGCGCCACGCCGCCCCGCCGCGCGGGCGCCCCGGCCCGGCCTGGCGCGCCGGCCGGTCGCGCGGCCCCCTCCGCCCTCCTGCGCCCCCTCCCCGCCCGGCGCGACGATGCGCACGGGCGGCGCGGGATTGCGCCCGCCCCGCGCTCCGGGCGATACCTCGTGCAGCCGCGACAGGGAGCCCGCCGATGACCGACGCCCGTTTCGAGGACGCCTCCGAACGCCCGCTGCGGCTGGCGGCCGAAAGCGTCGAGGATCTCGCCGTGATCTCGGCGCTGATGCAGGACGCCGCCGGCCTGGCCAGGGACCTCGCCTGGATGCGCCGCAAGCGCCGCTTCGCGCTGTTCCTCACCCGCTTCCGCTGGGTGGCCGGGGCCCGGGCCGACCGCGCCGGCCGGCCCTATGAGCGGGTGCGCTCGGTGGCGCTGGTGGAGCATGTGACCGGGGTGCGCGCCGCGGGCGTCGACCCGCGCGACCCCGACCAGGCGCTGAGCGTGCTGCAGCTCGTGTTCGAGCCCTCCGCCGAGCCCGAGGACCCCTCGGGCGTGCTGCGGGTGCTGCTGGCCGGCGACGGCGAGATCGCCATCGAGGTCGAGGCGCTGGAGATGCGGCTGGAGGACGTGACCCGCCCCTATCTCGCCCCCTCGGGCAAGGCGCCGGAGCATCCCGGGGACTGAGACGTCTCAGGCGGCGGCAGGGGCGGGGGCGGGGCCGAGCTCCGCGCGCGCCGCGGCGAAGACCGCGTCGAACATCGCCGGCGTCAGGCGGCCGGTGTTGGTGTTGTAGCGGGAGCAGTGGTAGCTGTCCCGGATCACCAGCCCGCCGATCTCGTGCCGCGCGTTATGGGCGAAAGGATGGGCCGCGAGCCGGGCGCCGAGGGCGCGCAGAACGCTGTCATGGCTGATGCGGCCGAGGCAGACGATCATCCGAAGGTTGGGCGAGGCGGCGATGCGGGCGGCGAGGAACGGCCGGCAGGCGTTGATCTCCGCCCCCGTCGGCTTGTTCTGCGGCGGCACGCAGCGCACGGCGTTGGTCACCAGGCAGTCGGACAGGACCAGCCCGTCGTCGGGCCGGGCGGCGAAGCGGTCGTTCGCGAAGCCATGGGCGTGCAGCGTGGCGTAGAGCAGGTCGCCGGCGTAGTCGCCGGTGAAGGGCCGCCCGGTGCGGTTGGCCCCGGAGACGCCGGGGGCGAGGCCGGCGACCAGCAGCCGGGCCTCCGGGTCGCCGAAGGAGGGGACGGGGGCGTTCCACCAGTCGGGCTCGCGGGCCGCGACCTCCTCGCGATAGGCGACGAGGCGGGGGCAGAGCGGGCAGTCGACCGGCGCCTCGGCCGGGGCGGAGGCGGAGGCGGAGGCGGCGGCGGGCATGGCGGGATCCTCCGGTGGGTCTGCGTTGGATCCGGTCCAAAGCAGCCGCGGCGCGATGGGTCAAGGGCGGCGGCCCCGCCGGGCGCCCGGGCCGGATGCGCCGCGGGCGGACCGGCGCCGCCCGCGTCCGGGCCGTCGCGGCGCCCCCGGACGGGACGCCG
>JAYZWL010000119.1:0-20241 GCA_036154955.1 Pseudomonadota bacterium | reverse complement strand
CGAGCTGGATGCGGTCCAGCGCGCTCGCCTCCGTCACCGCCTTGCCGATCGTGGCGTAGGGCGCGCCGGAGGAGCCGTCCCCGGTGGTGTCGTTCCCCGAAGGCGAGACATGCCAGGTGGCCCCCGTATAGGCCGCGAGGAAATCGGCCCCGGTCTCCGCCACCGAATAGCCCGAGGCGTCGCGCTGGAGCGTCACCGGGAACGGATCGCCCGGGATGGCGAGGGTTTCGAGGGCGGGCGCCTCGCCGGCGGACTGGGGGGTGAGACCGAGGCCGAGAGCGAGGGCGGGCATGGCGGACTCCGGGATGATGATGTCGAGGGTTGAGACGGCCGCGCCGAGCGCGGTCAGGTCGACCGTCGCCGAGGCGTCGCCCTCGACGTCCACGCCGTTGATGGTGATTTTCATGGGCGAAATCCCTGCTCTGTTAGGGGGCGACGGGATCAGGCGATGAACGCCCAGCCGCCGGACTTCTTGAGGTAGAGGCCTTCGCCGTTGGCCCCGCCGTCGGGCGCGGCGCCCGTGCCGTCCCAGTAGATCTCCGCCCCGACCTCCAGGTCAGGCAGCACCGCGGAGCGCGGGACGTGGCGCACGACCATGCTTTGAAACGCGACCATGTTGATCGAGGCGCCATATCCGAACCGCGCGTAGGTGCCGGCCGTGTTGCTGGCGCTGTAGGCGTAGAGGTCGACCGGGATGTCGTATTCGAAGGACGAGATGTTGACGCTGGCCCCGAGCCCGCCGAGCCGACGCCCGACATTCACGCTCTCGCCGCCGGATCGCGCGACCAGCTTCGCCGAGTCCACCACATCGTCGTAGCGCAGGTTCCCGCCGACGATGTGGATGCGGGGGAAGTTGCCTCGGGTGTTGACCCGCGACAGGCCGCTCGCGTCGAACAGCTTCGAATTGCCCTGCAGGAAGGTGAGCCCGTGGAACTCGAGGCCGTCGATGTTCTCCCCCAGCACGCCGGCCATGCCCGGCCCGGCCACGTTGTGCTGGATGAAGCCGCCGAAGAACTTCACGTCGCAGCCGTTCTGATCCTCATCCGAGCCGATGACGAAGGCAGGCGCCTCGATGTCCGCGGCCTGCGCGAAGTTGGTGCCATAGAACTCGACCCGCGTGCCCGACTCGATGCGCAGGATCGACAGCTGCTCGACATAGTCGCCGGCCTCGAACTGGCCGCCGTAGAAGGTGACGGAGTTCGTCCGCAGGGTGGACCCGCCGCCATCCTGCATGTCGAGCTGGACGCCGTGATTGTTGTTCACGAACGACGCGAAATGCGCGTGGTTGGCGTTGCCGCGGGTCCCGTTCAGGAACGCGATCCCGCCGCCCGAGGGGTCGGTTTCCTCATCGCCCGGATCGCCGTTGTAGCGGCTGACGCAGCCATAGGTGTCGAGCTTCCAGACCCCGTCGTAGACCATGCCGCGCCCCGCATGGTTCTGGGAATGGACCCCGCGCAGCTCGACGGTCGAGCTCTGCCCGATCCAGACGCCGTCGCCCGGGCGATACTCGCCCTCTCCGTCCGGCTCCTCGAAATCGCCGCCGAGGACGTAGACGTCGGTCAGCGTGAAGCTGTAGAGGCCGTCCGCGAACTTGATGGCAGGGCCCGAGGTCCAGCCCGGCATTTTAAGGATCACCGACCGCCCGGTGTTGTGCTCCCGCCCGCCCAGGCCGGTGATCCGGATTCGGCTGTAGTTGATGATCCACGAGCGCGAGATTCCGTAGACGCGGTTCGGGATGACGATCTCGCCGCCCGTGGCGCCCGCCCAGTCCGTCAGCCGCTCCAGCGCCGCGATGCAGTCCGAGGCGCCGCCGGCGACGGCGCCGACCATGTCGGGCGTCGCGCTGTCGTTGGCCAGCTGCCACCACTGGCCGTCCGCCGTCTGCAGCTTGCAGCCGTGGGTCGGCTCGGAGGCGACCCGGGTGAACTCGAGCGCCGGCCCAAGCCGGGACGACGCCGTCCAGCGCCTGACCTTCAGCACGACCACCGTCACGGGGATGGTCGCGGCCTCGGCGTCGGCGATGGTTTCGTAGCCGGACCCCTGTGCGATGATCTCTTCACAGAGCGCCACGACCTCCGCCGGCACGGGTCGGTGGAGCGCAGCCACAGGGGAACCGCGCCAGACGGCGCTCGCGGTCTTGGCATACATATGCGTCGCCCTCAGATGATGGTGATGGGGCTCGGGCCGGACAGATCGCCCGCCACGCCCGAGGCGTTGATCGGTTCGGCCCAATAGGCGTAATCGCCGGCGGCGAGGCTCTCGTCGGTCCAGGCGTCCGCGTTGCCAGGCAGGCCGTATTCCGTCCGCACCAGCACCGCGTCGTCGAAGTCCGTCGAGTCGTCGGCCCTGTAGATCCGCACCGCATAGAACTGGCTGTCGTTCGGGGCGGTCCAGGTCAGGTCGACATCGCTCCCGTCGGCTACGGCGGCGAACGCCTCAAGATCATCCGGCGCGTCGTTGTCGGCGATCGCGACGACGCTGATCGGCGTCTCCGGCGCCCAGTCGGAGAAGCGCCTCGCCGCCGTGCGATTTCGGATCTGCGCCTCATAGGTCGCGCCGTCGAGCAGGCCCGACATCCTGAACCGCGACGCACCGCCTTCGGGGATCTCGGTCACCTGCCAATCGTCGATCCCGGCGCCGGGCGCGCGCACCCGGATCTGGAGCGCATAGCGTTCGTCGACGTCGTCCCAGCTCCAGCGGATCGCGGCGCTGCCTCCGGTCGACTGCACCGCCACCCCGGCGAAGCCGGCGACCGTGGCGACGTCGTCGCTGCTGACGACCACCCCGGAGGCCGGTCGCGCCGGCTCCTCCGTCGCCGCGACGAAGGCGAAGTCATCGGCCTCGACGGACCGCGCCTCGAGCTGGAACGTCACGCCGTCACGCCCGCGGATCAGTCGGACGATCTCCAGGACGCAGGTGACCCCCAGCTCCGCATGAGCGAAGCGGACGAACCGCTGGCCGATCGCGTCGTAGCCGACGACCTTCAACGTGCCCGACACCTGGTAGCGCGCCCGCTCAAGCCGCAGCAGACGCTTGCTCAGGCGGCAGGCCTGGTTGTGGCTGTCGACCAGGTGCGCTTCGCTCTGCAGCCGCGATGGTTCGACCGCCGCATCGGCGATGAGCGTTCCGGTCGGCCAGGCGCGGTGACCGTTCGCCGGCTCGCGATAGATCACCACCGCCTCGCTGGGCGCGCCGAGATCCTGCCCCTCGGACACGGTGACCGAAAGGAAGTCCGCCGCGGTCAGCGTCAGCGAGGGCTCGACCCAACGGCCGACCTTCAGACCGATGGCTCCATCCGGCCGCTCATAGACGAACCCGTCGCAGGCCATCAGCAGCCGGGCCTGCACCTCGTCCCAGGTCATGCCGTCATCGAACCAGCCGTTGACCGTCCAGCGCCGCTGCGTCCCGCCGTCGCCGTTGGTCACCAGCTCATCGCAGATGTCGGCCTCGGCGGCGATCTCCTCCCAGTCCACGTCGCGGCCGAGGTAGGTGGTCACCTCATGCGCGAAGATCAACGCCGCGTTCTGCGTCCAGCCGTAGGTCTCGGTTCGCGGATCCCAGACCCGGTCGTGCATGTCCCAGACCGGCAGGTAGCTCCATGGCGCATTGTCGCGGTAGTTCGGATAGACCTCGGAGAAGTTGCCCTTGAACGGCCGGCGGGCGGTGATCGCGGCATAGGACAGGCCGGCGTAGTCATGGGCTTCGGTGATTTCGTCGAAGGCCGCGACCAGGGCCGCGTCGGCGACCTGCCCGGACTGGCCTGCATATGCCCGGATCGAGCCTTGCGAGCGGTCGCCGACCGCGATCGGCTCCGTGACCACCTCGCCCTCTTCGTCGATCTCGACCACGCGCTCGTCGAGTCGATGCTCGACGGGCCCCACGGTCGAGTGCGCGGCGATCAGGACCGTGTAATGCCGCTCCTGATCGACGGCGCCGGTGAAGCCGATCGGGCCGCCCTTGCGCACTCGCCCATAGCCCCGCTCGAAATAAGCGACGTCCTGCGCGAAGTTCGCCAGGACATCCGCCTGCCGCGCCCGGCCGCCGCCCGCGAGCGCTCCCGCCACGGCCTGCAGACCGAAGGAAATCGCCCCGGTGAGGGCGGCCGTGACGGCGAAGCCGACCACGTCGGCGATCGTGATCGCGGCGATGGCGGCGGAGACCGGCTCCGCCCGCCCGACCACCGGGACAGCCAGCGCCAGGGCGACGACGACGAGCCGCTCAATCCGCATAGCCGACGCTCCAGGCGCGCAGGACCTTCGGGCTCAGCGTGGTCACCCCACGCGGCGACTTCACGCCCCAGCAGTCGCCGAGGCAGAGACCGCCGCACGGTCGCGGCACGCCGTCGAGCAGGATCAGAAGCACGCCCACGTCCCCGCGGACCGGCGCCGGGGTGACTTCGAATCCCGCCCCGGCCATCCGCTCGGAGGTCAGGCGCAGCGGCTCGCGCAGGAACCCCGTCGCCCGCTGGCAGGACGCGGCGTCGTCATAACTCCCCCGCAGGTCGGCGGCGAGATCGATCCCGTGAACGCGGGCGATCCAGTCGGCGACGACGAGGATGCAATCAGCCTCGCCCCACGCGAACGGCGTCGCCGCCCAGCGGTGCAGCTCCTGGTAAAGAGGGGTCATCCGAACAGCTTCTGATCCTGATAGGTTTGCCGCGGCATGTATGTGAGGGACGGGTTGGGCGATCCGACCAACACACCATGGTCGGTGACCGAGTAGACGCGGCCGCGCTTTCCGCCCCGCGCCTCGAACGGTCCCTCGAAGCTGACCGAGATCGAGCGATCGCGCGCGGCGTTCGCGGTCCAGCTCACCCGCCGGATCGTCCGCCGCGCGATCCGGATAGGCGCCATCACCGGCGCGGTCATTTCCTCATGCGACGCGAAGGGCTGCACGTAGAAGTCGATCGGTTGGCCAGAGAGATAGTCGAAGCCAAGCGCCTGCACCTGCGCGATCAGGTCCGGAGCGTCGGGATCCTGGAAAAACGAGAACGTGATGATCCCCGAAGGCGCAACGCCGCCGATCGAGAACTCGAGGTCGCTTGAACTTAGCAGCTGAGAGCCCCACCAGATCCCGCCGTCGACGTCGACGAACCGGCCGTCGGCGCCGATGATGAACCCATGCGCGCCGTCGACCGTCGTGACCTTGGCGAGCATCAGTGCGATCACCAGGTCGGACCGGGTGTCGAACGCGGGAGGAAACAGGCTCATCGGGCCAGCCACTCGACGACGTCGACCGTGACCGTCGCGCCCGCGCCGAGCGCCGTGTCGACGGCGCCCATGTCGTCGGACGTCGCCCGGAACAGGCCGTGGGCGTAGAGATCGAGTTCCGCCCCATCCGGGATCGCGCGGCGCAGCGGCATTTCCAGCGTCAGCCGAACCCCGCCGCTCACCTCAGCGCGCTCGACCACGATGTATGGCCAGTCGTCATGGGAGATGTAGCCGCCCACCGCGACCTCCGCCGACACCTCGTCGATCAGGATCTCGACCGCGCCGGCGGCGGCCGGCGCGGCCATGGTCGCGAAGGGACGATAGGCGAAGCCCTGGCCGGTCGAGAACGGCTGCTCGTTGGAGAACGGCACCCCCCCCGGCGCCGCGCAGGGCGGCGCGTGAAGGTCGACCAGAGGCAGGCGCCAGACGCGCACCCTCCCCCGGGCCGCGGCCCGGATCGCGCGCCACTGGCGGGCGAGGTCATGCGACAGGCGCAGGTCGAGCGACCCGCGCCAGCGCGGGAATGCGGAGAACACGATCTGCTCGCCGCCATCCGTCGCATCGCCGGCGGACTGACCGCGCCAGTCGATGTCCCACCGGGCGCGGGCGACGCGGAACAGGGCGGCGGGCACGGTCACGACGCCGGTCATGTCGTGGTCCCCCGCCGGTCGATATGCCGGATGCGCTGAGCCTCCCCCCGCCGCTGCACGTCGGCCGCGGCGTAGTCGAGCCGTGCGGACACAGGACCGGCGATGGCCGCGACCTCCGCCCCGAACATGGCCCCGGGAACGACCCGCACCTCCACCACACCCTGCCCTCCCGCCTGGTCCGGGCGCGTGACATGGACCGTCTCGCCCATCCGGGCGCGGAAGGCGACCAGGCGGTCGTCTCCGGCCTGCGGCCTGATCCCGAAGCTGCTGGCCGGCGAAACCTCGAACGAACCGCCGCCGGCGAAGCCCAGCAGACCCTTGATGAAGGTCCCGAGTCCGAGGTCGGACACGACGCCCTTGGTGGCGCCTCCCAGGGCCGACTGCAGCACCCCGCCGATTCCCGTGGTGGCGTTCGCCCCTCCGAACAACAGCGCCGGCAGGTCGCGGCCAATGTCGCTAAGAAATGACATCAACAGGTCGGAACCGTCGCGCAGACCGAACGCGAACTCGCCAAGCGCCTGCGCCGTATCGCCGAGGCCCTTGTCGGCAAGGTCGCTCAGCGACTCGCCCAGGCGCTCCGCCTCCCGCGTCGCCTCCTGGTTGGCCTTGATCGCGGCATCGTATTGGTCGCGGGTCATACCGCGTGGCAGAGGCGGCGCCATGCGCGTGATCCCGCGCTCGTCGATGGGCTTGGCCTTTCCATCTTCAGGCAGGTTCAACATCCCCGGGGGCGACCGGCTCTCGCCGGGCTTCGGCGGCGTATAGGTGCGCGAGGTCGTGCCGCCGGTCTCTCGCCGCCGCTCCAGCTCCGCCTCAAGCTCGGCTTTCTGCGCGCGCAGTTCAGCCATGCGCGCCTCGAGCGCGCGCAGGTTGGCCCCCTGCCCGATCGCCCCGCCGCCGGCCCCGGCGCGGTTCAGCTTGTCGATCGCCGCCTGCGTGGCGACCATCTGACCGACCACGTCTTCGTATGCTGCGGTGACGGTCCGCGTCTGCTGGCGGTCGAGATCGCGCCAGGCGTCGGTCAGGTCCATAACCGCCTGCACGACCGGCGACAGCGCATTGAGGATGTCGAGGAACAGCGGCGCCAGCTTCACCAGCTCGACGTTCAGTTTCGTCGACAGCACCCGCCACTGGGTTTCCAGCTCCACATTGAGGCGCTGCGACTCCCGCACCAGGTCCTCACCGACGATGGCGCCGGCGCGCTGCGCCTCGTCGCCGTATTCACGCACGGCCGCGCCGCCCTGTTCGAACAAGGGAATGAGCTTCCGACCCTCATCGCCGAACAGCGACGAGGCGAGCGACACCTTCTCGACGCCGCTTTCGAGCCCGGCGAAACCGTCGGCGACCTCGTAGAGCAGCTGGTCGACCGGCTTCAGCCGGCCCTGCGCATCCAGCACCGCGACGCCAAGCGCCTTGAACGCGCCCTCCGCCTCGCCCGACCCCTGCGCGGCTTGCGCCGCGCGGTCGGCGATCTCGCCCAGCAGGTCAGCCATCGTCTCACGATCGCTTACACCCACCGAGGCGGCGGCGGCCTGCAGCTCCTGAAGCCTCTCGGCCGTCAGGCCTAGCCGGTCGGCCTGCTGACCGATCTCCGCGAAATCCCGGCTCGCCTCTCGCCCTCGCGTGATGGCGGCGGCGAGCCCGATCGTCAGCGCGCCCACGCCCACCGCGGCGATCTTGCCGGCCGTGCCGAACTCCGTCAGCACGCGGCCCGCGGCCCCGGCCTCGCCGGCAAGCGAATCGAGCCGGTCGCGCGCCGACCCGGCCGCGACGTCGATCGCGCGCAGGCCCGCGCCGGCCTGCGGACCGACCCGCTCGATCCGGTCGGCGAGCCGCGCCCCCTCCGCCCCGACATCGCGCAGCGCGGCCACGACCTCGGGCTTGCCGAGGACGTCGAGCTTGATGCCGACCGATGGTCTACGTCCCGCCACTGGGGCCCTCTTTTTTCCTCTGGAAGTGCTCGAGGATCGCGCCCTCGCAATCCTGCGCGAGCGCGATCACCACGTCGGGGTCGAAGCCGCGCCGGATCCGCGCTCGGATCTCGGCGACGTCGATCCCGATCGGACCGCCCGGCCCGACCCGAAGCGGCGGGACAGGCCAAAGCAGCCGCCACGCCTCTGTTTCCTCAGGCGTCTGCGGAAGCATCGCCGGAGCCTTTGGATCGGTGCGTGTCGGCCCGCGCTGCGGGCAATCTGCGCAGAGGCGGCGGTCGTCCGAGCGCGCCTCACAGCCTGCGCAGAATGTCGACCCGTCTCGCTGCGCCCAGGCGAGGCGGGCCCTCAGGCGTTTCCCGCCGCGATCTCCGTGATCCGCGGCGACATCCATGCGGCGAGGAAGAGCCGCGCGAAGCCGGGGACGGTCATGCAGGCGAGCTGCCAGGACTCGACGGTCAGTGGCAGCGGCCGCCCGTCAGAGTCCAGCACCCCCCGCCAGCCACGCGTCACGCCGTGCAGGCGCGCGACGAGCCAGATCACCGAACCCGCCTCGAGCGTATCGGCGTCGAGCCGCGCCATGGCGTCGGCGACCCGGGGCGCCAGCAGCGTGAGCAGCCCGCCGATTTCGTCCGCCGCGTCGGCGGCTCGCGACACCGCCAGCCGCTCGCGCTCATCGGTGACCGGGTCGTAAGGCTCGGCGTCGATCTCGACCACCACCTCGCCGAACGGCAGCCGCAGGGTGACCGGGCCGGTCGCCGGCGGCGCCACCACAATTCCCCGGGTCATGCCGCGGGCCACCCGGCGACCGGCGAATAGAGCTCGGCCTGGTAGCGGTAGCCCGCTGACGGATCGACGATCCCGCGGCCGGTGAAGCTGGCGAGCACCTGGCCCCGCCCCTCCGCCGACATCTGCGGCTTGTCGAGCCAGACCCTCGGCAGGGTGACGAACAGCGCGGCGCCGGACTGCGCATTGATGAACACCAGCTCGACCTCGACCGGCGTCCCGGCGAAGGCGGCGGCATGCAGGACCGAGGTCGGGAATCGCCCGGTCAGGGTCAGGCCCGCGGTCGTGTCGCCGACCAGCGGCTCGCCGATCACCGCATAGTCATCGCCCCCGCAGGCGGACATGCCGCCGGGATGCAGGTCGACGCCGAGGCTGATCTCCGCGCTCTCGATCGACCCGATGCACTCGCCGCCGAGCAGGATCGACCCGGAGGCTTGCGAGAACTGCATGACCGTCAGGGCGGTCGGCGAGGCGGCCAGCGTGCGGGACCCGCCTTCGACGCCGCGCCGCGCGATGACTTCGGCCGACATGGTCACCCGCCCCGACCTCTGCTTGGCGAGCGTCAGGCCGCCCACCATCATGCTGTCGGTGAAACGGTAGGTGGAGGGGGAGGCCACGTCGGAATGCGTGACCTCGACGCTCGCGCACGGGCGGGCGACGCTCGCCTCGCTCCGCCACAGGTGGCGGAAGTAGCCGCCGCCCTTCAGCGTCGCCGCGAACGGCTGCGCCCTGCCCGGGGCGCTGGCGCTGGTCACCACGTCGTCGCCCGTGTCGTCGGCCGTATCGTGCGTGATCCAGAGGATCGGGCCGTGCGCCTCGGCGGAGATCCCGGTTTCGCCGTCGACCGCCGTCGCCGCCGCCGCCACCGTCGCGAGCAGGGTCGCGCCGATCTGGATCTCGTCGGTGCTCGGCGTTCCGGAGACGAAGGTGAACGTGGTCTCGCCGACCGTGATCGTGTCGGCCGCGACCGGCTGGCGACGGAACAGGAAGCCGCCGCGCGACCCGACCGCGGCGGCGATGGTCGCCGCCCCCATCAGGCCCTTGATCCACAGGCCCGCCTGGCGCGCGCAGAGCGGGAGGTTGAACGTGTGGCTCACGTCATGCGCGCCGGCGATCGGGTCGACCTCCGCGCCGCCGAGGCCCATCAGCGGGGCCGGCTCGCGCGGCTCGGTCGGGACGGGACCGAGGTCGCCGGCCTCAGCGTTGAAGGTCCAGGCGGCGTCGCCGGAGGCGGCGGCGGCGCCCCAGGCGTCTTGCCACGCCAGGGCGAAAGAGATGTTGCGGCCGGTCGCCATGGCGCCCTCCTCAGAGCTCGGTGTCGGTTTCGAATTCGAGCGTGACCAGGATGATCTCGCCCATCACGTCGGCGCCGCCTTCAACCGGGACGCGCTGCGGATCCAGCGCCTCCCAGGTGCAGCCCAGGATCTCGCCGCCCAGCGTGCGGTCGGCGTTCAGCGCCGCTTCGACCGCGTCCAGCACCGCCCGTAGGCGGGTTCGACGCTCGGCTGCCGAGGCTCCCCGCACAAGGCATTCGAGCCGCGCCAGCGTCTCACGATAGAACGGCCCCGCGCCGTTCAGGCCGTCGGGCACGCCCCGGTCGTCGAGCACGACCGCGACATGACCGGCGTCGCCCAGCTGATCGCCGTCGCCGCTCGGTTCGTCGTCGATCACCGCCAGCCCCGGAACGGCGACGGGCAACGCCGCCTGCAGCCGGGCCGCCAGCGCCGCAAGCGCGGCTTCCGGGGTCGAGGTCATCGCCGACGCCTCCCGCCTCTGGAACTGCGGCGCAGCTCGCGCGCGCCCGCCCGCGTGCCCGCGACGAAAGCCTCGGCCTCCGCGTCTGAGCCGTCGCCCGCCAGAACACGGGCGAGCTGCGCCTCGGCCATCTCGGCGTAGAGCGCCGCGCCGCGCGCCTCGAGGTCGGGCAGCGACAGCTTGGGTTTGGTCTTGACCGTCCTGGTCAGGACGAACATCGCCACCGACTCCGCTTCGCTCCGGCTGCGCTCGGTCCGGGGCGCGTAGCCCCCGCGCTTGCCGGTCCGCTTCCGAAGATCATTGTCCACCAGCAGGCCAGAGCGCCCCGGCACCAGTGGAACGAAGTCCAACCGGCCCGCGCCGAACCGGCGTTCGTAGAGGTCGGGCGTCACCCGCTTGCCGTAGATCCGTTGCGGTGCGTTCTCGGTCGGGATCGCCAGCCAGGCGCCACCCTCGCTCCGGATCGTCATAGGCTCGGTCAGGCCGCGCATGATGTGCGGCACCGCGGAATAGACGACCACTGCCGGCCGCAGAGACTTGCCATTCGTCGGGAACACCAGGTTTCTCAGCGCAAGACCCAGCTTGTCGCCGATCCCCGCCCGTCGAAGGTCCGCCCGCCACCATTGCTTGACCTGCTCGCCGGTGACGTCCGCGGCCAGATGCATCGCCGCCGCGATCGCCGCCTCCTGCTCGGCGATCGTCTCGGATAGCCGGCCGGTCAATGCGAGTCTGAGTTCCATCTCAGGCCGGCTGCAGGTCGAGCAGCCAGGCCAGACGGCGAACGTCATGCCGCCGGAAGGATTTGATCGTGTAGGACACGCCGTCGACGGTCAGCCCATCGCCCTTGGCCGGATCGCGCCCGGCGCCGGCGGTCACGACCGAAGTCGCGATCTGCACCGTCGTCGTCTCCGACCACGCCGGCGTGGCGAAGGAACCATGCACGTCGGAGTCGGCGCGCGCGGGGATAACCCGAACGGCGAACGCCGCGCCGTCGGTCGGAGCATAAACCGCATCCACGCCGAGCACGTCGGCGTGGATGCGGCCCAGGTCGGCGGCGAAATCGATCACGACCCCTCGCCCTCGTCGTCGTCGGAGCCTTCGCCGCCAGCGCCCTCGGGGCCGGGCTCGACGGGCGGCGAATCCGGCTCGACCGGCGGCGACAGCATGAGCGCCGTGGCCTCGTCGGCGGCCTCGAACTGGGCGAGCGAGATCTTGTCGGGCGCGGCCTCGATCCCGATCACCTCGCCCAGCTTGAAGGCGGTGTCGCCGTCGAGCGCCCACCGCCCCTTGCGTTTGGCGGGCGCGAGCAGATGCGCCCGCGCCGCAGCCTGTTCCGCGGTCAGGGCCAGCACCGCCGGCCCCGACAGCTTCGCCCCGCCCGGGGCGATCACCCGCAGCCGCAGCATCAGACGGCCTGCACCAGCACGGCTTTCTTCCAGTCGCCGTATCCGGCGGCCCGGGAAGCCTTGATGCCGTAGCGGTGCACGTCCTCCTCGAACTCCAGCTCCGAGCCTTCGGCGACGGCGGCGACCGTGATGTCCTCCTCCTCCTGGCGGATGAAGGCCTTGGTCTGGCCATCGGCCCGGAACACGGCGAGCTTGTCGGTCCAGGTCAGGCGCGGGTTGACCTGCAGCGCGAAGTTGTAGCCGTCGAGGTTGGTCAGCACGTTGGTGTCGCCACCGCCCAGCAGCGGGTTCACCAGCGCGGTCGTCGCCGGCGTCCACCAGGTCGTCGGAACCGTGACCAGGAAGTTGCGCGCCATCTCGTTGGCCGGCTCGCCCTGATCGTCCTTGAGGCCCATCATCTGCTGGACCCCAGCCATGACCATGGCCCGGACCTCCTCCGGCGAGGGCGCCGTGGCGGTCCCGTGAACGCCCGCCGCCACCGCCGAGATGTCGACCGTGATGTCGTTCGACTGCGTTCCCGAAGCGCCCTCGGAATGGTCGGTGTCGAAGAAATACTGGCCGTCGTAGCAGACCGCCGACTCCGCATTGATCAGCAGGGCCGACAGCAGGCTCGCCCAGTGCTGCACCGCCCGGTCGGCCTGCTCGCCGATCCGCACGTTGATCTGGCCGGTCTTGTCGCGGCGCATCCAGTCGACGGGGATCTCCAGGGTCGACTCGTATTTTCGGTTCTTGAGGGTCATGCCGTGTTCGGCGAGCCCGACGGCATGGCGCCCGCCGATCCATTCGCGCATGGCGGGCGAGCCGCCCAGCCAGGCGTATTCCTCGCTCTCCTGATCGGACTGGAAATACATGCTGACGGCGTCGATCCAGCTCGAGGCCTGCGCCGCCTCCAGACGCTCGTAGAACGTGCCGATGACGGCGCGCGACGTGATACGGGGTCGGTTGGGCATGGTCCCGCTCCTCAGGCCTGCAGCGCGGCTTTGACGGCCAGCGCGTCGAATTCGACGATCGCGACGCCGGTCGAAACCCACCGGCTGACATAGCCGATCAGGGTGTTCGTGGACGCCGTGAGGGTGAAGGCGTTGTCGTCCGACGCATAGACCGCCGGACGATCGTTGGCGGTGATCCCGATCGCCGAGATCGGGAGCTGGACCCGGCCGCGGGTGCGGACCGAAACCCGGACATCCCCGGCCGAGCCGTCGGCGTTGTCCGCCCGCTCCACCGCGAAGCCCAGGAACGGGTCGCCGGCGACGAGCGGCCGGGCATAGCCCGAACCGTTCTCGCCGACCGCGGCGCCCTGATAGATGATGTCGGAGGCGATCATCGGGTAGTCCTCGATGTCGCCCAGCTGGTAAGCGCGGATCGCGTCCGCGGCGAGCGTGGTCATGGGGTATGTCTCCGAAGCGCCAGCGGCGCGTTCACCGGACGGCCGCGCGCGGCGGCCGCCTGTTGCGGTCAGGCGGCGGGCTTGGACACCAGCCGGACGCGGCCCTTGGCCTCGGCCTTCTTGAACGCGACATACGCGCCGACGTTCGGGAACTCGGCCTGCAGGTCGGCGCTCGCTTCCCACTCGGCCCGAGCCGTGGCCTCGACATCGCCGGACGGCGCGGACTTGGCCCCGGCGGTCGGGGCCGGCTGCACGCGGCTCTCGCGGTCCGCGGCCTCCCGGCTCGCCAGGTGATCGCCGCCCTTCGCCTTCTCCGCCTTGACGATCTGCAGGGCGAGATCGCCGGCGGTCGCCTTCGGATCCGCCTTGGCCGCGGCGACCAGGTCGTCGTGGCCGGGCATGGCAGCCTCGTCGATCGCGGCCAGTCGCGCCCGCTCGGCGGTCGCACCTTCCTCTCGGGCCGCGTCGACACGCGACTGGGCGGCGGATTCGGCCGCGCTGCGGGCGGCGTCGGCGGCGGCGTCGGAGATCTCCGACGCCAGGTCCGGCCGATGCTCGCGCAGCGCGGCCGTGGTCAGGCTTTCCCAGTTCATGGGAACCTCCTTGGTGGCTGCGGCTGCGGGGGCCGCCATGGTCAGGTCGCGGCCCGCGAGCTCCGCGATAAGGGTGTCCAGCGTGCCCCGACGGTCGGCGAGACCACGCTCGAGCGCGGCGCCCGCCGCGAAGGCGAGCCCCTGGCCGAACCGATCCAGCGCCTCGCCTTCGGTGACGTTTCGATTGGCGGCGACCCCTGCGAGGAAGGCCGGGCCGCTCTCGTCGACCATCGCCTGCATCTCCGCCCGGCCCTCCGGGCTGGACGGGTCGAGACGCTTGTTCGGACTGATGTCCGAAACCACCTGGATAATCTTCGCGCCCATGGCTTCGAACATCGGGTCGAGGTCCCAGAACTCGATCACGGTCCCGATCGACCCGACGACGGCGCCCGAGCCGAGCGTGATCCGCCTGCCGGCGCTCGCGATCCAGTAGGCGGCCGAGGCGCCCATGCCGCCGACGAACGTCTCGATCGGCTTCCCGAGATCGGAGCGGAGCCACTCGGCCAGGTCCTGACATCCGGCGACCAAGCCGCCCGGGCTGTCGACGTCGAGCACGATGGCGCGCACCTGGCGGTCGTCGAGCGCGAGCCGCACGTCGCGGGCGATCTCCTCATAGGACGCCGCCCAGAAGTTCAGGGACCGCAGCAGCGGGCCGGACACGGGAACCACCGCCACGCCGTCGACCACCCTGGCGAAGTCGGAGCCCTCAAGCGCGCGCCCTGCAGCCAGGGCGTCGGAGCCCTGCTCGCGCTGGCGCTCCCGCTCGCGCAGCATCACGGGCGACAGATCATCGGGGCGCATCGCCCAGATCCGGCCGGCGCGGTCGACGATCATTCCGAATCCTCCGGGTTGGCGGCGGGCGTCGACGCGGCCGCGTGGACCGGCGTCGCCACCCCATCGGCGAGACGGCGGGCGGCTTCGTCGGCGAGACGCGCCTCGACCGCCTCCCAGTCCTCGCCGAACCGCTCGGCGACGATCCGCGTCCGCGTCGTGGCGCCCATGTCCAGGTAAGCCCGATCGGCGGTCGCATCCTTGGCCGGGTCGATCGTCGGCCGCGCTGGGCCCATCCAGGTTGCGCCCAGCCAGGCCCGCCGGCGAAGCGGGTCTCCGAAGAACCCGGGCGCGTCGAGCACCCGACGCGCGACGGCTTCGGCGATCACCGCCTCGTAGACCGGCTGGCAGAACTGCACGACATGCCGGCGGCGGGCGCCGCGGAACGTGGCCCATGCCATTTCGATGGCGGCGCGGCTGGCCGAGTAGGAGGCGTTGAACGCCTTGGTCAGCAGCTCGTGCGGCAGGTCGACGCCCGCGCCCACTTCCTGCGCCAGCGCCGAAATGAACGGCTCGAACGCCGCGCTGGGGCGGCCCGGCGTGAAGCTCTCCACCGCCTCGTTGGGGCCCAGGTCGAAAATCTGCCCCGGCTCGGTGATCCGGATCGGCAATGCCGCCGTGGCGCCGGCCGCGGCCTCGAGCCCCTCCGACCCGTCCCCTTCCTCGGTCCGCAAACCGATGGCGAAGCAGGCGTTGACGACGGCCGCCATCAGCTCGGCCTCGGCGTAGCGAGACCGCTGTTTCAGGGTCTCGATCACCGGGGCGAGATCGGGGACGTAGCGGGTCATGTCCGGTCGCTCCCGCACCCCATGCAGGTGCAGCACGTTGCGCGAGCCGTCCGCCGCCCACGCGGGGACCCGGGTCCAGTTCAGGCCGCCGGTCCGCCCGAGGTCGATCATGTGGCGGTCGGAGACGTGGTAGGCGAGCGGGGCGCCGTCATCGTCGAGCTCGACGCCGCCGGCCAGCCGCGGCCCGTCCCGCATTCCGGTCGGGTTGCTCACCCGGTCGGCCTCCACCATCTGCAGCGTCGTCGCCAGCAGCCGGCCCGGGCGCGGTCGAAACCGCAGGATCACGAGCACATCGCCTGACAGGCGCACGGACCTCTGTCCCAGATCCTCCAGTTCGGCGAAGGTCTGCGTCCGCGTCAGGTCCGCATCGACGCTTCCCGCCCAGTCGCGCCATACCGCGCGCGCCCGACGCTCCCAGTCCGCCTTCGCCTCCGGGGTCAGCCCCAGCATGTCGGCGTCGATCTCGGGCCGCACCACATGCCCGGTTCCGACGACATGGGTGACGGGGGTGTTGATCGCCGACCGCGCCAGCGGATCGTTCCGGTAGAGGTCCCTCGAACGCGCGCGCAGGACCTCGAGGTCCGGCAGGGTGTCGGCGTTTGCCGACGCCGCCGCCGTGCGCCATTCCTCTGTGGCTCGTCGGCCCCGCCGCCCGCCCTCGTAGCCCGAGACCAGCGCGAGCGCCTGCCGCGCCTGCAGACGGCGCAGCCCCATGGTGGGGCTGATCGCGCCGATCACGCGGTCGAGCGCGGTCGGCGTCGCCCTCCTCCGCCGGCTCATCGTGGCTGCGCCCGCGAAATGCGGATCCCGCCGCCTCGGCTCTCGCGCTCCACCATGCGCGTCAGCTTCGCCTCATAGGCCTGCAGCTCGGCGAGGTTCAGCTTCGTGACCTTGCCGAAGCCCTCGACGTCGTAGGACTGCACGGTCCCGGCGAGCAGGCTGTCGATGGCCGTTCGCACCAGGGCGAGCCGGTCGGAATAGATGCTCACTGGATTCTCCCCCTGACCCGACGCTGACGGCGCGGGCGCGATGTCGTGGGCGCCGGCTCGGCCGGCTCTGCCACCACCACGGCGAAAAGGTCGGCCTGCGCCGGGTCCGTCGGCGCGCTACGCTCCGACCGCATCGCCGCCCACTGCTCGGGCGTCATGCGGTCGAGCGCGAGGTGGAACGCCATGGCCCGTGCATAGCACGCGATGTCGAGCGCCTCGTTCGCCTGGCCCTTGAGCTTCTTCCACTCCTGGTGGCTCCCCCCGGCCCGGTGCTCGACGGTCGCCAGGAACTCGGCGGTGAGCTGACGGCAATAGGCGGGATCGACCTCGTTCGGCAGGATCATGGTCCCGGGCCGCAAAGCCCCATTCTCATCGGGGCCGGCGATCGCAGACCGGATCGAGGCGTAGTGGTCGCTCTTGAGCGCCCAGGTCCCGACCGGCCAAAGCATCGCGCCGCGCTTCTTGCGCTTCCCCGCGAACGTCACGTCGACTCTGCTTGGCGAGCCGATCATCGGCAGCAGGCGGCCATGCCGCCCGTCGATCGCGTAGACCCCGGGCCGGGCCCGGGTGAAGTTGTAGACCGCTTGCGTCGCGAACCCCGAGTCCACCGCCCAGGCCTCTACCCCGACGGGCGCGCCACCCGACGGGCTGTAGGTCCGGCGCAGGACGTCGGCCGCCAGCGTCGCCCAGACTTCGCCCTGGTGCGGATCGCCCTTGATCTCGCCCCAGTCGATCAGCCAGCGGGTCAAGCCCTCCGACCAGCCCCAGACCGCCCACTCGAGCCGGTCGCCCTGCACGTCGACCGCGCCGGTGAACACCAGCGGACCGTAGCCGGGTTCGGACCGATGCCGCTCCACCACCTTGCGCGCATGCAGCAGATCGGCGTCGGGCGCGTCGCCCTTCTCTTCGAACGCCTCGCCCAAGACCTGCTGGGTGAACACCCGCAGCAGCCGGGGCGCGTCCTTCGCATCCAGCCATTCCGCGACGATGCCGTCCCAGCTGGTCATCAGCGAATACGCTTTCCAGATGTGGAAGCCCCGAACCCGCGCCGGCGCCTGACGCTCCCGCCAATGCTCCAGCTGGTCGGCCTCGAAGAAATCTCCGGGACCCTCGCCGACGGTCGGGATCCAGACCCCGGCGCGCAGCATGTCGATCCGCTCGGTCGCCTCGATCGCGCAGCCATGCGCGGCGCAGGCGAACCACGCCCGGTGCGGCCAGATCTCGCTCTGCCATTTCAGGCGGTCGAAGCGGAGCACCTGGTAGGCCCCGCAATGGGGACACGGGACGAACCGCCGACGCTGGTCCGACTGCCCGTAGAACTCGGAGATCCGGCAGGCCCCGGCGATGCCGGGCGTCGAGGTCCAGAGCCGTTTGCGGTCGCGCTCGTAGGTCTCCGTCCGCTTCTTGAGCTGGGCGACAGGGTCGCCGCGCTCGCCGGCCTCGGCCGGCCACTCGCTGATCTCGTCGCCGAACGTGTAGCGGGCGGAGATCATCTGCAGCCCTTTGGACGAACCCGCGAAGGTCAGCTGGTTGAACCCGCGCGCGAACCGCTTGAAGTTGACCGTCGAGCCCTGTTCGCTCCGGTCGGTGTATTCCAGCACCTTTCGCTGCAGCGCCGGCGTCGCGTCGATCGTCGGCTGCAGCTTGGTCTTGTTGAACTTGGACGCCTCCTCGATCGAGGGCAGCACCGTGATCATGGGCCCCGGGTCGACGTCGACCACGTAGCCCGAGAAGTTCAACCCGACCTCCGACTTGCCGACCTGCGCCGAGGCCACCATCACCACGTCCTCGCAAGGGTCCTGCTGCCCCAGCGCGTCCATCACGTCGACCAGGTGCGGCGCCCGCTCGTTGCGCCAGGGGCCCGGATAGCGCGACCCGGACTCGGCCGACACGATGCGGTTCGCCTCCGCCCATTCCGAGACCGTCAGGCTCGGCCGCGGCGCGAAGGCCCGGGCGATGGCGTCGAACACGACCGGCCGCGCCGCGGTCAGTCGCCCGAGAACCTCAAGCTGCATCGGCCTCCGCGTCGTCGCCCAGCTCCGACAGCAGCCCTGTCACGCCGGCGGCGAGGGCGGCTTCGAAGAACCGGACGAGCTCGCGCTCCATTTCCCGCGGATCCTCGACCCTGGACAGCGCCTCCGCGCAGTCGCGCGCCATCTGCACCCCCGCCTGGCGCAGCGTCTCGGCGGCGTCGCCCACCGCGATCTCGACCGCGCGTCGGTCCAGCGTCCGACCCAGGCGCTCCGCGAGATCAAGTTCAGCGACGTCGGCCTTGGCCCGTTCCGCCCGGGCCCGGTGATCGTTCATCGTCGACGCCGGCCGAGCGGCGTCCGGCGTCTTGGTCGCGAGGCGCGGGTCGCTCGTCTCGGCGCGCAAGCGTCGGACTTCCTCGACCGACACCCGCCCGCCCTCGTCGGCGAGCGCAGGGTTCGCCGCGACCAGGCGTGAGACGGTGGAGCGGTTGAGACCAAGCTGACGCGCGGCCTCGGCCTGTGTCACCCGATCATGTTGCATGGGCGTTGCGCCGGTGTTGCGTGTTGCAGCCTTTTCGACTCCGCCAACTGCCGAACGAACATGCTTGCCCCGACCGTATATAGGGCCCGCCGGAAGGACCCGGACGGGGGTGGGGGCGGGGTGGGGGGCCGGAGGCGGCTTCTGGGGCCGGCGGGGCGTCGGATCGGGGGTCAGGCTTCGCACTTGGGGCGGCCGCGCGTCCCGATCGGATCAGCAGCCCGCCCCCTTGGCCGTCCGCGGCGCGCCCAGAGGGTTCCGACGGATCGACGGCGAAGGTTGACGCGAAATCTGTCACGCTGCCGCCAGCCGGTCAACCGAAATGCGAACCTTGCGGCCGTTACCGCACAGTTCGACCAGCACGTCGTGCTGCGGCCCGCGCTTGTGCGTGACCTCGACCATGAACCCCTCGAGCAGACCCGACGCCACCCGCAGCACCTGGCCCGGCTCCGGGTCCAGCAGCGGCGCGTCGGGGCCGCCGACCGGCGGCTCGCGCCGGGCGAGGCGCTCGAGGTAGCGGACGATGGCGCCCGGCCGCACCAGGCACGGCCGCCCGTCGGACGTGAGCACCCGGTAGACGCCCCCGGCCCCAAGCAGCACCGGCCAGTCGCCCTCGCCTCGGATCGCGGCGAACAGGTAGCCGGGCAGCGCCGGGTGCGCGCGCGGCTCGGTTCGCTTGCTGTGGCGACAGACCCGAACGTCGATCCGGTCCATCGGCGCGATCACCGGCAGACCGTCGGCCTCGAGCGCCTCAGCGATCCGCGCCTCGCGCATGTTGTGGACCTCGGCCACCACCCATGGCAGCCCGAGCCATTCGTCGCGCATCGCCTCAGGCGGCGTCGGAAACGGCTTCGTCATCGCCTCGCTCCTCTCGCTTCGCAAACACCAGCGCCCGCACGCGGGGCTCCGACATGGCCCAGGCCGCCAGCTCGCGCCGGTCCGCGTCGCTGTCCCGGCCCTCGGCTTCCCGCCGGCCGGCCGCCTCGACCTCGCGCCGCCGATCCGCGGCCCGTCGGCGGAGCAACGTCCATTCCGGATCGGACGGCGGACGGCGGCGCTTGACGAGGAAGCTGGCGAGGGCGGCGGCGAGGAACGGGCTTTCGGCCCAGGCGCGCGCGCCCGCGGCCGATGCCATGTAGCTGGTCAACAGGCGGTCGCTCGCCGGCGGGGCCGGTTCGATCCCGTCGGCGAAGCGAAGCACGACCTGTTCCGAGGGCCATTCGTCCCGCCGCGCGCCGACGGCCATGCGGTGCACGACCTCCGCCAGCGTCCCCAGACCCTCGGGCGTCATGTAGGCCAGCCGCTCGACCAGCCGCTCGACGGTCCGGGCATGGTCCTCCGCCTTCACCCGCGCCTTCCGGCGCAGCCCGCGGGCCTCCAGCGGGCGGATCAGGAGCTCGCGCA
>JAYZWL010000118.1:0-5696 GCA_036154955.1 Pseudomonadota bacterium | reverse complement strand
GTCCGGGTCGTCGCGCGGCCTCGGCGCCGCCGGGCGCGCCCGTCGCGCTTCACGCGTCCGGCGCCGGACGTGAGCCGGCCGGACGCCCCTGCGCCGCCGCGCCCCTTGACCGCGGCCGGCGCGCGGGCGCCTGCTGGCGGGCATGACCGCCGATCCCGCCGCGCCGCCCGCCTCCGCCGCGTCTTCCCCCGCCGCCGGCCCCGTCCGTCAGGCGGAGCTGCTGCGCGCCCGCCGTTTCGCGCCGCTGTTCTGGGTGCAGTTCCTCGGCGCCTTCAACGACCAGGTGTTCAAGAACGGCTTCATGGCGCTGCTGACCTGGCGGCTGGCCGACCGGCTGGCGCTCTCCCTCGACACGCTGGTGCTGGCGGCGGGCGCGCTCTACATCCTGCCCTTCGCGCTTTTCGCCCCGGCCGCGGGCCAGCTCGCCGATGGGATGGACAAGGCCCGCATGATGCGCTGGGTGAAGGGGGCCGAGGTCCTGCTGATGGCCGCCGCGGGGGCCGCCTTCCTGGCCGAGTCGCTCTGGGCGCTTTACGCGCTCCTGTTCCTGATGGGGGCGCAGTCGGCGGTGTTCGCGCCGATCAAATACGCGGTCCTGCCGCAGTATCTCGCCCCGCGGGAGCTGATGGCCGGCGCCGGGCTGGTGCAGTCGGCGACCTTCCTCGCCATCATCCTGGGCCAGATCCTCGGGCTGAAGGTCGCGCTTCTGCCGGGGGGCGAGGTCTGGGTCTCGGCCGTCATCCTCGCGGTGGCGCTGGCCGGCTGGGGCGCGGCCTTCCTCGCCCCCGCCGCCCCGCCCGCCCTGCCCGAGGGAGGCCCGGCCCCGCGCCCCGACCGCAACCCGCTGCGCGCCGTGCGCGATGTGATCCGCGACTGCCGCCGCCATCCGGAGCCGTTCTTCGCCATCCGCTGCATCCAGTGGTTCTGGTTCGCCGGCGCGGCTTTCCTGACCCTGATCCTGCCGATCGCCAGCCAGACCCTGCACGCCTCCGAGGACGCGGCGCTGATGCTGCTGGCGGCCTTCGTGGCGGGGTTGGCGCTGGGGGCCGCGCTGACCAACCGGGCGACGCGGGGGCGGATCGACCTGCGCCTGCCGCCCCTCGGCGCGGCCGGGATGGCGCTGGGGGCGGCGCTGTTCTGGGCGGCCTGCGCGGCTTATGGCGCGGGATTGGACCGCGGGGCGCCGCAGCTCGACGCCGGCGCCTTCCTCGCCCGCGCCGACGCCTGGCCGGTGCTGGGGGCGGCGGTGTTCCTCGCGATCTTCGCCGGGCTCTACGTCGTGCCGCTCAACGCGGTTTACGTCGCCGCGGCGCCGCCGGCGGAGCGGGCGCGCTTCGTCGCCTGCTCCAACGTCATGGACTCCATCGGCATGGTCGCCTCGTCGCTGGTCGCCATGGCGCTGCTGGCCGCGGGGCTCGACCGGACGGCGGCGTTCGGGCTGATCGGGCTGACCGGCCTGGTCGCCGCCGCGGCGATCCTGCGCCACGGCCGCCGAGTCCGAACCGCCCGCTGAGCCCGCCCCGCCGCCGCCAGGCGCCCCCGGCGCCGCGCCGCGCGGGCGCCCAGGCGCCGCCCTTGTCCGGGCCGTCGCGCGGCTCCCGCCCCCTCCTCCGCCCCCCCCGCGGCAACGCCCCGCTGGACGCCGCGCGCGCGGAGAGGCAGAGAGGAGCCCATGACCTCCGCCGCCCTCCGCCCCCGCTTCTGGCGCCTGCCGCTCGCCGACCTGACCCGTGAGGAATGGGAGGCGCTCTGCGACGGCTGCGGCCGCTGCTGCCTGGTGAAGCTGGAGGACGAGGACACCGGCGCGCTCGCCTATACCAACGTCCATTGCCGGCTTTACGACCCCCAGACCTGCCGTTGCGGGAATTACGCGCTGCGCAAGATCATGGTGCCCGGCTGCGTGATCCTCACGCCCGAGACGCTGGAGGAGGCGAGCTCCTGGATGCCCGAGACCTGCGCCTATCGACGGCTCGCCGAAGGCCGTTCCCTGCCCGACTGGCACCCGCTGCTCGCCGGCCCCGACGGCCCCGCCCGCGCCGGGATCCCCGCGAACGGGGTCAACGCGCCCGGGCCGCTGGTCCCGGAATGGGAGGTCGACGAGGACGACCTGGAAGATCACGCCGTGGAAGGGTTTCTCTGATGTGGTTCACCTCCGACAACGCCGGTCCCGCCGCGCCCGAGCTGATGGCGGCCGTGATGGCGGCCAATGAGGGCCACGCCATGCCCTACGGCGCCGACCCGATCACCGCCCGCGCCCAGGACCGGGTGCGCGAGGTGTTCGAGGCCCCGGACGCCGTCGTGCATTTCGTCGCCACCGGCACCGCGGCCAACGCGCTGGCGCTGGGGTCGATCGTGGACCCGTGGACCACGGTCTTCTGCCACCGCAACGCCCATGTCGAAGAGGACGAGTGCGGCGCGCCCGAGTTCTACACCGGCGGCGCCAAGCTGACCCTGATCGACGGGGCGCATGCGAAGATGACCGAGGCCGGGCTCGCCCGCGCGCTCAAGTTCACCGCGCGGGCCGGGGTGCATAACGTGCAGCGCGGGGCGCTCTCGATCACCCAGGCGACGGAACTGGGCGCCGTCTACCGCGCCGACGAGATCGCCGCGCTGACCGCGCTGGCCCGGACCCAGAACCTGCCGGTGCACATGGACGGCACCCGCTTCGCCAACGCCTGCGTGCGGCTGGGGGCGACCCCGGCGGAGCTGACCTGGAAGGCGGGGGTGGACGTGCTCTGCCTCGGGGCCTCCAAGAACGGCGCGATGGCGGCCGAGGCGGTGATCTTCTTCGACGGCGGCCGCTTCGGCGACCTCGCCGCCAAGGGTTGGGAGTTCGAGCTGCGCCGCAAGCGGGGCGGGCACCTGTTCTCCAAGCTGCGCTTCATGTCGGCGCAGATGGACCGCTGGCTGGAGGGCGGGCTGTGGCTGGAGCTCGCGGGCCGCGCCAACGCCATGGCCGACCGGCTGGCGGCGGGGCTGAAGGCCGGCGGGCTCGCCCGGTTCGACCATCCGGTGGAGGCGAACGCCCTCTTCCCCGCCCTGCCCCGCGGCGTGCATCGCCGGCTGCAGGCCGCCGGCGCACGCTATTACATGTGGCCCTTCGACCAGTCGATGGAGGGGCCGGAGGACGAGATGCTGACCTGCCGCCTGGTGTGCAACTGGGCCACGACCGAGGCCGACGTGGACGCCTTCCTCGCCGCCGCGCGGGGGTGAGGGCCGGGGGGGATGGGCGGGGCCCCTTCGGCCCCGCCTCCTCGTCTCAGGCGAAGACCAGGTCGTCGAACGCCGGCGCCTCGCCGCGGGCGGTGTCGAAGGTGGCGATGACCTCGCCGAACAGCAGCGTGTTGGACAGGCCGTCGCCGATGGGCCGGATCTCGAAATCCGCTTCCGTCGCCGGGTCGTCGTAGCCGAAGCAGACCAGCCGGTCACGGCCGCTGACGAAATCTCCGATCAGGATGGTGTTCGAGGTTCCGTCGCGCAGGTCGAAGACGAAGGCGTCGGCCCCGCGTCCGCCGAACATCCGGTCGGCGCCGCCGTCGGAATAAAGCGTGTCGTCGCCGGCGCCGCCGATCAGCCGGTCGCGCCCCCGCCCGCCATGCAGGACGTCGTCGCCCGCCCCGCCCCACAGCCGGTCCCGCCCGTAGTCGCCGTAAAGCGCATCCTCCCCCGCCCCGCCGCGCAGCGCGTCGCCGCCCGCGCCGCCATGCACGGTGTCGTCGCCGGCGCCCGAGCGCAGGTCGTCGCCGCCCCGGCCGCCCTCCATGAGGTCGTCCTCCGGCCCGCCCCGCTCGACGCCCGCCGCCGGCGCGGCGACGCCGCCGGCCTGAGCGGCGGGGGCGTCGGCGACCGCCCCGCCGACCCCGAGGCCCGGGCCGCGCAGGACCTCCGGCGGGGCCTGGAAAAGATACGCGACCTCCCCGTCCTCGACGTCGGCGTCTCCGGCGGGCTCGCCGGCGACGGGGTCGTCCACGATCCCGGGACGCGCGTCGTCCTCCGCCGCCCCGTCGATCCCGCAGTCGGGCAGGACGGTCAGGTCAGGGTCCGGTTCGCTGCGCGCGTCGCCCTCCGCCGCCTCGGGCCCGGTCTCGGGCCCAAGCTCCGGCGGCCCGGCGAAACACACGAAAAGAGAGACCGACAGCCCCTCGCCATCGGCATCCACGATCCCGGTCATCTCGGTTGCTCCGCGCGACTCCCGCGCCCGGACGCGCCCGGCGCGTCCCCTGCGTCAACCGATACGCCCGCCCGCCCGCGCCGCCAAGAGGGCGCGTGCGGGCGGCGGCGCGCCGGCGCTCAGTCGCCGGCTTCGAAGCCCAGCGTGTCGGGGTCGAACTCGTAATGCGCCCCGCAGAACTGGCAGTCGGCGGTGACCTTGCCGTCCTCGGTGGTCATGTGGCCGAGGTCCTTGGCCGAATACTGGTGCAGCGCGGAGCGCACCTTGTCCGCCGAGCAGGTGCAGCCGAAATCCACCTTCTGCGCCGGCCAGACCCGCGGCGTCTCTTCGTGGAACAGCCGCAGCAGCAGCCGGTCGGGGGCGACGAGCGGGCCGAGCAGCTCATGCGTCTCCACCGTGTCGAGCAGCAGGTTCACCCGGTTCCAGTCCTCGGTCGAGCCGGCCATGGCCGCCACGTCCTCGGGCGCCAGCAGCCCGCCGGGGCCGGAGCCGCCCGTCCGCCCGTCCGGCGCCCCCGCCATCAGCGGCGAGGCGGGCGGCATGTGCTGGAGCATCAGGCCGCCGGCGCGCCAGCCGCCCCGCCCCTCCGGCCCGATCTGCTCGGCGGCGGAGAGGGCGAAGCGGGTGGCGATCTGCTCGGACTGGGCGAAATAGGCCTCGGCCGAGGCGGCGAGCGAGCCGCCGGCCAGCGGCGTCAGCCCCTGATAGGGCTGGCCCTCGCCGTTGTTGACGATCATCGCGAAATAGCCCTTGCCGAGCTGCGGGAACACCGGCGCCTCGGGGTCGTAGCGGTCGGGGTCGTAGCCGGCATAGGCGCGCATCCGGGCGGGGGCGCCCTCGGTCTCGGGGGCGAACCAGTCGGTGGCGATCAGGCGCACCGGCCCGTCGCCGCGCACCTGGATCGACAGGCGCCAGCGCAGCTTCACGGTCTGGCCGATCAGCGCGGTCAGCAGGGCGGCTTCGGCCAGCAGGCCGGCGATGGGGCGCGGATAGCCGTGCAGGGCCAGCATCCGGTCGAGGGCCGCGTCCAGCCGCGCCGCCCGGCCGCGCATGTCGGGACGGTCGAGCGCGAAGGGCAGCACCTCGTCGTCGCCGGCGGCCGGGAGCGGGGCGAAGGGGGCGGCGTCGTCGAGGCTCATGGCGGCGGCTCCTGATCGGAAAGCGGGCGGGGACGAAAGGCGGGCGGGGTCGAAACGCGGGCCGGGACGGTCCGGCGGCGGGGCGGAGGGCGGACGGGCGGCGAACGGCGCGCCGTTTGCGCCCCGCCCCGGAGGCGTCCGGCCGCCGCCGGGCGCGACACATAGCGATCCGCGGCGCGCATTGCCACCCCGCGGCGCGCCGCCCCTGTCCGCTCTGGTCCGGGCCGGGCCGGGCGCGGCGGTTTCAGCCTCGCCCGGCGGCGGCGGCGCGGCAAGACCCGGATCGGACGCGATGCGCCCTTCCCGCCCCTTTCTCGAACCCGCCCCCGCCGCGCCGGTCCGCGGCGCCGCCGGGCGCCCGGCCGACCCGCCGCGCGGGCGCCCCG
>JAYZWL010000117.1:0-14965 GCA_036154955.1 Pseudomonadota bacterium | reverse complement strand
ACCACCCCACTGACTGGAGTTCAGCCGGGTGCACGTCCGATCTGGTCTCCGGGTCTCCGGGTCTCCGGGTCTCCGGGTCTCCGGGTCTCCGGGTCTCCGGGTCTCCGGGTCTCCGGGTCTCCGGGTCTCCGGAAGGCGACGCATGGCGGGGTCGCCCCGTCAAGCGGCGTTCAACGCATTCGCCGGCGTCGAACGCCGCCGACGCCGCTTTCGCGCGCACGGTCGAACGGTCGCCCGCATGGCTCGTCGGCCCCGTCCACGCGCACGATCGCCTGCGCGCTCGCCCGGAGCGGGCCGGGACGCGCCGCGGCCGATCGGTCGGGGCGTCGCCGCCCCTCCCGGTCCGTCCAGGTCCCGCGTCCCGCGGCCGCCCTGCTGCAGACCCGGCCGGTCAGTCGTCGCCGGCGTCGATCTCGATCAACTTGATCTCGCCGCGCCGCGCCAGGGTCTGGATGGCGTTGACCAGGGCGGCCTGGGCCGCCTCGCCCTCCTTCTGCCGAACGTCCGGCATCGCCTCCAGGTCCTCGCGCAGACGTTCCGACAGCCGCTTGGCGATGTTGCCGAGGATGAAATCCGCCGACGGGTTCTGCGCGGCCAGCGCCGATTTCAGCGCGGTCATCAGCACGTCCTCCTCCACTTCCTTCATCACCTTGGCCACGTCGCGCGGGTTCACGCGGCTGGCGATGTCGGCGAAGGTGAACATCACGCGCTGCACCTCCTGCGCGAGTTTCGAGTCCACGGAATCCATGTAGCCGAGGAAGGAATCCCGCGCCGCGGTGGAGACATGGTTCATCAGGCTCGCGATCAGCTCCGCCGGCTTGCGGGCGCCCTGGTTGCGCTCGATAACCGAGACGAAGTCCTTTTCGATCTGGGTCTTGAGGATCTCCAGCGCCGCGGCGTCCGGGGTCGGCACCCGGGACATGCGCAGCACGATGTCCTGGGCGAAGGCGGGTTCGAACCGCTCCAGCAACCGCGCGGCCTGGTCGGAGCGCAGCTTGGAGACCACGAGGCAGGCGACCTGCGGATGTTCCGAAGCCAGCCAGTTGGCCAGCGGCGCGTCCGAGGCGTCCGCCAGCCGCTGCCAGACCGAGCGGGTCTGGCGGGCGTCGATCTCCTCCAGCACCCGGGACAGGCTGTCCTCGTCGAGCACCTGGCCGAGGAACTTCCGCGCCTCCTCCAGCCCGCCGCGGACCGAAAGCTCGTCGCCCAGCGTGGCGAGGAATTCGGAGACCACCGCGTCCACCACGTCATGCGGCACGCCGTTGAGCTTCGACACCGCCGCGGCGAAGCGGCGGATGTTGGCGTCGCCGAGGTTGCGCAGAATCTCCGTCGCCGCTTCGGGCCCGAGGGCCACGATGATGATCGCCGCCTTCTGGGCGCGGGTCAGCAGCACCGTCGGCGAGGCGTCGGACCCGGCCGGCGCGGGAACCGGGGTCTCGCCCGCCACCACCATGGCGCCGCCGCTCATGCCCCATACCCCCGCACCAGCGCTCCGGCGAGCAGCGGCCAGCCGTCGGCCGCCACGAAGAAGGCGAGTTTGAAGGGAAGCGACACCACCGCGGGCGGCACCATCATCATGCCCATGGACATCAGCACCGAAGCCACCACGAGATCGATCAGCAGGAAGGGAAGGTAGATCAGGAACCCGATCTCGAAGGCGCGCTGCACCTCCGACAGCAGGAAGGCCGGAACCAGCAGGCTGGACGGCGCCTCGATCGGGGAGATCCGCGGAACCGGCGCGGCGGCGGGGTCCGAGGCGACCCCGGCGCCGGGGTCGAGGACGACGGGCGGCACGGCCTCGGCCAGCGCCGTCAGCGCCTCCGGATCGACCCGCGCCGCCATGAAGGCGCGGAACGGGGCGAGGATGCGGGGCGCGGCCTCCTCGATGGTGATGTCTTCGGCCAGCAGCGGCTCCACCCCCGAGCGCCAGGCGGCGTCGATCACCGGGGCCATCACGAACCAGCTGAGAAACAGCGCCAGGGACACGATCAGCATGTTGGGCGGCGACTGCTGCAGGCCGATGGCGGCGCGCAGGATCGACAGCACCGTGACCATGAACGGGAAGCAGGTGACGGTGACGGCGATGGCGGGCGCGAGGCTGAGCACCGTCACCGCGGCGAAAAGCTGGACGGCGCGAAGCGTCAGGCTGCCGTCGCCGCCGAGGTCTATGGCCACCTGCTGGGCGGAGGCGGGCCCGGCCGCCAGCAGAAGCGCGACGACGAGCCCCGCCGCGCGACGGGCCGCCGCGCGCCGCGCCCGGCGCGCGGCGGCGCCGGACGGGGGCGCCCCCCCGGGCGGACGTCCCCCCGCCTCGATCACGCCCGCGCCGCGCAAACCGTCAGACGCCCTGCGACAGGTCGGCGACCTCGGTCAGCCGAACCGCCAGTCTGCCGGAATCGTCATCCATCTCCTGCAGCTCGCCGCGGGCGATCAGCCGCTCTCCGATCAGGATTTCCACGGGATCGTCGATCTTGCTGTCGAGCGGCAGCACCGAATCCCGACGCAGGTTGACCAGGTCCGAGACCAGCGGCCGCGCCCGGCCGACCGAGACCACGACCTCGATCGGAACGCCCAGCACCGCCGAGCCGCCGCGACGGCCGCCCCGGGCGGGGGGCGAGGTTTCCTCCAGTTCGGCGGGGAGGGCGTCTTCGGCCCCGTCTTCGATATCCTCAGCCATGGGCGATGCTCCTCTGGGCATGGGGTGCGGGCCGTTCGGCGTCGACCGGCGGCGCGTCGGCGAAGTGGCGATCAAGCGCGGCGCGGGCCGCCTCGATGGCGGCGTCGAGATCCAGCTCGTCCTCGCCATCCGCCCAGTCGAGCCGGGCGGCGAGTTCGCCCAGCTCCGGGTCCGGCTCCACCGGCGTCGCGATGCCTGCGGTGTCGAAGGCCGCGCGCACCGCGTCGAGCTGGCCCGGCGCGACGCGCACCGACAGGCCGGCATCCGCGGCCTCCACCCGGCGGGCGCGGGCCTCGCGCAGGGCGGCGACCACGGCGTCGGAGATCTCGGCCGCGACGCCGCGACGGGCGAGCGCGGGGGCGACGCCGGAGAGCAGCGCCTCCGCCAGATCGCGGGCGGAGGCGAACAGCGCCGCCTCCCGCTCCACCCGCGCATGCAGCGCGTCGGCGAGCTGTTCGCGCATGTCGGACAGGATCAGGCGCAGATCGGCCTGGCCCTGGGCCTCCGCATGGGCGGCGCCTTCCTCGAATCCGGCGGCCCGTCCCTCGCCGCGGGCGCGCGCCAGCAGCGTTTCGAGCGACTCGGCCGGGGCCGCGGGTTTCGGCGCGGGTTTCGCGACGGGTCCGGCCGCAGGCCCGGCCGGGGCGTCGACGGCCGCCTTCGCCGCGGCGACGGGGGCGCGGGCGGCGGCGGGGGCGGGCTTCTTCGCCGGGGGCGTCGGCGACGCCTCCATTTCGAAGCGTTCCCAGTTCAGCGCATGCGGACTCATGCCGGCTCCTTCGCATCGTCAGGGGCGCTCAGCCATTCGCCGAGCAGCGCCGCGGAGTCGTCCTGCCGTTCAAGCACGGCGCCGCGCAGCGCCTCGATCCGGTCGGCGGCGACGCCCCTCGCGTCGATCACCTCGCCCGCGAGCGCGATGCTGTCCGCCAGGCCGTCCGGCCCTTCCAGCGCCGCGGCCCCGGCCTGCGCGTCGGGGAGCGCGTCGTCGTCGACGGGAGTCGCCAGCATCGGGCGCAGCACGAACAGACCGAGCAGCAACGCCACTGCGCTGAGAACGCCGAGCTGGATCAGGGACATGGCATTTGCGGCGAGGAAGTCGCCGGCCCCGGAGGCCGCTTCGGCCCCGAGCTCGGCCGGGAGGGTGAACTCGAGACTGCGGATGGTGACCACGTCGCCCCGCGCCGGGTCGAAGCCGATCGCCGATTCGACCAGCTCCCTGAGCGCGGAAAGCTCCGCCTCGGGGCGCGGGGCCCAGACCGGCTCGCCGTCGGCTCCGGGGCTGCGCACCCCGTCCACCAGCACGGCGACCGAGATCTTGCGGATCGATCCGGGGTGGCGGATGCTCTCGCGGAGCACTTCCGAAACGTCGTAGTTCACCCGCTCCCGCGTTTCCGCGGCCGTGCTCGACGACCCGCCCCCACCGCCCTGCTGGCCGTCGGGCAGGTTGGAGGCGACCGTGACTCCGGCGTTCTCCCCCTGCGCGCTTTCCGAACTTTCCTGGGTGTCGGAGTGGATGGCGACGCGGCTCTGGGGGTCGAGCACCCGCTCCTTAACCGTCTCGGAGTTCAGGTCGGCGTCGACCATCACCTCGACCACGGCGGCGCCGCGGCCGACCCGGGCCTCCAGCAGCCGTTCGATGTTCCGGCGCAGCCGTTCGCCCTTGTCTTCGCCGGTCGCGGCGCCCTCCGGCCCCTGGGTCTCGCTCAGCACCTTGCCGTTCTCGGCGTCGACGACGGTGACGTCGGCGGGCGACAGGCCGGCGACGGCCGAGGCGACGAGGTAGCGGATGGCGCGCGCCTGCGGCTCCCCCAGCGACCCCGCGCCGACGCTGATCGACACCGAGGCGGTCGGCGCGGCCGTCGCCTCGAACGGCCGTCGCACCGGGTTGGCGATATGCACGCGCGCGCGGCGCACCTGCGGCAGGGCCAGCAGCGTGCGGGCGAGCTCCCCTTCCTTGGCGCGCCAGTAGGCCGCGTCGAACATCTGGGCGGTGGTGCCGAATCCGGACAGCCCGTCCAGCAGCTCGTAGCCGGCCGCGCCGTTCTGCGGCTGACCGTCGGCGGCGAGCGCGAGGCGGAGCGCGTCGCGCCGCCCTTCCTCCACATAAATCGAATCGCCGCGCACCTCATAGGCGACGCCGCGCGCCTCCAGCGCCGAAACCACGCCGCCGGCGGCCGAAGCGTCCAGCCCCGCGTAGAGCAGGCCGAGCGCCGGCCGCGTCGCGACGCTCGCCAGCCCCCAGACCGCGATAGCGGCGGCCAGCCCCGCCAGCGCCACGATCAAGCGGCGCCGCGCGTCCATACCGCTCCACAAGGCCGAAATTCGGTCCACGCCAAGCCTCTCGCGTCTCAGGCCCCCGTCCTGGGGCGACCTTTCTGGTCTGGGCCCTGATTGGCGCCCCGCCGCTTAAGATTCGGTTAGCCCGGACCCGTTACCCCTCGCATCACGCCGAACGGCGGGCCGGGCCCGTCGCGAACGGCGACGCCGCAGGATGTGACGCCGCGCCGGACGCGCGGAACCAACGGGGTTGAACGGATCATGGCCGACGCCGCACAGGTCGACGTGGACGAGGCGCCACCGCCCAAGAAGGGCAAGAAAGGCCTGCTGATCGGGCTCGTCGCCATGCTGCTTCTGGGCGGCGGCGGCTTCTTCGCCACCTTCTCGGGGATGCTGTCCCTGCCGTTCGGCGGCGGAGAGGACGGCGCGCATGCGGAAGCGCCGAAGGAGGACGCCCAGGGCCCCGAGGACCCGGATCCGGTCTTCGTCGCCATCGATCCGATGACGGTGACGCTCGGCCCCACGGCCCGGGCCCGGCATCTCCGGATCTCGGTGCAGCTGGAGGTCGTTCCCGGGGCGGAGGAGGAGGTCGCCAAGCTGATGCCGCGCATCAAGGACGTGACCAACAGCTACCTTCAGGCCCTGGACGAGGCGGATATCGAGCGGCCGGCGGCGATGGTCCGCATGCGCTCGCACCTGCTGCGCCGGATGAAGATCGTGATGGGGGAGGAGGCGGTGCGCGACCTGCTGATCACGGAGTTCATCCTGCAGTGACCCGGTCGACCGCCCCCTGCCCCGCGCCCCATTCGAGGAGACGGACATGTCCCTGATCGCGGACGGATTGATGATCGCGGCCGCGCTGGTTTCGGCGATCTACTGTCACGTGCTCGCCGGCCGGCTGCGCAAGCTGCGCGACCTCGACGGCGGCGTGGGCCAGGCCATAGCGGCCCTGGTCGCGCAGGTGGAGGAGATGCGCACCGCCTTGCGCGCGGCGCGTGCGGCGGCGGGCGAGTCGACCCGGACGCTGACGGAACGCACCGCGCGGGCCGAGATGGCGGCGGGCCGGCTGGAGCTGCTGCTGGCCTCGCTTCACGATCGTCAGGGGGAGTCTCCCGTGAATGTCGCGGCGATGCGGGCCGGCCGGTCAGGCGGCGGGTCGGGCGGCGGGTCGGGCGTGACCGCGGCGACCCCGCTGCACGCCGTGGCCACCGCGCGCCGGGTCGAGCCGGACGCCCAGGACGACCCTGATGTCGAGGCGGAGCCGGAGACGCCCGCCGACGGCGCGCTCGACGCCGACTCCGACGCTGGGGTCGGGGTCGGGGTCGACGACGGGGATTCGCCGGAGGCGACGGCCGGGTCCGACGACCCCCTCGGATCGGCCGCGGCCGCCGAAGCCGCGCCGCCGGAGGCGGCCCCGTCCCGGCGTCTGTTCAAGATCGAGGCGATCCCGACCGAGGCGCGCGCCGCCGACTCCGGCGACGGGGTCGAGGCCGCGGCGGCCCTGCGCAAGGCGCTCGAAGCCCTGGCGCGCGAGACCTCGGAATGACCGGGGCCAGGCCCACGACCTCGCGCGCGCCGTCGCCGCGCCGCCGACGCCTTCGGCCGCCCGGCGCCCTGACGTTGATCTTCGCCTGCTTCGCCGCCTCGGCGCTGCTGCGGGCCGCGGATCCCGGCGGAACCCTCGCCCAGGCAGCCGCCTCGATGGGCGAGGCCGGCGACGCGAGCGGGAGCGAACCGACCGCCGCGGTCTGCGAACCGGTCGACGATCCCTCCGGCCTGCTCGCCGCCCTGCGCGAACGCGAGCGCCAGCTGGACGACCGCGCGGCCGCCATCGCGGATCGCGAACGCCTGCTCGACGTGGCCGAAGCCAAGTTCAAGGAACAGCTCGAAGCGCTGCGCACGGCCGAAGAGAAGCTCGCCGCCACGCTCGCCGTCGCCGACGAGGCGGCGGAGGCGGATATCGAGAAGCTGGTCTCGGTCTACGAGAACATGAAGCCGAAGGACGCGTCCAAGATCTTCGAATCGATGGACGTCACCTTCGCCGCGGGGTTCCTCGCCCGTATGCGGCAGGAAGCGGCGGCCCGGATCCTCGGCGGCATGTCGGCGGAGCGGGCCTACGCCGTTTCCGCCGTGATCGCCGGGCGCAACGCCTCCGTCCCGCGGGAGTGACCGCGCGGCGGAACCCGCGCCCCGTCCGCGGCGGGGCGCACAGGGCTTTCGCGCCGGGCGCGCGGGCGCCGATTCCGGTCGAATGCCGACGAACTCGCCCCGGCGCCTCAGGCCTTTTTTAACCGGAACCGCTCAGTGTCGGATCGCGCCTGGAGCGGCGTGACGGGGGCGCCGACACGGCGCGGAAACGGGGAAGAGACATGTTCGGATTCGTGGGAATCGCGGTCACCTTCGTCATGGTCTTCGGCGGCTACGTGGCCGCCGGAGGCAAGATGGGAATCATCCTGTCCTCGCTGCCGTTCGAAATGATGATGATCGGCGGGGCCGCGGTCGGCGCCTTTCTGCTGTCCAATGACTTCGGCGCGGTCAAGCACACGATCGGCGACGTGGGCAAGGTGTTCAAGGGCCCGAAATGGAAGCCCCAGGACTACCGCGACCTGCTCTGCCTGCTGTTCGAGCTGATCCGCGTCGGCCGCAACAATCCGATGGATCTGGAGCAGCATGTCGAAACGCCCCAGGAATCCGCGATCTTCGCCCGATATCCGCGCATCCAGTCCGACGGCGGCGCGGTCGACCTGATCTGCGACACGCTGCGCGCCGGGTCGATGAATTACGACGACCCTCACCAGGTCGAGGAAGTGCTTGAGAAACAGCTGGAGGCGCGCAAGCACCATGCGCTGCACTCGTCGCATGCGCTGCAGAACGTCGCCGACGCGCTGCCGGCGCTGGGCATCGTCGCGGCGGTGCTGGGCGTGATCAAGACCATGGCCGCGATCGACCAGCCGCCCGAGGTTCTGGGCGGCATGATCGGCGGCGCGCTGGTCGGCACCTTCCTGGGCGTGTTCCTCGCCTACGGCTTCATCGGCCCGATGGCGGCGCGGGTGAAGGGCGTGCTGGAAGACGACCACCAGTTCTACCTGTTGATCCGGGAGGTGCTGGTCGCGGCCCTGCACAACCATTCGCCCGACATCTGCGTCGAGGTGGGCCGCCAGAACACGCCGCGAGGACTGCGTCCCAGCTTCAGCGACCTCAGCGACGCGTTGAGAGACGCGAAAGCCGCATGATCGAACCGGACCGCAAGACCTCAGGCGCGCCCGCCGCCCCTCCGCGCCATCGGCGCCGGGCGGCGCCGACGCTCGCGCCGTTCGCGGCGCGTTGCGCGGCGGCGGCGGCGCTCCTGACGTCGCTCGTGGTCGCCGTCGCGCCCGCGGCGGCGCAGGAACGCGCCCGGCTGCGCGCCGGCGAGCATGCGGGTTTCAGCCGGATCGCGCTCGACGTGCCCGGCCTCGAGAGCTGGGACGCCAGCCGGAACGGCCGGATCCTCACCGTGCTGTTCCGCGATCGGGAGCTTTTGTTCGACACCTCGCAGATCTTTCCCGGCCGCCGCGTCTCCCGCGTCACCAGCGCCCGGAGCGAGCGCGGGCGCGACGGCACGCGCCTGACGCTTTCGCTGTCCTGCTCCTGCGATGCGGAGACCTATGAGTTCCAGCCCGGCATGCTGGTCATCGACATCCGCCCCCGGTCCGAGGATGCGGCGGCCGAGCAGCTGGACGGCGCCGGCGCTGGCGACGATCAGGCCTCGACGCCCGGCGGCGGCGACGCCGCCGATCAGGCTCCGGGCGGGGACGACGGGGCCGGAGAGACGCGCGCCCGGCGCCCGGCTTCGGCGCTCGACATCCGCCGCGACGAACCGGCGCCGGCGACTTCGGCGATTTTGCTCGACGCCCCGGAGGCTTCGGGCGCGCCGCCCGTCGATGCGCCGCCTGCGGAAGCGACGCAGGGCGCCGGCCCGCCGCCGTCCGCAGCGTCGGAGCCCGACCCCGTGACGGTCTCGGACGCCCAGCGTCGCCTGCTGCAGCAACTGTCCCGCGCCGCGGATCAGGGGCTTGTGGAATTCCGCAGTCCCCAGGCGCGAGGCGACGTCCGCGCCCAGGCCGGGTCCGCGCCGGCCGGCGCGTCGGATCCTTCGCCGGCCCCCGCCGCGACGGCCGAGGCGGCGGCCGGGAACGCCCCGTCGGAGGCGAGCGCCGCTGTAAATCCGCCCGTCGCGTCCTCGCAGGCCGTCGAGTCCGGCGCGCCGAAACCCGCTTCGCGCGCGCCCGCAGGTCCCGGACCAGCGCCCGCGCCGCTTCAACTGGACGCCCGCACCGCTTTCGACGCAGCCGGCCCGCCTCCCTCCCCCCCCGCGCCCGAGCCCTGCGCGGCCGAGCCTTTCCTGGATCCCCAGGCCTGGCTTTCCGGCGATGCGCCCTATGCGCGCCTGAGCGATCTGCGCGGTCGGCTGACAACGGAGTTCGACCGGGCCGACCCGCAGGTGGCGCTCGACCTCGCCCGGCTGATGGTCGGCCTCGGGCTCGGGCTGGAGGCGCGGCAGGTGCTGGAGGAATTCGTGCCGCCGATCCCCGAAGCGAAGGTGCTCGAAGACCTCGCCCGCCTGTCGGACGGCGACACGGCGCTGCCGTCCGGACCGCTCGCCGCGGCCGGCGATTGCGGCGGGCGGGCCGGCCTGTGGCGGCTGGCGGCGGGGTTTCCGCCCGGCGCCGAACCGCTCGCCGACCCCGAATGGGGCGACAGCGTGCTGGACGCGTTCGGGGAGCTGCCGCTGCCGCTGCGCCGGCGGGCCGGGCCCGGCCTGGTCGAAACCCTTGTGCAGGCCGGCGCGCTCGACCTCGCGGACCAGGCTCGCCTGCGCCTGGACCGCGCGCCGGGGGATCATGGCGATCCGTGGCGCATGGCGCTGGGGCGGCTCGCGCTCGCCCGCGGCGAGGTCGAGGCGGGCGATGCGCTGCTCGCGACCGTGGTCGACCATGGCGGGCCGCTGGCGCCGGAGGCGATGCTGGACCTCGCCGACAGCATCCTCGCGCGTTCCGACCATCTGCCGGACCAGCTGGTGGAGGATATCGCGCTGGCCGCCTTCGAGCACCAGGGCGAGCTGCTCGGCCGGCGTCTTTTGGTGGCCGAGATTCTGGGCCGGGCCGGGCGCCACCAGTTGGGCGTGGCGCTCGACGTGATCGAAACCGAGCTGCATGCCGGCGGCGCCCGCGCCGAGGATCTCGAGGCCGCGATGCGCGCCATTCTGGAACGGGCGCGGGCGGAGGATGTGGGGCCGCTGGACTACGCGTCCGCGATCCTGAGCCACAAGGCGATGATCGGCGGCGACGCGGCCTTCGACCCGGCGCGGGTCAAGGTGGCGCGGGAGTTGACGGGCATCGGCCTGGCCAATGCCGGTCTGGACGTGCTCGGGCCGGCGCTGACCCGCGAAGGGGCGGAGGCGCGGATGGCCGCCGCCGCCGCGGACATCGCGGTGGGCGCCCCGAACACCGCGCTGAAGCGGCTGGACGGGCTGGACGACGCCGATGCCGACCGCCTGCGCGCCCGGGCGCTGGCCGCGCTGAACCGCAACGACGAAGCCTTCCGGGCCGTGGCCGACCACTTGCCGACGACGGGCGGCGAGCGGGCGGAGCTCGCCTGGCGCGGCGCGGCCTGGGAGGATGCCGAAGCGCTCCCGACCGACGATCCGCGCAAGCTGCTCGCGCGCTGGATGGCGACGCGGGACGGGCCGCCGAGCCCGGTCCCGCCGCGCGGCGACGACGGTTCGGCAGCCGGCGACGCCGCGGATGGCGACAGGGGCGCGGTTCGGACCGGGACCGGCGGCGGAGAGGCGGCGGGCGGAGAGGCGGCGCGCGGCGATGCGGGGGGCGCGGAAGGCGCCCCGTCTCCGGACCCGTTCCTCGCCCGCCCCGATCTGGACGCCCCCCCCTCGCTCGCCGGCGCACGCGCTGCGATCGAGCGGTCGGATCGGGTGCGCAACCTTCTGCTGCAAGCTCTGGGCGGAGGATGAGCGGATGCCGACCGACCGACGCGCCCACGAAACGCCGCTTGCGGCAGGACCGCCGCCAACCGCCATCCGACCGCGGGGGGGCCGGCCGGCCCCCCGAAGCCGCCGACCCGGCCGCCTGGCGCCGCCGGGCGCCGCGGCCGGAGCCGGTCGCGAGGGCATCGAGCCGGCGGCCGCGGCCAGGGCCGGGGATCGAGCCGGCCGACGCCGGCCGACGGCGCGCATAGCGGGACAAGCCGCGCCGGGACGGCCCGGGCGCGGACGCCCCGAACAGGACGCAAGCGGGACGGAACCGCCCCGCGTGGAGCAGCCGGAAGGGACCTGATCGATGGACAATCCGATCTACCTCGCGCTCAGCCGCCAGAGCGGCCTGCTGAAGGAGATGCAGGCCGTCGCCAACAACATCGCCAACATGAACACCACCGGCTACCGGCGCGAGGGCGTGATCTTCGCGGAGATGATCGAGGCGCTGCCTGTCGAAGGCGGGTCGATCTCCATGACCGAGGCGCGGGTGCGCAATACCGATTTCACCCCGGGCGGCCTGCGCCGGACCGGCGGGGCGTTCGACTTCGCGATCCAGGGCGAGGGCTTCTTCATGGTGCAGACGCCGAACGGTCCGCGCCTGACCCGCAACGGCGCCTTCTTCCGCGACGCCGCCGGCGCGCTGGTCACCGCCGACGGCTACCCGGCGCTCGACGCCGGCGGCGCCCCGGTCTTCGCCCCGCCTGGCGGCGGCGACCTGGTGGTGGGGCGCGACGGGTCGATGTCGGTCGGCGGCCAGCAGGTCGGGGCCATCGGGCTGGTCGCGGTCGACGACCCCCGGTTCCTGATCCGGGAGGCGGGGACGATGTTCGCCACCGATCGTCCGCTCCAGCCGGCGGACGGCGAGATTTTCCAGGGCTTCGTGGAAGACGCGAATGTCGACCCCGTCGGCGAGCTGACCCGGATGATCGAAGTGCAGCGCGCCTATGAGCTCGGCCAGAAGCTGCTCGACCGCGAGGATGAGCGCATCCGCGCCGCGGTGCGCCAGCTCGGCGCCGCCACCTGACCGGCGGGGCCGCCCCCGGCCCCTCCGCCCCGGCCGTCGAGGCCGCCCCGGACCAAAGCCGCGCCGCCCCCGGCGCGCCCCGTTCAGAAGGAGACGGAACATGCGGGCCCTGAAAATCGCCGCCACCGGCATGCAGGCGCAGCAGATGCGGGTCGAGGTGATCTCCAACAACCTCGCGAACATGAGCACGACCGCCTACAATCCGCGGCGGGCCGAGTTCTCGGACCTGCAATACGAGCAGATCCAGCGGGCCGGCGCGGTCAACGCCTCGGACGGCACGGTGCTGCCGGCGGGCGTGCAGCTCGGGCTCGGCGTGCGGCCCTCGGCGATCTCCATGGACGTGTCGCAGGGTTCGCTGCGCCAGACCGGCGGCGACCTGGACGTGGCCATCGACGGGAACGGCTACCTGGAGGTGACGTTGCCTTCCGGACAGCCCGCCTATACCCGCGACGGGGCGCTGAAACGCACCGGCGACGGGCTGATCGTGACCTCGGACGGCTATCCGGTGGCGCCCGACATCACCATCCCCAACGACGCGCGGGCGATTTCGATCAACGCGGAGGGGGAGGTCTACGCCTATTTCGACGGCCAGGTGGCGCCGACCCAGATCGGCCAGTTCGACCTGGTGTCCTTCACCAACCAGAAGGGGCTGGAGGCGATCGGCGGCAACCTCTACCTGGAGACGGAGGCCTCCGGCGCCGCGGATGCGGGGACCGCGGGCATCGACGGCCGCGGCACCTTCCGGCAGGGGTTTCTGGAGGACAGCGCGGTGGACCCGGTGCGCGAGATCACCCATCTGATCGAGGCGCAGCGCGGCTACGAGCTGAACGCCAAGGTGATCACCGCCGCCGACCAGATGCTGTCGGCCACCACCCAGATCCGGTGACGCCATGCCGGATCTGCCTTTCCAGCCCGCGACGCATCGGCGGCGCCGCCTGACCGGGCCTGCTTCCGGGACCGGGACCGCAGTCAGGACCGGGGCCCGGCGCGGGCGGCCGACGCCGCGGCCATGCGGCCTCTGCGCGACGATGGCGCTCGCCGTCGTCACGGCTCTGGCGTCGGCCCTGGCGCCCGTCGCGGCCGCGGCGCAATCGCCGCGATCCGCCATCGCCTGGGCGCCGCCGGGCTGGTCGCCCGGCGGCGCGCCGTCCGCGGCCAGCGCGCCTGTGGTGGTCGCCGCGCGCACCATCCCCAGCGGCGCGGTGCTGGGGCCGGGGGACCTGACCATGGCCAGCACCTCCTGGGGGCCGGGCCTGCCCTCGATCGACGCGGCGCTGGGACAGGAGACCCGCGTCGCCCTTTACGCCGGCCGCCCGGTGCGGTCGGAGGATATCGGCCCGCCGACGCTGGTGGCGCGCAACAGCCTTGTGCAATTGCGTTATCAGCGCGGAGCGTTGCTGATCACGGCGGAAGGTCGGGCGCTGGAGCGCGGGTCTTTGGGCGACTGGATCCGGGCCTCCAACCTGGCCTCGCGCCAGACGGTGACCGGGCGGGTGACCGCCGACGGCGCCATAGAGGTGTCGCCATGAGCCGCCACGCCTCCCACGGCGCGCCCCGCCCGCGTCCGCGCCGGCCGGCGGGCCTGACCGCGCCGCCGCGCCTGGCCCTGACCCTTTCGCTCGCCGCGTTCGTCGCCGGCTGCGGCGACCGGCTGGAGAATATCGGCAAGGCCCCGGAATTCACCGCGCCGGGCGAGGCGCAGCAGCCCGCCCCGCCGGTGACCGCGCATCGGGTGGCGCTGGCCACTCCGCCGCCGGCCCCGGCGCCGGAGGGCTATGCGGTCGCCTCGCTCTGGCGCTCCGGCCCGGAATCGCTGTTCGGCGACCGGCGCGCACGCACCCAGGGGGACATCCTGACCGTGGTGATCGAGATCGACGACCAGGCCCAGATCGACAACGCGACCGAGCGCAACCGCTCCAACTCCGAGGACATGTCCGTCAGCGCCCTGTTCGGGCTGCCCGCGCTGATCGACGACGCGCTGGGCTTCTCCACCGATCCGTCGGCGGGGGTGGGGTCGAGCTCGTCCTCGTCGGGCGACGGGTCGGTGCAACGCTCGGAAAAGATCACCCTGCGCATCGCCGCCACCGTGGTCGACGTGCTGCCCAACGGGCACATGGTCGTCGCCGGCAACCAGGAGGTGCGGGTGAATTACGAACTGCGCGACCTGCAGGTCGCGGGGATCGTCCGGCCCAACGACATCTCGCGCAAGAACGAGATCACCTACGACAAGATGGCCGAGGCCCGCATCGCCTATGGCGGCCGCGGCCAGATCACCGACGTGCAGCAACCCCGTTACGGCCAGCAGGTGCTGGACGTGATCCTGCCGTTCTGACCCCGGGAAGGAAGGCGATGTGAAGATGCTGATCCCCCTGGTGCTCGCGCTGGTCGGCCTGGGCGGCGGCCTCGCCGCGGGGCATTTCATGCGCCCGCCCCCGCCGCCGGAGGAGATGACGGCGGATGGCGGCCATGACGACGCGGCCGCGAAGGGCGGCCATGACGGCGGGATGGCCAGCGCCGGGAGCGACGCCCATATCGCGCCGGCGCCGGTCACCGCCTCCGCCGCCCATCCCGACGGGCCGCCCCCGCCCTACGACCCGGAGCTTAAGCGCGACTACGTCAAGCTCGACCGCCAGTTCGTCGTGCCCCTGGTGCAGCAGGAGCAGGTGAAGGCGCTGGTGATCCTGACCCTGTCGCTGGAGGTCGATCCCGGCATGTCGTCGGAGGCGCTGACCCGCGAGCCCAAGCTTCGCGACCGGTTCCTGCAGGTGCTGTTCCGCCACGCCCAGTCCGGCGCCTTCGACGGAGTGTTCACCGCCGGGCCGGTGATGCGGGACCTGCGGGGGGCGCTGCTGGAACAGGCCGAAAGCATCCTTGGCCCCATCGTCCATGACGTGCTGGTCACCGATATCGTGCGCCAGGACCTCTGACCCCTCCGGGGCGGCGCGCCCAGGCCGCC
>JAYZWL010000116.1:0-3731 GCA_036154955.1 Pseudomonadota bacterium | reverse complement strand
GGGGGCCGGCGCGGGGGCGGAGGGTCAGAACGGGCCGAACATGTCGATCAGCCCGGTCAGCGCACGGACGAACCGCCCGCCGAGCGCGAGGTTGGCGGCGATCTTCTGAAGCTCCTCTTTCTGCTTGTCGGCATCCCTGGCGGCGGTTTTCAGAGCATTGAGGACGTCTTTCACCTGAGCCTCGGAAAACGCTGTGAGCATCAGGACCTTCTGCGCCTCCTGGAACTCGCTGTTGAAGGAATCGCGCCGCGCCTCCTCCGCGCCGATCAGGCTCTCGATGACCGCTTTCGCGGTTGCGTCCTGGGTGTCGCGAAGCTGCCAGGTCAGCGCCCGGATCCTTGCGGAAACCTTGCTGACCTCCGTGTTCCGGCGCTTCTCCAGCTTGTCATGCATCTCGGTCAGGTTCGGGTAGGTCATGTGAAATCCTCGTGTGAAAAAAAGCGTCGGCGGACCTCGCCGCCGGGGGTCAGTCCGCGTCCAGCGTCTCGGCCGCCTTGACCACGGCGTCGACCTTCTTCGCCAGATCGAGGATGGAGTCGTTGGCGGCGAGCAGGGCGGAGAGGTCCTTCGGACCCTCGAGCGCCTTGACGATCTTGCCATGCGCCTCGGCGATCTCCCGATAGGCCCGCCACTCGGCGCCCTGGATCGCGGCGGCGTAGGCCTCCTCCGCCGCCAGCGCCTTTTCGGCGAGGTCGGCGCGGGTCGGCGCCCGCGACAGGGCGGCGTCGGCCTTCATCACCGCGTCGTGTTTCGCGGTCAGCCCGTCGTTCGGCCGCGCGTTCTCCACGAAATAGCGCCAGCGGGCGATGCCGAGCGCCGCTTCGCGCACCGCGGGATCGGAGGCGGTCGCGATCCGCTTCACCGCCTTGTGGCGCCAGGCCTCCAGCGCCATCGAGGACAGCATGCCGACCAGGTCCGATCCGGTGGCGAACAGCGCCGCCTGCGAGGACGAGCGCCCGTCCCCGACCGCGTCGGCGAGGTTGCCGGAGGCGACGACGAGGTCCTTCGCGGCGGCGCCGGCCTCTTCCGGGGCCGCGGTCTTGACCAGCGCGTCCAGCGCGGTCGCGTAGACCTTCAGGGCCGCCGCGTAGTCGTGCGCGACCTTGCCGAGGCCCGCGTCGCTGTCGGTCGCCGGCGCGATGTCCACCACCGCGCCGGCCCGGTCATAGGCCACGAGCTCGCAGGTCGCGATGGCGCTGGCGTCCGGTCCCTGCGGCGGCTGGCAGTCGCCGTCCCTGAAGGTCAGAAGCGCGCCGGAAGACACCGCGTTCGCGGCCCGGGCCGCGCGGTAGGCGTCGGCGTGCTTCTCCGCCGTCAGCGATTTGTCGACGAGATCGGCGCTTTTCACCACGGCGGCGGAAAAGGCTTCGATATCCGGCACGGCCACGCTTGTGGAACAGCCGGCGGCGGCGCTGACGACGACCGTCAGCGCGAGAAGAACTCGCATGGGAACACCTCACGATATGCCATACTTGGAAATCAAGTGAACCAAGGGTGGCTTTTGGGTTCCCTAACGTCAATATTTATTTGTGTGACGATTGTCACAATCAGGGCGGTATTCATCTCCTCTTCGGGAGATGTTCTTCCGCGTCCAGGAAGATCGGCGAGCGGGCGAGCGGGCGAGCGGGCGAGCGGGCGGGCGCGCCGGGAACGCCCCGCCGCCCCGCTCCGCCCCTCAGCTCCAGGTGGTCAGGTCGTCCTGGCCTTCGAGATGCGGGGTCTCGTTGAAGCTCAGCAGGTTGAGCCGGTCGGCCCGTCCCGCGAGGCGGGAGAAGGAGGCGTTCTTCACCTGCATCTGCAGCCGGATCTGCGTCGCCGCCGGCGCCCCGGTCGCCAGCCGCACCGCCTGGCCGATCACCCCGCCCGAGGACACGCACCAGCACGGCCGCTCCCCCTCCGCCGCCTGGGCGAGGGCGGAGGCGATGCGCGCCTCCCATTCGTCGAAGCTCTCCTCGTCCGACACGATCTCGCCGGCCTGCCAGCCCAGCACGGCCTGGGTCAGCGCCCGGAAATGCGCCTTGCGGTCGCCATGGCCGGGATGCGGGTTCCCGGCCTCGACCCAGCCGCGCATGATCGAATCCGCGTTGTGCTCGTTCAGCCCGGGATGCACCTCGAAGTCCGGGGTCTTCGAGCCCATGCCCAGCCCCTCGACCAGGCCCTCGGCCGTCTCGCGCTGGCGGACCAGGGTGCCGACCATGATGCGGGCGGGGAACTGGCCATGGGCGGCCAGCCACTCGCCCAGCATCCGCGCCTGGCGGTGGCCCAGCGGCGACAGCCGGTCGTAATTGTCGGTCCCGAAGGAGGCCTGCCCGTGGCGGATCATCCAGACATGCGGCATCGCGCGCCCTCCCTTCAGGCCGGATCGGCGCCGACGCGCACCAGCTGCTTGCCGAAATTGTCGCCGCGCAGCAGGGCGAGGAACGCCTCGGGCGCTGCCTCCAGCCCCTCGGCCACGGTCTCGCGGAACTTGACCTGGCCGGACTTCACCAGCGGCCCGACCTCGGCGAGGAACCGGTCCTGGATGTCCATGTGGTCGCCCACGAGGAACCCCTGCACCCGCAGCCGCTTGACCAGGATCGAGCGCCAGATCCACGGCAGCTGGTTGCGGTCGCCCATGGTGTTTCCGGAATAGAGCGAGATCATCCCGCAGATGGCGATGCGCCCGTGCAGGGCCATGTTGGGGATCACCGCCTCCAGCGTCTTGCCGGCGACGTTCTCGAAATAGACGTCGACGCCATTGGGCGCGGCCTTGGCGATGCGGGCGGCGAGGTCCTTGGCGCTCTCGTCGGCGCGGTGGTCGAAGCAGGCGTCGGCGCCCAGCTCCTCGGTCACGAAGGCGCATTTGCGCGCCCCGCCCGCGACCCCGATCACGGTCATGCCCATGGCCTTGCCGAGCTGCACGGCGAGGCTGCCGACCGCGCCGGAGGCCGCGGACACCACCAGCGTCTCGCCCGCCTTCGCCTGCGCCACGGCGTTGAGCCCCGCATAAGCGGTGTGCCCCGGCATCCCCAGCACGCCCAGCGCGGTGGACAGCGGCGCGAGGTCCGGGTCCACCTTGCGCATCCCCGTCCCGTCCGAGACGCCATGCGTGGCCCAGCCGAGCCGCCCGACCACGATGTCGCCCGGCGCGTAACCGGGGTGGTTCGAGGCGACGACCTCGGAGACCGTCCCCCCCTCCATCGTGCCCCCGATCGGCACCGGGGCGGCGTAGGAGGGGCCGTCGTCCATGCGCCCGCGCATGTAGGGGTCGAGCGACAGCCAGATGGTGCGGGCGAGGAATTGACCGGCGCCGGGCTCGGGCACGGGGCCGGTCTCGATGGAGAAGTTGTCGGTCGTCGGCCAGCCGGAGGGGCGCGAGGCGAGGGCGACGCGGGTCATCTGCGCGGACATGGGTCGGGGGTCCTCCCTTGGGACGGCGGCGGGCGTTGCACATACCCGCGCGAATGTTCGGGCGGAGAATGGACGGGACCGGGCGCGGGGGCAAGGGGCGGGCTGACGGAGGTCAGGCGGGCGCGGGCCGCGCCGCCCGGGGGCCGCGCGACGACCGCCGCGCCGCTGGCGCCGGGGCGCCCGCGCGGCGCGGACTCGTCGCAGGCGGGGCGGCGGGCGGGCGCCTTGCGCCGCCCCCGATGTCGCCGCGCGAAAGGGGCGGCGCGCCCGCCTCCGGGCGCGTCGCCGACGCGCCTCTTGCATCCCGGCCCCGGCTCGGGGATGCGGGGACATGGACCTTT
>JAYZWL010000115.1:0-40411 GCA_036154955.1 Pseudomonadota bacterium | reverse complement strand
CCGCCCCCGCCCCCCGCGCCCCCGGCGGAGCCGGAGCGGCGGGCGATCGCCGAATTCCTCGCGCCCGAGGTGGCGGCGGGGCTGGTGGAGGTGTTCTCCTCCGGCAACGCCCTGACCGTGCGGCTGGTGGGCGAGGGCCTCTTCGCCCCCGCCTCCGACCGTCTGGCGCCCGAGTTCGAGGCGGTGGTCGACCGCGTCGCCGCGGCGCTGGAGGACGAGCCCGGGCAGGTCATCGTCGCCGGCCATTCCGACAGCCAGCCGATCCGCACCGCGCGCTTCCCCTCCAACCTCGCGCTGTCGCTGGCCCGGGCGCGCACGGTGATGACCCGCATCGGCGCGGCGCTGTCCGATCCCGCCCGCCTGACGGCCGAGGGCCGGGCCGACGCCGAACCCATCGCCCCCAACGACACGGCGGCGGGGCGCGCCCGCAACCGGCGCATCGAAATCCTCCTGGTGAAGGCAGGCTGAGCCATGATCCGCAAGCGCATCCGCTCCCTCTTCGATCCGGTGCTGTTCCCGCTCTGCCTGTTCGCGGCGGGGCTGGGGGCGGCGCTGTGGTATCTCGGCCCCCTGATCGCGCTGGGCGACGCGCGCCCGCTCGACCCCGCCCCGGTGCGGCTCGCGGCGCTGGCAGGCCTCGCCGCGCTGACCCTGATCGCCATTCTCGCGGTGCTGCTTTCCCGCCGGGGCCGCGACCGGGCGATGACCGAGGCGATAGCCGCCCCCGCCCCCGCCTCCGATCGCGCCGCCGACCCCTCCGGCGAGGACGCCGCGGTGGCCGCCGAACTGGCGGAGATGCGCGCCCGCATGACCGAGGCGCTGGCCTTCCTGCGCAAGTCCCGCCGCGCCGGCCGCTTCGGGTCCCGCGCGCTCTACCAGCTGCCCTGGTATGTCATCATCGGCCCGCCCGGCGCCGGCAAGACCACGGCCATCGTCAATTCCGGCCTGCATTTCCCGCTGGCCGAGCGCATGGGAAAGACCGCGCTGGGCGGCGTCGGCGGCACCCGCAACTGCGACTGGTGGTTCACCGAGGAGGCCGTCCTGCTCGACACCGCCGGCCGCTACACCACCCAGGAAAGCGGCGGCGAGGCGGATGCGAAGGCCTGGACCGGGTTTCTCGACCTGCTCAAGAAGCACCGGGCGCGCCAGCCGATCAACGGCGCGCTGGTGGCGATCAGCCTCACCGACCTGGCCCTGCAGGGCGCCGAGGCGCGCCGCGCCCATGCCCGCGCCGTGCGCGCCCGGCTGGCGGAGCTGCGCGGCCGGCTGGGCGTGGGCTTCCCGGTCTACGTGGTGTTCACCAAGGCCGACCGCATCGCGGGGTTCCAGGAATTCTTCGACGACCTCGGCTCGGCGGAGCGGGAGCAGGTCTGGGGCTTCACCTTCCCGCTGGCGGGCAAAACGGACCCCGCCCCCCTCCCCGCCTTCGGGACCGAATTCGCCGCCCTCCTGGCCCGGCTGGAGGACCGGAGCCTGGAGCGGATGCAGGCCGAGACCGACCCCGCCCGCCGCAGCCTGATCGCCGGCTTCCCCGCCCAGCTCGCCAGCCTGCGCGGCGAGGCGGAGGCTTTCCTCGCCGAGACCTTCCGCGACAGCCGGTTCGAAGACCGCGCCCTGCTGCGCGGCGTCTACCTCACCTCCGGCACGCAGGAGGGCGCGCCCATCGACCGGCTGATGGCCGGCATGGCCCGGACCTTCGGCATCTCCCGCCAGGCCATCGGAACCGGGGCGGGACGCGGGCGCAGCTATTTCCTGACCCGGCTGCTGTCGGGCGTGGTGTTCCCCGAAGCCGGCCTCGTCTCCGCCGACGACCGGGCGGAGCGGCGCTATCGCTGGACCCTGCGCGGGGCCGCGGCCGCGGGCGTGGCGGCGCTGGCCGCGGCGACCGCGCTCTGGGGCCTCAGCTACCGGGCGAACGCCGGGCTGATCGCCGGCGCGGCGGACACGGCGGCGGAGTTCCGCCGGCTCGCCGCCGACATCCCCGGCAGCCCCGTGGCCGACGCCGACCTCGCCGCCGTGGTCCCCGCGCTCGACGCCCTGCGCGACCTGCCCGGCAACCCCGCCGCCGGCGCCCCCGCCCCGCCGGTCTCGATGACCTTCGGGCTCTACCAGGGCGACGCGGTGGGGGCGGAGGCGGCGCAGGCCTATCGCGCCGCGCTCAACACCCTGCTGCTGCCCCGCCTGCTGAACCGGCTGGAGGCGCAGATGGGCGCCGCGCTCAACGACCCCGACCTGCTGATCGAGGCGCTGCGCATCTACCTGATGCTGGGCCTGCAGGTCCCCATGGACGCGGAGCGGGTGCGCCGCTGGACCGATCTCGACTGGTCGGTGGAGTTCCCCGGCCGGGACGACCTGCGCGCCCGCCTCGCCCTGCATCGCGACGCGCTGCTCGCCCAGCCGATGCAGGAGATCGCGCTCAACGGCCCGCTGGTCGACCAGGTGCGCGGCCTCCTGTCGGAGACGCCGGTGGCCGAGCGGGTCTATCAGGCGCTGGTCACCGGCCCCGCCGCCCGCGACCTGCCCCCGTTCCGCCTGTCGGAGGCCGGCGGCCCCGCCGCCTCCCGCGTGCTGCTGCGCCCGTCGGGCAAGGGGCTGGGCGAGGGGGTGGAGGGCATCTACACCCGCGAGGGCTTCCACGGCCGCTTCCTGCCCGCGCTGCCACTGCTCGCGGCCCGGCTTCGGGACGAGGCCCGGGTGCTGGGTCCGCGCGCCGGGATCGACGCCTCGCCCGCCGCGCTGGCCCGGCTCGCCCGCGACGTGACCAACCTCTATTACAACGACTACATCGCCCGCTATGACGGGCTGCTGGCCGATATCGACATCGTGCCGGTGGAAAGCCTCAGCCACGCGACCGAGGTGCTCAACCTGCTGTCGGGCCCCAGCTCCCCCATCGTCGGCATCCTGCGCGCGGTGGCGGACGAGACCCTGCTGACCCGCGGCCGCGGCGCCGCGGCGCTGGCCGGGGGCGCGGGGTCCGCGGTGGGCGGCGTGGCGCAGGGCGAGCTGGTCTCGCGCCTCGACGGCGTGACCCAGACCCTGGCAGAGGCGCTGGCCGGCGCCGCCGAGGCCGCCGGCGGCCCCGCGCCCGAGACGCCCGGACAGTTCGTGGAGGACCGTTTCGCCGCCCTGCACGCGCTGGTCGGCGCCGACGATCCCGACGGCGGGCCCGCCCCGATCGAGGAGGTTCTGGCCGGCATGACCGCCGTCTACCAGGACCTCAACCGCCTGTCGCTCGGCCAGGGCTCCGGCGCCACGCTCGCCGCCCGGCAGGGCGGGGCCGCGGCCCGGCTTCAGGAAAGCATCGGCCGCCTGCCCGCGCCGCTGGACCGCTGGACCTCGCAGGTGGTCTCCGCCTCCTCCGGCGTGGCCATCGGCGGCGCGCGGGCCGAGCTGAACGCGCTCTGGCAATCCCGGGTGCAGCCGTTCTGCGCCCGCGCGCTCGACGGCCGCTATCCGTTCGACCGGGGGGCCAAGGCCGACGTGGCCCTGCAGGATTTCGGCCGCCTCTTCGCCCCGCAGGGCCTGATCGACGGCTTCTTCCGCGAGCATCTGGCCGCCTTCGTCGACGTGACAGCGGATCCCTGGCGCTGGAAGCGGGTGAACGGCGTGGATCTGGGCATCTCCGACGCCGTGCTCGCCCAGTTCCAGAAGGCGGCGGAGATCCGCGACAGCTTCTTCCTCGCCCCCGGCCTGCCCTCCGTCACCTTCGACCTGACCCCGGTGGCGCTGGACCCGGACGTGGAGCAGGTGGTGATCGAGATCGAGGGGCAGGACGTCTCCTACGCCCACGGCCCGCCGCAGGTCACGCCGCTGACCTGGCCCGGCAAGGCGGGCGGGCGCACCCGCGCGGCCTTCGCGCCGGAGCGGGCGGGGCTGGTCAACGCCATCAGCCAGGACGGGCCCTGGGCCTGGTTCCGGCTGCTGGACGCGGCGGAGCTGCGGCGCACCAACGTCTCCGATCGCAACCGGGTGATCTTCAACATCGGCGGGCGCATCGCGATCTTCCAGCTTCGGGCCGGCTCGGCGCTGAACCCGTTCTCCGGCTCGGCGGTGGGCGGCTTCCGCTGCCCGCGCTCGCTGTGAGCGGGGCGGACGCGATGGCCGCGGCGCCCGGGCGTCCGCCCGAAACCGGCCGGGGTTCGGGGTCGGGCTGGGGCTGGTTCGGCAAGGCGCCCGGCGCGGGGGATTTCCTGCGCCGCGGCCTGTCGCCGGAATTCGTCGCGCCCTGGGACGCCTTCCTCCAGCGCCTGCTGACCGAGGGGCGGGAGGCGCTGGGCCCGGGCTGGCGCGACGCCTATTTCGCCGCGCCGATCTGGCGCTTCGCGCTCGCCCCCGGCCTGTGCGGTCCGCGCGGCGCGGCGGGCGTGCTGATGCCCAGCGTCGACCGGGTGGGGCGCGAATTCCCCCTGACGCTGGCGGCGGAGACCGGCGCCCCCCCCGGCCCCGCCTACCGCGCCGCCGCCCCGCTGTTCGCGGCGCTGGAGGACGCGGCGCTGGCCATGCTGGATTTCGACGCGCCCCCCGCCCGTCTGGCCGGGGCGCTCGCGGCCCTGCCCCTCCCCGCAGACGACCCCGCGCCCGACGCCGCGCCCCCGATCCCCGACCCGCCCCCCGGCGGCTCGCTCTGGGCGGCGGAGGCGGGGGGCGCCCTGCGGGTCCTGCGCCTGCCCGGCCTGCCCTCCGGCCCCGCGGACGCGGCCGCGCTGTTCGCCCCCGAAGGCCCGCCCCTCTCCGCCCCCGCCGACCGCCGATGACCGAGGACCCGACCATGATCCCCGATCCCGCGACCCGCCCCCTGCGCTCGGCCGCGCTCACCCATGCCGGCCGGGTGCGCGCGGTGAACGAGGACGCCGTCCTCGCCCGCCCCGACCTGGGCTGCTGGGCGGTCTCCGACGGCATGGGCGGCCATGCGGCCGGCGACTTCGCCAGCCGCGCGGTGGTGGCGGCGCTGGCCGCCCTGCCCGCCGGCCTCCCCCCCGCCGCGCTGATGCACGCCGCCCGCGACGCGGTGCAGGACGCCCACCGCCGCATCGGCGCCGAATCCGACCGGCAGGGCGGCGCGGTGATCGGCGCGACCGTGGTGATCCTGGTGGTGGCCGAGGCCCATTTCCTCTGCCTCTGGGCCGGGGACAGCCGCCTCTACCGGCTGCGCGACGGGGGGCTGGAGATGCTGTCCATCGACCATTCCGTTGTGGGCGAGATGGTGGAGGCCGGCCAGCTCACCTGGGAGGAGGCCGAGCGTCACCCCGACGCCAACCAGATCACCCGCGCCGTGGGGGTGGGCGAGGCGCTCGCCCTCGACAAGCGCCGCGGCGAGGTGCGTCCGGGCGACCGCTTCCTGCTCTGCTCCGACGGGCTGACCCGGCATGTGCCGGATGCGGAGCTGGCGCGCCTGCTGGCCTGCGGCCCGACCGAGGCCGTCGCCGCGAGGCTGATCGAGGCGGCGCTGGCCGGGGGCGGGTCCGACAACGTCTCGGTCGTGGCGGTGGAGGCCTGAGCCCATGCCCTGCTTCTGCACCGCCCCCGCCGAACAGGCCCGCGGCCGCTTCGCCGTCGGCCTGAGCGCGGTCATGCCGCCGCCCCCCGCCCTGCGCATGGTCGCCGCCTTCCCCGCGCTGGCGGCCGGGTCGCGGGCCGACCTGCGGATGGAGGCGGCGATGTCCTCGATGGCCCTTCCCGACATCGCGCTGGGCGGCGGGGGGCTGAGCCAGTTCGCCATGTCCGTGTCGCTGATGGGCGGGACCTTCGCGCTGACCGACCTGCCGAAGCTCGACTTCCAGATGCAGCGGTCGGCGTCCAGCTTCGCCGCCAACGTCTGGCCGCGGCTGGGCTGGCTGACCACGCTGCGGCTGACGTCCCTGCTCAATCTCGGCCTCGCCGCCCGGCTGGCGCTGGACCTGCGGGCCATGGGGCTCGACCCGTTCGAGATGGGGGGCGGCGGGCCGCCCGCGCCCCCCGCGCTCCCCTCCATGGCCTTCCGCCTGTCCGGGCCGCAGCTCGCCCGGGCGCGGCTGCTGGCCGGGCTGCCGGCGCTGCCGGCGATGATGGCGGCGCTGAACCTGCCGCCGCTGGGCGAGGCGGGGGCGCTGCCGGCGCTGTCCAACCAGCTCGGCCTGCTCGCCGGCCTCAGCCCGCCGGCGCTCGCCATCCCGATGCCGCTTATCCTGCGGCTCGCCATGGCGATGGAGAGCCTCGCGCTCGCCCGGCAGGCCTTCGGCGACCTCTCCCCCATGGCCTTCCAGCGCGCCGACGCCATGCTTCGGATGTGGGCGGGCCTCCCCCTGCCCCTGCCGCTCGGCGCGCTGGCGCTGGCCGGCAAGCTGGACCTGCTGCCGGACCTGGAGGCGGTGCAGGCGGGCGGCGCCATGGCGTGCAGCATGGCCGGCGCCTTCGCCACGCCCTTCTCGATGCCGAAGCTCGCCATCCTGCCGTTTCTCAGCGCCATGCTGGCCGTGCAGGGGGCGATGGGCCTCGCGCTCGACATGCCGGCGCTCGACCAGTGCGCCGCCTGCCCCTGCGCATGATTCGGCCGGGCTGAGCGGACCCCCGCGCGCCGCGACCCCGCCGCGACCCGACGCCCGGACAGGCGTCAGGGCGGCGGACGACGCCGCGTCACGCTGCGTCAGCCTCCCGGCCCCGCCCTCGCGCCGCCACAAAGCGGTTGCCGCCCGGCAACCGATGACGCTATCTGAAAATCATTCCTACCTGACCGCGCAGGGACGAACAGCGGGCCCGTTCCTACTAGAAACGAGCCGAGGTGTTGATATGCAGCCATCGTTCATCGGGGATTTCAGCATATCTCTGCTGGGCGAATTGCGCGTCAGCCGCGAAGGGCGGGATATTCCACTTCCTGCATCCCGAAAAACCCGCGCGCTTTTGGCGTTTCTCGTCGCCACCGGCCGCCCGCATCGGCGCGAGCGGCTGTGCGAGCTGTTCTGGGACATTCCCGACGATCCCAAGGCCGCGCTGCGCTGGTCGCTGTCCAAGCTGCGCTCGGTGGTGGACGAGCCCGACCGGCCCCGCATCGTCGCGGACCGGGAGCGGGTGTCCTTCGCCGCCGCCGGCGCCTCCATCGACATCCGCGAGATCCACGCCCGCCTGCGCCAGTCCCCCGAGGCCCTCGACGTGGCGACGCTGGAGGACATGGCCCGGCGTCTCGACGCGGTGCTGCTCGACGGGCTGGACGCGGCCGGCGACGACGCCTTCCTGTCCTGGCTGCAGGTGGAGCGGGACGACGCCGCCCTCGCCCGCGCCGCCGTCCTGCGCCTGCTCGCCACCCATCCCGACCTGCCGGCGATCGCCGCGCCCAAGTGGCTGCGCCTGTGGCGGGAGGCGGACCCGGACGGCGCCGCGGCGCATGAGGCCGAACAGGCCGAGGCCGCCCGCCCTCCCGCGCCGGCCGCCCCGCCCGCCTTCGCCCCGCCGCCCTTCGGCGCCCCCGCTCCCGGGCCGGCCCCCGCGCCCGAGCCCGCGACCGCCTCCGGCCCCGCCTGGATCCCGTCGCGCATCGCCAAGAACAACCTGCGCGACCAGCGCATCGGCTTCTGCGCCGCCGAGGACGGGGCCCAGATCGCCTACGCGACCGTGGGCGAGGGGGCGCCGGTGCTGAAGGCCGCCAACTGGCTCAGCCATCTGGAGTTCGACTGGACCAGCCCGATCTGGGGCCGCTGCTTCGCCGAACTCGCCCGCGACCGCCGCTTCGTGCGCTATGACGAACGCGGCTGCGGCCTGTCGGACTGGGACGTGGACGACCTGAGCTTCGACGCCTTCGTCATGGACCTGGAGACGGTCGCCGACGAACTGGGGCTGGAGCGGTTCCCGCTGCTGGGCATCTCCCAGGGGGCCGCCGTCTCCATCGAATACGCCGTGCGCCACCCCGAGCGGGTGTCGGGCCTGATCCTGATCGGGGGCTACGCCGCCGGCTGGCGCCATACCGCGAGCCCGGAGGAGCAGGCCCGCCGCGAGGCCGTGCGCGCCCTGACCGAAGTCGGCTGGGGGACCGAGAACCCCGCCTACCGGCACATCTTCTCCCAGACCTTCATGCCCGGCGCCGATGCGGGCGAACTGGCCTGGTTCGACGAGTTCCAGCGCCTGACCACGTCGCCCCGCAACGCCGCCCGCTTCCAGGACGCGTTCGGGGAGATCGACGTGCGCCACCGCCTGTCCGCGGTGCGCGCGCCGACGCTGGTGCTGCATTCCGACAAGGATCAGCGCATTCCGCTCTCCATGGGCCGGGCGCTGGCCGACGGCATCCCGGGCGCGCATTTCACCCCGCTCGACAGCCGCAACCATGTGCTGGTGGATTACGAGCCCGCCTGGCGGGTCTGCGTCGAAACCATCAACGCCTTCATGCGCCACCACCGCCTCTGACCGCCCCCGCCGCCCGCAAGAGTCGCGCCCCGGGCCTGACCCGGGGCCTCTCCGCCCCCGCCGCCCGCGCGAGGCCCCGGATCAAGTCCGGGGCGCGGTTCGGTCCCGCCGAAAAATTTCGAGATCGTTGCTACACAAACATTGCGATCCGCGCCCGACCGGCGTCTGATCGGCAGGCGGACGGGCCTGCGGCGGGGCCTCGCCGCGCCCGCAACCCCCCGCGGCCGGCCCGGAGGCCCCCGCGCGAAGCCAGGAGCCCCGGGACGTGACCGACCCCAAGACCCAGTCGAAGATGCATCTCGTCGCCTATCTCAAGACCGGGCCGACCGCCCGCCACGCCGGCGGCTGGCGGCATCCCGAATCCCGGCTCGACGACATCTTCACGCCTGAACGCTACGCCTCCATCGCCCGCACGCTGGAGCAGGCGAAGTTCGACGGCTGCTTCTTCGCCGACCTCTTCGGCCTCTACGACATCCATTCCGGCGGGCCCGACGCCTATGTGCGCCGCGGCGGGCAGATCAGCTGGCTCGACCCGATGGTGGTGCTGCCGGTGATGGCCGCGGCCACCACCCGGCTGGGGCTGGGGGCGACGCTGTCGACCTCGCTCAACACCCCCTATCACCTCGCCCGCTGGCTCGGCTCGCTCGACATGATGAGCGGCGGGCGCTGCGCGTGGAACGTGGTCACCTCCGCCACCGACCTGGAGGCGAAGAACGCCGGGCTCGACGGGCTCCCCCCGCGCGAGCTGCGCTACGACCGCGCCGACGAGGTGCTTGAGGCCTGCTTCAAGCTCTGGGACAGCTGGGATCCGGACCCGATGATCCTCGACAAGAAGGCCGGCCGCTTCGCCGACCCCGACAAGGTGCATTACGCCGACTACGAGGGGCGGTTCGTCAAGACCCGCGGCCCGCTCTCCATCCCCCGCTCCCCGCAGGGGCGGCCGGTGATCATGCAGGCCGGCGCCTCCGACCGCGGCCGGGAATTCGCCGCGCGCTGGGCGGAGGCCGTGTTCACCATCCAGCGGGCGGAGGAGGACATGCGCGCCTTCCGCGACGACCTGCACGCCCGCATGGACGCCTTCGGCCGGCCGCCGAAAAGCTGCGCGGTGCTGACCGCGGTGTCGGTGGTGATCGGCGAAACCCCCTCCATCGCGCGGGAGAAGGCGGACTACCTGCAATCGCTGGTGGACATGGAGCTGAACGCGGCGAGCCTGTCGTCCAATCTCGGGACCGACATCACCAAGGTCCGCGACGTGGCCGACCTCGCCGCCGCGCAGGGCGCGCAGGGCATGAAGGGCTCGGAACAGCTTCTGGCGCAGGAGATGAAGGCCACCGGACGGACCCTGCAGGACGTGGCCACCCGCAACGCCGAGAACGAGATCGTCGGCACGCCCGAGGCGATCGCCGACCACCTCACGCACCTGTTCGAAAGCGGCGCCTGCGACGGCTTCGTGGTCTCCCCCACCCATTTCCCCGGCATGTTCGAGGAATTCTGCCGCGCCGTGGTCCCCGAACTGCAGCGCCGCGGGGTGTTCCGCACCGAATACAGCGGCTCCACCCTGCGCGAGCACCTGACCGAGTGACCCCGGCGGGGGGCGCCCCGCCCGGCGCCCTCCCCCTTCCTTGCGGTTGAATTCCCGCCCAGCCCCTCCGACAATGCCCCGCCCCCCGGTCGAGACGTCGAGCAACGACGCAGGCCGGACCCCAGGGGCGCTAAGGGAGGAAGGCCGGCCATGTCGCGGATCACCGACAGCCCCACCAATTTCGAAATCGCCCTGCGCGCGCTGCGCCGCTGGCCCGACCGCGTGGCCTTCGACGGCCATGGCGGGCGGTTCACCCGCGCCGCCTGCCTCGACCTGATCGGCCGGGCCCAGGCGGCGATGACCCGGCTGGGGATGCGCAAGGGCGACAGCCTCGCGGTGCTGCACGCCAATCGCGGCGACGCCTGGATCGCGGGCATGGCCGCCGCCGGGCTCGGCCTGCGCCAGACGCCGCTGCACCCGATGGGCTCGCTGGCCGACCATCTCTTCGTGCTGGAGGATGCGGAGGTCGACCACCTGCTGATCGACGCCGAGGCCTTCGGCGCCCGCGGGGCGGAGCTGGTCGCGGGCTGCGCGCGCCTGCGCGCCGTCCTCACGCTCGGCCCCGCCGATTACGGCCGCGCCTTCCTGGAGGAAGCCGAGGACGTGGGCGCCCATGCCCCCGCCGACGTCTGCGCGCCCGAGGACATCGCCTGGCTGGCCTATACCGGCGGCACCACCGGCCGCCCCAAGGGCGCCTTCCGCGACCACAGGTCGTGGAGCGCGCTGACCCTCGCCGTCCATTCCGCCTTCGAATGGCCGGACCGGCCCGCCTATCTGGCCGTGGCGCCCAACAGCCATGTCGGCGGCACCAAGGTCCTGCCAGCGCTGATGCGCGGCGGACGGGTGCATTGCCAGCACGGCTTCGACCCGGCCCGGGTGCTCGACGCCATCGCGCGCGAACGCATCAACACCGCGCTGATGGTGCCGACCATGATCTACGGGCTGCTGGACCATCCCGACCTTCCCCGCACCGACCTCAGCAGCCTGGAGCTGCTGCTCTACGGCGCCTCGCCCATGTCCCCCACCCGCCTCCGCGAGGGGCTGGAGCGGGTCGGCCCGGTCTTCTCCCAGCTTTACGGCCAGACCGAGGGCTATCCGATCTCGGTCCTGCGCAAGGACGAGCACGACCCGGCCGAGCCCGAGCTGTTCGCCGCCGCCGGCCGCCCGATCCCCCAGGTCTCCGCCGCGCTGCTGGACGAGGACGACCGCCCCGTCGCGCCCGGCGAGGTCGGCGAGATCTGCGTGCGCGCCGCCCATGTGATGCGCGGCTACTGGAAGCGCGGACCGGAGACGGAGGCCGCGCTTTCCGGCGGCTGGCTGCATACCGGCGACATGGCGCGGGCCGACGACCGGGGCTTCCTGTTCATCGTCGACCGCAAGAAGGACATGATCATCTCCGGCGGCTTCAACATCTACCCGCGGGAGATCGAGGACGTGCTCACCGCCGACCCGACCGTCGCCGCCGCCGCCGTCATCGGCGTGCCGGACCCCAAATGGGGCGAGGCGGTGAAGGCCGTGGTGGTTCCCCGTCCCGGCGCCCGGCCGGAGCCCGCGGCCCTGATAGCCGCGGTGCGCGCCGCCAAGGGCGCGGCCCACGCCCCGAAAAGCGTGGACATCGTCGACGCCATCCCGGTGACCGTCATCGGCAAGCCCGACAAGAAGGCCCTGCGCGCCGGCTACTGGCGGGAGGCGGAGCGGCAGGTGGGCTGACCGTCCGCCCGCCCGGTCGGAGAGATGCGCGGGGGCGGAGGCGCCCCCGCGCGTCCGGCTCAGGGCGGATCAGGGCGGCTCGATCGGCCCGTCGACCAGGAAGCGGACCAGCGCGTCGTCCTCGCCCCCGAACCCGTCGGAGATGCGGTAGGAGAACGACGCCTCCGCCTGCGCCCCCGGCGCGAGCGCGTCGAAATCGTCGCCCGGCACGAACCAGAACCGCCCGTCGGCCAGCACCCGCGCCCGTCCGCCGCCGGTGACGTCGAAGCCCTCGTCGATCAGCCCGCCGTCGCCGTTCACCGCGATCACCTGGATCGCATGGCCGTCCGGGTCCGCATCCGGCCCGCTCCCGTGATCGGCGAACAGGCTCCCCGCCTGCGTGCCCGCGCCGTAGTCCAGCCGGAATTCGTCGTCCTGCGCCACGGGGGCGGCGTTCGGGACCGCCACCGTCACCGTCACCGTCGCCGCATCCGTCCCGCCCTGCCCGTCCGTCACCGCGTAGGCGAAGCCGGTCTGGCGCGACTGGCCGGGAAGGAGGTCGTCGAAATCCCCGTCCGGCTTGAACCAGAACTGGCCCGAGGACAGCAGCCGCACCTGCCCGCCGCCCGCCAGGTTCACCAGCTGCCCCACATTGCCCGCCGCCCCCTCGAAGCTGGAGACGCTCAGCGCCGCCCCCTCCGGGTCCGTGTCCGGCCCGTTTCCGTGGTCGGTCAGCACGCTGGCCGAGAAGGTCGCCGTGGCGTTGGTGGTCACCAGGTCGTCCTGCGCCGTCGGCGGCTGGTTGGGGGCCGAGACGGTCAGCGTCACCGTGGCCGTGTCGGTCCCGCCCCGCCCGTCGGAGATGCCGTAGGAGAACGCCGTCTGCCGGCTCTCCCCCAGGCCCAGATCGTCGAAATCCCCGTCGGGCTTGAACCAGAACTGCCCGTCGGCCTTCAGCCGCACCGCCCCGCCGCCGACGAGGTCGACCAGCTGATCGACATTGGCGCCCGAGCCGTTCAGGCTGACCACGCTCAGCGGATCCCCGTCCGGGTCGCTGTCGGCCCCGCCGAGCGCGTTGGTCAGCACGTTCTTGGAATAGGTGGCGACGGCGTTGGTGGCGAAGGCGTCGTCCGCCGCCACCGGCGCCCGGTTGGTCCCGGTCACCACCACCGTCGCCGCGGCCGTGTCGGTCCCGCCCCTGCCGTCGGAGACGGCGTAAGCGAACGACACCGCCCGGCTTTCCCCGGCCTGCAGGTCGTCGAAATCCCCGTCCGGCACGAACCAGAACTGCCCGTCCGCCTTCAGCCGCACCGCGCCGCCGCCCGCGAGGTCGATGCGCTGGTCGACATGGCCCGCCGCCCCCTCCACCGCGCTCACCGTCAGCTTGTCGCCGTCCGGGTCGCTGTCGGGCCCGAAGCCGTTGTCGGCCAGCACGTTCTTGGAGAAGGTGGCCGTGGGATTGGCGGCGAAGGCGTCGTCGCGCGCGTCCGGCGCCCGGTTGGTCCCGGTCACGGTGATGCGCACCACCGCCTCGTCCGAGCCGCCATAGGGGTCGCCCGCGCGATAGGTGAAGCCGGTCACCCGGGTTTCGCCGAACTGCAGGTCGTCGAAATCCCCGTCCGGCACGAACCAGAAGGTCCCGTCCGCCCGCAGCCGCGCCGCGCCCCCGCCCGCGAGGTCCAGCCGCTCGCCGACATTGGCCGCGGCGCCCTCGAAGGCGACCACCGATACCGGGTGCCCGTCCGGGTCCACGTCCGCCCCGTGCCCGTTGTCCGCCAGCACGTTCTTCGAAATCGTAGCCGTCGGCCCCGCCGCCACGTCGTCGTCCTGCGCCACCGGCGCCGCGTTGGGGACCGAGACGGTGATCGTCGCCGTCGCCGCGTCCGTCCCGCCCTTGCCGTCCGAGATGCCGTAGACGAAGGAGGTGGCTCGCGACTGGCCGGGGAGCAGATCGTCGAAATCCCCGTCCGGCACGAACCAGAACTGACCGCTCGCCAGCAGCCGCACCGCCCCGCCGCCGGCGAGGTCGAGCCGCTGGCCCACATTCCCCGCAGCCCCCTCGAAGGAGGTGACGGAGATCGCGTGCCCGTCCGGGTCGACATCCTCCCCTGCGCCGTTATCCGCCAGAACCGAGGACGAGTAGGTCGCCGTCCGGTTCGTCGCGAAGGCGTCGTCCCGCGCCACCGGCGGCGTGTTGGGCGCGGTCACGACCAGCGTCGCGGTCGCGGCGTCGACGCCGCCGAACCCGTCCGAAACCTCGTAGGCGAAGGACACCGCGCGGCTTTCCGCCGGGGCCACGTCGTCGAAATCCCCGTCGGGCACGAACCAGAACTGGCCGTCGGCCTTCAGCCGCAGCTTGCCGCCCTCGGGCAGCAGCACCAGCTGGCCCACCATGTCCCGGCGCCCGTTGACCGAAAGGATGCGCAGCGCGTCGCCGTCCGGGTCGCCGTCCGCCCCCGCGCCGTTGTCGGCCAGCAGGTTGCGCGAGAAGGTGGCGGTCGGGTTGGTGGCGAAGGCGTCGTCGCGCGCCTCGGGCGCCGCGTTCGGCGGGGTCAGCACGAAGTCCAGCCGGGCCGTGTCGAAGCCGCCGGCGCCGTTGCCGATCTGGTATTCCACGCCGACCGTTCGGCTTTCGCCCTTGGCGAGGTCCTCGAAATCGTCGCCGCGCACGAACCAGAACTGGCCGTCGGCGTTGATCCGCACCCGCCCGCCGTCCGGCAGGTCGAAGCTCTGTCCGACCATGCCGGGATGGCCGACGATCCCCGTGACGCTCAGCGGCCGGTCGAGCGCATCGACATCCGGCCCCATCGCCCCGCCGGCGATCACGTTGCCGGAGAACGTCCCCCCGGTCGGCGCCAGGTGGAAAACGTCGTCCACCGCGGTCGGGTCCGGCGCCGCCTCCAGCAGCAGGGTGAAGTCGCCCTGACGCCGCCCGTTGAGCTGCAGCACCGCGGCGTTCGCTCCGCCCGGCGCCGGCGCGTCGAACAACAGCGCGCGCCCGCCCGCCACGTCGTAGCTTTCGAAGGAATAGGCGCCGAAGTTATACGACCCGCCCAGGGCGTTCGTTCGGCCGTAGAGCGCCGCCTCCATCCCGTCCAGCACGCCCGGATCGTCGGAAAGCAACATCACCCGGTAGGTTTCGCCCGGAGTCACGTCGTCGAGGAAGAAGAAGTCCGTGTCGCCGAGCGCGTCGAAGCGCCCGGCGAAAGCGACGTCCGGATCGACCTGCTCCATCCCGTCGGGATCGGCCCCGGGGAAGGTCGCGGCGGAGTCGAAGATCTCCTCGACCAGCACCTCGTAGCCGCCCAGCGCGTCGGAGCCGGCGGCGACGGCGAACCGCAGGTCGACCTCGGTCCCGGTCGCGAAGTAACCCGCGTGGACCGTGGTCTGCACGTAGACCCGACCGTCCGCATAGGTCCCCGTCAGCATCGTGGCGAACAGATCGGTCACCGATTCCGGCGAGGCGTCGGGCCGGCGCACCGCCCGCTGCATCTCCGGCTGGATCGTGGTCACGTCGAACGGGTCCGACCCGTCGCCCACCACGGTCAGCTTGTATTCGGAACCGGCCTCGACCCGGATGTCGAACCAGTCCCGGTCGCCCGCGAAGTCGATGCGGCTGGTCATCCGCGCCGGCGCGTCGCGCGCGTCCATCGCCCCCGCCCCGGCCAGATCGACCGCGACGGAGTCGCTCAGGTCGTCCGGCGAGGTGACGTCCACAAGGCTCAGCCGGTAGTCGAAGGGCGCCCCGAACAGGTCGGAGCCCACCGACAGGAACATCCCGTCGGCCACCGGCGACATGAAGGTCATGTATTGCTCGGTGATGCGGGAGACCGGGCCCGGATCGGTCCGGGATTCATGCGCGAACCGCCGATGGGCGTCGCCGAACGAATAGACCCCGCCATAGGCCTCGCGCAGCAGGGCGAGCGGCCGGAACGGCGCGTCCTCCGGGAAGGGGGCGCCGTCGGGCCGCTCCAGCTTCACTTGATAGGTGCGGCCGGCCTCGATCTCCAGCGCGAAGAGGTCGATGTCGTCGTCCGCCTCCAGCTCGCCCGGCACCGTGTTGCCCACCGGCAGGACGATGCCGCCGGCGCCGAACTCGTCCGGCGCGTCGGGATGGTCGTCGGTGTTCTCCAGCAGCAGTTCGTAATCGCCGGTCAGCCCGCGCAGGTCGACGAAATACTCCGTCCCCGGCCCGATCTCGTCCACGTCGAACAGCAGCACGTCGGACCCGAACCCGTCGAACGACACCACCTGGGCCAGCGTCTCGAACCCGTAGCCCACGCCGCCCTCGCCGCGGCGGAACACGCCGATCTCGGTCAGCGACGCCGGCGTCTCCCCCGTCCCGGACACCGACAGCCGCCACTGGTCGACCCGGTCCACGTCCAGCCGGATCACGTCGGCGTCGCCGTCGAAATCCAGCCGCGAGAGGCCCGTGACGTCCTTCGTCGCGAAGCGGTAGCTCCCCGTCGGCAGCGACCGGCCCGAGGGATCGGGGTCGGAGGCGTATTCGTCGAAGACCAGCCGCCAGCCGCCCGGAAGATCGCCGGTGACGGAGGCGAAATAGGTGAAGACCGCGCCGGAGGGCGACCCGGCCGAGAAGCTCAGGTCCAGATAGTCCTGTCCCAGGAACGAGCCCGGCGTCGTGCCGAAATCATAGGTCCCCGCGAACGCGCCCGGCGCGGACACCGCCGTCACATGCAGCAGCAGACCCGCGTCGTCCAGGTCCAGCGGCGTCGGCCCGTCGCCATAGAGCCGCAGCTTCAGGTTCGCGGTCTCGGTGACCACGAATTCCACGCTGTCCCGGTCGCCGGCGAAGTCGATGGCGCCCGAGACGCTCTCCCCGTCCCCGATCGCGGCGGGGGTGGAGGGCGCGTAGGGCAGGTCGTCCACCGGCGTCGTCGCCTGCGTCAGCCGCCAGTCCGCAGGGCCGCCGACCGCGGTCCCGACCGTGACCTGCGCGAAGACCGGCCCGTCGACATTGACCCCGAAGCGCAGCCGCGCCTGCGGCCCGTCCGCCCCCGGCTCAAGCCAGATCTCGGCGTCGAGCGCCGCGCCGGAGGCGTCGACCAGCGTCAGATAGTCGGCCGCGTCCCCCGACATCGGCAGGCGCGTATCCGAACCCGGCTCCGTCGCGATCAGGGTCAGGTCGTGGACCTGCCCGGTCGTCGCGTCGATACGGATCCAGTCGCGGTCGAAGACGGTTTCGTTCGTCCCCTCCGCCGCGCCGTCCGCGAAGGCGCCCGCCTCGAAATCGCTGTGGCCGAAATCGTCGCCCAGCAGGTCCAGCCGCAGGCGATAGTCGGAGGGAAGCCCCTTCAGCAGCAGGTATTTGGGCCGCGTCGCATCGGTGTCGGTGAAGCTGAAGACCGCGCCGTCCTGGATGGCGTAGCCCGTGGGGTGCTGGTAGTCGCTGAACTGATCGAGCGCGTTGAAATAGTAGGACAGGTCATAGGACGGCCCAGTATAGACCCGCTCCTGCACCATGGCGAGGGCGAGCGCCAGCGGCCCGCCGTCCCCCTCCACCACCAGCCGATAGGCCTGCCCCGCCGTGGTGCGCAGGCGGAACCAGTCCTCGTCGCCGGAGAAGTCGAAGCCGCCGGTTTGCTCGCCGGCCTCGCCCGCGACGATCTCGGCGGGGTCGGAGCGCGCGTCCGCGGCCTCCGGATCCTCGATCCCGATCATCGACCAGCGATAGCCGCCCAGCGCGTGCAGGTCGGTGTCGTCGGTCGGCGCCTCTCCGGACACGGTCAGGCCGATCAGCGCGTCCAGGACGAATTCGCCGGTGGGCGCGGTCTCCAGCGGCCAGTCGAAGAAGAACTGGCGCACCGCCTCGCCGTCGAAGCGGTTGTAATGGCTGTAGGCCGAGATCGTCGCGTGTTCCGTATAGTCCGTGTAGTAGGTTCCCAGAAGCTCGGAATGCACCTTGCGGAGCAGGGATTTCGCCGCCGTCAGCGACACCTCCAGGTCGCCCAGCGCCGCCGGGGTCGGCCCGTCGCCGCGCAGTTCCAGCACATAGCGATGCGGGTCGGAGGCGAAGCCGTGCTCCCGCGGCGCCTCGAACAGCATGAAATCCCGGTCGTCCGGCCCGGACAGCGCGCCCGCGCCCTCGTCGGGCCCGGGGGCCCGATCGTCTTCCCAGTAGTCCTCGGGAGCCGGCGGCGCGGGCTGGTCGTCCAGGTCCTCGACCACGTCCAGCCTGTAGTCGAACGGCGCCTCGCCCGCTGGATGCGAGACCTCGACGAAATAGGTTCCGTCCGCCGGCGGTTCGAACACGATGTAAACGGCGTTGGTGATGAACTTGTAGTAGCTTACGCCCGGATCGAAGCTGTATTCGCGCAGCACCCGCGCCGACTGCACGTAGGTCGCGTAATACAGCATGTCGCCAGCCACCGCGGCGCCGGAGCCGTTGACCAGCCGGATCAGCCCTTCGCCCGGCAACGGCAGGTCGTCGCCGAAATCGCCGGTCAGCCGGACCACATAGCGCCCGGTCTCGCCCTCCGCCGCCTGCACCGGCATGCGGAACCAGTCGACGTCGCCCGTCGTCTCCAGGGAGCCCTGCTTGCCGAAGCCCGGCGGCAGCCAGCCGGCCTGACTGCGCCCGGCGGTGAAGTCGTCGGTCAGATCCTCGACCAGGAAGGCGTAGTCCGTGGCGACCTCGCCGACCAGGCCGAAGAACAGATCATAGGCGTCATACGAGCTGGTGTTCGGCCCCCGGAAAGTCAGAACTTCCGTCGTGTTGTTTCCGAAAAATGCGGCGCCCGATATGTAATCCGTGTAGGTATTCGTATAGGTCCTGATCGTCGTATACGAGACTCCATCGACGGTATAGCGATGGGTTTCCACGGAATAGCGCCGGGCATCGGCCACGACATCCGCGGCCTCGACCTCCACCGGACCGCCGTCCGGGTTCCAGATCGTGATCCGGTAATCGTGCCCGGAGATCAGCGGCAGCTCGAACCAGTCCTCGTCCTCCACCGCCGATCCCGCGACGTTGATCGAGCCGTAGACGACCCGGTCCCACGTGAAGCCCTCGCCCCGCCAGAACCGGTCCGCGAAAACGTCGCCGTCCGCTTCGATATTCGCGCCGTCCGCCATGTGAAGCCCGCCCCCGCCAACTGAAACGCCGTGAACAGTCGTTCACGGAATCGCATCTCCCGTCGAACAAGCGCCCCACGCGCCGTCTTGGTGAATGGCACCCTACTGACGGCGGACGCAGGGTCAAAGGCGATTTGTCACCTTCGGTCGGATTGGCCGCGCCGGTTCAGGCCGGACCGTCGCCCGCGGGCAGCGCGTCGTCGACCATCCGCCAGCCCAGTTCGGAAATCTCCTGCGAGAGCCGCTCCGCCGCCGCCTCGTCGCGCGCCTCGATGGCGTCGATCATCGCCCGCCAGTCCTCGACCAGCGCCTGCGTGGCGTGGAGATGGGCCGAGGCGCTGAGCCGGTCGCGCAGCGCGATCTGCCAGATCCCGGCGCCGGAGATGGAGCGGGTCACGAAGGTCACGTTCCGCGCCCGCGCCGCCGCGTGCAGGACCAGCCACAGCCGGTAGTTCTGGGCGTAGATCGCGTCCGCGTCCGACGGCTCGCGCGCCACCAGCCCGGCCAGCAGCGCCAGGCGGGCCCGCATCTCCGCCACATCCTCGGGCGTCGCGTTGCGCGCGGCGTAGCGCGCCGCGAGGCCCGACAGCAGCGCGCGCATGTCGAACACCTGCCGGATCGCGTAGCGCGTCATCGACGCCACCCGGGCCGAGCGCCGGGGCCGCGAATAGACGAACATGTTGCGTTCCAGAAGCTCGATCGCGTCGCGGATCGGCCCGCGGGAGACGTGGAACCGCTCCGCGAGCTTGGCCTCCGACAGCTTCTCGCCCCCGGCGAAGCGGCCGTTGACGATGTCGCGGGCCAGGCTCACCGCGATCTGCTCGGGCAGGGTCAGGGGCGGCGCCTCCGCCCCGGGCAGGTCGCCGGGGGCGAGGCCCAGCCCCGGCGCGCCGGCGGGACGCAACGGCGCGGCGGGCTCGGCCGCGGTCAGCGCGGCGCGGTCGTGATCGGAGGCGTCATCCATGCGCCGGCGCGCCCTCCCTTCGGCAGCGGTCCGCGAAACCGGCGCACAGGTAACGCATGAGGCGCCCGGGGTGAAGCGCCTGACGCGCGGGGGCGGCCTGCGGCGCGGTCGGGGCCACGCTCATTCCCCCCGGAACACCGGCCGGCGTTTTTCGAGAAAGGCCGAGGCGCCCTCCTGGAAATCCGCGGTCAGGAAGTTGGCGATGGCCGTCTCCCGCTCCCAGTCCAGCACCGCGTCGCGGCCCGCGATGTGGTCGGCGAAGAACCGCTTCACGGTCGCCTGGGCCAGCGGCGCCCCGCGGGCGAGGCGATGGGCGGCCTTCACCGCCGCCTCCCGCGCGGTCCCGTCGGGAACCAGCTCGTCGACCAGCCCCAGGGCCGCGGCGCGATCGGCCCCGATCTCCTCGCCGGTCATCAGCATCCGCTTGGCCGCGGCCCGGCCGATGCGCAGCGGCAGGGTCCAGAACAGGCCCCCGTCGGGGGAGGCTCCGACCCGCACCTGCGCCGCGCAGAACCGCGCGCCCTGCCCCGCCACCGCATAGTCGGCGCCCGAGACCAGCCCCAGCGCCGCCCCGAAGGCCGGTCCCTCCACCGCGGCGAGGTAGAGCTTGGCGCTGGTCAGCATCGTCCCCGCCAGCCCGTCCGCGCCGCGGATGCGGGCGCGCATCGCGTCCTCGTCCCGGATCTCGCGCAGCGCCCGCAGGTTGCCGCCGGCCGAGAACACGCCCCCCGCCCCGGTCAGCACGAAGGCGCGCTGGCCGGGGTCGGCCTCGAAGGCGGCGATGGCGGCCGACAGCCCGTCGCGGATCCCCGGCGCGCCCATGGAGTTGCGATAGGCCGGCGCATCCAGCGTGGCGACGGTGACGGGGCCGTCGATCTCGACATGCACCCGGTTTTCGGTATCCGCGGTCGCAGGCGCGCTCATGCCGCCGCCTCCTCTTCATCCATGCTCAGGCTCAGGTCGCGCAGGTGGTCCGCATCGCCCAGCCAGGCGGTCAGCGCGTTGACCCGCATCAGGTGTCGGCCCACCCCCAGCTCCCGCGTCATGCCGATGGCGCCGTGCAGGTGGATCGCCTCGCGCCCCGCCAGGTCCCCGATCTCCGCCGCCATCGCCGCCGCCGCGGCCACGTCGCCGCGGGCCCGCGCGGTGGGCGGGCCGGCCAGCGTCTCGGCCGCGCCCAGCACGACGGAGCGCAAAAGCTCGATCTCCGCATGCAGGTCCGCGGCCCGGAACTGGAGCGCCTGGAAACTGGCCAGCGGCCGGCCGAACTGTTTGCGGTCCTTGAGGTAGTCCACGGTGCGCGCCAGCCCGGACTCGCAGGCGCCCAGCACCTCCGCGGCCATGGCGAAGCGGGCGATGCGCACCGCCTCCTCCACCGCCGCCGCCCCCTCGCCGGGCCCGTGCAGCCGGGCCGCCTCCGGCAGCCGCACCGCGTCGAGGGTGAGCGAGGCCATCTCCGCCCCGTCATAGGTCGGGTAGGTCCGCGCACGCAGCCCCGGCGTATCGGCCGGAACCAGCCAGACCGAGACGCCTCCCGCCCCCCCGCCTCCCGACTCGGCGGCCGAGACCACGAACGCCTCCGCCCCGACCGGCGCGGCGACATGGGCCTTCTCGCCGGTCAGCGTCGCGCCCCCGTCCCCGCTCTCCGCCCGCGCGGCCAGCCGCGGGTCGAGCGCCCAGCGGCGCCGCGGCTCGAACAGGGCCGCGGCCGCCGTCGCCTCCCCCGTCGCCAGCCGGGCGCAGAGCGCGGCGGCCGCGGCCTTCCCCGGCCCCCGCCCCGACGCGGCGCGGGCCAGCAGGGCGCCGGGCAGCACGCAGGAGCCTATGGCGTCGCAGCCCGCCGGGCGGCGGCCCAGCCCGCGGGCGAGGATCATCAGCATCCGCGCCCCGCCCCCGCCGCCGCCCGCCGCCTCCGGCAGCCAGCCGCCCCAGAGGCCCAGGTCCCCCAGCCGGGCGCGCAGCTCCGCCGGCTCCGGCGCCGGCGGCTCCCCGTCCCGACGGGGCGCGGCCCCGATCATGTCGGTCATCAGCCGGTCGAGCATGTCCTCGACCATCACTTCGTCCTCGGTGGGCGCGAAACGCATGATCCCCCCTCCGCTCACATGTTCAGAATGCGCTTGGCGATGATCCCGCGCTGGACCTCCTGGCTGCCGCCGGCGATGGCGGGGCCGCGGAACCAGTAGCGGGCCTCGGCCGCGTTGCGCGCGTCGGGATGGGGGAACGCCGCCTCCGGATCGTCCCAGGCCGCGTCCGCGGGCAGCGCGTCGGGGCCGAGCAGGAACATCACGGATTCGTCCAGCCGCTGGTTGATCTCGATCCCCTTGAGCTTGAGCACCGAGGCGTAGGCCCCGATCTCGCCCGTCTCCACCAGCCGCTCCAGCGCCCGCATGGTGGCGTATTCCAGCGCGCGCACCTCCATCGCCCGCCGCGCCAGCTCCTGCCGGAACCGCGGGTCCCGCGCCGCGGGCCGCCCGTTCAGCTCCACCTCCGCCGCCAGCCGCCGCAGCCGTCCCAGCTTGCGCCGCGCCTCGGTGTGGCGGGCGGAATAAAGCCGCTCATGCTCCAAAAGCGCCTTGGCGATGGTCCAGCCGGCGTTCTCCTCCCCCACCCGGTTCTCCACCGGCACGCGCACGCCGTCGAAGAAGAACTGGTTGAAGACATGGGCGCCGAAGAAATGCCGGATCGGCCGGAACGACACGCCGGGCGCGGTCAGGTCGATCAGCAGGAACGAGATCCCCTGCTGCGCCCGCGCCTCGCGGTCGGTGCGCACCAGGCAGAACATCCAGTTCGCCATATGCCCGCCCGAGGTCCAGATCTTGGAGCCGTCGACCACGTAGTGATCTCCGTCCAGCACCGCCCGGGTCTGGAGCGAGGCGAGGTCCGACCCCGCCCCCGGCTCCGAATAGCCCTGGCACCACCAGTCGTCGAAATTCAGCGCGCGGGGCAGGAAGCGCCGCTTCTGCGCCTCCGACCCGTGGGCGAGCAGGATCGGCCCGATCATCCTCGTGTTGAAGGCGGGCGAGGCCGGGGCGCCCAGCGCCGACATCTCCTCCTCGAACACGAAGAGCTGGCGCATCGACCAGCCCGCGCCGCCCCACTCCTCCGGCCAGTGCGGGGCCCCCCAGCCGCGGGCGACCAGCTTGCGCTGCCAGTGGACATGATCGGCGCGGCTCAGCGTGCGGCCAAGCAGGTGGTCCCGCCGCATCCGGTCGGGCAGGTTGTCGGCGACGAATTCCGCGATCTCGGCCCGGAAGGCGCGTTCGCGGGCCTCGGAGAAGTCGGGGCCGCGGGCGGGAGCGTTCATGCCGGAACCCTCCCCTGCTCCGCGCCTTGCGCGGGCCCATGCGCGGCGGAAAGGCGGTCGAGCGCAGCCTCCGCCCCGCCGGCCAGATCGGCCATGACCTCCGCCACCGGACGCATCCGGTCGAACCAGCCGATGCCCTGCCCGGCCCCGGAATGGGCGAGCGGCTTGACGTCGTGCTCCTCGATGGCCCCGAGGATGTCGCCGACCAGCACGTCATGCAGCGGGTGGCCCAGCGGCTGCGGGGCGCCCGGCGCGGCCCATTCCTCCGACCAGGCGGATCGGGTCTGGCGGAAGGGTTTCCCGCTTTCCGCCCGGCTGATCACGGTGTCCGTGGCCTGGGAGCGGACCAGCGCCTCGACCTCGCCTTCGGTCAGATGGGCGGCGTTCTCGTCGGTCAGCAGGAAAGCGGTGCCCACCCAGACCCCCGCCGCGCCCAGCGCCAGCGCCGCCGCCACATGCCGCCCCGTGGCGACGCCGCCCGCGGCCAGCACCGGCACGTCGCCGGCCAGATCCACGATGCGCGGCACGAGGCTGAAGGTCCCCACCACCCCGGTATGCCCGCCCGCGTCGCCGCCCTGCGCCACCAGCAGGTCCACGCCCGCCTCCAGCGCCTTGCGCGCGTGCCGCTCCTGCCCGACCAGGGCCACGGTCATCTTGCCCCGCGCCTTCATCGTCGCCACCACCTCCGGCGGGCAGCCGATGCCCAGCGCCACCAGGTCGACGTCCGAGGCCGCCACGGCGGCGATCTGCGCGTCCTGGATCTCCTCCGAGCGGATGAAGCGGGTCCGCATCCCGGGTCCGGAGGGTTTGGGGACGTTGTATTTCCGCTCGATCCCCGCGACGAAGGCTCGATGGGCGTCGGGGATCTCCTTCTCCAGCGCGTCGCGGTCGTTCTTCTCGGGCACCTTGGCGGGGATCACCAGGTCGACCCCGAAGGGCCGGTCGCCGACCCGGGCGCGGATCCAGGCGAGTTCGGCCGCGATCTCCTCCGGCAGGCGCCGCGTGGCGCCGTAGACGCCGTAGCCGCCGGCATTGGTGATGGCGGCCACCACCTCCACCGCGTGGGAGAAGCCGAAAATCGGGGCGTTCAGCCCCAGCCGGTCGGTCAGGCTCGTGCGAAGCCGGGTCATGCAGGGTCCTCCTTCAGCGCGACGGCGCAATCCAGCGCCAGGCCGCCTTCGCCCGCGGGGAACAGGGCGAAGGGGTTGATCTCGATGGATGCCAGCCAATGGGCGTTGGCGGCGGCGAAGCGCGACAGCGCGGCGATGGCGGCCGCCGCGGCGGCGAGGTCGCGGGGCGGGCGGCCCCGCGCGCCGGTCAGCAGCGGCGCGCCGCGCAGCGCGTCCAGCATGGCGCGCGCGCCCGCCTCCGACACCGGCGCCTCGCGCACCGCGACGTCGCCCAGCACCTCCGCGAGCACCCCGCCGAGGCCAGCCATGACCACCGGACCGAGCTGCGGATCGATGCGCGCGCCGATGATGATTTCCTCGAATCCATGCGCCTGGCGCATGGATAGCGCGCCGCGCAGCCGGGCCGAGGGCGCGGCGTCGGCCACCTGCGCCAGCATCGCGGCGAAGGTCTCCGCCGCGCCTTCGCCCGTCACCCCCAGCCGCACGCCGCCGAGGTCGGACTTGTGGGCGAGGTCCGGGGACAGGACCTTGGGCACGCTCCGCCCGCCCCGGTCCCCGGCCCATTCCCGGGCCGCCGCCTCCGCCTCCGGCCCCGAGCTGACGACGCGGAATTCGGGGACCGGCACGCCCGCGGCGCGGAGCATCGCGTAGCCCTCCGCCTCGTCCGGCGTCTCCGCCGGGCGGGGGCGGCGGAGCGCGGTCAGGTCGGGCGCGGGAAGCGGCGCCGGCGCGGCGAAGCTCTCCGCCAGCCCGGCGAGGGTCGCGGCGCAGGCCACGGCGCGGGACGGGTCGGCGAAGGCCAGCCGGCCGCGGGCGCGGAAGGCGCGCTCCACCTCCGGCGTGAACATGCCCGAGGTCAGGAACAGCACGCCCGGCGCCTCCGCCTCCAGCCGGTCCAGCAGGTCGAGATAGGCGGCCACCGTGTCGGCGTTGCGGGCGACGCGGCCGAGAAAGCAGATCGCGACGTCGGCCCCGGTATCGGCCACCGCCATGCGCAGCGCGTCGGACAGAAGCGCGAAATCGGTCCCGCCCTGCCCGGTCACGTCCAGCGGATTGGCGGGGCTGAGGAAGGGCAGCCGCGCCCGCAGCGCCGCCGCGCAGGGGGCCGAGATCGCGGGCAGCGTCAGGCCGGCGCGCACCGCCGCCTCCGCCATGATCACCCCGACCCCGCCGGAGATGGAGGCGAGCAGCAGCCGCCGCCCCCCCGCCCGGACCCGGGCCCGCGCGCCGGTGGAGAACACCCGCCCCATCTCCAAAAGGTCCTCGACCGTATGGACCCGCACGGTCCCGGTCCGGCGGAACAGCGCGTCATAGACCGCGTCGTCGCCGACCAGCGCGTCGGTGTGGGAACGGACGGCGCGGCCGCCCTCCTCCGTCGCGCCGACCTTGAGGATGGCGACCGGCACGCCCGACGCCTGCGCGCGTTCCAGGGTCCGGCGCAGGCGGGCGCCGTCGCGCGCGCCCTCCAGATAGGCGACCACGCCCCGGATGCGGGGATCGTCCAGCAGGGCGTCCAGCGCCTCGGCGAACTCGATGTCGGCCTCGTTGCCGGTGGTGATCCAGGTCTCCACCGGGATGCCGGCGTCCATGGCGCGGGTCAGCATGAAGTTGCCCAGCGCCCCGGACTGGGAGACCACGCCGATCCCCCCTTCGCCCGGGTCGGGGGCCGCGTCCTCCGCGGCGTTGGAGAAGCTGGCGAAGAGCCGCCTGCGCAGGTTCATCGCGCCCATGCAGTTGGGGCCGAGCAGGCGCAGGCCGGAGGCGCGGGCGATGGCGGCGAGGCGGACCTCCAGCGCGCGGCCCTCGTCCCCGGTCTCGGCCAGGCCGCCGGCGAAGATCACCGCGGCCTTCACCCCGGCCTCGGCGCAGTCGCGCACCGCGTCGGCGAGGCGGGCGGCGGGGACGCCGATGACGGCGAGGTCGGGGACCTCGGGCAGCGACGCGAGGTCGGGCCAGGCCGGGTCGCCCTGCACGACGTCGCGGGTGGGGTTCACCGCGTAAACCCGGCCGGCGAACCCGCCCCGGCGGAGCAGCTGGTAAGGCCGGCCGGAGAATTTGGTCGGGTCGTCGGAGGCGCCCAGCACCGCCACCGCCTGCGCGTCGAACAGCGCGCCGAGGCCCGCCCGCCCGGGCGCGCCGCTTGCATCCTGAGCCATGTCTCCACCCTGGCTTCCCGGTCCGTCGCGGTCCGCTCGGGCCCGCCGCCGGTGTTTTTCGCCGGCTTCCCGCCCCGGCGCCGCGACGGCGCCGAAAACGGAAAACTGTTAACCGTTTTTGCTTGGCATGGCCGCCGGCTTGCTGTCAACGTCGGGTCGGTCGGGGGCGCGGACCGCGTTTTCGGCGACCGAACGGGCGCGCATTCGCGCCGCGGTCCGGAGGGATCGCGGCGCGAATATTAATGCTATTGCATTATATCGACCCTTCCGCGCATATCGGAAAGCCCCCAGCGCGGGGCGCGGATATGGCGAGGACGGATGCGACAGGACCCGGCGAAGATCGAGACCAAGCAGGGGCTGCTGCTGGCGGCGGAGCGGCTGTTCGCGCTGCAGGGCTTCGCCGCGACCACGATTCGCCAGATCAACGCCGCCGCCGGACAGAAGAACCAGTCGGCGATCCACTACCATTTCGGCTCCCGCGACGGGATCCTGGACGCGATCCTCGACCAGCGGGTGCCGCCGATGAACGCCGCGCGCGCCGCCCTGCTGGCCCGGATGCGGGCGGAGGCGGGGACCGCGCCGCTGACGTCGACCGCCATCGTCACCGCGCTGATCCAGCCCAATGTCGACCGGCTCATGGCCACGCCGGGCCCGCATTTCACCGCGCGGCTGCTGTTGCAGATGCGGGTGGATCACGACGTCTGGCGGCGCTACGCCAAGGTGCGGCGGGCCTGGTCGCTGGACGACATCCGCGCCGAGATCGTCCGCGCCCAGCCCTTCGCCCCGCCCGAGGCGATCCAGAGCCGGTTCCGGCAGGCGGTGAACCTGTCGATGTTCCAGGTGGCGGAGATCGAGCGCGCCCAGGACCAGCTCGGCCCCGGCTTCAGCGCCGAGGAGGCGCGGTTCCGCATCGCCGAAATGATCACCGCCATGGCCGCGATCCTCGACGCGCCGGTGTCGCCCGGCGCGCTGGCCTGGCTGGGGCGCGCGCCGGGGGCGGAGGCGCCCCGGCCCGCCGGGGCGGATTCGGAACCCGCGCCGACGCCCGGCCTGGAGCCCTCGCAAACTAATTGACCTCGATTAAATCCTGTGGTTCCGTCCCGGAAATCACAACGGCGGCCCGAAGGCCGCAGGGGAGGAATCGATGTCAGTCGCATGGGCGGCCCGGATAGGGCTCGCATTGGGCGTCGTGCTGGCCATCCAGGCGATCTGGACCGCGTCGCAGGGCATGTTCGACCCCGCCCTGCACCGAACCGTGGTCTTCGGGCTCTGCGCGCTCTGCGTGGTGGCGCGCCGGCCGCTGGCGGCGCGGGCGGAGGGGCGGCCGGGCCTCGCCGCGCTGTTCTGGGCGGTGGACGCGGCCCTGGTCGGGGCGATCCTGCTGGGGCTCGAGCGCTTCATGGCCTCCGCCGACCAGATGGAAAACATGCTGGTCGACTTCTCCCCCTTCGACCAGTGGGCGGCGCTGCTGGCGCTGATCGCCTGCATGGAGCTGACCCGCCGCGAATTCGGCTGGGGGCTGGCGGGCGTGGGCGGGCTGGTGCTGGCCTATTGCCTGTGGGGCGAGGCGCTGCCTGGGCTGCTGGGCCATGCGGGCTTCACGCTCGACCAGATCGCGCAGGGCATGTGGTTCGGCTACCAGGGCGTGTTCGGCATGCCGGTCGGCGTGGTGATCGAGCTGCTGTTCATCTACATCGTGTTCGGCATGGTGCTGGAGGCGACCGGCGCCGGCCCGACCCTGATCCGCATCGCGGTGCGCGCCACGGGGCGGGTGGCGGGGGGGCCGGCCCATGCGGCCATCGTCGCCTCGGCGCTGTTCGGCTCCATCTCCGGCTCGGTCACGGCCAATGTGGCGGGCACCGGGACCTTCACCATTCCGATGATGAAGCAGAAGGGGTTCCGCCCGGAATTCGCCGGCGCGGTGGAGGCGGCGGCCTCGACCGCGGGCCAGTTCATCCCGCCGGTGATGGGGGCTGTGGCCTTCATGCTCGCCCAGCTCACCGGCACGCCTTACCTGTGGGTCTGCGCCGCCGCCATCGTGCCGGCGCTGGCCTATCTGGTCGCGCTGTTCACCGCGGTCTGGCTGGAGGCGCGGCGCGACGGGATCGGGACCACGGAGGCGGCGGAGCTGCCCCGCCTGACCCGGCGGGACGCGGTGCTGAGCCTGATGTTCCTGGTCCCCATCGCCACGGTGATCGGGGTGATGCTGATGGGACGTTCGCCGGCCATGGCGGGGTTCTGGGCCACCGTCGCGGCCATCGCCACCGGCTTTCTGAACCCCGAGCTGCGCGCCGACCCGATGCGACTGGTCCGCGCGCTGGCCCGCGGCGGCATCGGGGGGGCGCGGATCATGATCGCGGTCGGGGCCATCGGCGTGGTGGTGGCGGGGATGAACCTGACCGGGCTGGGGCTGAACTTCGCGCAGGCGGTGGGCGCGCTCGGCTCCTCCAACCTGGTGCTGAGCCTGGCGATCACCGCGCTGGCCTGCCTCGCGCTCGGCATGGGGATGCCGACCCTGCCGGCCTATCTGATCATCGTGCTGGTGATGGGGCCGGCGCTGGGCGCGATGGGGGCGCCGCGGATCGCGGTGCACATGTTCGTGCTCTACTTCGCCGTCCTGTCGGCGATCACGCCGCCCGTGGCGCTGGCCGCCTTCGCGGCGGCGCCCATCGCCGAGGCCAACCCGATGAAGGTGGGCCTGGTCGCGATGCGGCTGACGGTGATCGGCTTCATCGTGCCGTTCCTCTTCGTGCTCAACCCGTCGCTGCTGCTGATCGAAGGCTTCGACGCCGGCGACTTCGCCATGGGGATCGCGCGCATCGTCGCGGTGCTGTGGGGGCTGAGCGTGGCGCTGGCGGGCTTCGGGCTCGGGCGGCTGACCCCCGGCTGGCGGGCGGCCTACGCCGCCGGCGCCGTGCTGGCGCTGCTGAAGGGGACGGGCGCGGATTTCGCGGGCTTCGCGCTGGTCGCGGCCCTGCTGGCGGCCGAGGCGCTGCGGACCCGGGACGGACGGAAGGAGACCTCCCATGCATGATGGCGCGCAAGACCCGCTCGCCCTGCTGCGCGACGCGGCGGACGCGGCGACCACCTATCTGACGCCCCTGGTCGCGATGGAGACCCTGCGCCGGCGGCGCATGGCCGCCACGCTGGCGGGGGACGAGGCTGCGGGCCGCGGCGTCGGCGCGACGGACGCGGGCGGCATGAACCGGCTGCTGCACGCGCGCAAGCTGCTCAACCACCGCGCCCGCCAGATCACCACCCCCAACGCCGACACGCTCTATACCGACGCCTGGATCGACCTGCGGCGGGGGCCGGCGCGGATCGCCCTGCCCCGGCATGGGGACCGCTACGTGTCGCTGGCGCTGATGGACATGTGGACCAACAATTTCGCGGTCCTCGGCTCCCGCGCCACGGGACCGGACGGCGGGGTCTTCACGCTGGTCGGGCCGGAGGCGGGGACCGAGGGGCTCTCCGGTCCGGTGATCCGCGCCCCCACGCCCATCGTCTGGGCGCTGGCCCGGATCCTCGCCGCGGGGCCCGAGGACATGGACGCCGCCCGCGCCGTGCAGGACGGGATGACGCTGGAGACCGCGCCCTCCCCCGAAAACGCCGCGCCGGACGCGGCGGAGGGGACCCGGCTCGCCCCCTGGCCCGAGTTCTTCGCCCAGGCCGAACGGCTGATGGCGCTGCATCGCCCGCCGGCGATGGACACGGGCGTCCTGCGCCGGATCGCGCCGCTGGGCCTCGGGCCGGAGGCGGGGGCGGAGGGACCGTTCGACCCCGACCGCTTCTCCGCCGCCGAGGCCGCGGCGATCGAGGAGGGCGTGGCCCGCGCCCGCGCCCGGCTGAAGCGCGCGCAGGGGCCGCGAAGCTGGGACGGGTCCAAGGCGAAGGGCGCCTGGCAGGGTCCGCCGGCCAAGCTGGGCGACTACGGGCAGGATTTCTTCATCCGCGCCTCCGTCGCCGTCGGCGGGCTGGGCGCGCTGCCGCTGGAGGAGGCGACGTATTTCCGCGCCAACGCGGTGGCGGGGGAGCGGCTGGACGGGCGACGCCCGATGCGCTGGCGGATCCCGGGCGACCGGCCGCTGCCGGTGGCGGGGTTCTGGTCCCTGTCGCTCTACAAACCCACGCCGGAGGGGGAGTTCTTCTTCGTGGAGAACCCGATCGGCCGCCACGCCATCGGCGACCGCACGCCGGGCCTCGTGCGAGACCCCGACGGGGGCGTGACCATCCACCTTTCGCATGACGACCCCGGCGACGCCCGCCGGGCCAACTGGCTGCCCGCGCCCGCCGGTCCCTACGACCTGGTGCTGCGCTGCTACCTGCCCGCCAAGGAGCTGCTGGACGGGAGACATTCGCCCCCCGAACCGGAGCCCGCCAACATGGAGGAGACCCCGAAATGACCCGCATTCCCCGCCGCGCGGCGCTGGTCGCGCTGGCCGCCGCAGGGCTGGCCGCCGCCGCCGGCCCGGCCCTGTCCGAGACCAACCTGCGCGTGCATACCGGCGCGCCCGGAAGCTCGTCCTTCGTGTTCTCCACCACCATGCAGACCGTGGTGCAGCAGAACACGCCCTACCGGATGAACATGACCGCGGGGCAGACCTCCACCCGCTCGACGCTGGACGCGGCGCGGGGGGATGTGGATTTCTACATCTCCGCCCCCGCGATCAACCACTACATGTCCAACGGCATCGCCATGTACAAGGACATGAAGGACGCGCCGGAGCTGTTCAAGAACGTCCGCTCGGTGGTCAACTTCCCGCTCGGGCCCTATCACATCATCACCTACGCGAATTCGGGGATCGAGAGCCTGGACGACATCCGCGGCAAGCGCGTGTTCCTGGGCCCGCCGGGCGGGGCGGCGACGACGGTGGGGCTGGCGATCCTCGACAGCGCCGGGCTGAAGCCGGGGGCGGATTACGAGCAGGCGAAGCTGGACTGGACCTCGGGCAACCAGGCGTTCCAGGACCGGCATGTGGACGTGGCGATCCTGCCGACGGAGCTGCCCTCCCCCTCGGTCCAGCAGTTCGCGCTGCTCGACGAGATCCGGCTGATCGGGATCCCGGACGAGAATTTCGGCAAGGGCGACCTGAAGAAGATGGTGGCCATCCCCGGCCGCACCATCGAGGAGATCCCGGCCGACATCTACGGCGCGAACCAGGTGAACGAGACGCCGGTGAAGGCCGTCGGCTCCTGGGTCGGGATCGGCACGCGCAAGGACCTGCCCGACGAGGTGGTCTATGCCGTGACCAAGGCGATCTTCGAGCATCTGGACGCCTTCCACGGCGCGGCGGAGTGGATGAAGAGCTTCACTCCCGAAAGCGCGTTGAAGGAGATCAACGCCCCCCTGCATCCCGGAGCCCTGCGCTATTACCGGGAGATCGGGGTGGAGGTGCCCGCCGCCGCCATCCCGCCCGAGGGGATGTGAGCCATGGCTGACGGATCCGCCCGCGCCCATCCGCTCGACGCCCTGTTCCGCCCCCGCTCGGTGGCGGTGATCGGGGCGAGTTCGGACCCGATGAAGATCGGCGGCCTGCCGGTGTCGTTTCTGAAATCGCAGGGCTATGCCGGGCGGATCCTGCCCATCAATCCGAAGTCCCCGGACATCCAGGGGCTTCGGGCCTATGCGACGGTCGCCGAGGCGCCGGGGCCGGTGGATCTCGCCATCGTCGCGGTGCCCGCGGCGCTGGCGGAGGGCGCGTTGGCCGACTGCGCGGCGGCCGGGGTGCGCGGGGCGGTGATGTTCACCTCCGGTTTCGCCGAGATCGACGCGGAGGGCGCGGCCGCGCAGGCCCGGATGGCCGCGGCGGCGAGGGCGTCGGGGGTGCGGCTGCTGGGCCCCAACTGCCTGGGCTTCATGAACATCGCCGACCGGGTCTTCGCCACCTTCGCCCCGGTGGTCAACGCCGGCCTGCCGCCGGTCGGGCGGATCGGGCTGGTCAGCCAGTCGGGCGCCTTCGGGGGCTTCGCCTTCTCGCTCGCCCGCGGGCGGGGGCTGGGGCTGAGCCACTGGATCACCACCGGCAACGAGGCCGATCTGGGCTTTGCGGAATGCGTGGAATGGCTGGCGGGCGACCCGGGCACGGACGTCATCGTGGGCTATATGGAGGGCTGCCGGGACGGCGCGCGCCTGCGCCGGGCGCTGGAGGCCTGCCGCGCCGCGGGCAAGCCGGTGATCGTCACCAAGGTCGGCCGGTCCGAAGCCGGGGCGGCGGCGGCCGCCTCCCACACCGCGGCGCTGGCCGGCGAGGACGCGGTCTTCGACGGGGTGTTCCGCCAATACGGCGCGCACCGGGCGGGCTCGATCGAGGAATGCCTCGACATCGCCTACGCCGCAGTCACCGCCGGGCTGCCGCGCGGGCGTCGGGCGGGGCTCTACACCGTGTCCGGAGGGGCGGGGGTGCTGATGGCCGACGCCGCCTCCGCCGCGGGGCTGGAGGTTCCGGAGCTGACGGCGGCGACGCAGGCCGCGGTGCGCGCGCTGGTGCCCTTCGCGGGCGCGCGCAACCCGCTCGACATCACCGGGCAGGTGATCCAGACGGCGGGGGCGTTCCGGGCCTCGCTGGGGATGATGGCGGCGGACGGGACCTGCGACCTGGTGGTGAATTTCCTGTCGGCCTCGGGCCTGTCGCCGGTCACGGGGCCGGAGATCGCGGCCGACATCGCCGCGGTACGCGCGGCGACGCCGGAGGTCCCGCAGTTTCTGGTGACGCTGTCGAGCCCCGATTTCCGCGCGACGGTCGAGGCGGCGGGCTGCCCGATCTACGACGATCCCGGTCGCGCGGTGCGCGCCGCAGCGGCCCTGGCGGGGCTGGCGGAGGCGTTCGCCCGCCCCGCGCCTCCGGAGATCGCCCCCGGCGCCCCCGCCCTCGCCGTCCCGCCCGATTGCGACGAGCCGACGGCGCTGGAGGCGCTGGCCGCGCTCGGCCTGCCCGCCGCCGAATTCCGCCGCGCCGCGGACGCCGAGGAGGCGGGCGCGGCGGTCGAGGCCTTCGGGGTTCCCTGCGTGGTCAAGATCGTCTCGCCCGACCTGCCGCACAAGACCGAGGTCGGGGGCGTGAAGCTCAACGTCTCGGGACGCGAGGGCGGGCGGGCGGCAGGCGCCGAGATCCTCGCCTCCGCCGCCCGCGCGGCGCCCAGGGCGAGGCTGCGCGGCCTGATGGTCGCGCCGATGCGCCGGGGCGCGGCGGAATGCGTGATCGGCGTGCAGCGCGACCCGAGCTTCGGGCCGGTGGTGATGTTCGGGCTGGGCGGCGTGCATGTGGAGGCGCTGCGCGACGTGACCTTCCGCGCCGCCCCCTTCGACGAGGCCGAGGCGATGCGCATGATCGGGGAGCTTCGCGCCCTGCGGCTGCTGACCCATCCCCGCGGCGCGCCCCCCGCCGACCTGACCGCGCTGGCGCGCCTGCTGGCGCAGGTCAGCCGGATCGCCGCCGCCTCGCCGGGGCTGGCGGGCTGCGACATGAACCCGGTGCTGGCCCTGCCGGAAGGCGAGGACGGGGGCGCGGTGATCCTCGACGCGGTGCTGATCGGGGGGTGACGGCAGGTCGGGCCTATTCGGCCGCGATCGCGGGCGACGCCTCGGGCGCGGGCGCGGGCATGGGCGCCGGCTCGGGCGCGGGCGTCATCGCCCGGTCGAACAGCGCGGCGGAGCGGCCGGCCTCGTCCCGGATCCAGGCGGCGAAGCGGCGCTCCGTCCGTCCCCAGCGCCGGTCGGCGAGGCGGCAGAGCCGGTGGACCGAGCCGATGGACCGCGGATCGGCGCAGGGCGCGAGGCCGCGGGCGGGGATGTAGGGTTCCGACACCAGCGGCGCCGCCAGCGCCACGCCGAGCCCGGCGGCGGCGGCCTCGTAGGCGAGCTGCTGGGTGGGGTAGTCGACGCGGCGCACGCCTTCGGGCGCCGCGGCCGCGCCGGAGGCGAACCATCGGTCCCAGGACCCGCCCGGTTCGCTGACCCCGATCAGCACCCGGCCCGCCAGATCCCCCGCATCCCGCGGCGCCGCCCGCCCGTCGGCCATCATCGGCATCGCCACGGGGGCCGCGCGGGAGGCGTAGAGCGGCTCGGACCAGAATTCCCCCGGCGCCCGCTCCCCGCCCCAGATCGCGAGATCGGCGGCGCCGGAGCGCAGGGCGTCCGGGTCGCGGGTCGGGATCACCTCCACCTCGACGCCATGGTCGCGGGAGAGCGCGGGGAGGCGGCGGATCAGCCAGCTCGACGCGAAGGAATGGGAGGCGGCGACGCGCAGCGCCCGGCCGGAGGCGTCGTCGCGCTCCAGCGCCGCGGTGGCGTCGCGGATGGCGGCGATGGCGGGCGCGATGGCGGCGAGATAGGCGCGCCCCTCGGCGTTGAGCCGCGGCGCGGGGCCGGACCGGTCGAAGAGCGGCCGGCCGAGAAAAGTCTCCAGCCCCGCGATGCGCCGGGAGACGGCCGAGGGGCTGAGCGCGAGGTCGCGGGCAACGGCGCGGAACGAGCCCGCCTTGGCCGCGTGGACGAAGACCTCGATCGATTCCAGGGGGGGCGCCTTGCGTAGCATGGGCGTGAGACTAACACGCTCCGGTGGCGGTTTTGTTGCAGCGCAAGCGGCGGGGCGCGCAGGGGTTCCGCCCGCCGGAAGGGGGGGGCGGCGGCGGGCTTATCCTGCGCCCCGGCCTTGAGCCGGGGCCTCGCGCGGGCGGCTCGCGCGGGCGGCCGGCGTCGCGAGGCCCCGGGTCAGGCCCGGGGCGCCCTTGCGGGTCCGATCGCGCCGACCGTCGGGGGGCGGGGTTCAGGCGGAAACCGTCGCCCTGCCCGGCACGGCCATCGCGTCCCCCGCCAGCGCCGCGCGCCGGCCGTCGGCCCCGAAGACATGCAGGGCCGAAGCCGCGGCCCGCAGCGCCATCGGCGCGCCGGGCGCAGGCGCGGCGGCGCCGGGGAGCCGGGCGGTGAGGGCGACCGCCCCCGCCTCCCCGGCCGCGAGCTGCACCACCGTCTCCGCGCCCAGCCGCTCCACATGCGAAACCACGGCGCGGACCCCGATCTCCCCCGGGCCGGGCGCGCCCGGCGCCAGCGCCTCGGGCCGCAGGCCGAGCGTGGCGGGACCCTCCGGCGCGCCCGCGGGGGCCGGAACCGCCAGGCCGGCGGCGCGGAACAGCGGGCCGCCGGGGCCGGGCTCGACCACGCCGGGCACGAGGTTCATTGCGGGGGCGCCCAGGAACCCGGCCACGAACAGGTCCGCGGGCCGCTCGTAAAGCTCCATCGGCGCGCCCTGCTGGCGGATGCGCCCGCCCTCCATCAGCACGATGCGATGGGCCATGGTCATCGCCTCCACCTGATCGTGGGTGACGTAGAGCGTGGTCATCCCCAGCTGGGCCTGAAGGCGCGAGATCTCCACCCGCGCCGCACCTCGCAGGCGGGCGTCGAGATTGGACAGCGGCTCGTCGAACAGGAACGCGTGGGGCTCGCGCACGATGCAGCGCGCGACCGCGACCCGCTGGCGCTGGCCGCCCGACAGCTCCCGCGGGCGGCGGGCCAGCAGATGCCCGATCTCCAGCCGCCCCGCCGCCGCCGCCACCGCGGCCGCGGTCTCGGACTTCGATCGCCCCGCCAGCCGCAGGGCGAAGCCGATGTTCTCCTCCACCGACATATGCGGATAGAGCGCGTAGGACTGGAAGACCATCGCCAGGTTCCGCTCCCGCGCCGGCAGGGCGGTGACGTCGGCGCCGTCGATCTCGACCCGGCCGGCGGAGATCGGCTCCAGCCCCGCCAGCATCCTGAGCGTCGTGGTCTTGCCGCAGCCCGAGGGGCCGACGAGGACCACGAACTCCCCGTCCGCGATCTCAAGGTCCAGCCCGTCGACCGCGACGGCCTCGCCGAAACGGCGGGTGAGGTTGGAAAGCGCGATGCGCGCCATGGCTCAGCCTTTCAATCCGGAGGCGACGAAGGTGTCCATCACCCGCCGCTGAAGGATCAGGAACAGCGCGACCGCGGGGATCGACGCCAGCGTCACCCCGGCCATCATCGCGCCGAAATCGGAATAGCCGTCGGATTCGAGGAATTCGCGCAGGCCCATCTGGAGCGTGCGGGAGGCCTCGGACTCGGTGACCAGCAGGGGCCAGAAATACTCGTTCCAGCATTCCACGAAGAGGATGATGGTCAGCGCCGCCAGCGCGGGCGCGAGGTTGGGGACCACCACCTTCCACAGCGCCCGCCACGGACCCGCCCCGTCCATCTCCGCCGCGTCGAGCAGGTCGCGCGGGAAGGCGCGCATGTGCTGGCGCAGCAGGAACACCGCGAAGGGCATGGCGAGGTTGGGCACGATCAGCGCCGCCCAGGTGTCGAACCAGCCCAGCCGCGCCATCAGGATATAGACCGGGATCATGGTCAGCAGATGCGGGATCATCATCGCGCCCAGCACCAGCGCGAAGACCGTGTCGCGCCCGCGGAAGGCGAAGCGCGCGAAGGCCCAGGCGGCGAGCAGCGCGATCACCAGCTGCCCGCCCACCCGCAGCACCGTGGTTCCGGCGGAATTCCACAGGTAGTCCGCGAACCGCGCCTTGCCGAAGAGCGTGGCGAAGTTGTCGAAGGTGGGGGCGGAGGGCCAGAGGCTCGGCTGGAACACCTCCGCCGGCGACTTCAGCGCGGTGGCGAGCACCACCGCCACCGGCGCCGCGACCGCGAGGCAGCAGATCAGCAGCGCCAGATGGCCGACGACCCGCCAGGACCGGGAAAGCTCCATGGTCAGCTCCCGTATTCGACGCGCTTGTCGAGCGCGAGGATCTGGGCCGCGGTCACCGCCATCAGCAGCGCGAAGAGCATCACGGTTCCCGCCGCGCCGGCGCCGACGTCGAAGGTGACGAAGGTGTATTGGTAGACCATGTGAAACAGGTTGGTGGTGGAGTTCTGCGGCCCGCCCTCGGTCAGGATGTCGATGGGGGTGAACACCTGCTGGATGGTGAAGATGACGGTGGAGACCAGCACGAAGAAGATCGTGGGCGTCAGCAGCGGCAGGATCAGCCGGCGCAGGATCGTGCCGTCGGTCGCGCCGTCGATGCGCATCGCCTCGATCAGGTCGCGATTGATGGACGCGAGCCCCGCGAGGTAGAGCAGCATGTTGAAGCCGATCACCTTCCAGCCGGAAATCGCGATGATCGTCCAGATCGCGGTGTCGGCGTCGGTCAGAAGGGCGGGAAGCCGCACGCCGACCACCGCCAGCCAGGCCTTCGCGTAGCCGAAGATCGGGTTGAGGATCCACAGGAAGGCGATGGCCACGGCGACGAAGCTGATCAGCGTGGGCAGAAACAGGATCGCCCGATAGGCGTGGCCGCGGGAGCCCATCGACCACACGAACACCGCCAGCGGGATCGGGGCCAGCACCTTCAGCGGGATCGAGGCGCCCACATAGATCAGCGAGTTGACCCAGGCGTGTTCGAAGAGCGTGGAGGCCGCGACGCGCCCGTAGTTCTCCAGCCCCACGAAGCGGGCGGGCTGGTCGGGGTTCAGGTTCCACTCCGACAGCGACAGGATCGCGGTGTGGATCAGCGGCCAGTAGACGAAGAGACCCAGGCCCGCGAGCGTCGGCGCGAGGTAGAGCCAGGGCGCCGCCCCCGCCAGCCTGAGCCGGAGGGGGAGGCGGGCCCCGGCGGACGACCCCGCCGGGGAGGACGCGAGGGCCGCGTCGGTCACTGGGTGGCCTGGTTGGCGGCGAGCGCCGCGTTCACCTCGGCCACCGCCTCGGGCACGATCTCGGAGGCCGGTCGCTCGGCGGCCCAGAGCTCGTCGAGCATGGCGCGGATCACCGTCTGCGCCTCCAGCGCGCCCTTGGCGGGCCAGACGGCGGTGGGCACGGTCTGGGACATCTGGTCGATGACCGGACGCACCAGCGGGAAGCCCTCGACATAGTCGGCCATCGCGGGGTCCGACAGCGGGTCTCGGACCAGCGGCATGTAGCCGGATGCGCGCGACCAGCGGTTGGCGATCTCCTTTTGCGAGATGAAGCGCAGGAGCTTCATCGACGCCTCGCGCCGCGGCCCCTCGGGGGCGTAGAGCATCAGGGCGGCGCCGGAGTTGTTGACCCGCCGGGGCTGGTCCCTGAACAGCGGGTAATTCCCCACGCCAAGCCCGAACTTGCCTTCGGAGGCGGCCACGAACGGGCGCAGCGCGGCCGACGAGGTGATGTAGATCCCCATCTGCCCGGCGGAGAAGGCGGCGGTCCATTCCCGGTCCGACGCGATCGGCATGGCGCCGGACTTGGCGAGGTCCTGCCAGTATTGCAGCGTGGCGACGCCGGCCGGGCTGTCGAAGCCGGCGCGGGTTCCGTCGCGGCTCAGATACTCGGCCCCGGCGTTGGTGGTCATGACCATCGTGCCGTAGTCGCCCATGGAGGCGTGCAGGTGGGCGGCGCCGGGCATGCCGGTCGTCTCGTGGATGGTCTTCGCGAAGGCCAGCACGTCGTCCCAGGTCGCGGGCGGGGTTTCGGGGTCGAGCCCGGCCTTCGCGAAGATGTCCTTGTTCCAGTAGACCATCGGCGTGCCGTAGGCGTGGGGGATGGCGTAGACCGCCTCGCCCTCGCGCCCGAGGTCGAGGAAGTTGGGCAGGTAGCCGTCGAGCCAGGCGGTGTCGCCCTGCGAGGCCGCGACCATGTCCACCGCCCCGGTGTTGTTGAGGAAGAACACGATGTTCTTGCCGATCACCGTGGCGATATCCACCGGCCGGTCGGCGGCGAGCGCGGCCTGCACCTCGGCGGTGATCTGCTGGGACTGCTTGAACACGTCCTTGACGGTCACGTCCGGGTTCGCCGCCTCGAAATCGTCGAGGATGGCGCGGAACGCGTCGTAGTTGGAGGTCTGGTAGTGGTAGAAGGTGATCTCCACCGGCTCGGCGGCGCGCGCGGGGGCGGCGGCCGCGGCGGCGGCGAGGCCGAGGGCCGCGCCGAGGCGCAGGCTCATGCGGCGGGTGACGGGTCCGATCATCGGTCGCTCCTCGTGGATGGCGGCGCGGGGGAAGGGGGTGGTCCCGGCCGTGTATGACGGGGCGCCGCTGCGCCCGCGTGTCGGTTCCGTGTCAGTCCTGCGACGATCCCGCGCCGCCCGGCGCGGCCCGGGGGCCGGCCGGCGGGTGGGGGCGCCGCCGGGCCGGACCCTCGCCTGGAGCGGGCCGGAGGCGTGAGCGCGAAGGGCGCAACGCCCGTTGCGCGCTTCGCAACGCGCGGGCGGACGGATCGCGGCTAGGCTCGCCCCTCGCCGGGACCGTCCCCGGCGGCCCAGGACAGGACGCGCCCATGCAAGGCCTCAGGATCGCGCAGATCTCCGACACCCATCTCGCCCCCGGACAGGCCGAGATCGACGCCAATTTCGACGCGCTCGCCGCCTGGATCCGGGCCGAGAGACCCGACCTGGTGGTGCATTCCGGCGACGTGACCCGCGACGCCCCCGGCGCGCCGGAGGAGCTGGACTACGCCCGCGCCCGGCTGGCGGAGCTTCCCGTGCCGGTGGCGGTGATCCCGGGCAACCACGATGTCGGCGACAATCCGGGCGACGGCGGCTACGTCCCCCCCTCGCCGGTCGGCCCCGGCCCGCTCGCGGCCTGGGAGGCGGTGTTCGGCGTGGACCGCTTCACCCGCGACATCGGCGGCTGGCGGGTGGTGGGCATCGACGCGCAGCTGTTCCTGTCGGGCCTGCCCGACGAGGCGGCGCAGTGGGACTGGCTGGCCACGCAGCTCGCCACCTCGGCGCCGGTCGCGCTGTTCACCCACAAGCCGCTGTTCCGCGAGACCCCGGACGAGCCCGACGACCCCACCCCCTTCCGCTACGCCCCCCGCGCGGCGCGGGAGCGGCTGGTGCGGATGATCCGCGGGTCGAACGTGAAGCTGGTCGGCTGCGGCCATGTCCACCAGACCCGCCAGGTCGAGGCGCTGGGCGTGGTCCACTGCTGGTGTCCGGCGGCGGCCTTCGTGATCCCCGACGCCCACCAGCCGCGGATCGGGCGCAAGCTGTGCGGCCTGCTCGACTGGCGGCTGGGGGCGGACGGCTCGGTCGACTGCCGGCTTGTGCGGCCCGAGGGCATGGGCGACCACGACATCACCGAACTGCCGAAGATGTACGGCTGAGGCCGGAGGACGGCGAGGGGGGACGGCGGGCGGGGCG
>JAYZWL010000114.1:0-9256 GCA_036154955.1 Pseudomonadota bacterium | reverse complement strand
CGGCGCGGGCCCGCCTAGCCGGGGGGGGGCGCGCTCGCTCGGCGCCCCCCCCCCCCCGCGGGGGGGCCCCCGCGTCTCCCCCCCTCTCGCCCGGGCCGCCGGCTGGGGACGACGGCGGGCGCCCTTTCCGGACCCTCCGCGCGCCTCAGAACGGGGCGCGGTCGAGGCCCGGAACCTCCTCCGGCCGCGGCCCCGGCGCGTCCCAGAAGAACCGCCGGTCCGCCTCCGCGATGGCCACGTCGTTGATCGACGCCTCCCGCCGCGCCATCAGGCCGGAGGCGTCGAACTCCCAGTTCTCGTTGCCGTAGGACCGATGCCAGCCCCCGGCCGCGTCGCGCCACTCGTAGCGGAAGCGCACCGCGATATGGGCGCCGTGGAAGGCGTGCAGGTCCTTGACCAGCCGGTAGTCCAGCTCCGTCGCCCATTTCTCGGTCAGGAAGGCCTCGATCTCCGCGCGCCCCTTCAGGAACCGGTCGCGGTTCCGCCAGACCGAGTCCTCGGTATAGGCCAGCGCCACCCGCGCCGGATCCCGGCTGTTCCAGGCGTCCTCGGCCATCCGCACCTTCTTCAGCGCGCCTTCCAGGTCGAAGGGCGGCAGCGGCGGTCTCGTCATCGTCTCGTCTCCGTCTCGTCTCCCCCTCGCGGCGGGGTCCGCGGGGCCGGCGCGGGAGGGGGCCGCCCCTCCGCGCGCCCTGCGCCTCACCAGGTCTTGTAGGCGAGATACTTGCCCGACATCTCCACCTTCACCCGGTCGCCCTTGGGGTCCGGCACCCGGGTCACATACATCTCGAAATCGATGGCCGACATGATGCCGTCGCCGAATTTCTCATGGATCAGCGCTTTCAACGTCGGCCCGTAAACCCCTACGATCTCATAGAAACGGTAGATGCAGGGATCGGTCGGCACGGTCTGGGCGAAGACCTTGTTGGGGCTCTCGGCCAGCACGCCCGCGGCCTCCTGCGGCAGCCCCAGCAGCGAGACCACCAGCGCCGCCTTCTCCTCCGGCATGGCGTTCATGCCCACGCAGGCGGAATGGGTCCAGACCGGGGACATGCCGATCTTCTCCGCGATCCCCTCCCAGGTCAGGCCGGCGGTCTTCTTGGCGGCGAGGATCATCGCGGCCACGTCGTCCTTGGTCATGGCAGGCTCCAGGAACGGCTTGTTCATGGGGGTTTCTCCTTCTTGTCAGGTGTTCACGGCGTAGATCGCCGGGCGGGAGGGGTCCTCGGGCTCGTCCCCGAACCGCACGGTCGCGGGACGCGCGCCCTTCCGGGCATGTTCCCGCCCCGCCAGCTCCTTCGAGCGACGGTGAAGAAAATGCACCAGGTGGTTGCGGGTCTTGTAATAATTGGGATGGTCGACGATCCGGTCGCGGGACCGCGGCCGGGGGATGCCGATCTCCACCGACTCCGCCACGCGCGCGTAGGGGCCGTTGGTCATCAGCAGGATGCGGTCGGCGAGATAGAGCGCCTCGTCCACGTCATGGGTGATCATGAACACGGTCTGCTCGGTCTCCGACCAGATCTTGAGCAGCTCATCCTGGATCGAGCCGCGGGTCAGCGCGTCCAGCGCCCCGAACGGCTCGTCCAGCAGCAGCAGCTTCGGCTCGATGGCGAAGGCCCGGGCGATGGAGACGCGCTGCCGCATCCCCCCCGAAAGCTGGGAGGGTTTTCGGAGCTCCGCGCCGCCCGACAGCCCCACCATCTCCAGGAACCGGTAGGCATGCGCCCGCACCTGCTCCTTCGACCAGGAGGGATGCCGCGCCGCGACCGCGAAGGTCACGTTCTTGAGCGCCGACAGCCAGGGCAGCAGCGAGTAGTTCTGGAACACCACGCCGCGGTCGAGGCTGGGGCCGCGCACCTCCTTGCCATCCATCACCACCACGCCGTCCGAGGCCTCGTCCAGCCCCGCCAGCACGTTGAGAATGGTGGACTTTCCGCAGCCGGAGTGGCCGATGATGCAGACGAACTCGCCCTTCTCGATGCCGAAGGACACGTCCTCGAACACCGTCAGCGGCTCGCCCTTGCCGTCCTGGGGCGGAAAGCGCTTGGCCAGCCCCTCGATGGAGAGAAACGGGGTCATACGCACCTCATTCGCTGTATTGCACGGCGCGCTGGATCCGCCCGAAGGCGGCGTCGAGCGCCATGCCCACCACGCCGATGACGAGGATCGAGAAGATGACCGAGGTGAGGTCGAGATTGTTCCACTCGTTCCACACGTAATAGCCGATCCCGGTGCCGCCCACGAGCATCTCGGCCGCCACGATCACCAGCCAGGCGATGCCGATGGAGATCCGCATGCCGGTCAGGATCGTCGGCGCCGCCGCGGGCAGGATCACGGTGAAGGCGGTGCGGAAGGCCCCCAGTTCATGGGTCCGGGCGACGTTCACCCAGTCCTTGCGCACGCCCGCCACGCCGAAGGCGGTGTTGATCAGCATCGGCCAGATCGAACAAATGAAGATCACGAAGATCGCCGAGGCCTGGCTGTCCTGGATCACGAACAGCGCCAGCGGCATCCAGGCCAGCGGCGAGATCGGGCGCAGAACCTGAATGAACGGGTCCAACGCCCTGTACATCAACGGAGACATCCCGATCAGGAAGCCCAGCGGGATCGCGATCAGCGCCGCGCCGAAATAGCCCGACAGCACCCGGTAGAGCGAATAGCCCACCTGGATCCCGATGCCCTTGTCGTTGGGGCCCGCGTCGTAGAACGGATCCGACAGCTCCTCCCAGGCCCGGGCCAGGACCTGGCTGGGCGGCGGCACGCCGGCCTTGGGGGCGCCGCCGCCGGTCAGCTTCTCGTATTCGGTCAGCTCCCGCGCCGCCTCCGGGGCCGGAATGGCGATCTCCCAGATCGCCATTCCGAGCAGAAGCAGCGCGACGGACAGCATCGCCGCCCTCAGCTTCAGGCTGAGCTTCATCGCTCAACCCTTTCCGATCGCGAAGGATTTCACGTAGGCTTCCGGCTCCGCCGGGTCGAAGGTCTTGCCCATGATGGTGTGGGACTTGTAGGTGACCTCCGGCGCGTCGTAGCCCAGATCCTTCATGATCTTGGCGCAGTCGCCGGCCAGATAGACCTGCTCGGCCACCGCCTTGTAGTCGATATCGGCGGTCACATAGCCCCAGCGCTTCATCTGGGTCAGGATCCACACGCCCATCGAGTGCCAGGGGAACGGATCGAAATCAATGCGATCGGGGACGTTCTTCACCTCGCCCAGCCCGTCGGCGTAGTAGCCGGTCAGCACCTGCTCGATCACCGGCACCGGCTGGTTGAGGTAGTTGGCCGGCGCGATGGCCTCGGAGATCCGCTTGCGGTTCTCCGGATTGGCCGCGTATTGCGTGGCGTCGATGATCGACTTCAACAACGCTCCGTAAGTGTTGGGCAGTTCAGTGGAAAACTTCTCGGAGCAGGCGAAGGCGCAGCAGGGGTGTCCCTCCCAGATGTCCTTGGTCAGCGTGTGGATGAAGCCGATCTTCTCCCACACCGCGCGCTGGTTGAACGGGTCGGGGGAGAGGTAGCCGTCGAGGTTCCCGGCCCGCAGGTTGGCCACCATCTCCGGCGGCGGCACGACGCGGATCTGGATGTCCTGATCGGGGTCGAGCCCGTGCTCGGCCACGTAGTAGCGCAGCAGGAAGTTGTGCATCGAGAACTCGAAGGGCACGCCGAACTTGAAGCCCTTCCACTGCTTGGGGTCGCGCTTGTCGAGGTGGTCGTTGTGCAGGACGATCGCCTGGCCGTTGATGTTCTCCACCGCCGGCATGATGTAGTTTTCGGCGGTCGAGCCCGCGCCCAGCGTCATCGCCAGCGGCATCGGCGTCAGCATGTGGGAGGCGTCGTATTCCCCGTTCAGCGACTTGTCGCGCGCCACCGCCCAGCCGGCGGTCTTGATCACGTCGACCTCCAGCCCGTGCTTTTCGTAGAAGCCCAGCGGATGCGCCATGATGATCGGGGTGGCGCAGGTGATCGGCACGAAGCCGACGTTCAGCTTCTTCTTCTCCGGGGTCCCGAGGCTGTCGAGGATCGCCGCCTTGGCCTTGTCCAGCGGGAAGGCCGAGCCGATCAACGCCGACAGCCCGCCCGCCCCCAGCATCCCCGCGAAGGCGCGCCGCGACAGGTCGTTATGCCCGAAGACCGAGCGGACCACCGCGCTTTCCACCGCCCGCTCCAGCATCGCCTCGGACGTGTCGGGCAGCGCCTCGGGCGCCTTATGGGCATGCCCCCCCGCGCAGCCGGCGCAGGAACAGGCGGCGCCGTGGATCAGGTCGGCCTCCGCGGAGAACGGGTTTCCAAGGCTTTTCACGGTCATGGTCGGGGGCTCCTCGAATGGTGGGTCGCAATGCGGGGGCCCGCCCCTGGTCCGGGACGGCTCGCCCTCACCTCAGCAACAACCGTGCCAAGCGCGGATTTTTTCACCAAGACATTGACATTGATCGATAAAAAACTTCGCCGCAGAGGCTATGCCGCGCCGCGGAAATTGTGCATTCTCGTAAATTACGAAATTGCAGAACGGGATCGCGCAAATGCGTAATCCGGGCCCGCCCGACGCCCCGACCCACCCCGCCGCGCCGCCCCCGCCGGGCGCCCCGGCGTCACGCGACGCCGCCCCCGATGCGGCATGGTTCGACCGGCTGGTGCGCGCCACGCCGTCGCCCAGCCTGGTCGTCGACCCGACCCGCGACCGCATCGTCGCCGCCAATCCCGCGGCCCGCGCGCTCTACGGCCTCGGCCCCCTGCCCGCGGCCTTCTCCGCCCTGCATCCCGGCCGCCTGCCCCGGCTCATCGTCTTCGTGGAGGAGGCCCAGCATCGCGGCCGCGCCTGGACCCGGGACCTGCCGGCCCGCCACGCCTCCGGCCGGCCGCTGACGCTGGAATACGAGGCCGCCCCGCTCGACGCCCCCTCCGGCGCGCCGCATGTGCTGTTCCTCGCCGCGGATCTGGAGGAGCGCGCCCGCCGCGACCTCGAATCCGACGCCGACACCATGCTGCGCCGCGGCCTGACCGAGTGGCGGCGGATGGAGCGGTTCTTCCGCCAGATGGACGACCTCAACAACCTGATCCTGTCGTCGGCCGGCGACGGCATCTACGGGGTCGACGCCGACGGCCTGACCACCTTCGCCAATCCCGCCGCGGAACGCATGCTGGGCTGGTCCGAGGCCGACGTGATCGGCCGCGACATGCACGGGCTGATCCACCACAAGCACCCGGACGGCAGCCTCTACCCCGCCCATGAATGCCCGATCTACAACGCCTTCCGGCACGCCAAGGTGAACCGGGTCGACGACGAGATCTTCTGGCGGAAGGACGGCCGCCCGCTGCGGGTCGAATACACTTCCACCCCGATGATCGACGGCGACGACGTGCTGGGCGCCGTGGTGGTCTTCCGCGACATCACCGAGCGCAAGGAGAGCGAGCGCCGCCTGCGCGAGGCGCTGGCCGAGAACGACCGCCTCAAGCAACGCCTTGAGATGGAGAACGAATATCTCCTCGAAGAGATCCGGGAGCATCGCAACCATCACGAGATCATCGGCGCCTCCCGCCCCATCGCCGAGGTGCTGCGCCAGGTCGACCTCGTCGCCCCCACCGGCGCCAACGTGCTGATCACCGGCGAAAGCGGCACGGGCAAGGAGCTGGTGGCCCAGGCCATCCACATGGACAGCCCCCGCGCCGCGCGGCCGATGATCCGGGTCAACTGCGCCGCCATCCCGCGGGAGCTGTTCGAGAGCGAGTTCTTCGGCCACGCCCGCGGCGCCTTCACCGGCGCGCTGCGCGACCGGGTGGGACGGTTCGAGCTGGCGGACGGCGGCACGCTCTTCCTCGACGAGGTCGGCGAAATCCCGCTGGAGCTGCAGGGCAAGCTGCTGCGCGTGCTCCAGGACCAGCGGTTCGAGCGGGTGGGGGAGGACCGCACCCGCGCGACGGATGTGCGCATCATCGCGGCCACCAATCGCGACCTCGCCGCCGAGGTCGCCCGCGGACGGTTCCGCGAGGACCTGTTCTTCCGCCTCGACGTCTTCCCCATCGCCCTGCCCCCGCTGCGCGACCGGCGGGAGGACGTGCCGCTGCTGGCCGAGCATTTCCTGACCCGCTGCTGCCGCCGCCTGAACCTGGCCAAGCCGGCGCTGACCCGCGCGCATGTGGCGGAGCTCAGCGCCTATGACTGGCCCGGCAACGCGCGGGAGCTGGAGAACGTGGTGGAGCGGGCGGCGATCCTCTCCCAGCGCGGCAAGCTGCGCTTCGACCTGCCCCGCGCCGTCCCCGAAGGCCCCGCCCCCGCCCCCGGCGCCGCCCCGGTGGAGACGGAGGAGCGGGTCCGCGCCCGCGAGCGCGCCAATATCGAGGCGGCGTTGAAGGCCGCGGGCGGCCGCGTCTCCGGCCCCGGCGGCGCGGCGGAGCTTCTGGGCCTGAAGCCCACCACGCTTTACTCCCGCATCCGCCGCCACGGCCTCGACCGCGGACGGTGAGACCGCGGCCGCCCCGGGCCGGGCGGGCGGCCTCGCCCCGCGCGCGCCGCATTTTCGGCGCCGGCGCGCCCCGCGGCCCCTTAGGTCGGTTCAGGATGAACGAGCCGACGAGACGAACCGGGGGGCGACCGCCATGGCCAGGGGAAAACACGATGCGTTCGAGACGCTGCCCATCCAGGGCGCGGCCCGTCCCCGGGTCCCGCCGGGACTGCCCTGGCTGCAGGAGGCCGCGCGGATGCTCGACGCCGCCCACGCCCCCGGCCTGCAGGACGGTCCCGCGCGGCTGAGCCTGGTCGCCCGGCTCGACCGCGCGCTGCCCTTCGACCTGCCCTGGTGCGGGGCCTTCGCCGCCCATTGTCTGCGCGCCGCCCTGCCCGGCATGCGCCGGCCGTGGCTCTACATGCGCGCCCGTCCCTGGCTGGGCTGGGGGGAGCCCGCTCAGCCGCAGCTCGGCGCGCTGCTGGTGTTCTGGCTGCGATGGGAGGGAAGCCCCTTCGGCCATGTCGGCTTCTGCTGGGGCGAGGACGACGACCATTTCCACGTGCTCGGCGGCAACCAGCGCGACCGGATCGCGGTCGAGCGGTTCCCCAAGTCCCGCCTGATCGGCTGCCGCTGGCCCGCGGGCGTGCCGCGCCCGGCGCTGCGGCGGCTGCTCCCCGAACACGCCGCGGCGCTGTGCGAGCATGTCGACCCCGATAGCGAGACGGCCGCGGCGCGCGCCGCCGGCTGAGCGCGGTCCTCGCCGATGGCGCGCCCCGGACTTGATCCGGGGCCTCGCGCGGGCGGCCGGCGTCGGGAGGCCCCGGGTCAGGCCCGGGGCGCGCCGCGCGTCCGCCCGCAGGACGGGGGCCGCGCCCGTCCGCGGCCCCTCAGACCCGGCTCATCGGATCGGTCAGCTCGCGATGCTCCTGCAGGGCGAAACGGTCGGTCATGCCGGCGATGTAGTCGGCCACCACCCGCGCCCGCCCGGTTTCGGAGACGGCGTGCCGGGCGCTCTCGCGCCACTCGTCGGGCAGTACGCCCGGAGTTTCCATGTAGATGCCGAAAAGCTCCGCCACCACGCCCGCCGCCTTGCGGCGCATCCGGGCGACCTTCCAGTGCCGATACATCCGCTCGAACAGGAAGCCGCGCACCTGGCGCAGGTCGCGGGTCATGCCGTCCGAGAAGCCCACCACCGGCGCCCCCGCCGCCCGGACCCCGGCGACGTCGGCCGCGCCCAGCGCCGCCAGCTTCAGCCGCGACGTCTCCAGCACGTCTTCCACCAGCGCGCCGAACACCCGGCGCAGCGCCTCGTGCTGGCGCCGGCCCGCGTCCAGCGCCGGCCATTTGCGGTCCACCTCGCGGAAGCAGTCGCCCACGATCGGCAGGTCGATCAGCTCTTCCACGCCGAACAGCCCCGCCCGCAGCCCGTCGTCGAGATCGTGGGTGTTGTAGGCGATGTCGTCCGAGACCGCCGCCGCCTGCGCCTCCGCCCCCGCATGGGTGTGCAGCTCCAGGTCGTGCCGCGCCACGTATTCGGCCAGCGCGTAATGCAGCGGCCGGCCGTCGGCGCCCGTCTCCGCCTCCGGCCCCGCGGTCAGGGGGCCGTTGTGCTTGGCGATGCCCTCCAGCGTCTCCCAGGTCAGGTTGAGCCCGTCCCATTCGGCGTAGCGGGTCTCGATCTCGGTGACGATGCGCAGGGCCTGGGCGTTGTGGTCGAAGCCGCCATAGGGCGCCATGCAGGCGTGGAGCGCGTCCTCGCCCGTGTGCCCGAACGGGGTGTGGCCGAGGTCATGGGCCAGCGCCACCGCCTCCGCCAGCTCCTCGGTCAGGCCGAGATCGCGGGCCAGGGTGCGCGCCACCTGGGCCACCTCGATCGAATGGGTCAGGCGGGTGCGGTAATAGTCCCCCTCATGCTCCACGAAGACCTGGGTCTTGTGCTTGAGCCGCCGGAAGGCCGAGGAATGGATGATCCGGTCCCGGTCCCGCTGGAACGGGGTGCGGTGGGCGCTTTCGGGCTCGCCATGCAGCCGCCCGCGGGAGGCGGCGGGGTCGCAGGCATAGGGCGCGAGGGGCATCGGAGGGCTCCGCCTTGGGGCGCCCGGACACGCGCGAAACGGGGGGCGCGACGCCGGACCGGCTTGCGCGCGCCGTCGGCGCGCCTAGATTACGGGGGCCTCATACGCCATTCCGAACCACGGGAAAACCGCCGCCATGTCCGGTTTCGAAATGCCGAGCCTCGACCTCGCCGCCCTGCCGCCGCGGGTCACCGACCGCGCCTTCGCCCGCCTCGCCGAGATCGCCGGGGACGCCGGCGCCCCCGCGCTTCTGCGCGTGGCGGTGGAGGGGGGCGGCTGCTCCGGCTTCCAGTACGACATCCGGCTGGAGGAGACGGCGGAAGCGGACGACCTGGTGCTTGAGAAGGACGGCCAGAAAGTGCTGGTCGACCCGGTCTCCCTGCCCTTCCTGTCCGGCGCGGTGATCGACTTCACCGATGAGCTGATCGGGGCGAAATTCGCCGTCGACAACCCCAACGCCACCTCCTCCTGCGGCTGCGGGACGTCCTTCTCGCTCTGACCCCGATCCCTCCGGCCCTGTCGCTGGCCCCGTTCGCTCCGAACCCGACGCCGCGCGCGACCGGGAGCGAGGCCGCGCGACGACCCGCGCGCCGGCCGTGCCCGTGCGCCCGCGCGGCGGCCCGGCCGGGCGCGGGCGTCGCCGTCTCCGCCCGCCCGCGACCGCCCTTCCCCCCGCCGAAGGCGCCCTGAGGGGCCGCGCCCTTGCGCGGACCCGAGGCGAGAGCCATGCCCGCCCCC
>JAYZWL010000113.1:0-8515 GCA_036154955.1 Pseudomonadota bacterium | reverse complement strand
GGGGGCGGGGGGGGGGGGTGTGGGGGGGGGGGGGGGTGGGGGGGGGGGGGGGGGGGGGGGGGGGGGGGGGCGGCGCGCGCCGGCGCGCGCCGGGGCGCGCCGGTTCTTCGCGGCCCGACAGGGGGTTGCGCGGGAAGGGCAGGGCGTTCCCCGCCCCGCCGATCACGGTTTCGTGGGCGGGTCGGCTCAGCCGCCCGCGGCCAGCGCCGCGCGGGATTTCTCCTGCGCCTTCTTCAGCGAGGCGAGGCGGATGGTGGAGCTGGCCTTGGCCAGGATCTCCCCCTTCGCGTCCTTCAGCACCCCTTCGGCGAAGCAGGTGGCGCCGCCTGCGCGCTCGATCCAGGCCTCGGCGGTGACGATGCCGGGGCGGGTCGGTGCGTAGAAGGCGGTCTTCAGCTCCAGCGACAGCGGGACCACGTCGTCGCGGCCGAGCGTCTGGGCGGCGTTGGCCATGGCGTTGTCGATCCAGCCGGTGACGAAGCCGCCCTGAACGATGCCGCCGGAATGGCACATGTGCAGGCCGGCGTTGAACTCCACCACCGCGCGCCCGCCTTCCTTGAGCACGGTGCGGTGGTAGCCGAGGGTTTCGAGCAGGGAGGCAACGGTGTCGTCGGTCATGGAGATCTCGCGATGGGGAACGGGGACGGCCGAGGGGCCGGCGAAGGGATCGGCGGGCAGAATGCGCGGAGCCGCGCCGCGGGTCGAGCCCCCGCGCGGCCCCGAAACGGCCCCTGCGTCAGGCGATCACGTCGATGATCACCGTGGCCGGGTCGCTGTAGAGGCCGGAGGCGTCAAGCAGCCGATAGGTCAGCGTCACCTGGTCGCCGGCTTCGAGGTCGCCGCCCTCGAAGGTCGTTCCCTTGTAGCCCTCGATGTCCTCCGAATGCGGGTTCAGGGTCAGGTCGCCGGCCGAGGTGATCGTGGCCGTGCCGCCGCCGGGAATGTGCAGCGGCCCCAATCCCCAGAACCATTGCGAATAGTAGCCGGTGCGCAGTCCGCCCACCTGCAGCGCGTCGCCGGCATCGGCGTCGAAATCGGCGCCCGAACCGTTGTCGGCGAAGACGTTCATCGCGCCGCCGGAGGTCAGCGACCATTCGAAATGGTCGTCCTGCGCCACCGGCGCGTCATTGCGCCCGTTCACCCGGATCTCCACCGTCGCCGTGCTGCGGTCGCCGTTGCGGTCCTCGATCTCGTAGTCGAATTCGAACCGCTCCTGCTGGCCCTGCCGCAGGAAGTCGAAATCGGTCCCGGGGTCGAAATGGATCGAGCGGCCGTCCGGGTTCAGGGTCAGGCTCCCGCCATCTGGCCCGGGATAGGTCCCGGGGCCCGAGGGGGCGAAGGACACGCCGACCACCTCGGGCGCGTCGTCGGGGTTCTCGTAGTCGTCCTTGAGGAAATCGAAGTCGAGCGTCGCGTTCTCGGTGATGGTCACCACGTCGTCGCGCGCGATCACCGGCAGGTAGCTGATCCCGTGGACCACGATCTCCACCGTGGCGCGGGAATAGCCGCCCGCCTGATCGTCGATGGTGTAGGTGAAGGACACCGTCTCGGTCTCGCCGGCGTCGAGATGGTCGAAATCGTCCAGCGGGTTGAACCAGAACTGGCCGGTCTCCATCACCCGCAGCCGCCCGCCCTCGGGCAGGTCGAAGGACACCCCGACATTGGCTTTGGAGCGGTTGACCTCCAGCACCGCCCAGCCGTCGGAATCCACGTCCGAATCCGCGCCCTCGCCGTTGTCGGCGAACAGCCAGCCGCTTTTCACCTTCTCCTCGTCGGTGGAGAAATGGTCGTTGCGCGCCACCGGCGCGGTGTTGCGCCCCTCGATGATCAGCGTGACATGGGAGGTGCGGGTGAACTGGCCGTCGGTGGCGCGGTAGGTGAAGGTCACCTGCGCCACCTCGCCCGGGCGCATCGCGTCGTAGTCGCCGTCGGCGCGGAACCACAGGGTCCCGTCCTGCATCAGGCGCGCCACGCCGCCGCCGGGCAGCTCGCCCAGCTCGCCCGCCTTGGTCGTGCCCCCTAGGAAATCGACCACCTTCAGCCGCGCGCCCTCCGGATCCCGGTCCGCGCCCACGCCGTTGAAGGCGAAGACGTCGGCGTTCCCGGTCCCGGCCTCGTTGACATAGATGAAATCGGGGTAGAGCAGCGGCGCGTCGTTGGCCCCGGTCACCGTCACCGTGGCGGTGGCCGTGTCGGTGGCGCCCGCGGCGTCGGCGACGGTGTAGGTGAAGGACACCTGCACCGTCTCGCCCCCCACCAGGTAGCCGAAATCCCCCGCGGTATCGAACCAGAAGGTCCCGTCGGAGAGGATCCGCACCCGTCCCGCCGCCAGGTCGATGCCCAGCCCCACCAGGTCGGCCTGCCCCTGCACCGCCACCACGCGCAGCGCGTCGCCCTCCGGGTCGTGGTCGGGGCCGTGGCCGTGATCGGCGAAGAGGTCGCCCTTGATCAGCGCCGTCTCATGGGCCGAGAGCGCGTCGTCGGCGGCCACCGGCGGGGCGTTGGCCGCGACGGCGGCGGGCGCGGGCGCGCCGAGCGGCGTGACGGCGGGGGCGGCGAGCGGGGAGACGGGCTGGGAGACGGGCGTTGACATCGGGCGAATCCTGTGTTGCGAGCCTTAACGATACGCTTCCCTGATGATCCGGTCAGCCGTCCGCGACCGAATTTTCGTCGCGTTCCGCGCCCTCCGCGCCCTGCGGGACTGTTCGGAAGCGATCCCGACCATCCTGCCGGCCTCGCCGACCGAGGCCCCTATTGGTCCGCCCGCCCTGGGGCTGAATTCCTGAAGCTTGTCCGCCGTTAAACGGCGCGGAGTTGACCTGCTCGACGCCATTTCTTGCGTCGCCGCGGAACACGCCCGCCGCCCGGTCAGGCTACTTGCCGGCGCGCGAAAGTACGACCATAGAAAAACGATCTTCATCTTAAGTTTAACGCTCAATTAACGATAGGCATCGGGGGGGAGTCGGAGTCGCCGCAAGAGAATCGGTTGAGCGACTGAGTCGAGAAATGCTAAGAAAGCATCAATACTGATTCCTATACTTGGGTCGGTAGCGAACGACCTGCGTGGGGTGGGGCGGTCGCGCAAGCGAGTTCGGCGGGACCAGCCGCCGCGCCTTGCGGCGCTCATTTTCTTCCCGGCGGGCGCCGCTTCGGCCGCGACTGCGAGGTCCCAGGACATGTCCATCGACTACGGCCTTCCGGGCGAGTGGCTCCCGCTCGAAGACTGGCCGCTCATCTCCATTCACGTCATCCTGACGGCGGAGCAGGAGCTGCTGACCTTCGGCACCGACCAGCTCGGCATGCAGGGCGGCGAGCAGCACTACGCGGTGTGGAACTTCGAGACCGGCGAGAACCTGCTGCTCGAACACACCACCACCACCGACATCTTCTGCTCGATCGTCACCACGCTGGCCGAGACGGGCGAGCTGCTGATCGTGGGCGGCGACGGACGGCCGGTGGGCAACGTCAACAAGGGCATCAAGGACATCACCGCCTTCGAACCGAGACCCACGCGCTCTACACCCACCCGGCCGGCGAGATGCACTACGCGCGCTTCTACGCCTCGGCCCTGACCCTGCCCACGGGCGACGTCTACATCCTCGGCGGCGCCGACGAGCACTACCTGCGCGCGCCCCATGCCGAGGTCTACAACGCCGTCACCGGCGCCACGCTCTACGACAATTCCGGGCTGTTCGAGGGCGAGCAGGCCGAGAACCGCTGGTGGTATCCCAAGCTCTACATGAACGAAGCCGGCAACATGATCGGCTGGTACAACTACAAGCCCGAGGTCTACAACTTCGCCTGGGAGGAGGATCTCCCGGCGGTCCAGATCGGCAACCTGCCGTTCATTTCCGACAACGCCTCCCCCGCCATCCTGTTCGACGTCGACAAGGTCCTGACCATCGACCTCAAGGGCAAGCTCTGGGTCGTCGACATCTCCGGCGAGCAGGTCAGCTTCGAGAAGATCGGCGCGGTGTTCGAGCCGATCGAGGGCATGCGCGCCTGGTCGAACTTCGCGGTGCTGCCCAACGGCTCCATCCTCATCACCGGCGGCAACGACCGCCCGACGGAGGAGGAGAGCTACGAGAAATACACCTATGACGCGGTCACCTTCGATCCCGACACCGGGCTGCTGACCCGCTCGGATCCCGAGGACCTGCCGCGGCTCTACCACTCGTCGTCGATCCTGCTGCCCGACGGTTCGGTCTACTCGCTGGGCGGCGGCGCGCCGGGGCCGTTCACCAACCTCAACGCCCAGCGCTACAATCCCGAATACCTGTTCGACGAGACCGGGACCTATATCGAGGACAAGATCGAGATCGTCGAGGCGCCGACCCATATCAGCGCCGGCGACGTGTTCACCTTCACCGTGGACCGGCCCTGGGACGTCAGCCGCGTCACCTTCATCAAGCACGGCGCCGCGACCCACTCCATCGACGTGGAGACCCGCTTCGTCGACCTGGACTTCTTCGTGCGGCCCGACGGCTCCATCGTCGCCAAGCTGCCGGATTCGACCAGTCTGCTGACGCCCGGGCCCTACATGCTGTTCGCGCTCGACAAGAACGAGACGCCCTCGGTCGCGGTCTCCATGCGCCTCGACATGGCCGAGGCGTCGGAGGGCGACCTGTTCAGCCACCTGATCCTCGACGATCCGGAGCTCGACGCGATCTTCGAGGGCCCCGACTTCTTCATCGACGGCCGCGGCGCCGGCGTCATGCCCGGGCCGATCGGCGACGATTTCGGCGAGGCGGAGGTCTCGGAGGACGGCGAGGCCATCACGCTCACCGGCAACGCCTGGAAGTCGGTCGGCATCCGCCAGCACATCACCGCCGACACCCGCCTGCGGCTCGACGTGCAGGCCGCCGACGTGGGCGAGTTCTTCGGCGTGGCGCTGGAGAACGACGGCGTGATCGACCGCAAGAACATGCTGGTCCTGGGCGGGCCGCAGACGGTCAACCGGGTCGCCGACAGCTTCGCCTACACCGCGAACGGCGGGGTGCAGAGCTATGACATCGCGCTGGGCGATTATTTCGCGGGCGAGACCTTCTCCCGCCTGGTGCTGATCGCCGACGACGACGCCGACGCCTCGGCCGACGTGACCTTCTCCAACATCCGCTTCCTCGACGGGGAGGAGATGCTGCTCAACGGCGCGCCGGTGGAGCTGCGCTCCTTCGACGACGAGCAGGATTTCGGGACCGCCGACATCTCCGAGGACGGGACTTCGGTCACCATCACCGGCAACGGCTGGAAGCGCATCGCGCTCGACGGTCCGATCGGCGAGGACGACTGGCTCAGCTTCGACTTCTCCTCCACCGACGTGGGCGAGATCGTGGGCATCGCCATCGACGGCGACAACGAAATGACGCTGGAGTCCATCATCCAGCTCGCGGGCTCCACCCGGTCGTCGTCCTTCATCAACACCCACCGCAACTACGCGCCCAACAAGGGCGTGGTGCATTACGACATCCATGTCGGCGCGCTCGCCCCCCTCTACGAGGACGACCTGGTCTTCGTGGTCGACGACGACGCCGACGGCTCCGGCAACGCCACCTTCGCCAACATCGTGCTGGAGACGCGGCAGGTCTTCGCCATCGGCGACGACTTCCTGCCGGTGCGCGGCTACGACCCCGCCCAGGACGAGGGCGAGGCGATCCTGTCGGCCGGCGGCGCCCGCCTGACGCTGACCGGCAACGCCTGGAAGACGGTGGAGCTGACCCAGCCGATCACCGCGAACACCTGGCTCAGCTTCGACCTGACGTCCGACGACGTGGGCGAGATGATCGCGGTGGGCTTCGACAGCGACGACACGCTCAACAGCCTGCACCGCTTCTTCCAACTCGCCGGCGATCCGACCATCGACGTGAAGACCGACTTCTTCACTTACGAGGCCGGCGACGGGACCCGTCACTTCGACATTCGTCTGGGCGACTATTCGCTGGGCGCGCCCGACCGGATCGTGTTCGGGGCCGATGACGACGCCGACGGCTCCGGGACCGCCACCTTCTCCAACGTGCAGCTTCTGGAAGGCCCGCCGGTGGAGGTGGACGGCGTGATCTCGCCGGTGTTCTCCTATGCGGGCTCCTCCGACGAGGGCGTGGCCACGCCGGGCGGCGAGGGGCGCGAGATCACGCTCTCCGGCAACGCCTGGAAGCGGATCGCGGTCGACGGGAACATCACCGCGGACACCGTGCTGGCCTTCGAGATGTCGGGCGACGATCTGGGCGAGCAGACCGTGGCCGGGCTCGACGCCGACGCCAATATGAGCCTCGGGCGCATGTTCCGTCTCGGCGGCTCGGACGGGCCGTTCGAGGGCTTCGCCGGCGACATGCTCTACACCGGCGACGGCGAGATGCAGCGCATCGAGATCCCGGTGGGCGCGTTCTACGCCGGGCCCTTCGCCAACGTGGTGCTGGGCGTGGACGACGACGCCGACGGCTCGGGCGCGGTCACCTTCCGGGATATCGAGATCCTGAACCCCGACACCTCGCTCGCCTCCTATGGCGGGGCGCAGGACAGCCACTCCGCCCGGGCCTTCGCGACCCAGAGCGGCGTGCGCCTGGACGGGAACACCTGGAAGAAGATCGGGCTCGACGCCTTCACGCCCGACGACGACACCGTGCTGCGCTTCGAGTTCCGCTCGGACGTGCCCGGAGAGATCGTGGGCATCGGCGTCGACCTCGACGACGCGCTCAGCCCGTCCCGGTTCTGGCAGCTCGCGGGCAGCCAGGAATGGGGGCTGCAGACCCATGCCGACGATTACGAGATGGGCTCGGGCTGGGAGTATTTCGAGATCGACCTCTCGGTGCTGGAGGGGAGCTTCGACCGGCTGGTCTTCGCGGCCGACGACGACGCGGGCGTCGGGGTCGAGGCCTATTTCCGCAAGGTCTCCGTCGAGGGGATCGGGGCCGAGGACCTGACCGTCGACCTGATCTGACCGCAGGACCGCCCTCGCCGGGATCGGCGGGGGCGGCCGCGCGGCCGAGACGCGCCCGGGGGGGGCGGGCGACGGCGCCCGTCCCCCCCTTGCGCTTTCGCCCGCCGGGCATGGCGTGCCGCCCGCCGGGTCTCGTCCGGCGCGGCCGCCCGGCCCAGTCCTTTCCAGCGCGGCCGCCGGGAACCGGCTCCGCCCCCGCGTCGGGACGGGCGGCGCGAACGGTCAACCGCGACGCGCGCGCCGACCAGGCTTCCCCCCGGCGCGCCGCGTCAGGGCGCGGCAAGAAAAAAGGCTTCTCCCGCAGGAGAAGCCTTTTCCGTCCGGCGTCCGCGTCGCGCATCCGATCCTTCGGACGGCCCGCGCGCCATGCGCTTGATTTTGGTGGGTGATGTAGGGTTCGAACCTACGACCCGCTGATTAAGAGTTAAGAAAAACGTATTATATTTCAGGTGTTTAATTGCTGGCCTTCGGCCGTCTGGGAGGCGGCTTCGCCTGGCTCTCAGCGATCCCGGCCAGGCGCTCGTCCTTCTCCCGGCTCGACCGGCTGGAGCCGAACTCGAAGTCGAAGGCGGTGCCCAGGTTCCGCGCGAACATGCCGCCGATCCCCGTCAGGAACCCTACCAGCGTGTTGACCAGCGCGCTATCGGTCTCGGGCGCGAAGATCGCAAGCGCGCCCAGAACGGCGGCGATGATGGCGAGGGCCGCGTATGTCCCCGCCAGCATCAGGTCGGCCCGCCGGCCGCCGCGCTCGCCGCTCACTGCGTCCCCTCCAGCGGTCCGGTGAACCGCCGCCGCTCCTGCTCCAGCCGGTCCAGCCGGGTTTCGATCCGTTTCACGCCGTCGAGGATCGCCGACACTTTCTCGGTCAGGCGCGCGCCCTCCAATGCGGCGAGCCGCTGGGCGGCGCCCAGCGCGGCGATGTCCTTGCGGTTCTCCGCCACCTGCCGCTGCACCTCGGCAAGGGTTCCGATCTGCGATCCGACCCAGATGCCGCCGCACACCATCGCGACCAGGATGGACCAGGCCAGGGGCTTGGCGATGGTCAGGCCGCGGTCGCTGTTCTCGATCATCGTCATGCTTGCCTCAAGACTGCTCGGGGATCACCACGGCCACGCACCCGCCAGGCCGATCTCCGTCGCGCTGGCGCCCGTGTCCACGACGATCTGCGTGGAATAGGTCCCCGCGAAGGTCACGTCGCCATACCAGCCGGCGGTGGCGTCCGGCCCGGTGGACAGGCCGATGCGGTAGAGGGTCTGGTCCCCGTCCACCGCGTCCCGGATCGTGCAGGAGAAGGTGTAGGACGCCACGTCGTTGATGTCGTGGATCGTGCGCGCGCCGCCCTCGTAGGTTCCGCCCACCCGCAGGATCTTCGCGTCCTCGTGCCCGGTGCTGGCGTTGTTGGAGGCGAGCCGCGCCGTGGGCCAGCCGACCAGGCAGTCGACCTCGACGCCGATGCAGGTCGAGCGGTAGTCGATGCAGTCCTCCCCGGCGCCGGCGATCACCGCCCCGAAGGACAGGCATCGCCCGGAGGTGTCGGCCGAGACCGTGCTGCTCGACCCGCCGTAGACCTCGCAGCGGTCG
>JAYZWL010000112.1:0-14172 GCA_036154955.1 Pseudomonadota bacterium | reverse complement strand
CCGGCGCCCGGGGGGCGGGGGGTGGGCGGCGCGGGTGGCGGGGCCGCCTCCCCCCCGCCGCCGGGCGCTCCGGCGAAGAAAAACCCCGCCGCGGGCGCCGCGGCGGGGTTGGTCTTTCCGGGTCCGGGACGGGCCCGCCGGCGGATCAGGCCGCCGACTTCTTCTTCTTCACCCCGGCCCACAGCTTCTTGTTGGTCAGGTAGAGCAGCACCGCCAGCAGCGCCACGAACAGGAAGTTCCGCGCGCCCGCCGCCTTGCGGTCGGCCAGCTTCGGCTCCGCCGTCCACATCAGGAAGGCGGAGACGTCCTTGGCCATCTGGTCCACCGTCGCCGGGGTGCCGTCGGCATACTCGATCAGCCCTTCCGACAGCGGCGGGGTCATCGAGATGTAGCCGCTCGGGAAGGCGTGGTTCTCATAGAGGGTGGTGCCGGCCTGGCTCATCTCCTCGCCGGTGTAGCCGGTGAGGATCGAGTAGATGTATTCCGGCCCGCCGATGCCGTTGACCAGCTGGCTGAGACCCGTGCCCGCCGGGCCGTGGAAGCCGGCGCGGGCCTTGGCCATCAGGCTGAGGTCCGGGGCGCCCACGGAGGTGTTGGCCGGGAACTTGTCCGAGGCCTTGGCGGTGCGGGTGTCGCCGGGCAGGGCGCCGTCGGCGTCGTCGGCCACCTCGTAGAGCGCGGCCAGCGCGTTGACCTGGTCCGGGTCGTAGCCCGGGCCGGTCTCTTCGCCGAGGCTGCGGAACGACACGAACTTCAGCCCGTGACAGGCCGCGCAGACCTCGTTGTAGACCTGCAGGCCGCGCTGCAGCTGGTGCTGGTCGAAGGTCCCGAGCGGGCCTTCGAACGAGTAGCTCACGTCCGTCACGTGGCCCTCCCCGCCGGCCGCGAAGCCCGCGGCCGGGAGGGTGGCGGCCAGCGCCGCGACGGCGAGGATGTTGCGGATGCGCATGGTCATCGTCTCCTTCGCCCCGCTCATTCGGCCGGGGTCGCGGCGCTGTCGCCGGACTTGGCGTATTTGGCGGCCACGATGCGGTCGAAGTCCTCTTCGATGGTCGCCGGGACCGGCTTGGGCGTCTCCACCAGCCCGAGGACCGGCAGGATCACCAGGAAGTAGCCGAACCAGTAGATCAGGCCGATCAGCGAGATGGTCGGAACCAGACCCTCCGCCGGCTGGCCGCCGCACCACATCAGCACGAAGAAATCCAGCACGAAGACCCAGAACCAGATCTTGAACTTCGGCCGGTAGCGGCCCGAGCGCACCTTCGACGTGTCCAGCCACGGGGCGAACAGCAGCACCGCGATCGAGCCGAACATGGCGATGACGCCGCCCAGCTTGGAGTCGATGAACCAGATGTCGAAGGTGATGGCGCGCAGGATCGCGTAGAACGGCAGGAAATACCATTCGGGCACGATATGGGCCGGGGTGGAGAGCGGGTTGGCCTCGATGTAGTTGTCGGGGTGGCCCAGCCAGTTCGGCATGTAGAACACCAGCACGACGAAGAACATCAGGATCACCGCCAGGGCGAACAGGTCCTTGATCACGTAGTAGGGCCAGAAGGGCACGGTGTCCTTCTTGGCTTCCTCGATCGAGCCGCGGCGGACCTCGACGCCCGTCGGGTTGTTGTTGCCCGTCGAGTGGAAGGCCCAGATATGCACCGCGACCAGGCCCACGATCACGAAGGGCAGCAGGTAGTGCAGCGAGAAGAAGCGGTTCAGCGTCGGGTTGTCGACGGCGAAGCCGCCCCACAGCCAGTTCACGATCGGCTCGCCGACCAGCGGCAGGGCCGAGAACAGGTTGGTGATCACGGTCGCGCCCCAGAAGGACATCTGGCCCCAGGGCAGCACGTAGCCCATGAACGCCGTCGCCATCATCGCCAGGTAGATCAGCACGCCGATGATCCAGGTGATCTCGCGCGGGGCCTTGTAGGAGCCGTAGTAGAGACCGCGGAAGATGTGGAAATACACGGCGATGAAGAACATCGACGCGCCGTTCATGTGCACGTAGCGGATCAGCCAGCCGCCGTTCACGTCGCGCATGATGTGCTCGACCGAGGCGAAGGCCAGCGAGGTGTGCGGCGTGTAGTGCATGACCAGCACGATGCCGGTCACGATCTGGATCACCAGGCAGACGGTGAGGATGATGCCCCAGATCCACATCCAGTTCAGGTTCTTGGGCGTGGGGATCATCAGGGTGTCGTAGATCATCGCGCCGATGCCGAGGCGCGAATGGAACCACTTCTCGATGCCGGTTTTCGGCTCGTAGGGCTCGTGCGGGATGCCGGCCATGCTCGTCTCCTCAGCCCAGCTTGATCACGCCGTCGGCCATCGCGGCCGTCGGGACGGGGAGGTTCTCCGGCGCGGGACCCTTCCGGATCCGGCCCGCGGTGTCGTAGTGCGACCCGTGGCAGGGGCAGAACCAGCCGTCGAAATCGCCGGCCTCGCCCAGCGGCACGCAGCCCAGATGGGTGCAGACGCCGAGCATCACCAGCCACTCGCCAGCGTCGTCCAGCGTGCGGTCCTCATCCGTCGCGGGCGCGTCGGCGGGCTTGTTGGCGTTGCGGGCGACCGGGTCCTTCAGGTCGCCGAGCGGAACTTCGCGCCCTTCGGCGATCTCCTGTTCCGTGCGCCGGCGGATGAACACCGGCTTGCCGCGCCACTTGACGGTCAGCTGCGTGCCGACCTCCACCGCGCTCACGTCCACCTCGATGGAGGCGAGCGCCAGCACGTCGGCGCTGGGGTTCATCTGGTCGACCAGGGGCCAGACCGCCGCGCCGGCCCCGACGGCGCCGGCGGCGGCCGTCGCGACGTAGAGGAAATCCCGGCGGGTCGGTTCGGCGTCCGATTCTGCGTGGGCCACGAGGCTGTCCCCCTTCGCGTGTTCGTCGCGTCCCCCGCCTTCTCTGCGGACGCCCGGCTGGCGCCTGATCAGGCTGGCGGGACGAAAGTGCCGACGGTCTTTCCCACAATGAGAAGGACCGATCCGGAGCCCGATTACCGCCGCCCCACTTCAAGGTCCAGAGACAGGTAGACGCAGAGTCGCCGCATTTCGGTTTTTTCTCACGGCATTGGCGCCGAAGCCGCGGCGGCCGCGGGACGCGATTCGGCGATCCGGGACGAAGCGGAGCCGCAGGGCGACGCTGCGGATTCCTGTGGTGTTCAAGAATCTGAATGCTACGCTCAACAGGCCCGGCCGGACCGTCCGCCGGCATTTCAAGCGGAGCGTTTGCAATGATGAGGTCCAATTCCTCCGGCGCCGGCCGGACCGCGCGCCGGCGGGTCCCCCTCCCTTTCGCCGTGATCCGGTCCGCGGCCGCGCTCGCGCTGCTCGGGGCCTGCGCCGCCCCGCAGACGGCGCAGCAGGCCGCGCCGCAGGGCGGGGCGCAATTCATGTCCACGCCGCTCGGACAATGCGTCGCCGCGATGCCGGAGGCCCCGGCCGAGCCGGAGCGGCGCGACTGCTCCAAGGGCGCGATCCTGCGCATCGGTTCGCTGAAGATCGACAGCCGGAAGGCGTGCCGAGACCAGGCGGCGCAGGAGGCGAAGGACTACGCCGAGGCGCGCGCCGCCTATCGTCGCCTGACCGCGCAGCTCGCCCCCAGCCAGTGCCTCGACCGGACCCGTGTGGCGACGTTGCAGACCGACCTGCGCGACGCGGGCTTCTATCGCGGGCTGGTGGACGGCGTCGCGGGGCAGGGCGCGGCCGACGCGCTTCTGGCCTTCCACGCCGCGCAGGGCGCCGCCGCGGGCGGGCAGGGGCCGGGCTTCACCCGAGGCTACGCCGCGAAGGTGGCCGGCGTCGCCGAGGAGGCGCGGGAGCGGGAGCGGATGAAGGACCCCAAATACGCCGCCGCCAAGCGGGCGGAGCAGGAGCGGCGCGAGGCGATCTACCGCGCGGGCATGGCGGCGTTCGCCGCGGGCTTGACCGGATCGGGCGGGGGCGGGAGCGGCGCCGTGAACTCGCCCAGCGGGTATACCTGCGACCTGTTCGTCACCCCGGACGGACGCACGGTCCGGAAATGCCGCTGACCTGACCGGCCAAGGCGCGCCGGGGGGGCGGCCGGAGCGCAGGATGAGGGGGCGGGCGCGGCGCCGGAGGAGGGCCGCGCCCGTCCCGCCCCGTCCCGCTCCGCCCTACTCCGCCGCGTCCAGCCCCAGGAACCCGCCCGACTGGCGGGACCACAGGTCGGCGTAGACCCCGCCGCGCTGGATCAGGGCGTCATGGGTCCCCTGCTCGGCGATGCGGCCGTCCTCCATCACCACGATGCGGTCCATGCGGGCGATGGTGGACAGCCGGTGGGCGATGGCGATGACCGTGCGGCCCTCCATCAGCCGCTCCAGCGCCGCCTGCACCTCTGCCTCGGTCTCCGAATCCAGCGCCGAGGTCGCCTCGTCCAGCATCAGGATCGGCGCGTCCTTCAGGATCGCCCGCGCGATCGCCACCCGTTGCCGCTGCCCGCCGGACAGCTTCACCCCCCGCTCGCCCAGCCGGGCCTCGTAGCCGGTGCGGCCGCGGAAGTCCTCCAGCTCCTCTATGAAGTCGTGGGCGGAGGCGAGGCGCGCGGCCTCGATCGCCGCCTCCCGCCCCGCGTCGGGTCGGCCGTAGAGGATGTTGTCCAGCGCCGAGCGGTTGAACATCGCCGTGTCCTGGGTGACGAAGGCGATCTGCCGGCGCAGGTCGTCCTGGGCGAGCCCACGGATGTCGCGCCCGTCGAGCGCGATGCGCCCGGCCTCCACGTCGTAGAGCCGGAGCGCCAGCTTCATCGCGGTGGACTTGCCGGCGCCGGAACGGCCGACCAGCGCCACCTTCTCCCCCGGCCGCACCTCCAGGTCGAAGCGGTCGAGCCCGCCGGCGCGGTCGTCGTCCTCCGCGTCGCGGCCATACTGGAAGGTGACGTCCTCGAAGGCCAGCCGGCCCTCGGCCCGGGCCACGGGGGCGGCGTCGGGGGCGTCGGTCAGGGCATGGGGCGGGGTCAGGGTGCGGATCCCGTCCTCCACCACGCCGGCATTGGCGAACATGCCCATGGCGGTGAAGCTGATCCAGCCCGACATCTGCCCGATGCGCAGGCTCAACAGCCCCGCCAGCGCCACCGCGCCGGGCGAGCCGGTCCCCTGCGCCCACAGCCACAGCGCCGTGCCCAGCAGCGCCAGCGGCAGCGCGCCGGCGAGGGCCGCGATCACCGTGCGATAGGTCCAGGCGACCCGGCCGAAGGCGATCTTGGCCTCGCGCAGCCGCTCCAGCGCGCCGCCGGCGTAGCCTTCCTCACGCCCGGCATGGGCGAAGAGCTTCACCGTCTCCATGTGGCTGATCGTGTCGACGAGCTGGCCGGACAGGGCGGACTGCGCGTCCGCCCGCTCCCGCGCCTTGGCGCGCAGGCGGGGCAGCATCCAGGTCACCCAGGCGAGATAGACCACGAGCCAGACCAGCAGCGCGATGCACAGCCGCCAGTCCGCCGCCCCCAGCGCCGCCAGCGCCGCGACCATGGAGGCCAGCGCGAAGCTGACCGCCTGCACCACCTCGGAGGCGAGCTCGGTCAGCGCCGTCCCGGTCTGGAGCTGCTTGGCGGAGATGCGGCCGGCGAAATCGTCCTCGAAATACTTCAGCGGCTGGCCCAGCGTGTGCCGGTGCAGGCGGAACACGGTGAGCTGGAACATGCCCGGCTGCAGGCTGAACTGCATGAGACCGGAGGAGACGGCGACGCAGATCGGCCGGATCGCGAAGACCGCCACCGCGGCCAGCGCCAGCAGCAGGCCATGCTCGCCCAGGAAGGCGGCGCGGGCGGCGGGGTCGGTCAGGCTCGGGCCGGCGCCGGCCACCAGGTCGACGGCCCAGGACACGGCCCAGGCGACGCCGACCTCGGCGAAGGCCAGCGCCACGTTGGCCAGCATGGCGAACAGGAACACCGGCCCCGAGCCGCGCAGCGCCCAGCGGCAGAAGGCGGCGAAGCCAGGCGGGGGCGGGCCCTCGGCGGGGGCGGAGGGGTCGAACAGCCCGGCGGCGCGCCGCGCCCAGTCGGCCGGCCGCGCCCCGGCCTGGGGCGGGGTCTGGGATGGGGTCTGGGTCATGCGCGGGCCTCCTGCGATGCGTGGCCAAGGGCAGATAGGGTCTCGACCCCGGGCGAGGTCAAGGGCGGCGGCCGGTGTCCCTCCGGGGCGAGGGCCCCGGGGCGGCGCGGGGGCGGCCCAGGGGCGGCGCGGGGGCGGCGCCTCGGGCATCGGGCGGGAAGGCCGCCCCGGCGGCCGCGTCCCCCCCACCCCGGCCCTCCCCCGCGAGCGGGGGAGGGAGGCGACGGCGGCCCGGCCTGCGCCCCCCCCGGCGGATGGCGCGCGCGTGACGCAAGCGGCCCCCACCCCCGCTTGCGGGGGAGGGAGGGGGTGGGGGACGACGGGGCGAAGGCGACGGGCCGGACGGGAGCGCGGCGCCGGTCCGGCCGCCCCCGATCCCGCCGCCTCGGACCCCGCCGCCCTCACTCCGCCGCGGCGGCCGCGCCCTCCTCCGGGTCGACGGCCAGGAAGCCGCCCGACTGCCGCGCCCAGAACCCGGCGTAGAGCCCGCCGGCGGCGAGCAGCTCGTCATGCGTCCCGGTCTCGGCGATGCGGCCGGCGTCCAGCACCACGATCCGGTCCAGCCGGGCGATGGTGGACAGCCGGTGCGCGATGGCGATGACGGTCTTGCCCTCCATCATCCCGTAAAGCGCGTCCTGGATCGCCGCCTCCACCTCCGAGTCGAGCGCCGAGGTCGCCTCGTCCAGCACCAGGATCGGCGCGTCCTTCAGCACCACGCGCGCCAGCGCGATGCGCTGCCGCTGCCCGCCCGACAGCTTCACGCCGCGCTCGCCGACATGGGCGTCGTAGCCCTTGCGGCCCTGCGGATCCTCCAGCCCCGGGATGAACTCCGCCGCCCGCACCCGCTCCGCCGCCGCTTCCATCTCCGCGTCCGTCGCGTCGGGGCGGCCGTAGAGGATGTTGTCGCGCACCGAGCGATGGAGCAGCGACGTGTCCTGCGTGACCATGCCGATGGCGGTGCGCAAGCTGTCCTGCGTCACACCCCGCACCGACTGGCCGTCGATCAGGATCCGCCCCTCCTCCAGCTCATGGAAGCGCAGCAGCAGGTTCACCAGGCTCGACTTGCCGGCGCCGGAGCGACCGACCAGCCCCACCCGCTCCCCCGGGCGGATCACAAGGTCGAGCCCGTCGAGCCCGCCCGCGGCCTTGCCGTAGCGGTGGCGCAGCCCCTCGAAGCGGATCTCGCCGCCTCTCACCTTCAACTCCGGCGCGCCGGGGGCGTCGGTGATCTCATGCGGGCGGGAGATGGTGGTCATGCCCTCGCGGATGATGCCCGCGAACTGGAACAGCTGCGAGGTCACCCACATGATCCAGCCCATCATCGCCGACAGCCGGATGGTCAGCGCCGTGGCGGCCGAGACCGCGCCCGCCGTCGCCGCCCCGATCGACCACAGATGCACCGCCGCCCCGACCGTGCCCACGATCAGCGCGCCGCCCGCCACCGCGAGGCAGATCGACATGATCGTCTGCAGCCGCATCTCGGCCGTGTCCCGCTCCCGCAGGTCGGCGATGGCCTCGCGCGCGATGTCGAGCTCCTTCTCCGCATGGGCGAACAGCTTCACCGTCTCGATATTGGTGTAGCCGTCCACGATCTTGCCGGTGAGCGCCGAGCGCCCCTCCGACGACCGCTTCGCCGCCACCGCCATCTTCGGGATCAGCACCCGCAGCACCACGCCGTAGAACACCAGCCACAGCGCGATGGGGAGGGCGAGGCGGGCGTCGGCTTCGCTCAGCACCAGCACCGCGCCGACCACATAGGCGGTGAAATAGGCCACCGCCTCCAGCGCGCCATAGGCGGAGTCCTCCACCGCGGGCGCGGTCTGCACGATGCGGTTGGCGATGCGACCGGCGAAGTCGTTCTGAAAAAATCCGACCGACTGGCCGAGCACGTGCCGGTGCGTGCGCCAGCGCACCAGCGCCACCGCGTTGACCCCGATGGCGAGATTGAGCACCGACATCTGCACCGCGATCGCCACCGGCCGGGCCAGCAGCACCAGCAGCGCCACCAGCGCCAGTTCCAGCCCGTGCGCGGACCACAGCGCCTCCGGCCCCTCGGCGTTCTGCGCCAGAAGGTCCACGATGCGCCCGGCGTAGTAGATCATCCCGGTCTCCACCGCGGCCACCACCAGCCCCATGAAGGCGGCGAAGACCATCGGACCCTTCAGGGGCGCGAGATACATGCGCATGAAGGGCCAGTAGCGGTCGGGGGGCGTGCGCGCCTCATAGGGGGCGAACGGGTCGATGAGGTCTCTGAGGCGGCCGAACATGACCTGCCCTCCGTCGAAGAAAGCGTCGTGATCCCGCGCCGGGGCGGCGCGGGCCGAAAGGCGTAACCGTCGACCGCGCGCCTCGCCCGAAGGGGCTGGGTCGCGGACGCGTATGGGGTGATGCGAGCTGGTCGCGCCTCCTGCGCCGGCGTCGCGCAGGGCGGGGCCGGGGAGGCTTGGATGGGAATGAACGCCGCCGCGCGCGCGGTTCATGCCTGGTCCGTCCCCTTGCGGGCGACTCGGCTCCCGTGCGCTTGCGCGAACCTAAGGGGAAATCGTAAGGGATCAAGCAGGAAAGGGAGGGCGTTTCGTGAACCAGACCCCGGCGCCGGTGGGCGAGACCGAAAAGACACGGGCCGCCGACTGGTTCTTCGCGCTCCGCGACCGCATCTGCGCCGCGTTCGAGGCGCTGGAGGACGCCCAGACCACCGGCCCCCACGCCGCCCTCCCCCCCGGACGGTTCGAGCGGACCGAGACCCGCCGCGCCGGCGAGGGGGACGCCGACCAGGGCGGCGGCGTCATGGCGGTGATGCGCGGCGGCCGGGTGTTCGAAAAGGTCGGGGTCAACGTCTCGGCCGTCTACGGCGTGCTGGGCGCGCAGGCGCAGCGCAGCCTCACCGCGCGGCGGGAGATCGAGGGGCTGGCCGAGGATCCGCGGTTCTGGGCCTCGGGCATCTCCCTGGTCGCGCATATGCGCTCCCCCAAATGCCCGGCGGTGCACATGAACACCCGCATGTTCTGGACCCCGACGGCGTGGTGGTTCGGAGGCGGCGCCGACCTCAACCCGATGCGGGAGGTCGAGGAGGACACCCGGTTCTTCCACGACGTGCTGAAAACCGCCTGCGACCGGCACGACCCCGCCTATTACCCGCGCTTCAAGGCCTGGGCGGACGAGTATTTCTGGAACCGCCACCGCAAGGAGCCGCGCGGCGTCGGCGGCATCTTCTGCGACGACCTTTGCACCGGCGACTGGGAGGCGGATTTCGCCTTCATCCAGGACGTGGGCCGGGCCTTTCTCGACGCCTTCGTGCCGATCACCGAGACGCGGACGGTGGAAAGCTGGACGGCGGAGGACCGGGAACACCAGTTGTTCCGCCGCGGCCGCTACGCCGAATTCAACCTCGTCTACGACCGCGGCACCCGCTTCGGGCTGGAGACGGGGCACAATCCCGACGCGGTGCTGATGTCGCTGCCGCCCGAGGCGAAATGGCCCTGATCCGCCGCGTCCTGCTGCTGCGGGGCGTGAATGTCGGCGGGGCGGGCAAGCTGCCGATGGCGGAGCTTCGCGCGGCGCTGGAGGGGATCGGGGCGCAGGCGCCGCGCACCCTGATCCAGTCCGGCAACGCCGTCTTCGAACATGCGGAGCCGGACGCCGCGGCGCTCGCGGCCCGCATCTCCGCGGCCATAGAGGCCCGGGCCGGCTTCCGTCCCGACGCCCTGGTCGAGGAGGCCGCCGCCTTCGCCGCCCGCCTCGACGCGCCGCCCTTCCCGGAGGCCGAGCCCGCGCGGCTGCACGTCTTCCATTTCGTCGACGCCGGCCCGACCGCGCCCGACGCCGAGGCGCGGCTGGAGGCGCTTCGCGCGCCCTCGGAAACATTCGCCCTGCGCCCCTTCGGCCTGGTTCTGCACGCGCCGGAGGGCGTCGGCCGCTCGAAGCTCGCGACGGGGGCGGAGCGGGCGCTGGGCCGTGCGGTCACCGCGCGCAACCTGAACACGCTGCGGAAACTGGCCGCCCTCTCCGGCGCCTGAAGCGGTTTCGCGTGGGGCGAGTCGGCCCGGATCCGGACGGAAGGCGCCCGATCGGGGACAGGGGGGGCGAAATCGGCGAAGCGTCTCATTACCTTGCGTCGGCCTTCCCGACTGACGGATGGTCATCCCATATTGCAAAACTCAATGAGCCTATAGCTGATTTTTCGACGGCCGAGGATTACGGGGACGTGACAGTTCCGTTCATCGGCCGCGCGCCTTCGCGCGGTTCCGCGGCGTGGGGCCGCGATACGGCTGAAGCGCAGACGACCGAGCGCAGACGACGAAACGCAGACAGGGCCAGGGGGCGACATGCGGCACAGGGATACGATCACCGTCCGGGTCAAGGGCTACCTCAACGGCTGGGGCGGCATGGACGACCGCGACCCTGTCGCCTGGGGCGGCGACTGGGCCATCGGCCCCCTTCTGTCGGGTGAGGCGCGCAAGGAGACCCGCCGCAAGATCGTGCTGGTCGACGAGGGATCGGGCCTGAAGGCCGTGGTGAAGGGCCGCTTCACGCTGGATTCCTCCGGCGAGGTCTCGGGCGGGACCATCAAGACCATCGCCTACACCTACGCCAACAACGGCATCGGCCCGGTGCAGACCTGGACCGGACTCGACTGGGACGTGAAGGACGTGACCGCCGCGCTCGACAAGGCCGACGACACGGACAGCTACGCGCCGTTCTACCGGTTCCTGTCCGGCTACGACTGGGTCTACCGCTTCCCCAAGGGCGGCGAGACCGTGGTGGGCAACGACAGGTCCGAGACGTTCTACGGCGCCGGCGGCGACGACACCGCCCACGGGCTCGGCGGCAACGACAAGCTGTTCGGCCGGGGCGGCGACGACGACCTGTTCGGCGAGAACGGCAAGGACAAGCTGATCGGCGGCGGCGGGGCCGACGAGCTCTACGGCGGCAAGCATGACGACGTGCTCAAGGGCGGCGGCGGCGCCGACTACCTGCATGGCGGGGAGGGCGACGACCGTCTGCTCGGCGGCGCCGACGACGACGTGCTGATCGGCGGCGAGGGCGACGACCAGCTCTGGGGCGGCGACGGCGACGACCAGCTTCACGACGTGACCGGCCAGAACACCATGTGGGGCGGCGCCGGGAACGACTACATCCAGGGCGGCGACGGCGTGGACGAGATCCATGGCGGCGACGGCGACGACGAGATCATCTCCTCCGGCCCCTCGGAGAACGGCGGCGACGACGTGGTCTACGGCGACGCCGGCGACGACTACATCCGCACCAACGAGACCATCGCCACCGACGACTATGTGGACGGCGGCGACGACGACGACACGATCTACACCTATGGCGGCTCCGACACCCTGCTCGGCGGGGCCGGGGACGACACGCTCAACGGCGGCGACGGGCGCGACACGCTGCAGGGCGGCGCGGGTAACGACTGGCTCCACGGCGACGGCGAGTTCGGCGGGGAGCGCGACTACTTCGTGTTCACCGGCCCGAACGACGGCCGCGACATGACCGATTTCGACATCGAGATCACCCAGACCGACATGGCGCTCGATTTCTTCGGCGAGGGGCCCTACACGGGCGCCTTCAGCGTCACCATGGGCGATACGCTGGTCATCGCCGAGGGCTCGTCCGCCGTCGCCGTGCTGGCGACCGACATGGACACCGGCGATTATCTGGACCTGCAGATCAACATCCTCGACGCGACCGGCGCGATCACCGGGCGGTTCCAGAGCTACACGGACAGCCTGCCCTTCGACGTGGACATCTGGCCCCAGGCCCGGCCGGTGTTCCTGGAGGCGGCGCAGGCGGCGCTGGACGCCAACACCGTCTACGAGGTGCACGGGCTGCTCTGAGCCCCGGCGGCGCCCGGGCCACGCCTGCGCGCGCCCCTGGCCTGACCCGGGGCCTCGCGGCGCCGGCCGGCCGCGCGGGACCCCGGTGAGGGCGCGGGCGGGTGGCCGCGGCGGCCGCCCCGCCGGAGCTCGGCGAAGCGTCGCCCGACCGTCTGGACGCGGCGCGCGGATCCGCTAGGCTCCGCGCGCCATGACCGAGACCCCCGAACCTTCCCCCGCCCCGTTCCCCGCCGCGGCCGCCGCGCCCTCGATCGAGGATTTCGACCGGCTGGCCGAGGCCGCCTTCGCGGCGCTGCCCGACTGGGTGCGCGCGGCGGCGGGGACGATCCAGGTGCAGGTGGAGGAGTTCGCCCCGGACGAGGTGCTCGACGCGCTGGGGATCGAGGATCCGTTCGAGCTGACCGGCCTCTATGACGGCGTGCCGCTGATCGACCGGCGGTCGGACGACCTGCCGGGGCCGCCGGACGCGATCCGGCTGTTCCGCCGCGCGATTCTGGAGGAATGGATCGACCGCGGGGACGTCGGGCTCGGCGCGCTGGTGGCGCATGTGCTGGTGCACGAGCTGGCGCATCATTTCGGCTGGTCCGACAACGACATCGCCGCCATCGACCCCTGGTGGGAATAGCGCCGCGGCCTCCGCTTTCGGCGGTTCCGCCCGCGCCCCGGCCTCCGGCCCTGCCGGAGGCGCCCGGGGCCGCGGCCCCGGGCGAGCCGGCTTCGCGCTCCGGTCCGGCCGGGCGCCTGGCGGCGCCGTCTCCGCCTCCGCGCCCCCGCCCGGCCTCTCGACCCGCGCTCAGCCGATGGGCGGCAGCTTGGCCCGGCGGGAGGAATTGCGCTCCAGCCCCAGTTGCCGTTCGCGCCAGATGATCAGGATGCCCCCGGCCGTCACCAGCCCGGCCCCGGCCAGCACCAGCAGGGTCGGGGCCTCGCCGAACACGAACCAGCCCACCGCCACCGCGAGGATCATCGAGGTGTATTCGAAGGGCGCGATCACCCCCGCCTCGGCGTAGCGATAGGCGGCGGTCAGCATGATCTGCCCCACCCCGCCGGCGAGCCCGCCCGTGACCAGCAGCGCCAGTTGCCAGGGCGTCGGCATGATCCAGCCGAAGGGCAGGGTGAACAGCGCCAGCACCGTGCTCGACAGGGTGAACCAGAACACGATGGCCGCCGTGGTCTCCACCTTGCTCAGCCCCCGCACCTGGGTCTGCGCCAGCCCCATCATCACCGCCGCCCCCAGCGCGATCAGCGCCCCCATGGCGTGATCGGCCGAAGCCGGGTCGCTCTCCGCCGCCTCGCCCCCGCCCAGCAGGGTCAGCCGCGGCCACATCACCAGCAGCACCCCCGCGAAGCCCACCGCCACCGCGGTCATGCGATAGAGCCGGATGCGCTCCCCCAGCAGCGCCGCGGCGAAGAGGGTGATGAACAGCGGCGCGGCGTAGGTGATCGCGATCACCTCGGTCAGCGGCAGCAGCGACAGCGCCACGAACATCATCGACATCGCCCCGGTCCCGGCCAGCGAGCGCAGGGCGTGCCCCACCGGCCGCTTCGTGGCCAGCGCGCGGGGGAAGTCGCCGCGGATCATCAGCCAGATCACGATCGGCGGCAGGGCGAGCAGGGAGCGGAAGAACACCACCTCGCCTGGCGGCACCGCGCCCTCCAGCGCCTTGACCGAGCCCGACAGCAGCATCAGCACCGCCACCGAGGCCACTTTCAGCGCGATGCCGGTCAGCGGGTTGGGAACCGCGGTCGCGTCGGATTTCGCGGCGTCGGTCCCCGCAGCTTCGGGGGCGGCGGCCGCGGGAGCGGGGCCGCCGGGGGCGTTGCCTTGCGTCATGTTCGGTCAGGTCTCCTTACTGATCGCAGGCTAGAGCGCGGGCTCCTCCGGGTCGATGGCGCGGGGAGCCGCAGGGCGGCGGCCTCTGGCCGGCGCCGCAGGGCGCGCGCCCCGCTTCGCCCCGCCTCGCCCGGCGGCAACCCTCGGTTTTCGCGAGAGTCCCTGGTCGCCGGACCCCGGCGCGCGGCCCATCGGACCGGGGGCCGCCTCCTGCCGCCGGCGGGCGCCGAAATCACCCGGTTGATCGTTCCGCGCCCTTCGGTCCCGCCGCGCGGCGTCCGCCAGGCGCCCGGCCGCCCCGCCGCGGCGGGCGCCGGGCCCCCCCCCCCGGCCCGGGCCGCGCCGCGGCCCCGCCCCCGCGCGCGCGCCCCCCCCCCCCCCCCCGCCCCCCCCCGCCAAGGCCCGGGGGGGCCCCGCCCCGGCCCC
>JAYZWL010000111.1:0-31229 GCA_036154955.1 Pseudomonadota bacterium | reverse complement strand
CCGCAGCGCCCGGGGGCGCAACGCCGCCGGGTGGCGGCGCCCCCCGGCGCGGGCCGCCCGCCGCCGGGGGCCCCGCCACGACCCGGACGCGGGCGGCGAGGGCGCGCCCGCGGCGCGCGGCGCGGTCGCGCCCGCGGCGCGCGGCGCGGTCGCGCTTGCGGCGCCGGCGCCCGGCGGCCATGGTCGTGCGCACCCCCTGCCCGCCCCCTCCCGTCCGAGGAGAGGAGCCCGCCGGATGCTCCGGCCGCTGGCCACCCGCACCGCCACGCTGATCGCCACGCTTTTCGCGGTCTCGGCCCTGGTCTTTCTGGTGATGAACGCCCTGCCCGGCGATCCGGCGCTGGTGATCCTCGGCATCGATTCCACGCCCGACGCGCAGGCGGCGCTGCGCGCGCGCTTCGGGCTCGACGCGCCGCTGGGGGAACGCTACCTGGCCTGGATCGGCGGCGCGCTGACCGGGGATTTCGGGGTGAGCTACGCCTTCGCCGTGCCCGTCGCCGACCTGATCGTCGAACGCCTGCCCGTCACCCTGCCGCTGGCGGCGCTGGCCATGGGCCTGACGGTCATCGCAGCCCTGGCGCTCGGCGTGGGCGCGGCGCTGCATCACGGGCGGCCGGGCGACTGGGCGGCGATGACGCTGAGCCAGTTCGGCGTGGCGATCCCCGCCTTCTGGCTGGCGATCCTGCTGGTGCTGCTGTTCGCGGTGCATCTGCGCTGGCTGCCGCCGGGGGGCTTTCCGGGTTGGGAGGACCCGGCGGCGGCGCTGCGCGCGCTGATCCTGCCCGCCGCGGCGCTGGCGCTGGTGCAGTCGGCGATCCTCGCGCGGGTCACGCGGTCCTCGATCCTGGAGGTCATGCGGCTCGACTTCGCGCGCACCGCGCGGGCCAAGGGGCTGAGCCGCGGCCAGGCCATGCGGCGGCATGTGCTGCCCAACGCGCTGATCCCCATCGTCACCATCGTCGGGCTGCAATTCGCCAACCTGGTGACCGGGACCATCGTGATCGAGAACGTGTTCTACCTGCCCGGCCTCGGCCGGCTGATCCTGCAGTCGATCACCAACCGGGACCTGTTCGCGGTGCAGGCGCTGGTGCTGTTCTTCGCGACCGTGGTGGTGCTGGCGAATTTCCTCGTGGATCTCGCCTATATCCTGATCGACCCGCGGCTGCGGCGCGGGGCGGGGCGATGAGCGGGCGGGACGCCGCCTTCCCCCGGCGCCCCGGGCGCTTCCTGCCCGCGGCCGGGCGGGCGGGGCTGGTCATCGGCGGCGCGCTGGTGGCGCTGGTGTTCCTCGCCGCCGGCGTCTCGCTGGTCTGGACGCCGCATGACCCGACCCTGATCTCGGTGACGGCGCGGTTCCAGCCGCCTTCGGCCGAGCACTGGCTGGGCACGGACCAGCTGGGGCGGGACGTGGCCTCGATGCTGATGGTGGGGGCGCGGCATTCGGTGGCGGTGGCGCTGCTGGCGGTGGGGATCGGAGGGACGATCGGGACCGCGCTGGGGCTCGCCGCCAGCGCCGTGGGGGGCTGGGTCGAGGAAGCGGTGATGCGGCTCGCCGATATCGGCTTCGCCTTTCCCGCGCTGCTCTTCGCCATCATGCTCTCGGCGGTGTTCGGGCCGTCGCTGACCAACGCGGTGGCGGCCATCGCCTTCATCAACGCGCCCATCTTCGCGCGGGTGGCGCGGGGCTCGGCGGCGCTGATCTGGCGGCTGGATTACGCGATGGCGGCGCGGGCGGCGGGGCGGAGCCGGGCGGCCATCGCGCTCTCCCACGTGCTGCCCAACATCTCCGCCGTGCTGCTGGTGCAGGCGACCATCGAGTTCGCGGTGGCGATCCTGGCCGAGGCGGCGCTGAGTTATCTCGGCCTCGGCGTGCAGCCCCCGACCCCGTCCTGGGGCCGGATGCTGTCCGAGGCGCAGACGCTGCTGTTCCTCCAGCCGATGCTTGCGATCTGGCCGGGACTGTGCATCGTCGCGGCCGTCATCGGCTTCAACATGCTGGGCGACGGGCTGCGGGACGCGACCGACCCGCGGCTCGCCCGCGCCCGCTAGGCCATCATCCCGCCATCGATGGTGTGGACCGAGCCGGTGATGTAGCGCGCCTCGTCGGAGGCGAGCCAGGCGATGAGGCTCGCCACCTCCTCCGCCCGCCCGTAGCGGCCCGCGGGGATCCGCGCCTCGACCTGGGCGCGCACGGCCGCCGCCTGCCCCGGCGAGCGGCCCTCGTCCAGCGAGGCCATCATTCGGGTGTCGATGGGCCCCGGGGCCACCGCCACCACCCGCACGCCCGAGGCCGCGCCCTCCTGCGCCGCGGACCGCGCGAGGCCGACCACCGCGTGCTTGGAGGCGACGTAGGGGCTAAGCCCGGCCGCGCCCCGCAGCCCGGCGACCGAGGCGAGCAGCACGATGGCGCCCCCGCCCTCGGCCTTCATCCGGGGCATCAGGTCCATCAGGCCGAGCATCACCCCGCGCAGGTTGACGGCGATGACCTTGTCGAACTCCTCGATGGAGAATTCGCCGATGCGCTTGATCGGACCTTCGATCCCGGCGTTCAGCACCGCGGCGTCGATCCGCCCCAGCCGGCCCCGCCCCGCCTCATGCGCCGCGGCGACCGAGGCGGGGTCGGAGACGTCGCATTCCATGAAGCAACCCTGCTGGCCGATCTCGGCGGCGATCTCCTCCAGCGGGCCCGCGTCCCGGTCGAGCAGCCAGAGCCGCGCGCCTTCCCCCGCCAGCCTGCGCGCGGTCTCCCGCCCGATGCCGCCGGCGGCGCCGGTGAGCAGAACGCCTTTTCCCTCGTGACGGCCCATGCGCGTCTCTCCCTGTCGCTGTCGGTCGGCAGGGGAGCAGAGCCGCGGCGAAGGGGCTTGCGTCGAGAAAGGTCAGCCGCCGCCCATATGACGGGCGAGCGCGGGGGAGAGCCCGAGGGACTCCTTGCCCGGCGGGCGGGCGAGCCCGCCGCGATGGGCGCCGCGTGGGGCGAGCCGGACCAGCATCTCCGCCTGCATAACCGCCGCGGCGACGGGGTCGACCGCCACGCAGGGGAAATCCGGCCCCATCTCGAAGGCCATGCCCGCCAGCGGCGCGCCGCCGAAGATCACCACATCCGCCCGATCCTCAAGCGCCGCGGCGCGCGCGAGGTCCACCAGCGTCCCGCGCATGGTCGCGGCCACGTCGGCCACCGGCCCCACGGCGGCGGCGGGCGTGCGCAGACCGGCGAAGCGGGGGGCGAGGCCCAGCGCCTCCACCGAATCGAGGAACCAGGACGACATCAGCGGCGTGAAGGTGACGATGGAGAAGCGCTCCCCCAGCGGCAGGGCCGCCGTCATCGCCGCCTCCGCCATGCCGGTGACGGGGATGTCGAAAAGCTCCCGCGCCGCCTTCAGGCCCGGGTCTCCGAAGGCCGCGATCACCACGGCGTCGGCGCCCGCGAGGTTCTCCGCGATCATCTCCAGCGCCACGACGCCCGCCACCTGCGCCTCGGAGCGGGACGAGATGTAGGGAAAGCCGCGGGTCGCGGTCAGAGGAACGATCTCGGTTCCCGGCGCCGCCGCCCGCCGCGCCACGGCGGCGAGCCGGTCGGTCATCGCCTGCGTCATGTTGGGGTTGACCAGCAGGATCCTCATGCCGCCGCCTCCGGGGTCCAGGCGGGCAGGCCCGCGGCCTCCCGCCAGCGCTCGGCGATCTGCGCGCGGGTGGCGAACCAGACCTCGCCCGAGGCGGACATGCGGTCGAGCAGCGCCTCCAGCCCGCCGATCCGCGCCGGGCGGCCGATGATGCGCAGGTGCAGGCCCACCGACATCATCCGCGCCCCGGTCGCGCCCTCGTCCAACAGGCGCTCGAAGGCGGCGAGGCAGTAGTGCGCGAAGTCCTCGGCATGGACGAAGGCGCCGCCGGGTTCGAAGCGCATGTCGTTGGTGTCGAAGGCGTAGGGGAGCAGGACATGCGGGCGGCCGGCGACCGTCTCGATGCGGGGGAAGTCGTCGTCGTAGCAGTCGGAATCGTAGAGGAACCCGCCATGCTCGCCCAGGAGCCGCCGGGTGTTCGGGGAGGAGGCGGAGCGGGTGTGCCAGCCCCGCGGCGCGACGCCGGAGGCGGCGGCGACGGCGGCGTGGGTGCGGGCGATCACCTCGCGTTCGCGGTCCGGGTCCATGCCGGCATGGCTCTCCCACAGCCAGCCATGGCAGGACGCCTCGTGCCCGCGCCGGGTCACGTCCGCCATCAGCCAGGGCAGCCGGACCGCGGCCCGCCCGCAGGTGGAGAAGGTGGCGGGGATGCCGTGCCGGGCCAGCGCGCCCGCGATGCGGCGATAGCCGGCGCGGGGGCCGTAGGCGTAGTGGCTCTCCATGCAGGGGTCGGGGGCGCCGATCACCTCCTGCCGGGCCTCGTAGACGCTTTCGTTGACCGGGTCGCCGTCGGCGACGGAGCGTTCGGCCCCTTCCTCCACATTGACCACGACGGAGACGGCGAGCCGCGCGCCTCCCGGCCAGGGCGCGGGCGGCGCCCCGTCCCAGGCGCCGCGGAAATCCCGCCGGTCGGTCGCGGTCATGGTCCAGCCCCCCTTCTGCCGGTGATGGAGAGGCCAGCATGGCCCCGCCCGCCGCGCCGCGCCAGAGCCGCCGCCGCCCCGCGTCGCCGCAGGGGTGCGGCGGGGCCGGGCGATGAGGCGCGCCCCGGGCTCGACCCGGGGCCTCGCGCGGGCCGCGGCTTGCGGAACCGCGGGGTGGGAGCGGGCGGCCCCGGGCCGAGACCGGGACGCCTCGCCCTCGCCCCATCGCGACGATGGGGCGGCCGGAGGATCAGGCCACTCGCGGACGCGGCGCGCCATGACCGGGGCGCGGGCTCGCGCCCGGTCGCGACGCAGCCGGGCCGGCCAGCGCCGCGGGCGCCGCGGGCCGGACGAGGGTCGCGGCCGGATACTTGCGGCAGGCCATGTGCAGAACCAGATCGGCGGCCGCTTCCAGCAGCCGGTCGTCGGCCGGCGCCTCCGCCATCCGCCGGACTTCGAGCGCCAGGCCCATCCCCGCCGCCTCGGTCGTGTCGACCAGCCCGAGAGGCAGCGTCGGGGCGAGCGCCCGGTCGGGCGCGGTCATGTAGGACCAGCACAGGGGCGCGTGGCGACGGTCCGAAAGGATGGCCGCGCCCAGCACCCGCAGCCCGTCCTCCGGCCCCTCCAGCACCTGAACATAGCTCTGATATCCCCAGAACAGGGCGCCGGAGCAGCCCAGCTCCCGGTTCCGACGCTCCGCGCTGCGCAGCAGGTCGAACAGCACCGCGTCGGGCGGGTCCCGCCAATAGCTGCGGATGGCCAGCCTGAGAACGGGATCCGCAACAGTTATCATATCGCAACCATTTCTATTCTCAGCCTTTTTTACGAGTATTGCCCCGACCCCGGGTCGTAAAAACTTGCGGTTAACGAAAGGTTAACTGCCGCAGAGGCGCCGGGCCGCGGCGTTCCCCGGGCCGGCCCGCCCCGGTCGGGCCGGTCGCGGCGGCGCGGAATATGGCATGATTATTGCGATGCAAACGACCGAAGAGCGCCACGCGCGCCGCCCCCGACCGACAGGAGAGACCGATGTTCTTCCCCCGCAAGCTCGCCGCGCCGCTGGCCCGGTTCGCCATGGCCGGCGCCCTCGCGCTGGGCGCCGCCGGCGCCGCCGCCCCCGCCTCGGCCGAGGAATGGCTGATGGCCTCGGGCTATCCCGAAGACAACTTCCTCACCAAGAACATTCGCATGTTCATCGAGGAGATCGGCGAGAAATCCGACCTGACCATCGACCTCCAGTCCAATGACACGCTCATCAAGCTGAACGCGATCAAGACGGCGGTGCAGCGGATGCAGGTGCCGATCGGCGAAATCCGGCTCGGCGTCTACGGCAACGAGGACCCGATGTACATCCTCGCCGGTCTGCCCTTCGTCGCCTCGACCTATGAGCAGGCCTGGACCCTCAAGGATCTTCAGAAGCCCTATTTCGACAAGCTGTTCGACGAAGCCGGGCTGATGGTGCTGTTCTACCAGCCCTGGCCGGGCCAGGGCTTCTACACCAAGACGCCGGTGAACGGACTTGCCGATTTCGAAGGCAAGAAACTGCGCATCTATTCGACCGCGACCCAGCAGATGGGCGAGATGCTCGGCTTCCAGGCCACGATCCTGCCCTTCGCCGAGATCCCCCAGGCCTTCTCCACCGGCCTGATCGAGGCGCTGTTCACCTCGCCCCAGACCGGCATCGACATCCAGGCCTGGGACAACACCAAGTATTTCACCTATGCCGGCGCCATCTACTCCAAGAACGCCGTCATCGTGAACAAGGCCGCCTTCGAGGAGCTGCCGGAGGAGACGCAGGCCGTCGTGCTCGCCGCCGCCGAGGCCGCCGAAGCCCGCGCCTGGGAGATGTCGGCCGCCACCACCAAGGAGCAGATCGGCGTGCTCGCCTCCAACGGCATGGAGACCTCCGAGGCCCCGGAGGAGATCGTGGCCAAGATGGTCGAAATCGGCGGCGAGATGATGAAGGGCTGGCGCGAGACCGCCTCCCCCGAGGCCATCGCCGTGCTCGACGCCTACCTGGCCGCCCGCTGAGGCGCGCAGGTGTCCGATCCCGTGGCCTCCGGCCTCCGCCGCGCGCTCGACTCGATCTATCTCGGGTCGGGCGTGCTCTCCGGCATCTGCCTGGTGGGCATCGCCGTGACCATCGTGGCCCAGGTGGTGGGCCGCGAACTGGGCTACGTGGTCGACTCGACCGAGACGGCGGGGTTCTGCCTCGCCGCCTCCACCTTCTTCGGGCTCGCCTACGCCTTCCGGGGCGGGGCGCATGTGCGGGTCACGCTGCTGATCCGCTACGCCGGCCCCCTGCCCCGCAAGCTGGTGGAGCTGTGGTGCGTGGGCTTCGCCGTGGTCGCCATGGGCTATTTCCTCTACTGGGCCGGCGACCTCGTGTATTTCTCCTGGAAGTTCAAGGAGCTTAGCCCCGGCCTGCTGGCGATCCCGTTCTGGATCCCGCGGCTGGCCATGGCGCTCGGCTCCGCCGTGTTCCTGGTCGCGCTGATCGACGAGTTCGTCGCCATCCTGCGCGGCGCGGAACCGAGCTACGAGGCCAACGCCGAAACCGCGCTCGGCGATCTGCCGGAGGCGGGGGAATGAGCGTCGATCCCGGAATGATCGCCCTGATCCTGTTCGGGGTCATGGGCCTGCTGCTCGCCTCCGGCATCTGGGTGGCGGTGTCGCTGACCGCGGTGGGCTTCGTGGCGATGTCCCTGTTCTCCAAGGCGCCGGCCGGGTCGCTGCTGGCGGCCACCGTCTGGGACGCGAGCTGGAACTGGGCGCTGACCGCGCTGCCGCTGTTCATCTGGATGGGCGAGATCCTGTTCCGCACCCGGCTGTCGGAGGACATGTTCAAGGGCCTGTCGCCGCTGGTCGGCCGGCTGCCGGGGGGCCTTCTGCACGTCAACGTCATCGGCTGCGGAGTGATGGCGGCGGTGGCGGGATCCTCCGCCGTCACCTGCGCCACGGTGGGCCGCATGTCGGTGCCGGAACTGAAGGCGCGCGGCTATGACGAACGCCTGATCATCGGCACGCTGGCCGGTTCCGGCACGCTGGGGCTGCTGATCCCGCCCTCGATCATGCTGATCGTCTACGGGGTGATCGCGCAGCAATCGATCTCGCGCCTGTTCATCGCGGGCGTCGTGCCCGGCATCATGATCATCGGGCTGTTCATGGGCTATGTCGCGATCCGCGCCCGGCTCAACCCCGACCTCGCGCCCCCCTTCACCGAGCGGCTGACCTGGCGCGAGAAGCTGGCCCGCGCCAAACTTCTGATCCCGGTGACGCTGCTGATCGCGCTGGTCATCGGCTCGATCTACGGCGGCTTCGCCACCCCGACCGAGGCGGCGACCATGGGCGTCTTCGGCGCGCTGGGCCTCGCCGCCTGGTCGCGCAGCCTGACGCGGGCGAGCTTCTTCGAGGCGCTGATGGGCGCGGTGCGCACCTCCACCATGATCGCCTTCATCCTGGCCGGCGCCGCGTTCCTGAGCATCGCCATGGGCTTCACCGGCGTCCCCCGCGCCATCGCGAAATCGGTGGAGGCGTGGGAGCTGTCGCCCTACGCGCTGCTGGCGGTGCTCACCGTGCTCTACATCGTGCTGGGCTGCTTCCTCGACGGGGTGTCGATGATGGTGGTCACGGCCTCGGTGGTCCTGCCGATGGTCAGCCATGCCGGGATCGACCTGCTCTGGTTCGGCATCTTCACCGTGATCGTGGTGGAGATGGCGCAGATCACCCCGCCGGTGGGCTTCAACCTTTTCGTGCTTCAGGGCATGACCGGGCGGGACATCCTGCAGGTGACCCGGGCGGCCATGCCGTTCTTCTTCCTGATGCTGCTGGGGATCCTGATCATCACCGTGTTCCCCGGCATCGTCACCTGGCCGGTCAGCTTCATGGTGAACTGAGCCGCCATCCGGACCGGACATAAAAAAGGGGGCCGCGAGGCCCCCTTTTCCCTGCGTCCGGGACAGGCCGCTCAGCCGTCCTTGTAGGCCGCCGCTCCCGCCTCGGTCACCAGCCCGGCATCCAGGTCCGCTTCCACCCGGGCCGGGTCCCGCGTCGCCGGCGCGCCGATGCCGCCGCCGCCGGGGGTCAGGACCACCAGACGCTCGCCCGGGGGCACCATCTGGAAGCCCTTGCCGCGGAAAGCGGCGCCCGACTTCAGCCCGACATAGCCCGGCGCCCCGTCGCGCCCGCCCTCGGCGCCCCGCGCGGGGTTCTCGATCCGGTCATAGGCGGCGAGCAGCTCGAAGGGCTGGCCGATGCGGCTTTCGACCTCGATCCGCTGGCCGAGCCCGCCGCGGTCGCGCCCGGCCCCGCCGCTGTCCTCGCGGAACTCCTTCGCCCAGAACACCAGCGGGGTGACGGCCTCGGCGATCTCGACCGGCGTGCCCTTGACGCCCGAGGGATAGGCGGTGGCCGACAGCCCGTCCTTGCCCGGCCGCGCGCCTGTGCCGCCGTTCGAGGTCACCGCCATGGTGAACCCGTAGTTCCCGCCCTCCGCCGCCGCGACGCCGCGCACGTTGAGGTTCCACAGGCAGGACGTCCCCTCCGCCGGCACCCTATGCGGCACCGCCTGACGCAGCGCGCCGAACACCACGTCGGGCAGCATCTGCCCGGTGACATGGCGCGAGGCGACCGGCGCCGGCTTCACCGCGTTGAGGATCGAGCCCGGCGGCGCCGAGACGGTCAGCGGCCCGAGGCTGCCCGCATTGTTCGGCACGCCCGAGGCCACCACGCAGCCCAGCCCGAACACCGTGTAGGCGGTGGTGTAGCTGAGCGGCACGTTGATCCCGCGCTTGGATTGCGGCGAGGTCCCGTCGAAATCCACGTGGATCCCGGTTTCCGACACCGTGACGGTGCAGGCGAGCCGCACCGGCTCGTCATAGCCGTCCACCACCATCTCCGACGACCAGGATCCCTGGGGGAGCTTCGCGACCTCGGCCAGCACCGCCTCCCGGCTCCGGGTCAGGATGTGGTCGGCGAGCGTGTCGAGGTTTTCCAGCCCGAACTCGGTCATCATCTCCGCCAGCCGCTTGCAGCCGACGTCGTTGCAGGCGGCGAGGGAATAGACGTCGCCCTCGGTGTCCACCGGCAGGCGGGTGTTGGCGCGGATCATCGCCATCAGCGTCTCGTTCAGCACGCCCCCGTCGGCGAGCTTGAGGAAGGGGATGTAGAGCCCCTCCATGAACACGTCGGTCGCGTCCGGGCCGAAGCCGATGCCGCCGATGTCCATCAGGTGCGAGGTGCAGGAGAACAGCGCGACCGGCTTGTCGCCGAGGAAACAGGGCGTGGTCAGCACGAAGTCGTTGAGATGCCCGGTCCCCATCCAGGGATCGTTGGTGATGTAGATGTCGCCGGGGGACATGGTCTCCACCGGGAAGCGCTCGATGAAATGCTTCACCGACTCGGCCATGGAGTTGACGTGGCCCGGCGTGCCGGTGACGGCCTGGGCCAGCATCCGCCCCTCCAGGTCGAAGACCCCGGCCGAGAGGTCCCCGCATTCGCGCACGATCGGGCTGAAGGCGGTGCGCAGCAGGGTCTGGGCCTGCTCCTCGACCACCGCGATCAGGCGGGCCCACATGATCTGCAGGTCGATGGGGCTCAGGTCGCTCATGCCGCGTCCTCCCGGCGTTCCAGAACAAGGGCGCCGCCGCCGTCGACGGTCAGGTCGAAGCGGTCGGTCAGGTAGGTGGTGGTCGCGTCCTCGACGATCAGCGCCGGGCCCTTGAGCTGCGCGCCGGGGGCGAGCGCCGCGCGGTCCCAGACCCCGACCTTGCGGGATTCGCGGGCATGGGGGTCGAAGACGATCCGTTCGCCCGACGGCGGGGGCGCCGCGAAGGGCGTGGCGGGCGGGGGCGCGGCCGCGGCGACGGCGGCGGCGCCGACCGACACCGACCAGCTCAGGATCTCGATGGCCGCGCCGGGGATGTGCCGTTCGAAGAGCTTCCGGTATTCGGCTTCGAAGGCGTCGCGGATCGCTTCGGCGTCCGCCTCGGTCAGGGCGCGCAACGGCAGCTCGACGGCGATCTCGTGCCCCTGCCCGGCATAGCGCATGAAGGCGGCGCGGGTCTCGGTCACCGGGCCCTCCGCGCCCTCGGCCAGCGCGCCGGCCTCCGCCGCCATGCCCTCCAGCAGCGTGGTGGCCGCGCCCGCGTCGAAGGCGTCGAGGCGCATGTAGCGGCTCTGCAGCGTCTCATAGGCCACCGGCGCGCGCAGGAAGCCCACCGCCGAGCCGACCCCGGCGTCGGCGGGGATCAGCACGCGGGCGAGGCCCAGCTTCTCCGCCACGCGGGCGGCGTGCAGGGGCGCCGCCCCCCCGAAGGCGATCAGGGTGTGATCGGCGAGGTTGGCGCCGCGTTCGACCGCGTGGACGCGGGCGGCGTTGGCCATGTTCTCGTCCACGATCTCCGAGACGCCCAGCGCCGCCATCTCCACCGACAGGTTCATCGGCTGCGCCACGTCGCGGCGGAGCGCCCCGGCCGACCCGGCCGCGTCGAGGTTGAAGGCCCCGCCCGCGAAGCGGTCCGCATCGAGCCGGCCGAGCGTCAGGTCCGCGTCCGTCACGGTCGGCAGCGTTCCCCCGCGGCCGTAGCAGACCGGCCCCGGTTCCGACCCCGCGCTGTCCGGCCCCACGGCGATGGAGCGGGTCGCGTCCAGACGGGCGATGGAGCCGCCGCCGGCCCCGATCTCGATCATCTCGATCACCGGGATGCGCACCGGCAGGCCCGAGCCCTTGAGGAAGCGGGCGGAACGGTCGACCTCGAAGGTCCGCGCCTTCAGCGGCTCGCCGTCCTCGATCAGGCAGATTTTCGCAGTCGTGCCGCCCATGTCGAAGCTGAGCGTGCGCGCCTCTGCCCGCGAAGCGGCGATATGGGCCGCGAGGATCGCGCCCCCCGCCGGCCCGCTTTCGACCAGCCGGATCGGGAAGCGGCAGGCGGCGTCCACCCCCGCCAGCCGCCCGCCCGAGGTCATCAGGCGCATCGGCGCCCGGCAGCCGCGCTCCGCCATCGCCGCCTCCAGCCGGCGCAGATAGCCCGCCATCAGCGGCTGCACATAGGCGTTGGCGACGGTGGTGGAGGTGCGCTCGTATTCCCGGATCTCGGGGCAGACCTCGGAGGAGAGCGAGACCCACAGGTCCGGCGCCTCCTCGGCCAGGATCTCCCGCGCGCGGCGCTCATGGGCGGGGTTGGCGTAGGCGTGCAGGAAGGCGACGCCGACCGACACGACGCCCGCCGCCTTCAGCTTCGCGGCCACGGCGCGGACCGCGTCCTCGTCCAGCGCCAGCAGCGGCGCGCCGGTGACGTCCATGCGCTCGGGCACGGTGAAGCGCAGGGCGCGGGGGACCAGCTGGGCGGGCTTGTCGATCATCAGGTCGTACTGGTCGAACCGGCTTTCATCGGCGATGTCGAGCACGTCGCGGAAGCCCTCGGTGGCGATCAGCGCGGTGCGGGCGCCCTTGCGCTCGATGATGGCGTTGGTGGCCAGCGTGGCGCCGTGGACGAAGACGGTCACGTCGCCGAAGCCCGCGCCCATGCGGGCCAACACCGTCTCCGCCCCTTCCAGAAGCGCCTTCTCCGGGGCGCCGTGAGTGGTCAGCACCTTGACCGAGACGCGGTCCGCGCCGCGCTCGGCCACGATGTCGGTGAAGGTGCCCCCGATATCGGCCGCCAGTCCTATGCCGGTCATGCGCGCGGCTCCTCCTTGTTGCGATGCGTGATGCGCAGCGATGCGTGATCCGGGCCGCGGGCGGTCGGGCGCCGGCGGGCGCGTCGCAGCCTGCGGCGGACGCGGTGGCTGTGCAAGCGTCGTGCCAGCGGGCGGAGGGCCGCGGGACGTTGCGGCGCCTGAGAAATCGGCCCGTCGGCGCCCGTGGAACAGGCGCCCGGTGACCCGCTCGCGGCGCCGTCGGCATCACGTTCGCGTCAGGCGCGCCGCCGCCATGCTGCGCCGCCGCGAAAGCCCGGTTGACGAGGCGGGACGGCTTCGATATCCAACCATCTGGTCGGAAAAATAATCAGGAATCGTTAAGATGGGTCGCCGCCGTTCGGTGGACAGGGACGCCTTGCTCGACGCCGCCGAAACCGTGGTGCGTCGCGACGGCGCCGCGCGCCTGACGCTGGAGGCGGTGGCGGCGGAGGCGGGCATCTCCAAGGCCAGCGTGCTTTACGACGTCGGCTCCAAGTCCGGGCTGATCGCGGCGATCGTGGAGCGCAAGATGGCCGAGGGCACGGCCCGGATGCGCGCGCTGGAGAACGCGCGCGGCGGCGGCCCCGACGCCTGCGTGCTGGCCCGCATCGCCTTCGCGGAGGAGGAGCTGTCCCAGGCCGACCGCGAGGTGACCATGTCCATCTGCGGGGCGCTGGCCGCCGACGCCGCCCTCGCCGCTCCGATCCGGGCCGAATACGACCGGCTGATCGACGAGATCCGGGCCCGCTCGCCCCGCCCGCGCGGCGCGATGCTGGCCTTCCTGGCGGTCGAGGGGATGCAGACCCTCGAACGCTTCGACCTTCACGAATTCGCCCCCGGCGAACGCCGCGCCCTGCTCTCGGACATCGAGCGCCTGGCCGGTCAGGACCCGGGCGGCTGGACCGACCATGACGACGCCCCCGCGCGGACGGGGACGGGGCCGCAGGACGCGCCCCGCCCCGCCCCCGCGGGCCACGGGCCCCGCCGCGCCACCGCGGGCGACGGGCAAGGAGACGCCTGATGACACGCTTCCGTTTCGCCGGCCCCGCGGCCGCCCTCGCCGCCGCCCTGCTGCTGGCCGCCTGCGACGACGACAAGGCCGGGGCGCAGGCCCATGGCGGCGCCGGCGGCGGCGGGCGCCCGCCCTCGCCCGTCGCGGTGATCGAGGTCGCGCCCGACGCGATCCCGCTGATCAACGAGCTGCCCGGCCGCATCGCGCCCACCCGCATCGCCGAGGTGCGGCCCCGCGTCTCCGGCATCCTGGTGGAGCGGGTGTTCCAGCAGGGCTCGCGGGTCAAGGCCGGCGACGTGCTCTACCGCATCGACAGCGACCAGTTCCGGGTTCAGGTGGAGCGCGCGCAGGCGGTGCTCGACCAGGCCGAGGCGCAGCGCACCGCCGCCGCCCAGTCCGCCGCCCGCCAGGTGCAGCTGCGGGAGCGCAACGTCGTCTCCGCCCAGGCCTTCGACGACGCCAACGCCGAACTGGCGGTGGCCGAGGCGGGGGTGGCCGTGGCCAAGGCGGCGCTGGCCGCGGCCCAGCTCGACCTTGAGCATACCGACGTGCGCGCCCCGATCGACGGGCGCATCGGCCGGGCGCGCGCCACCGAAGGCGCGCTGGTCACCGCGCTGGGCGCCGACAGCCTGGCCACCATCCAGCAGCTCGACCCGGTCTACGCCGATTTCACCCAGTCCGCGGCCGACCTGATGGCCCTGCGCCGGGCCCATGCCGACGGGGCGCTGGTGCGCTCTCCCAGCGGCGACGCGCAGGTCCGGCTGCTGCTGGACGACGGCACCGAATACGCCCACAAGGGCAAGCTCCTGTTCTCCGAGGCCACGGTGGACACCACCACCGGCCAGGTGACGCTGCGCGGCGAATTCCCCAATCCCGACGGGGACCTGCTGCCCGGCATGTATGTGCGGGTGCTGATCGAGCAGGGCGTGCAGAACGACGCGCTGGCGGTGCCGGTGCAGGCGGTGCAGCGCGACATGGGCGGCAAGCCGCTGGTCTACGTGGTCGCCGACGGCCGCGCCCAGGCCCGTCCGGTGCGCGCCGGCCGGGTGGTGGGCGACCGCTGGGTGATCGACGAGGGGCTGGAGCCGGGCGACCAGGTGATCGTGGAGGGCTTCCAGAAGATCGGCCCCGGCGCCCCCGTCGCGGCCGAGCCCTGGGGCGGCGGCGTCTCCGCCCAGGCCGCCCCGGCCAAGGCCGGCTGATCCCGAGAAGAGCCGAGGACGAGACCCATGCCCGCCTTCTTCATCGACCGTCCCATCTTCGCGTGGGTGGTGGCGATCTTCATCGTCATCGCCGGGCTGCTGGCCCTGCCCATGCTGCCCATCGCGCAATATCCCAACGTCGCCCCGCCGCAGGTGCAGGTGACCACCAACTATCCGGGCGCCTCGCCCGAGGACCTCTACCTGTCGGTCACCAAGCCGATCGAGGAGGAGCTCAACGGCGCCGAGGGCCTGCTCTACTTCGAAAGCACCTCCGACGCCTCCGGCCGCGTTCAGATCACCGCGACCTTCGAGCCGGGCACCTCCATCGAGCAGGCCTCGGTCGACGTGCAGAACCGCATCCGGCGGGTGGAGCCGCGGCTGCCCTCGGTGGTGACCTCCCAGGGCATCCAGGTCGACAAGGCCTCCACCGGCTTCCTGATGGTGGTGTCGCTGACCTCCACCGACGGGTCGGTGGATCCGGTGGGCCTGGGCGACTACCTCAGCCGCAACGTGGTCGGCGAGATCCGGCGCATCGACGGGGTGGGCGGGGCCACCGTGTTCTCCGCCCAAAGGGCGCTGCGCATCTGGCTCGACCCCGACAAGATGCTGGGGCTGGGGCTGACCGCGGCGGACGTCATCGCCTCCGTGCGCGCCCAGAACGCCCAGGTCGCGGCCGGCAAGATCGGCGCCGCCCCCAACCCCACCGACCAGCAGATCACCGCGACGGTGCTGGTGGAGGGCCAGCTCGACTCGACCGAGCAGTTCGACGACATCGTGCTGCGCGCCAACGCCGACGGCTCCTCCGTCCGGCTGTCGGACGTGGCGCGGGTGGAGATCGGGGCGGAGAGCTACACCTTCTCCTCCCGCCTCAACGGCCAGCCCTCGGCCGCGGTGGGCGTGCAGCTTTCGCCCACGGGCAACGCCATCGCCACCTCCTCGGCGGTGAAGGAGAAGATGGCGGAGCTGTCCCGCTTCTTCCCCAACGGCATCGAATACACCATCCCCTACGACACCTCGCCCTTCGTGGAGCTTTCCATCGAGAAGGTGCTCCACACGCTGCTGGAGGCGGTGGGGCTGGTCTTCGTGGTGATGTTCGTGTTCCTGCAGAGCTTCCGCTACACGGTCATCCCGACGCTGGTGGTGCCCATCGCGCTGCTGGGCGCCTGCGCGGCGATGCTGGTGGCGGGCTTCTCGATCAACGTGCTGACCATGTTCGCCATGGTGCTGGCCATCGGCATCCTGGTCGACGACGCCATCGTTGTGGTGGAGAACGTCGAGCGCATCATGTCCGAGGAAGGGCTGTCGCCCAAGGACGCCACCAAGAAGGCGATGGGCCAGATCCAGGGCGCCATCGTCGGCATCACGCTGGTTCTGACGGCCGTGTTCGTGCCGATGGCCTTCTTCCCGGGCGCGGTCGGGGTGATCTACCAGCAGTTCTCGCTGACCATGGTGGTGTCGATCCTGTTCTCTGGCTTCCTCGCCCTGTCGCTGACGCCCGCGCTCTGCGCCACCTTCCTCAAGCCGGTGGCCAAGGGGCACCACCACACCAAACGCGGCCCGTTCGGCTGGTTCAACAAGGGGTTCGACCGGCTGACCCGCGGCTACGGCTGGATCGCGCGCATGTCGATCCGGCGGGCGGGGCTGATGATGCTGCTCTATCTGGGGCTGCTGGGGGGCCTGGGCTACGGCTGGACGCTGCTGCCCTCCTCCTTCCTGCCCAACGAGGATCAGGGCTACCTGCTGGTGGACATGCAGACCCCGCCCGAGGCCTCGGTCAACCGGACCATGGAAGTCATCGAGACCATGGAGGGCATCTTCGCGCGCGAGGAGGCGGTGGACACCGTCATCGCCATCCAGGGCTTCTCCTTCTCCGGCGTCGGGCAGAACGCGGCGCTGGCCTTCGTGCCGCTGAAGGACTGGTCGGAGCGCGGGCCCAAGGACGCGGCCCAGGCCATCGCCGGGCGGGCGACGATGCAGCTTCTGGGCATCAAGGACGCCATCGCCTTCGCGCTGTCGCCGCCGCCGATCCAGGGGCTGGGCACCACCTCGGGCTTCGAATTCCGGCTCCAGGACCGCAACGGCGCCGGGCAGGCGGCGCTGGAGGCGGCGCGCCAGCAGCTCATGGCCGCGGCGGCGCAGAGCCCGGTGGTCACCGGGCTGCGCGTCTCCGGCCTGCCGGCGGCGCCGCAGCTCCGGCTGGTCATCGACCGGGAGAAGGCCAACACCTTCGGCGTGCAGTTCGCCGCGATCAACGCGGCGCTGTCGTCCAATCTCGGCTCCTCCTACATCAACGACTTCCCCAATGCGGGCCGCATGCAGCGGGTGACGGTGATGGCCGAGGACCGGGCGCGGATGAAGCCGGAGGACCTGCTGAACCTGCATGTGCAGAACGTGCATGGCGGCATGGCGCCCCTCAGCTCCTTCGCCACGGTGGAGTGGATCCGCGGGCCGCTGCAGATCGTGGGCTATAACGGCTATCCGTCGGTCCGCATCTCCGGCGCCTCCGCGCCCGGCTATTCCACCGGCGACGCCATCGCGGAGATGGAGCGGCTGGCGGGCGAGCTGCCCCAGGGCTTCGGCTACGAGTGGACCGGCCAGTCGTTGCAGGAGATCCAGTCCGGCGACCAGGCCCCGTTCCTGATCGCGCTCAGCATCGTGTTCGTGTTCCTGCTGCTCGCCGCGCTCTACGAAAGCTGGGCGATCCCGCTGTCGGTGATGCTGGTGGTGCCGCTGGGGGCCATCGGCTCGGTGCTGGCGGTGATCGACCAGGGCATGGCCAACGACGTGTATTTCAAGGTCGGGCTGATCGCGATCATCGGCCTGTCGGCCAAGAACGCCATCCTGATCGTGGAATTCGCCAAGGATCTCGCGGCGGAGGGGCACGAGCTGATGCAGGCGACGCTGGAGGCGGCCTTGATCCGGTTCCGGCCGATCGTGATGACCTCGCTGGCCTTCACGCTGGGCGTGACGCCGCTGGCGATCGCCACCGGGGCGTCCTCGGCCTCGCAGAACGCCATCGGCATCGCGGTGCTGGGCGGCATGATCTCGGCCACGCTGCTGGCGGTGGCCTTCGTGCCGGCCTTCTTCGTGTTCATCATGCGCCGGGTCTGGAAGGGCGGACACGCCCCCCGGCCGACCCCGCCCGCCCCGCCCGCCGCACGGCCGGAGGCGGAGGACGGGCCGGCCAACATGTTCGCCGGCTGAGCCCGGCGGACTGGACGAAAGTGGGGGGGCGCGCCGGCCATGGCGCGCCCCCTTTCGCGTCCGGAGGGCGCGCCCGAGCCTCCGCGCAAGTTTTTTTCGTGCGTCCGGCCTAGGACAGGATATGATAAGGTGACCATATGAGCCGGCGACCCACGGCGCCCGGACGCGTTCGCGCGCCGCGCCGCCCCCTCGCCGAGCCGCCCGAGGATCGGATGAAAGGACCCCGCATGCCCCGCGACGACCAGGCCGCAGCCCCCCTGCCTTTCGCCGCGCCCCCCGCGCCCGGGGAGGCGATCGAGGCCGCGCCCGGCGTCATGTGGATGCGCTTCAAGCTGCCCTTCGCGCTGAACCACGTGAACATCTACGCGCTGGAGGACGGCCCGGGCTGGGCGGTGATCGACACCGGCATCGGCGACGAGCCCACCAAGGCGGCCTGGGAGGCGGCCTTCGCCGGCCCCCTGCGCGGTCGCCCGCTGACCCGGGTCATCGTCACCCATCACCATCCCGACCATGTCGGCCTCGCCGGCTGGCTGTGCGAAACCCATGACGTCCCCCTGCACATGAGCGAGACGGAATACCTGACCTCGCGCTTTTACCTGTCGGGCCGCGACGCGGTGCATGGCGATTTCTACAGCGACTTCTACAGCCGCCACGGCATGGACGCCTCGCTGGTCGAGGCCGTGGTCGGGCGCGGGCACCGCTACCTGGAGATGCTGACCGGGATGCCGCCCGTCTTCATCGCCATGGACGAGGGCGAGACGCTGGACGTGGGCGGCCGGCGGTTCGAGATCCTCAAGGGCGGCGGCCACGCCCCCGACCAGGCCATGCTGTTCTGCCGCGACGAGGGGCTGTTCTTCGCCGCCGACCAGGTGCTGCAGCGGATCACCCCGAACATCTCGGTCCACGCCCCGCAGCCGGAGGCCGACCCGCTGGGCCGCTTCTTCCGTTCCCTCGCCGCGATCCGGGAGACGGTGCCCGACGGGACCCTGACCCTGCCCGGGCACGAGCTGCCGATGACCGCCCTGCACCGGCGCATCGACGAGTTGCGCGGCCATCACGACGCGCGCTGCGACCAGATCCTGGAGATGGCCGCCGAAGCGCCGATCACCACGGCCGAGATCACGCCCCGCCTGTTCCGCCGCCAGCTCGACGCCCATCAGATGAGCTTCGCCTTCTCCGAGGCGCTGGCCCATGTGAACCGGCTGCTGCGCGAGGGGCGGCTGATCGCGGCCGACCAGGACGGCGTGGTGCGCCTCACCACCGCCTGAGGGGGGCCGGCCGGGGCGCGGGAGGCGGGTTCGCCCGCAGGCCCCGGCCGTTCCCCCGAAACGCCCCGCCGCCCCTGCAACCCGGGCCGCCGCGGACGGAACGCATCGGCCGTCGCTTCGCCGAACCGGCTTGACGCGGCGGGCGGCGAATGCGGTTCTGCGCCGGCACGCCCCCCCCCCCAAGCCGCCCAAGGCCCACCGGAGCCCGCCATGATCAAACTCTATTCCTCCCCCGGCGCCTGTTCGCTCGCCTCCCATATCGCGCTGCGCGAGGCCGGGGCGGCGTTCGACCTGGTGCGCGTCGACTTCAAGACCAACCAGCAGCGCCAGCCGGATTACCTCGCCATCAACTCCAAGGGCCGGGTGCCGGCGCTGGCGCTCGACGCGGGCGTGCTGACCGAAACGCCGGCCATCCTCGGCTGGATCGCCGCCGCCCATCCGGACGCGGGCCTCGCCCCCGCGGACCCTTGGGACCGGGCGCGCATGGACAGCCTGATGGCCTTCCTCTGCGCCACGCTGCATGTCGCCCACGCCCACAAGTTCCGCGGATCGCGCTGGGCGGACGAGACCTCGTCGCATGAGGACATGCGCCGCAAGGTGCCCCAGACCGTCGGCGCCGCCTTCCGCCATGTGGAGGACGAATGCATGGGCGACGGCCCCTGGGCGATGGGCGATGGATTTTCGGTGGCCGACCCCTACCTCTACACCGTCGCCCGCTGGATGGAGGGCGACGACCTCGACCTCGCCGACTTCCCGAAGGTCGCCGCCCACCGCGCCCGGATGGAGACCCGGGCCCCCGTGCTGGCGGCGCTGGAGGCGGAGGGGCTGAGCCCGCTTTCCGCCTGACCCCGCGGGCCCGCCCTCCGGCGCGCCGGGGGGCGGGCCCGACGGAGACGACGATGCGCCTTTTCGCCTGCCCCGCCTGCGGCGGGACCGTTTACTTCCGGAACCTCGCCTGCGGTTGCGGCGCGGCGCTGGCCTACGACCCGGACCTGCCGGGCTTCGTGGCGCTGGACGCCGCCGCCCCCTGCGCCAACCGCGAGGTCATCGGTTGCAACTGGCAGGCCGAGCCGGGAGGCGCCGCGGGCTTCTGCCGGTCCTGCGCGATGACCGAGACCGCGCCCGACCCGGTGCTGCCCGACGCGGCCGAGCAATGGGCGGAGGCGGAGGCCGCCAAGCGCTGGGTGCTGGCCAATCTCGCCCGCTGGGGCTGGTTCGGCCCCGCCGATCCCGGCCCGCGCCCGGTCTTTCATCTGCTGGCCGAGGAGACCCGCCACGGCCCCGCCGACGTGATCATGGGCCATGCCGACGGCGTGGTGACCATCAACCTGGCCGAGGCCGACCCGGCCGAGCGGGTGAAGCGGCGCGAGGATCTGGGCGAGCCCTACCGCACCCTGCCCGGCCATTTCCGCCACGAGCTGGCGCATTTCCTGCACATGCGGCTGATCGAGACCCCCGCTTTCGCCGAGGCGTTCCGGGCGCTTTTCGGCGACGAGCGCGCCGACTACGGCGCGGCGCTGGAGCGGCATTACGCCGACGGCCCGCCCGCCGACTGGCCGACGCGCTTCGTCTCCGCCTACGCCTCCGCCCATCCGCATGAGGACTGGGCCGAGAGCACGGCGCATATGCTGCACCTGACCGACATCGTGGACAGTTTCGAAGCCTCCGGCCTGGGCGCCCCCGACCTGCCCCCGGGCTACGACGCCTATGCCGAGCCCGACGCCGCGGCGCTGGTGGAGCGGGGCTGCGCGCTGGGGCTGGCGCTCAACCACGTCAACCGCTCCATGGGCCTGTCGGACATCTACCCCTTCGTGCTGCCCGACCCCGCGCGGGAGAAGCTGGCCTTCGTCCACCAGTGGCTGCGCGCGCCTGCCCCGGTTCCGGAGCCCGCGCCCGCCCCGTAAGGCCGATCGCGCCCCGGACCTGATCCGGGGCCTCGCGCGGGCGGCGGGCGGGAGGCCCCGGGTCAAGCCCGGGGCGCGCGTCGCCCGGCACGCTCGGCCGGCATGCTCGTCCAGCCCGGAGCCGGGCCGGTCGTCAGGGGATCATCGGGTCCGACAGCGGGTCGATCCACACCGCGAACTCGGCGAGGTTCGCCGGCCCGAAGCTCTGGGTCAGCGGCACGTCCGCCGCGTCCCGCCCCCGCGCCACCAGCACCCGGCCGATGCGGGGCTTGAGGTTGCGCGGGTCGAAGACGTGCCAGCGCCCGCCGAGCCAGACCTCCATGTAGGCCGCGAAATCCATGGGCGCGTAGGGCGGAGCCTCGCCCACGTCCGAGACGTAGCCGTTGCAGTAGCGCGCGGGGATGTTCAGGCAGCGGCAGAAGGCGATGGCCAGATGCGCGAAGTCCCGGCACACGCCGACCTTCTCCGTATAGGCCTCGAACGCGGTGCGGGTCGGGCGGGCGTGCTCGTAGCCGAAGGCGATATGGGCGTTGACGAACTCGCAGATCGCCTGCACCCGCGGCCAGCCCGGCGCGGTGTGCTGGAACAGCCGCCAGGCCTCGTCCATCAGCCGGTCGGTGTCGCAATAGCGGGAGCCGAGCAGGAACTGGATGGTCTCGGCCGGCAGGTCCTCCACCGCCGACTGGGGCGCGTCGCGCTCCTGCGGGTCGGGTTCGCCGTCGTCGTGGATCACCCCGTCGGTGGACAGGGTGACCCGGCCGGCAGGGGCCACGAAACGGGCGCACCAGTTGCCGAAATCGTCCCGGTAGCTCTCCACCCGCACCGGGGGGGAGACGCGCAGGCGGTCCGGCTGCTCCAGCCAGCTTTCCTGCGAGGGATGCACGTTGAGCAGCGCGATGATCGGGGTCGGGGCCGCGAGGTCGTAGGAGATCCGGCAGCCGAGGCGCAGGCGCATGGGGCTCGCCCTCCTGTTCTGGGCGCGACGGGGCCCGGGCGACGGCGCGCCGCCCCCGGGGCGCCTTCCGGGGAAGGGCTGCGGGGGCGAGGTCGGCGCGGGCGCGCGGTCGGGCGGCGTTCGGGACCGGGCGCGACTTTCGACGATAGGGAACGGGCGCGCGCGGTCGGCGTGGTCTAGCCGGCGAATCGGACCGGGGAAAGGGCGCGGCGCGGCTGTTTTCCGGCGAAGCGCCGTCGCGGCCCCTCCCGACAGGGGCGCGGGTTGCACGGAGCGACGCGGGCTCGCCCCCCGGGCGGCGTGCGCCTGCGAAAGGCGGGCCGCCCCGTCAGCCGCCGGGCCGGCGGCGGGGGTCGCGGCGCGGGGGCGGGGCGGCGGCGCGGGAGGCGCCGGGGCGGGCGGGGGATTTGGGGGTGGGCTTGGGGGCCACGTTCTCCCAGGCGTTTCGCACCAGGCGGGCGGCCTGCTCGCGGTTCAGGCGGGCGGGGTCGGCCCGGGTCCATCCCGCGCCGGCCCAGCGGCCCGGGATCGGCGCCAGCGCGCCGGGCGCCTGGTCGCGCCACGCCGCCTGCTGGTCCGCGGTCAGGCGCACCACCACGCCGCCGTCCTCGGGCAGGCTGGCGAAGATCCGGCCCGAAACCCGCACGTCCCGCGCGCTGAAATGCCCGCCCGGCGCGGCGCCGGGAAGGGCGAGGGCCAGCGCCTCCATATCCGCGCCGGTCATCGGCGCGGGCGCCCCGCCGTTGCGCGCCTTGGCGGCCGCGGCCCGGGCCCTGTCGTTGCGCGGAGCGGTCATGCCGCCCCCTCCGCCACCAGCCGGCGGGCGAGGTCGCGGAACGCCTGCGCCTGCGGCCCGTCGGGATCGCGGGCGACGATGGGCGCGCCCTCGTCCCCCGCCACCCGGATCGCCAGATGCAGCGGAATCGCGCCGAGGAAGGGCAGGCCCAGCCGGCCCGCCTCCTCCCGCGCGCCGTCATGGCCGAAGATATGGCTCTCGCCCCCGCAATGGGGGCAGACGAAATGGGACATGTTCTCCACCATGCCCACGATCGGCGCGTCGAGCTTGCGGAACATCGCCACCGCCTTCTTGGCGTCGAGCAGGGCCACGTCCTGCGGGGTGGAGACGATCACCGCGCCCGTCACCTCCGCCTTCTGGCAGAGCGAGAGCTGCACGTCCCCGGTCCCCGGCGGCAGGTCGACGACCAGCACGTCGAGGTCGCCCCAGCGGACCTGGTTCATCATCTGCTGGAGCGCGCCCATCAGCATGGGCCCGCGCCAGATCACGGCCTCGTCCTCGGGCAGCATCAGGCCGATGGACATGACCGTCACGCCGTGGGCGTGCAGCGGCAGGATGGTCTCGCCGTCGGATTTCGGCCGTTCGGACACGCCCATCATCCGGGCCTGGCTGGGACCGTGAATGTCGGCGTCGAGCAGTCCGACCCGGCGCCCCTCGGCCGCCAGCGCCACCGCGAGATTGGCCGAGAGCGTGGATTTGCCCACCCCGCCCTTGCCGGACGCCACCGCGAGGATGCGGTCCACGCCCGCCAGCTTCTTCGAGGCCTGGGGCGTGGGGTGCCGGCCGAGCTTCAGCGACGGCGCCGGGCCGGCCGGCGCGGCGCGCGGCGCGGCGGGCGCGGCGCCCGGCGCGGCGGGGCCATGCGCGGTCAGCACGCCCGACACCCGGGCGACGCCGGGCAGCGCGCCCACCGCGGCCTCGGCCGCCTTGAGCAGCGGCTCCAGCGCCTTGCCGCGGGCGGGGTCGACTTCGAGGATGAAGCGGGCGAGGCCGGTTTCGGCGTCGAAACCCGGGGCGCGGACCATGTCGGCGGCGACCAGGTCGCGCCCCGTGGCCGGGTCGACGACGCGCGACAGGGCCTTGAGGATGTCTTCGCGCGTGACGCTCATCGGACAGGGGGCTCCTTGGAATGCTGGGCGCTACCTATGGAAGCGGAGCGCCCGGCGCAAGACGCGGGCGGCGCCCCGACCCGGACGCGGGCGGCGCCCCGGCGCCGGCGCCGCGCGGGGCCGCCGCGCCCTGCGGCGCCGGTGCGGGACGGCGGCCGGGCCTCAGAGGTCGAGGTCGACCCAGGCCGGCGTGTGGTCCGAGGGCTTCTCCCCCCCGCGCGCCGCCACGTCCACGCCCGCGCCGGTCATCCGGTCCGCGGCCTGCGGGGTCAGCAGCAGGTGGTCGATGCGGATGCCGTCGTTCCGCTGCCAGGCCCCGGCCTGGTAGTCCCAGAACGTGTAGACCTCCGGCCCAGGATGATAGGCGCGGATGGCGTCGGTCCAGCCCTGGTTGACGATGCGGCGGAAGGCGGCGCGGGTCTCGGGCAGCGCCAGCGCGTCCTCGCGCCAGGCGTCGGGGCGGGCGGCGTCCTCGTCCTGCGGGATCACGTTGAAGTCGCCGGCCAGCAGCGCCGTCTCCTCCCCCGCGATCAGCTCGGCGGCGCGGAGGCGGAGCCGCTCCATCCAGCCCAGCTTGTAGTCGTATTTCGGCCCCGGGGCCGGGTTGCCGTTGGGCAGGTAGAGCCCGCAGACCCGGATCGCCCCGCCCCTGTCGCCGGAGATCGTGGCCTCGATATAGCGGGCCTGCTCGTCCGCGTCGTCGCCGGGAAGGCCGCGGGTCACGTCCTCTATCGGGCGGCGGGACAGGATCGCCACGCCGTTGAAACCCTTCTGGCCGTGGGTCTCCAGGTTCCAGCCGGCGTCCTCGATGGGCTCGCGCGGGAACAGGTGGTCCTGGCTCTTGATCTCCTGCAGGCAGACCACGTCGGCCTCCGCGCGGGCGAGCCAGTCCAGCAGGGCCGGGAGCCGGGCCTTGACGCCGTTGATGTTGAACGTGGCGATCCGCATCGGGGCCTCTTGCCTGGTCGGGAGCGTGTGGGAGGGCGGAGACTAGGCCCGCGCGCGCCCCGGCGCAACGCGGGCTGGCGAGCAGCCCGTCAACCGTCGCGCGCCCCGGCGAGGATGGAGAGGAAGGCGGGCCCGAACCGCTCCGCCTTGGCCGGGGTCATGCCGGGAATGCCGGCGAGGGCTTCGAGATCCGACGGCCGCCGCTCCGCGATCTTGGCGAGCGTCGCGGCGGTGCAGGCCAGCGGCTTGCCGGTTCCGTCGGCGCCGCGGGCGAGCGCGGTCTGCGCCTCGCGCAGCGCGTCGAAGACCGCGGCGCCCGAGGCCCCGTCGCCCTCGCGCGACCCGCCCCTTGCGTCGGCGACCGAAAGGCGGGTGCGGGCGGGATGCGCCTCGGGCGCGGGCGCGCCGGTCAGCGCCTCCAGGAAAGCCGCGCCGTAGCGGGCGAGCTTGGCCGCGCCGACGCCCGAGATCCGGCCCATCTGGTCCAGCGTGCGCGGCTTGACGGTGGCCATCTCGATCAGCGTGCGATCGGGGAAGACGATGTAGGCCGGCGCGTTCTGCGCCTCCGCCAGCTCCCGGCGCAGGCGCTTGAGGGCCGAAAGCAGCGCCTCGTCCTCCGGATCCACAAGGGCCGCGGGGGCGGGGCGGCCGTCGGGGCGGCCGGAGCCGCGGCGGGCCAGCGCGTCGCGGCGCAGCTCCAGCCGCTGTTCGCCGCGCAGCACCGGGCGCGCCTCCTCGGTCAGCCGCCAGCCCCCCGTTCGCCCGTCCACCGCCACCAGCCCCAGCGCCAGCAACTGGCGCAGCACGCCGCGCCAGGTCCCCTTGTCCATGTCGCGGCCGAGCCCGAAGACCGCGAGCTGGTCATGGCCCAGCCGCTCGCCCCGCGCGTCGGTCTTGCCGGTCAGCACCCCGATCACATGCTCGGCCCCGAAGCTCTCCCCCGTCCGGTAGATCGCCGACAGCGCCTTCTGCGCGGCTTCCGTGCCGTCGAACAGCACCGGAGGATTGCGGCACAGGTCGCAGTTCCCGCAGGGTTCGGGCCGGGCCTCGCCGAAATAGGCCAGCAGGGTGCGGCGGCGGCAGGCGGGGGCCTCGGCCAGCGCCAGCAGGGCGTTGAGCCGCTGGTGATCGGCGCGCCGCCGCTCCTCCGGCGCCGGGCTCTCGTCGATCTGCATCCGCCGCAGCTTGATGTCGTCGGCGCCATAAAGCGTGAGCGTGTCCGCCGGCGCCCCGTCGCGGCCGGCGCGGCCGATCTCCTGGTAATAGGCCTCCACCGATTTCGGCAGGTCGGCATGGGCCACGAAGCGGATGTCGGGCTTGTCCACGCCCATGCCGAAGGCGACGGTGGCGCAGATCACCATGCCGTCTTCGCGGTCGAAACGGTCCTGCACCTCGGCCCGCACCGGCCCGTCGAGCCCGGCGTGATAGGCCAGCGCCGGCACGCCTGCGTCGCGCAGCGCCTGGGCCAGGACCTCGGTCTTGTTGCGCGACCCGGCGTAGACGATGCCGGACCGGCCGCGGCGGGGCAGCACGAAGTCCATCAGCTGCCGGCGCGGCTGGGTCTTGGGCTCGAACGCCAGGAACAGGTTGGGCCGGTCGAAGCCGCGCAGGAAGGTCTCGGGCGGCGCGTCGAACAGCTTCGCCGCGATCTCCTCGCGGGTCTCCTCGTCGGCGGTGGCGGTGAAGGCGGCGGTCTGCACGTCGCCGAGGCTGCGCCGAAGCTCCCCGATCTTGAGGTAATCAGGCCGGAAGTCGTGCCCCCACTGGGAGACGCAATGCGCCTCGTCCACCGCCAGCAGCGAGACGTTTATCCGCGCCAGCAGCGCGCGGGAGGCGGTGAGCCTTTCGGGCGCCAGATACAGCAGCTTCAGCGTGCCGCGGTCGAGCGCGTCGAAAATGCGCTCGTTCTCCTCCGGGTCGTTGGCCGAGGTCAGCGCGCCCGCCTCCACCCCCGCCTCGCGCAGCCCCGCCACCTGGTCGCGCATCAGGGCGATGAGGGGCGAGACCACCACCGTCACCCCCTCGCGCGCCAATGCGGGAAGCTGGAAGCACAGCGACTTGCCGCCGCCGGTGGGCATGATCGCCAGCACGTCGCGCCCCGCCTCGATGGCCGACACGATCTCCGCCTGGCCGGGGCGGAAGCCGTCGAAGCCGAAGACGGAGCGGAGGAGGGGCGTGAGGTCCGGCATCGGGCGGGCTTGGTCCTTCCGGGAGGGGGCGCGGGATGAGGCGGGCGCAACCTAGCCCGCGGCGGAGCGGGAGGCGAGGGGACAGGCGCGCGCGGGGTCGACGCGCGCGGGCTCGGGAGCGACGGGTCGAAACGGGGCGGACGGAAGGCGCGCCTTTACCCATCGCGCCGGTCGGGGAATAGTCCCTCGCACGTCGCCCCCCGCGCAGGAGCCGCCATGCCCGCCTTCGCCCCGATCTGGGACCTCGCCTCACGCCGCAAGGGCGGGGACGCGGCGCTGGAAGCCCTGTTGCCCTCCCCCGCCCCGCGCGAGGAGGCGCTGGCCGCATCCGACGCGCAATGGCTCGCCGACATGAGCCGCCGGGTCTTCGCCGCCGGCTTCTCCATGAAGGTGGTGCAGTCGAAATGGCCGGCTTTCGAGGAGCGGTTCCACGGCTTCGACCCCGGCGCCTGCTCGATGCTCGACGACGAGACGCTGGACCGCTTCGCCTCCGACCCCGCGCTGATCCGCAACCGGGCCCGCATCGAAGCGGTGCGCGAGAACGCGGCCTTCCTGCGCCGGCTGGCGGAGGCGGAGGGGCGGCCCGCCGGCCATGTCTTCGCCGACTGGCCGGCGGAGGATTACGTGGGCCTGCTGGCGCTGCTGAAGGCCGAGGGGGCGCGGCTGGGCGGGATCACCGGCGCCTATCTGCTGCGCGGACGGGGGATCGACGGGTTCGTGATGACCCCGGACGTGACCGCGGCGCTGAACCGGGAAGGGGTGATTTCGGGCGCCGGAACCTCGAAGACCGCGATGCGCGCCGCCCAGGCCGCCTTCGACGCCTGGCGGGCGGAGACGGGGCGGCCGATGATGCAGCTTTCCCGGGTGCTGGCGCTCTCGGTGGGGGACTGAGGCGCAGGCGGCGCGGGCGCGAGGCCCCGGGTCAGGCCCGGGGCGCGCCTGCTTTGAATGACCGCCCCGCCCCTTACACCACGCTGAACGTGGCCGAGGCCCGCGCCGCCACCCGGTCCCCCGCCATGATCAGCGCGTCCACGAAGCCGAGCCGTCGGCCGGCGCGGACCACGCGGGGGCGGATCTCCAGCCACTCGCCGACCTGGCCCGAGGCCACGTAGTCCACGCTCAGCGACACGGTGACGGCCCGGGCGCCGCCCCGCGGCTCGCCCCGCGCCTCCGCCGCCGCGGCCAGCGCGCGTCCGTAGCTCAGCCCCATGGCGTTGTCGGCCAGCGCCGCGATCACCCCGCCATGGGCGAAGCCGCGGGAATTGCAATGCGCCGCGCGAAGCCACAGGCCGAGGCGGACCGCCTCCGGCTCCAGCCGGGCGTAGAGCGGCTCCCACGGGTCGGTGACCGGGCTGCGGCGGTCGTGGCGGGCGAATCCCTCGGGCGGGGCCTGTTCCGCGGGTTCGGGATCGGGGGCGGTCTGGTCCATGGCGGCGGCTCCGATGCGGCGGGGTGTCGGCGGGCTGTCGGCGGCGTGATCCTGACAAGTGTCCGGATGACGTCCAGGGCAACCTGCCCCAGGGGCGCCCGTCCTGCAAGCCTCGCATGGCTTCCCACCCGGCGCGGCCTGTGCGAGTCTCCATTCCGCCCCGCCCAGCGCCTCGTCGGAAAGGTCCGCCATGATCCCCGCCCGCTCCCGTCAGCCCCGCCCGGCCGGCCGGCCCAAGGGGACGATGCGCGCGGCCCTGATCGCGGCGGCCGCTCTGGCGATGGGCGCCGGCGCGCAGGCCGCGCCGTTCGCGGCGCAGGCGGCGACGCCGGCCCCCGCCGCATCCCTCGTCGCCACGGGGCCGGAGGCCGAGGCCCGGGCCGCGGCCCTTCGCGCGAAAGGGGCCGAAAGCCTCGCCCAGGCCCGCGCCGCCCTGCCCGCCGACGCCCCCGCCCCGCCGGAACGCGCCCCCGACTTCCGCCTGACCGGCGCCGACGGGAAGCCGCTCGGCCGCGCCGAGCTCTCGGGCCGGCCCTGGCTGCTGTTCTTCGGCTATATCGTCGACCAGAGCCTGTGCTCCGCCTCCCTGCCCCGCATCGCGGGGGCGGTGAACATGCTGGAGGACGCGGGGATCGAGGTGACGCCCGTCGTCGCCTCCATCGACCCCGCCCATGACCGCCCCGGCCCGATGGGCCCGGCGCTGGCGCGCTGGCATCCGCGGATGCAGGGGCTGACCGGGTCGGACGCGGCGCTGGCGGACCTGCGCGACGCCTTCGGGGTGCGGCTGGAACAGGTGGGCGCGCTGCCCGACGGCTCGCCGATCTGGATCCATGGCGGGCTGCTCTACCTGATCGGCGGCGACGGACGGGTGCTGGCCGCCCTGCCCCCGCTCATGGAGCCGCGGCGACTGGCGGAGATCGTCGCCCACCTGCTGCGAGCCCCCGCCCGCGGATGATCGAGATCAAGGCGGCGGCCCGCCGCGCCGCGCGAAGATGCGCGACGCCCGGCGCAGGGGGGACCGCGCCGGGGGCTGCCGCGCCGGGGAGACCGCGCCGGAGGCGGCGATAGGGGAGAGGTGAAAGGATGACCGAAACGAACCCCGCCTCGCCGGCGCGCGTCAACGGCGCCGCGGCGACGCATCGTCCGCAACCGGAGACCGCGCCGGCGCCGGCGCCGGGGTCCGAGCCGTCTGCGGCGCCGCCGGGCGCCCGCCCCTCCGCCGGGCCGCGGCCGATGCCGAAGGTCCGGCGCATCGGCTTCGACGACCTCGCCGCCTCGCTGCGCGCGGGCGTCGCGGATTTCGGCCGGGCGCCGCGGTTCGGGCTGTTCTTCGGGGGGATCTACGCCGCGGGAGGCTGGCTGATCTGGTGGCTGCTGGCGGTGGCCGAGGCGCCCTGGCTGATCCTGCCGATCGCGTTGGCCTTCCCCCTGGTCGGCCCCTTCGTGGCGGTGGGGCTCTACGACGTCTCGCGCCGGCTGGAGCGGGGCGAGACCCTGCGCTGGGGCGCGGTGCTGGGCGTGGTGTTCGAGCAGCGGCGGCGCGAGCTGGGCTGGATGGCCTTCGTGGTCCTGTTTATCTGCTTCGTGTGGTTCTACCAGGTGCGCACCCTGACGGTGCTGTTCCTGCAGAACATGAGCTTTTCCAGCGTCGAGGGGTTTCTGACCGTGGTGCTGACCACCACGACCGGGCTCGCCTACCTGGCGGTGGGCGCGGCGGTCGGCGGGTTCCTGGCGCTGGTCCTGTTCTCGACCACCGTGGTCGCCATCCCGCTGCTGCTGGAGCGGGACCGGGATTTCATCACCGCCATGATCGTCTCGGTCCGGGCGGTGACGACCAATCCCGCGCCGATGCTGGCCTGGGCGGCGGCGGTGACGGCGACGATGCTGGTCTCGATCCTGGCGGGGTTCCTCGGCCTGCTGGCGGCGCTGCCGATCCTGGGGCACGCGACCTGGCATCTTTACGGGCGGCTGGTGGAGCCGGAGACGGGCGGGGCGCCGAGCGCCTGACCCGCGCCGCGCCCGGGCGGCGGTTCCGGTCAGCGCCGCGCCCGCGCGGCGGTTCCGGTCAGCGCCGCGCCCGGGCGGCGACGCGGTCCAGCACCGCGTCGACCAGCGGCCGCACCGCCGGGGCGAGGCGCAGCATGGCCCAGGCGGTCAGGCCCACGGGAATGTCGAACCGGCCGCGGGCCACGCCGCGCAGCAGGGCGGCCGCCACGCTCTCCGCGCTCCAGGCCCCTGCGGTTCCGGCCAGCGCGGCGAGCTCGGGCGGGCGGTCCCGCCGCTCCGCCGCCAGCATCGGGGTCTCGGTGTCGGGCGGATGGGCGATGTGGATGCCCACGCCGTCCTGCGCCGCCTCCCACCGCAGGGACTCGGCCAGCCCCCGCAGCGCGAATTTGGCGGGCGCGTAGGCGGCGTAACCCGGCAGGCCCATCAGCCCCGCGGCGGAGCCGACCAGCAGGATGCGCCCGCCCCGCGGGCCGGCCGCGCCGTCCTCGCCCGCCTCCCGCATCGCGGCGAGGGCCGGGCGCGCCAGGTTGAGGGCCCCGAAGAAGTTCACCGCCATCAGATCGGCATAGGCGGAGGGGGGCAGGTCCTCCACCCGCGCCGCGCGCACCGCGCCGGCGCAGGCCACCGCGAAGTCCACCGGCCCCTGCGCCGCCTCCGCCCGGGCGAGGCCGGCGGCGACGGCGACCGGGTCGGTCACGTCGACGGCGAGGATGGCGACGGCGAGGTCGGGGGTCTCGGCCAGCAGGATCTCGCGCGCCGCCATCAGCCGGTCCGCGTCCCGCGCGAACAGGGTCAGCGCCGCGCCCTCCGCCGCCAGCGCCCGGGCCATTGCCAGCCCGATGCCCGAGGAGCCGCCGGTGATCGCCGCATGGCGCGGCGGCCAGGGCGGGGGGCGGCGACGGGCGGCGGGGGGGCGCGGCGAGGGGATGGCGGGGCTCCTGGGCGGCATGGCGAACGGAGGGACGGCGCGCGGAGGGCGCGCC
>JAYZWL010000110.1:0-60890 GCA_036154955.1 Pseudomonadota bacterium | reverse complement strand
TGCCGAAGCCGCTTCCGGCGACGGCGTGAACGATCCCCGCGCCCGTCTGGCGGCCCTGTTCGGCCTGCGCGGCGCGCAGGACTGGGCCCGCCATGCCAATCCGTGGAGCTTCTGGACCCGGGCCGCGCGCCGGGGGCGTGCCCGGGGGCCTCCCGCTCGCCGCCGGCGGGTGGCCCGGGGGCGGGCCCGGGGCGCCCCGTCGGCGCGTCCTGCGCGGCGCAGGTCGGGCCGAGCCTCAGCGGCTCAGCTCCTTCATCGCGGCGCCGAGACCTTCCAGCGTCATCGGGTGCATGCGACCCGCGAAGATCTCCTGGATCATCTGGATGGAGTGGGTGTATTTCCACTGCCGCTCCGGCACCGGGTTGATCCAGGTGCAGGACGGCCATTTGTCGATGGCCCGCTTCAGCCAGACCTCGCCGGCCTCCTCGTTCCAGTGCTCCGAGGCGCCGCCCGGATAGGCGATCTCGTAAGGCGACATGGAGGCGTCGCCGACGAAGATGCACTTCCAGTCCTTGGGGAACTTGTTGAGCACCTCGGTCGTGGGCAACTGGTCGGTCCAGCGGCGCTTGTTCTCCTTCCACACGCCTTCGTAAAGGCAGTTGTGGAAGTAGTAATGCTCCATGTTCTTCAGCTCGCTCTTCGCGGCCGAGAACAGCTCCTCCATCACCCGGATATGGTCGTCCATCGACCCGCCGACGTCGAGGAACAGCACCACCTTCACCGCGTTGCGCCGCTCCGGCCGGGTTTTCACGTCCAGATAGCCGTGCTCGGCGGTGGAGCGGATGGTGTGGTCGAGGTCCAGCTCCTCGTCCGCGCCGTCCCGCGCCCAGCGGCGCAGGCGCTTGAGCGCCAGCTTGATGTTGCGGGTGCCCAGCTCGACCTGGTCGTCGAAGTCCTTGAACTCGCGCCGGTCCCAGACCTTCACCGCGCGCCGGTTGCGCGATTCCTTCTGGCCGATGCGCACGCCCTCGGGGTTGTAGCCGTAGGCGCCGAAGGGGGAGGTGCCGGCGGTGCCGATCCACTTGGACCCGCCCTGGTGGCGTTTCTCCTGCTCCTCCAGACGCTTGCGAAGCGTCTCCATCAGCTTTTCGAAGCCGCCGAGCGCCTCGACCTCCTTCATCTCCTCAGGCGTGAGATGCTTTTCGGCGAGCTTGCGCAGCCATTCCTCGGGCAGGGCGACGGGCTCCGCCCCTTCCGGCGCGCCCGACACGGCTTCCAGACCCTTGAACACGGTCGAGAACACCCGGTCGAACTTGTCGATGTTGCGCTCGTCCTTCACCAGCGCGGCGCGGGAGAGGTAGTAGAACCCCTCCACGTCATACTGGACCAGACGTTTGTCCATGGCCTCCAGCAACGTGAGATACTCACGCAGGCTGACCGGCACTTTGGCCTCGCGGAGGCCGAGGAAGAGATCTACGAACATGGCCCGACACTAATCCCGCGCAGGCGCCCGCGTCGAGCGGGAAAGCGTCGGGAGACCCCCCGCGACGCGAAAATTCAGCCGGCGGATCGCGGGGCGCGGACGGCCGCGTCGATACGCTCTCGGCATGGATATGCGGGGATCGATGCGCGGACCGCATCGATCCCCGCATCGATCTCCGGCCCGGAGAGCCCGGGGGTCAGGCCGCCCGGCGACGCCGGCGAGCCACGGCCGCCAGCCCGGCGAGCCCGGCCGCCAGCAGCGGCGCCGCGGCGGGCAGGGGCACTTCGGAGGTCGCGGCCACGCCGTCGTCGATCAGGAAGGCGTAGTTGTCCGTGCCGCCCGTGTAGCCCGCGGTCCAGACGTCGCCTTCGAGGCGCTTCGCGGTGATGCCGTCGCCGGAGGTGGTGCGCGCCCAGTAGAGACTGGACGTCACCACCGCATCCAGATGGAAGGACGCCCAGTACTCGCCGGCGGCCAGCGCGGTGGGGGTGACGTCGAAGTCGAGCCGGATGAAATCGTAGTTGCTGTTGGCCACGCCGACATTGACGAAATCCGCCGCCGCGACGCCCGAGGCGAGCTCGGAGTCGGGAAGGTCGGAGTCGTCGCTCCAGATCCCCCAGCTCACATCCACCGACGTCAGGGTGGCGGCCGGATCCAGCATCACCCACAGCGACATCGCGCCGACGGTCGCGCCGGAGCTCAGCACGAAGTTCTCAGCCCCGTACTGCGTGCCGCTGCACTGGAATTTGCAGTTGCCGCTGTCGTAGATGTCGGACTGCTCATAGAGCACGAGCGCCTGAGCCTCGGGAGCGGCGAGCGCCCCCAGGGCGACGAGCGCGGCGGCGGAAAGGCGGGGAGAAAATCTCATATCAGGACCCTGACGCTGTGTTCACTTGTGTGAACACTACATCGGCTCATCGAAACGTGAAGTCCTGACGTTGGGTCATTTCGCGGATTTCCCCTGGGGCGCCTCGCCCGGGGTCAGAAAAAGCCCTGCCAGTCGCCCAGCGTGGCGATCACGTAGACCAGCAGCGTGGGCGCGAGACCGTGGATGAAACCGTAGCGCAGCCGGTCCACGGTCCGGCCGCCCGCGCGCCGGGCCTTGAGCCAGCCATAGGCGAAGCCGGCGGCGAAGAGGAGGATCAGGATCATCGCTGGTACTTGATGAACGGGGTCAGGGTCGCCACCCGGTCGTAGAGGATCCGGGCGGTATGGTTGAACTCCTGGGTCATCCAGTAGACCGACGGACAGCCCGCCGCGTCGCCGGCGGCGTAGACCGCCTCGATCAGCGCCCGGCCCACGCCGCCGCCGCGGATGTCGCGGTCCACGTAGAGGTCCTGGAGGTAGACCACATCCTCCACCCGCCAGTTGTGCCGGTGGAAGATGTAATGCACCAGCCCGACCGCCTGGCCGTCGCGGATCGCGATCAGGCCATGCTGGTCGGGATGCTCCGGCGACAGCATGCGCGCGAAGCTGGTCGCGTAGACCTCTTCGGCCACGGAGGTCTCGTAGAACTCCAGGTAGCCGGTCCAGAGGCGGCGCCAGTCGGCCTCGTCGGCCGGGCGCAGGGGGCGGATGGTCAGGGTCATGGCCCGGGTTCTGCCCCGCCCGCGCCCGCGCCGCAAGGGACGGGAGCGCGCAGGGGGGGCGCCGCGCGAAGGGGGGCAGGCGGGGCGGCGCGCAGCGAAAAGGCCCCGGACGACGTCCGGGGCCTCTGGCTCGCCATGGGGCGGCGATCAGCGTTCGCGGCGCGCCATGAAGGCCAGCCGCTCGAACAGGTGGACGTCCTGCTCGTTCTTGAGCAGCGCGCCGTGCAGGCGGGGCAGGGCGTCGGTGGGGTTGGCGCGCAGGTCGGCGGCGTCGAGATCGTCCGACATCAGCAGCTTGAGCCAGTCCAGCACCTCCGACGTCGAGGGCTTCTTCTTCAGCCCCGGCGTGTCGCGGATGTCGTAGAACTGGGTCAGGGCGGCGCGCAGCAGGCTCGCCTTGATGTCGGGGAAGTGGACCTTGACGATCTCGGTCATGGTCTCGTTGTCGGGGAACTGGATGTAGTGGAAGAAGCAGCGGCGCAGGAAGGCGTCGGGCAGCTCCTTCTCGTTGTTGGAGGTGATCAGCACGATCGGGCGGACCTTGGCGCGCACCAGCTCGCCGGTCTCGTAGACGTAGAATTCCATCCGGTCGAGCTCCTGCAGGAGGTCGTTGGGGAATTCGATGTCGGCCTTGTCGATCTCGTCGATCAGCAGCACGACCTTCTGTTCGGCGTCGAACGCCTCCCACAGCTTGCCCTGCTTGATGTAGTTCTTGACGTCGCGCACCCGCTCGTCGCCGAGCTGGCTGTCGCGCAGGCGGGAGACGGCGTCGTATTCGTAAAGGCCCTGCTGGGCCTTGGTGGTGGACTTCACGTTCCACTCGATGATCGGCAGGTCGAGCGCGGAGGCCACCTGGCGCGCCAGCTCCGTCTTGCCGGTGCCCGGCTCGCCCTTGACCAGCAGCGGCCGTTCCAGGGTGATGGCGGCGTTGACCGCGATCTTGAGGTCATCGGTGGCGACGTAGTCGCGCGTGCCTTCGAATTTCATGGGCGTCGACCGCTCCTTCGCGTCGTGTCGCGTCGTTTCCTCCGCGCGCCCGGTCCTGCGGGCGGCGCTCGGGAAGATTGGTGGCACATACGGGCGCGTATGGGCAAGGGCGACGGCGTTAGCGTCGGACCATATCAGCGGGCGGGAAAGCGGGCCTGACATATGTCCCGTATCGGAACAGGACCGGTCCGGGCGCCCTGACGCCGCGTCCGAAACCGCGGGCGCCGCCCGATTCGGCAAATTCAGCGGCAGGGCGCCGTCGATTCGGGCTTTCCCGGTCTCGCGCCTGCTCAAGAAGCCCTTAATGAACCTTTCGCGTGACTTAATGATCGCCCGGGGCTATACGACCGGCGGCGGCGCGACGGGAGCGCGGCGCACAGGCCCTCCGCAGCGGGACCCTGCCGGAGGCCGCCGGCTCCCCCTGATCCCCCGCGCCGTGGGGTGGCAGACATGCATCGAGGTGCCTGGCGATGAAGTCCGAAGTCGTGATGGAAAGCGAATACTTTCCCTCTGAAACCGAACCTTTCATGAACTCCCGTCAAAAGGAATATTTTCGGCGAAAACTGATGGATTGGCGCGACAGCATCCTGGCCGAGAGCAAATCGACGCTCGAAGGCCTGCAGGAAAGCGGCCAGTCCGTGCCCGACCTGGCCGACCGCGCGTCGGCCGAGACCGACCGTGCGCTGGAACTGCGCACCCGCGACCGTCAGCGCAAGGTGATCTCCAAGATCGACCAGGCCCTGCGGCGCATCGAGGACGGGACCTACGGCTATTGCGAGGTGACCGGCGACCCGATCAGCCTGAAGCGGCTGGACGCGCGCCCGATCGCCACCCTGAGCCTCGCGGCGCAGGAGATGCATGAGCGTCGCGAGAAGGTGTATCGCGACGACTGATCCCGACCCGGAGCCCGGCGCCGCCGCACGGGAGCGCGGCGGGACGGCGGGCGAGGCGACGGTGAGAACGCCGGCGAAAACGCAAGGGGCCGGCCTCCGACGGGGCCGGCCCTTCGCGTTCCGGGCGGCGGCGTTCAGAGCCGACGCTCCATGAACACCAGGAAATCGGCGAGCAGCGGCGGCGCCTCGTAATAGGCGTCCCTGTCCGCGAAACCCTGCCGTCGATAGAGCGCCTGCGCCTCGGTCTGGATGCGGCCGGTGTCGAGGCGCATGACGGCGCGGCCCCGCGCCTTCGCCAGCGCGCAGACCGCCTCGACCAGCGCGGCGGCGACGCCCGTGCCGCGCGCGAACTCCGCCGCGAACATCCGCTTCATCTCGCAGGCGCCGGGCTCGGGCAGGGGGGACAGCATCACGCAGCCCGCCGGCCGCCCGTCGAGCCGCGCCAGCAGGATCGCCCCCTCCGGCGGCGCGTGCAGCCGGGGCAGGTCGTCGAGAAGCGCTTCCCAGCGATCCTCGGCGTAATAGGCGTCGATGATCTCGCGATGCGCGACGTAGCGGATCAGGAGCCATTCCCGGAACGCGCGGCACAGCGCGCGCACCTCGGCCAGGTCCGAGGGCGTCGCGACCTCCACGATCTCGAGGCGTTCGCCGAGCGGCAGGGGGCGGGGGGGCGGCGTCGGGGCGTCGGTCATCTCGGCATGCGCTCCTTGCGTGGACTCCCGTCCATGGCGCGCCGGTTCGGCGCCGCGCGTCAAGGGCGGACGGCCCCGCGCCGGGCCGCGCGCGAAAAGGGCCGGTCTCCGAAAAGACCGGCCCGCAAGCAATGGTTCGCATCAATCGGACGGGTCGTCCGGCCGGGCGGCCGTGACGGCGGCCGACGGGCCCGACGATCGATGGCCGCTATCTCCACGCCGCCCCTGACCCGAGTGAAGACCGGCCGCGCGGCCCGCGCCACCTGACGATATCGTCAGCTTGCGGCGTCGCGCGCCGCGCGCCTCACAGGTCCAGCTCGCCGGAGATCAGCGCCGTGGCCAGCGCCTGTTCCCGGCTCGCGGCGCCCAGCTTGGCGCGGGCGTTGCGGACATGCATGCGCACCGTGGCTTCCGAAACGCCCAGCCGTTCGGCGATTCGGGCGTAAAGCTCCCCGCAGGCGAGGCGGCGCAGCACGTCCCTTTCCCGCGGGGACAGGGGCGGATGGGCGAACAGGGCGTAAGGCGTCGCCGCCTCGGGCCGCCCGATCCGCGCCATGGCCAGCGCCGAGATCACCCGCATCAGCTCCGGCCCGCCCGCCGCCTCCACCCCCCGGTCGCCGCGATGCTCGCCATAGACGAACAAGGGCTGGCGGCCGCCGGGGCCGACCGGGCTGGGCAGGCCGACGACCCGGCCATGCCCCGCCTCGTGCATCAGCCGCAGCGCGCGCCGATGCGTCGGGTTGGGCAGGCGGTCGCCGCCGTCGGTGCGCCATTCCCATGCCGGCGAGCCGGCCAGGCAATGCGCGACGCCGGGGTCGTCGAGGTGGACGTCCGCGGCCACGTAATCGGACATCAGCCGGTCGGAGAAGGAGAAATAGGCCCATTCCGGCACGCGCGACGCGATATTGAGCAGACCCATCGCCACATAGCTCGCGCCCAGCCGCTCGCCCGTCGCCGCGGTCGCCCGCCAGGCGTCGAGATTGGAGCCGGCGCCGTCGAGCGCGTCGAGATAGTCGATGATGGTGTTCGCGCGCGACATTCGCCCCCCCCCGCGACCCGGCCGGTTCCTATCGCCGCCGGACGGAAGGACCGACGACGGGCGCCTCTCGGCGAGTTGACGTCAGGGCGCGGCGGGCTGTCAACGACCGCGGCTGGGGTGGGGGCGGTGGCGAGGGTGGGGGCCGCGCAGACCCCCTCCCCATCCCTCCTCCGCAAGCGGGGGAGGGGGCGCGGGCGGGCGGGGCGGCGCTCAGGCGGCCGCGGTCGGGTGCGCCTTCTGGCTGCGCACCTGCAGGCGGTTGAGCGCGTGCACATAGGCCCGGGTCGAGGCGAAGATGGTGTCGGTATGCGAGGACCGGCCGGTGGCGATGCGCCCGTTCTCCTCCAGCCGCACCGAGACGGTGGCCTGGGCGTCGGTGCCCTCGGTCACCGCGCTGACCTGGTAGAGCTGCAGGACCGCGCTGTGCGGGACCAGCTTCTTGACCGCGTTGAAGCACGAATCCACCGGACCGTCGCCCGAGGCCTCGGCCCGCATCTCAACCCCGTCGACCTCCATCACCAGCTTGGCGGAGGGGGTGATCGAGCCGCAGACCACCTCCAGCGCGGTGACCTTGAACCGCTCCGGCGCGCCGTCGGCCCCGGTCTCGGCCATCAGGGCCAGGATGTCCTCGTCGAAGACCTCCTTCTTCTGGTCGGCCAGCGCCTTGAAGCGCACGAAGACGTCGTTGAGCTGGTTGTCGCCGACCTCGTGGCCCAGGTCCTTCAGCTTGGCGCGGAAGGCGGCGCGGCCGGAATGCTTGCCCATCACCAGGCTCGATTCCGTCAGGCCGACCATCTCGGGCAGCATGATCTCGTAGGTCGACTTGTCCTTCAGCATCCCGTCCTGGTGGATGCCGGATTCATGCGCGAAGGCGTTCTTGCCGACCACGGCCTTGTTGAACTGCACGGGGAAGCCGGTGATCTGGCTGACCATGCGGCTCGCGGCCATGATCTTGGTGGAGTCGATGCGGTTCGACCACGGCATGATGTCGTGGCGCACGCGCATCGCCATCACGATCTCCTCCAGGGCTGCGTTGCCCGCCCGCTCGCCCAGGCCGTTGATGGTGCATTCCACCTGCCGCGCGCCGGCCGAGACCGCGGCCAGCGCGTTCGCCACCGCCATGCCGAGGTCGTTGTGGCAGTGGGTGGAGATCACCACGTCGTCGATCCCGCGCACCTTCTCCTTCAGCATCCGGATGATGGCGGCGCTTTCCTCGGGCGCGGTGTAGCCGACCGTGTCGGGGATGTTGATGGTGTTCGCGCCGCTGTCCACGGCCAGCTGCACCGCCTGCACCAGGAAGGCGTGGTCCGAGCGGGTTGCGTCCTCGGGCGACCACTGCACGTCGTCGGTGAACTCGCGCGCGCGGCGCACGGCGAATTCGATCTTCTCCAGCACCTGCTCGGGTTCGAGCTGCAGCTTGCGCTCCATATGCAGGGGCGATGTGGCGATGAAGGTGTGGATGCGCGAGCGCTTCGCCTTCTCCAGCGCCTTGCCGGCCCGCTCCAGGTCCGCGGCGCCGGTGCGGGCCAGGCCGCAGACCACCGCGTTCTCGATGATCCCCGAGATGGCGGAGACCGCCTCGAAATCGCCCTCGGAGGCGATGGGGAAGCCGGCCTCGATGATGTCGACGCCCATCTCGTCCAGGTGGCGGGCGACGCGCAGCTTCTCGTCCAGGCTCATGGTGGCGCCGGGCGACTGCTCGCCGTCGCGCAGGGTGGTGTCGAAGATCAGCACGCGGTCGGGCTCGGCCTTCACGGCGTCGGTGATCGGGCCGGAAGCGGGCGTGGAGGCGCCTTTGACGGTGTCGGTCATTGGGAATGGTCCTTGGCTGTGTGCGGTTGTCGCGCGGCGCGTCTCATGTCCCCTGAGCGCGCGCGCCGACGTCCCGGCACGCTCAGGGGCGTGTAAGGAGAAGCGCGAGGCCGAGCCCGAGGCGCCCGAAGGCGGCGGCTGGGATGCAGGCGTCCGAGACCATGGCCGGCACTATACGCAGGGCGCGGCGGAAGGAAAGCGGAAAGCGCAGCGGATCGCGCGGGCCCGGCGCCGGCGGCATGGGCGGCGATTTCGCCGGATTCGCGGGAAATCCGGCGGCGAACCGGCGGTTCGTTGACCTCTTGGAAAGGACGAGCGTCCATCTTCCCGCAACCTTGAGGCAGACCGGCCAGCCCGTGCGAGGACCGTCGATCATGTTCAAACTCACCATCGCGACCCGATTCCTGATCGCCGTAGGCATCCCTTCGGCCTTCCTGCTGGCCTTCGCGGGGATGGAGGCGAGGCAGGCCTGGGAGTCGGCCCGGTCGGCGGCGGTGACGGAGGAAGGGGTCGCGCTGCTGCGCGACGCCTCGCAGCTGGCGCATGAGCTGCAGAAGGAACGCGGCGCCTCGGCGGGCTTCATCGGCTCCGGCGGCGCGGCGGAGTTCCGGTCGCGGCTCGAAGCCCAGCGCATCGCCACGGACGAGGCCGCGCGCCGCTTCGCCGACGATGCGGCGGCCTATCGGGAGGACGGGCCGCCGCAGGTGGTGGAGCCGACGGGCGCCGCGCTCGCCGGACTGGCGGCCTTGGGGGAGCGGCGCGCCGCGGTGTCGGACCTGCGCGTTCCGCTGGGCGAGATGGCCGGCTGGTACACCGGGCGGATCGCGTCGCTGATCGACCTCGCGCCCGCGTTGCGAAACGCCGCCGGGTTCACCGAAGGGGACGGTCTCCTGGCCGCGATGACCGCGCTGATCAACGCGAAGGAGCGGGCGGGGCTGGAGCGCGCCATGGGCGCGAACGGATTCGGGGCCGGCGCCTTCGCGCCGGAGGTCTACGCCCGCTTCGCCAATCTCGCGGTGCGCCAGGAGGTGTATCTCGACGAATTCCGTCAGGCCGCGCCGCCGGCGTTCCGGGCGGAGCTCGACGCGCTGCTCGACAGCGCCGAAGCGAAGGAGGTCGAGCGGATGCGCCACGTGGCGGCGGACGGGGTGCGGCTGGGCTTTCTGTCCGGCGTCACCGGCGCGGCCTGGTTCGACGCCATCACCGCCAAGATCAACCTGTTCAAGGCGCTGGAGGACCGGGTCGCCGAGGCGCTCCAGGCCCGTGCGGCGGAGGTCGGCGCCGCGGCGCGCGGCGCGCTGACGGTCACGCTTGGGGTGATCGCGCTCGCGGTCGGCCTGTCCTGCACGCTGGCCTATATGTCGGCGATGGGGCTGGTCCGGCCGCTGCGGATGATCTCCCGGGGCTTCGACAATCTCGGCCGGGGCAAGGAGCTTGGCATCGACGAGCGCACCATGGCGCGGGGGGACGAGGTCGGGGCCATCGCCCGCAACGCGCGCGAGATGAGCTTCACCGCCGATCGCGCCCACCGGATCACCTCGGCGCTGGACGTGTCGGCGGGGCCCATCGTGGTCTGCAACAGCCGGTTCTACATCACCTACGCCAACCCCGCTTTCCAGAAGATGGTGAACCCCTCCATCGAGCATTTCAGGTCGATGGGGGCCGACGTCTCGGACATCAACGGCAAGAACATCGACATCTTTCACAAGGACAAGGCGCGCATCCGCCAGATGCTCGAAGGGCTGAACGGGGAGCACAGCTCCACCATCGCCTTCGACAACCGCATGTTCGACGTCACCGCCGCGCCGATCGTGGACGCCCACGGCCGGCGCATCGGCTATGTGATCGTCTGGGACGACGTCACCCAGACCCGGCGGCTGGAGACCCAGCTGCGCGAGGTGCTGGCGGCGGCCGGCGAGGGCGACTTCGCCAAGCGCCTCGACACCGAGGTCGACGACGCCTTCCTGCGCGACGTCGCCAGGGGCATGAACCGGATCTGCGAGATCGTCGCCGCCTTCTCCACCGATGTCGACCGCGCGGTGCGGGCGCTGGCCGAAGGCGACCTGACCCGGCGGGTGGAAGGCAGCTACGGCGGCGCGCTCGCCACGCTGGCCGAAGGCGTGAACTCCACCGTGGACCGGCTCAACGTGCTGGTCACCGACATCAAATCCGCCGGCGCGCGGGTCCGAGGCGCCTCGGACGAGATCGCATCCGGCGCGGGCGCGCTGGCCGAACGGGCCGAAAGCCAGGCGGCGTCGCTGGAGCAGACCGCGGCCCTGATGGAGGAGATGACCGGCTCGGTGAAGGCCAACGCCGCCTCCGCCGCCGAAGCGCGGGCCGACGCCAACGAGGCCGATCAGCGCGCCGACGGCGGCCGGGTGGTGGTGGACGAGGCGGTCTCGGCGATGAGCCGCCTGTCCGAAAGCTCCCGCCGGATGACCGAGATCGTGGACGTCATCGCCTCCATCGCCACCCAGACCAACCTGCTCGCGCTGAACGCGGCGGTGGAGGCGGCCCGGGCCGGAGACGCGGGCAAGGGCTTCGCGGTCGTGGCCTCCGAGGTCGGCGCGTTGGCCCGCCGCTCGCGGGAGGCGGCCGACGACATCCGCGGCCTGATCACCGAAAGCTCCGAACGGGTGGACACGGGCGTCGGCCTGGTGGAGCGCACCGGCGCGGCGTTGTCGGAAATGGCGGAGGCGATGCGCCGGATCTCGGAGCGGGTCGGCCGCATCGACATGGCCAGCCGCGAGCAGGCGTCGGGGGTGGAGGAGATCAACCAGGCGGTGGCGCAGATGGACGAGACAACCCAGCGCAACGCGGCGCTGGCCGACAGCTCCGCGCGCAACGCCCGCGCGCTCGCCTCCGAATCCGAAGAGCTCGACCGGTTGACCGCGATGTTCCGCACCCGGGACACGGCCGGCGCCGCCGCCCGAGATCGCGACGCGGCCTGATCTTCGCGATGCAGGGCGGGCCCGGCGCCCGGCCTTCGCAGGTCGTCGAGCCGCTCGCGCGCGTCCTGCGGCCATCCACGTCCGGAAGGCCCGGAGACCGACGGATCGGCGGCTGAAGCCGGGGTATCCGGAAGGCGAGCCCTGTGGCCGACATGGCGACGGTCGTCGTCCGTCGCGTCGCGGCGTGAAGGCCGGCGGCTGTCGGGGCGGCGGGCCGGGCTCGCGCGGCGGACGGACGCGCGGGCGATCGACATCGTCCAGCGGACCCTCGCCGCGGCGCCGACCTGAGCGCCTCGCCGCATGCGGGCGCCCGGCCGGACGACCTGACCTGCCGCGCGACGTGGCCCGCCGGATGACACGCGCCTCCGAACGCCACGGCTCGCCCACGACCTGGCCCGCCTAGCGACCGGGGCCCGCCCCAACGACCCGGCGGCCCGAACGGCACGGTCGGCGGAACCACGCCGCGACGGGGGACGCGGTTCGCCTGGTTCGCCGGCGTGTTTCGCCGATCCTGCGCCGCGATCGTCGCCGCGGCGCCTTGGCCCGTGCCGAGGGGAACGCGTTGTCCAGGGGGTTCTAATCGCCGTTGTCAGAAACCGGGCGGGAGGGGCCGCGGCGGTCGCGGCTCTGCGTCGCGCGATCCTCCGGCATGGGACGGCGCGTCCGCATGCGAAACGGCTGCGCCCGGGCGGCGGAGCGGCGGGCGCGACGCGACGCGTCGCGCGGTCCGCAAGCCGCGCGGGCGTCGATCCGAACGAGGCGGGAAGAGCCCCCTCGACAGCCGGCGCGCGCGGGGCCGCGATCTGAGAGGGCCGACGGCGGTCGCCCGATGCAAGGCGGCGGGCGGGGCGCGCGTCAGGCAGCGGGAAGGCGGCGAACCGGGGCGGTTCGGGAAGCGCCGGCGCGCGGCGTTCGACGTTCGGCGCGCGACGAACGGAGGCGCGCCGATCGCGCGAAGCGTCCGGAGGCGCAGGGCGGAGACGCGATGCCGGGCGAGACCGACCCGCGACCGCTTCATGCGCGCGGCTCGATCCTCGACGCGGACCGACGAGCGCCCCGCGGCGCGTTCGCGCCGGAGGCCAAGCGTGGCGCCGTCCGCTGCGGCCACGCCGCCCGTCGCGCAGCCTTTTAGTCGGCTTGATCGGCGTCCCTGTTCGCGGAAACCATTTTCTCAGAGGTATTTCCGACGGCCCTTTCGCCGCGCCTTCCACTGGGCGCCCGGCGCGAGGCGACGGAGGGGGCTTTCGAGACCTGTCGCCGAGGGACCCCGCCCGAGCGCGTCGCTTTCCCGGGACGCGCCGCCGGCGCGGCGGGGCTTGCGGGCGCCCGGGACGCGGGTGTCGGCGCGGACGACCCTCCCCGGGCTGAGGCGCGTCGGGGCGGGCGCCGGCGAACCCGATGAGCGGCTTGCCGTCCGATGCGGCGGACGCCGCCATCCGACCCCGGGCGCATCGCCATCGGTCGGGTTCCGGCCGCGGCGGCGAAGCGCGGGCGCCGCCCCGCGCCGAAGGGGCCGGAGCCCGGCGCCGCGGCGAGGGCGCGTCCCGAAGGCGCCGCGGCGCCGGCGGGGCTCGCCGAAGCCGGCTCGGCGCGATTTCGCTTCCGCGGGAACGGACGCGCCGCCCGGCTCGCGTCCTCGCCTTGCCGGCCGATGCGCGGAGAAAGGGGGCCCCCGGGATCCGCGGACCCGGTGGGTCGTGGCGCCATCGGTCCGCGCGCCGGTCGTCCGACACGGGATGCGGCGGGCGTCGGATGACGACGGTCGTCGGGGCCTGGCCGCGGAAGTGCGCCCTTGCGGCGGCCGCGGACATGGGGCGAGGATAGGGGCGACGTCTGCGGGAGGACGCCCGCCGGAGGGCTGAACGGCGTTCGCGCGACCCGCGGCTGCGGTCAAGGTCGTGTTCCGTCCCGGTTCGGGAGCGCGCCCGAGACGGCGTCGGCCGGCGCGACGCCGCGGAGGCTTTCGGCGGCCCCAGGCCGCCGCCCGAACCCGACCTCTCGCCCGGCCCCGCCTCCGATCTCTCGACCGGTCAGCCGCCCGAGGACTGCACGCCGCTGGCCGGGGCGCCGTCGACCCATTCGCCTTCGAACACCGTGCCGTCGGAATAGGTCATCCGGCCCTGGCCTTCGCGTTTGCCCTTGACGAACTGGCCGACATAGACGTCGCCGCTCTTGTAGCGGGCCACGCCCTGGCCGTCGATTTCGCCGGCCTCCCACGCGCCCTCATAGGTGGAGCCGTCGGGGAAGGTCATCACGCCGCGGCCCTGCTGGAGCCCGGCGACCCATTCGCCCTCGTAGGCGTAGCCGTCGGCATAGACCAGCTTGCCCTGGCCGTCATACTGGCCTTCGGAGAAATGGCCGGTGTAGCGGGAGCCGTCGGCGAAGCGGGCCTCGCCCTCGCCGTCGAGCCGGCCGGCGACCCAGGTCCCCTCGAAGCGGTCGCCGTCGGCATAAGTCAGCACGCCCGGCCCCTCGGGCTTGCCGTCGACGAAGGCGCCCTCGTGCACGCGGCCGTCGGGGTAACGGGCCACGCCCCGGCCCTGCATGGCGCCGGCCTTCCAGTCGCCCTCGTAGACGAAGCCGTCGGGGAGCGAGAGCTTGCCGGTCCCGTCGCGCAGCCCCTCGGCGAAGCCGCCCTCGTAGACCGAGCCGTCGGGGAAGGACTCCCGCCCCTGGCCGTGGCGGACGCGGGCGGACCAGTCGCCTTCATAGACGTAGCCGTCGGGATAGGTGAGCTTGCCCTTGCCGTCGTATTTGCCGGCCTTGAAGCCGCCCTCGTAGCGCACGCCGTCGGCATAGGCGGCGACGCCCTCGCCCTCCAGCCGGCCTTCGGCCCAGGTCCCCTCGAACCGGTCGCCGTTGGGATAGGTCAGCACGCCCGGGCCCTGGGGCTTGCCGGCGACGAAGGCGCCTTCGTGGACCCGGCCGTCGGCGTAGCGGGCGACGCCTTCGCCCTCGATCCGGCCGTCGGCCCAGCCGCCTTCGTAGGCGAAGCCGTCGGCGGCGGTGAACTTTCCCTGGCCGTGGCGGCGGTCGTCGTGGAACTCGCCCTCGTAGACGTCGCCGTTGGCGTAGGTGGCCTTGCCCATCCCCTCGCGCTTGCCGTCGACGAAGCCGCCCTCGTAGACGTCGCCGTTGGCCTGGGCGGCGGCGCCGGCGCCCTCGAAGCGGCCGGCGACCCAGGTCCCCTCGTAGACGTCGCCGTCGGGCAGGGTCATCTTGCCCTGGCCCTCGCGCAGGCCGGACTTGATCTCGCCCACATAGACCGAGCCGTCGGGATAGCGCAGCTCCGCCTGGCCCTGGGGCTCGCCGGCGACGAAGCCGCCCTCGTAGCGGTAGCCGTCGGGGCGGGTGAGCACGCCCTGTCCGTCGGGCTGGGAGTTCTTGAAGGTCCCTTCGTAGACCATGCCGTCGACGTAGCGGGCGACGCCGGTCCCCTCGATGCGGCCCTCGACCCAGTCGCCCTCGTAGCCGCCGCCCTCGGCATAGGTGATGCGGCCCTTGCCCTGGGGTTTGCCGCCCACGAAGGTCCCTTCGTAGACCGAGCCGTTGGGGTATTTGGCGACCCCCTGGCCCTCGATCCAGCCGTCCTTGAACTCGCCGACATAGGAGAAGCCGTCGGGCCGGGTCAGCGTGCCCGCGCCATGCTGGCGGCCGTCCTTGAACTGGCCTTCGTAGACCTCGCCGCTGTCGTAGCGCTTGGTCTCCACGTCCGACTGGGCCGCGAGATCCAGCGGGGCGATCATCGGGACGGCCGCGACGAAGGCGGCGGCGACGCAGATCTGGCGCAGGCGCATCCCCGGACGCTCCTCCCTGGCATGGCGGCGGACGCATCCGCGCGGGTTCGGCGCGCAGGGCGGGGCCCGGCGCGAAGTCGGGCCGACGATAGGGGGGGCGTGCGGCGCTGGCAACCGGGCTGGCGCGCGGTTGGCGGCGGGGAATGCGGCGGATTATTCGTTCCGCAGGGGGAGGATAGCGCCGGCGGGCGGGGCCGCCCCGGCGCCCCGGCCGACCCCGCGTCGCGCCGCCGGCTTGCGAAACCGGGCCGGGCGCCTGTAACTGCGCCCCCGCGGCCGCGCTTCCCTGCGCGGCCATCGCCCCAAGGCGCCGCTTGCGGAGACCCGAGATGCCCGACGCTTTCCGCCTCACCCTCGCCCAGCTCGACCCCAAGGTGGGGGATGTGGCGGGCAACGCCGACCGCGCGCTCGACGCCTGGGCGAAGGGCCGGGCGGCGGGGGCGCATCTGGTGGCGCTGCCGGAAATGTTCCTGGCCGGCTACCAGCCGCAGGACCTGGTGCTCAAACCCGCCTTCGTCGCCGCCTGCGCCCGCAGGCTGGAGGCGCTGGCCGAGGCGACGGCGGAGGGGCCGGCGCTGGGCATCGGCGCGCCCTTCGCGGGGCTGGAGCGGGTGGAGAACGCCTATTTCATCCTCGACAAGGGCCGGATCCACGCCCGCGTCTCCAAGCATCACCTGCCCAATTACGGGGTGTTCGACGAAAAGCGGCTCTATCGCGCGGCCGACCCCTCGGGCCCGGTCCCGATCGGGCCGGCCCGGGTCGGCATCCCGATCTGCGAGGACGCCTGGTTCCCCGACGTGGCGGAGACGGCGGCGGAATCGGGGGCGGAGATCCTGTTCGTGCCCAACGGCTCGCCCTGGGAGCGGGGCAAGCACGATCTGCGCATGAACCTGATGGTCGCCCGCGTGGTGGAGACCGGGTTGCCGCTGGTCTATCTCAACCGCACCGGCGGGCAGGACGACCAGGTCTTCGACGGCGGCTCCTTCGCGCTGAACGTGCATGGCGGGCTCGCCGCCCAGTTGCCGATGTTCGAGGAGGCGGTGGAGACCCTGACGCTGGAGACCTCGAACGAGGGCTGGCGCTGCGCCCCCGGGCCGATGGCGACCGTGCCCGACACGGCGGAGCTGGAATACAAGGCCATGGTCACCGGCACCCGGGACTATGCGCGCAAGACCGGGTTCTCGAAGGTGCTGCTGGGGCTTTCGGGCGGCATCGACAGCGCCATCGTCGCCGCCATCGCCGCCGACGCCTTCGGGCCCGAGAACGTGCGCTGCGTGATGCTGCCGTCGCGCTACACCTCGGACGAGAGCCTGCACGACGCGGGCGAGGTCGCGCGCAACCTGGGCGCGCCGCTGATGACCGTGCCCATCGCGCCCGGCGTGGACACGGTGACCGAGACGCTCGCCCCCGCCTTCGAGGGCCGCGCCCCCGACATCACCGAGGAGAACGTGCAGTCCCGCCTGCGGGGCCTCTACCTGATGGCGATGTCCAACAAGTTCGGCGAACTGCTGCTGACCACCGGCAACAAGTCCGAGGTCGCGGTCGGCTACGCCACGCTCTACGGCGACATGAACGGCGGCTGGAACCCGATCAAGGACCTCTACAAGACCGAGGTCTTCGACGCCTGCCGCTGGCGCAACGCCAACCACCGGCCGTGGATGAAGGGCCCCGCGGGGACCGTGATCCCGCCCCGGGTGATCGACAAGCCGCCGAGCGCGGAGCTGCGCCCCGACCAGAAGGACGAGGACAGCCTGCCGCCCTATCCGGTGCTGGACGCCATCCTGCGGATGCTGATCGAGGGCGACGCCGCCATCGCCGACATCGTGGCCGCGGGCTACGACCGCGCGACGGCGGAGCGGGTGGAGCACCTGCTCTACATCGCCGAATACAAGCGCCATCAATCGGCGCCGGGGCCGAAGCTGGGGGCCAAGGCCTTCTGGCTCGATCGCCGCTATCCCATCGCCTCCTCCTGGCGCGACCGCGAGGACGCCTGAGCCCTCCGCCGCCGCGCCGCCGGCCGGCGGCCCCCCTCTCCGACGACGGACCCTCCATGACCGACCGTGACGACGACGCCCCGAAGGACGACGCCGCCCCCTCCCGCAAGCCGACGCCCGAGGAGATGCGGGACATGTCGGACGAGGAGATCATGGAGGCCCACGGCCTCGAACTCGGGCCCCGGCTGCCGGCGGAATTCCGGCTGGTGGCGGGCAAGCAGGTGATGCTGGCCTTTCTCTGCGCGCTGGCGGTGGGGCTGGTGCTGAGCCGGATCATGGACCCCGCGGCGCCGGAGCGGGAATCCGTATTCCTGTGGATCTCGGCCGCGGTGTTCCTCGCCGCCGGGCTGTTCTTCTGGAAGGAGGGGCGCGACCCGCGTCCGGTGCTGGTGGTGGACGAAGGCGGGCTGACCGACCGCGCCTTCGGCCGCATCCCGTGGGAGGATGTGGCGGCGTTCCGCATGAACGGCTCGCTGTTCAATCCGGGCTTCGGCTATTCGCTGAACAAGGGCGCGACCCCGCCGAAGAAGGCGTGGCTGTGGAAGGTTCAGGCGGTGATGAACCGGCTGTCGGCGCTGCCGGAGCGGACCTTCCGCAAGCAGATGGTGGCGGGGGGCTGCGACCCGATGCTGCTGGCCTTCCGCAAGGCGCGCCCGGACCTGGAAACCCGATGACGCTGACCCGCTTCGCGCCCTCGCCCACGGGGCTTTTGCACCTGGGCAACCTCAGGGCGGCGCTCTTCAACTGGCTGATCGCGCGGGCTGCGGGGGGGCGGTTCCTGCTGCGGCTGGACGACACCGACCCCGCGCGTTCGCGCCCCGAATACGCCGAGGCGATCCGCGAGGATCTGACCTGGCTGGGTCTGACCTGGGACGACGAATTCCGGCAGTCCGACCGGCTGGACGCCTATGCCGCGGCCGCCGACCGGCTGCGCGCCGCCGGCCGGCTCTATCCCTGCTGGGAGACGCCGGACGAACTGGCGCTGAAGCGCCGGGTGCTGCTGTCGCGCGGGTTGCCGCCGGTCTATGACCGCGCCGCGCTGGAGCTTTCGGAGATCGAGCGCAACGCCCTGGCCGAGGCCCGGCCCCCGCACTGGCGCTTCAAGCTCGACCGGGAACGGGTGGAGTGGGAGGACATGATCCTCGGCCCCCGCTCGATCGACGCGGGCTCCGTCTCCGACCCGGTGCTGATCCGGGAGGACGGGCAGGTTCTTTATACGCTGGCCTCCGCGGTGGACGACGCGGAAGGCGGGATCACCGACATCGTGCGCGGGGCCGATCACGTCACCAACACCGCGGCGCAGATCCAGATCATGCGGGCGCTGGGGGCGGCGCCGCCGCGCTTCGCCCATCATTCGCTGCTGACCGGGCCGGAGGGGGAGGCGTTCTCCAAGCGGGCCGAGGCGCTGTCGCTCCGCGCGCTGCGCGAGGCGGGGGAGGAGCCGATGGCGCTGCTGTCCCTGCTGGCGCGGCTGGGCGCCTCCGACCCCGTGGTCGCGCGCCAGACGCCCGACGCGCTGGTCGAGGGCTTCGCGCTGTCGAAGTTCGGGGCGGCGCCCACCAGGCTCGACCCCGCCGACCTCGCCCCCCTGACCGCGCGGATCCTGCATGAGGCGGACTTCGCGACCGTCGCCCCCCGGCTCGCCGCGCTGGGCGTGACGGGGGAGGGGGCGGAGGCGCTGTGGCTGGCGGTGCGCGGCAACCTCTCGCGCCTTTCCGACGTCGCCGACTGGGCGGCGATCTGCGCCGAGGGGACCGCGCCGAAGGTGGCGCCGGAGGACGCGGCGTTCGTGGCGCAGGCGCTGGCGCTGCTGCCGCCGCGGCCCTGGGGTCCGACCGCGTGGAAGGACTGGACGGCGGCGGCCAAGGCCGCGTCGGGGCGCAAGGGCAGGGCGCTGTTCCAGCCCCTGCGCCGGGCGCTGACCGGGCGCGACCACGGGCCGGAGATGGCGGCGCTGATGCCGCTGATGCGCGGGCCGGTCCCGACGCTTCCCGCCTGAGCGGGCGTCCCGAAGAGCGGCGAGGACGGCGAGGCCCCGGGTCAGGCCCGGGGCGCCGCGCGCCATGAAAAGCGGATAGGCGCCGGCGCGCGAACCGGGCGCGAACCCGACCCGCCCGCGGCCGGAACGCTTGACGCGCCCGCCCCCATGGTGATTCGTGGTCCCCGGGGGCGGCGCGCAGGCCGCAGGGGGAACGAGGGAGCGGCCGGGCCATGAGCATCGCGGCGGATCAGCCGGGACGCGCGCCCGGGACCGGTCCCGGTCCCGGATCCGGCCCCGATGCGGGCGCCGCCGGCGGCTCCCGCTTCCGCCCGCCGCCGGTGCGGCTGCTGCTGGGCCTGCTGATCGCGCTGGCCGTCGCCGCGGTGGTCATCGCGGGATTTCGCGGCATGGCCACCCTGCGCAGCCTCGAATCCGGGCTGAACGACCGGCTGCGGGTGATCCTCACCCCCTATTCGGAGACGCAGGATCCGCGCATCTCGATCCTGACCATCACCGAGGACACGCTGGCGCTGTTCCCCTACCGCTCGCCGGTGGACCGGGATTTCCTGGCCGATCTCATCGTCCTGCTGAACGACGCGGGCGTCGCGGCCATCGGGCTCGACATCCTGATCGACCAGCCGACGGAGCCGGCGAAGGACCAGCGCCTGATCGACGCGATCCGCGATTTCCCAGGCACCCTGGTGCTGGCCTGGGCCGACGCGCGCGCCGGCCTGCGCCCGGCGCAGGAGGCGTTCCTGGCCGAGTTCATGGAGCGGTCGGGCGCCATCCCCGGCTTCGCCACCGTGCGCTACGACCCCGACGGCGTGGTGCGCCGCTTCGAAAGCACGCTGCCGGGGGCGGAGCCGATGAGCTTCGCGGCCGCCCTGCTGACCGCCACCGACAAGCCGCTTTTCCCGACCGAGGGGCTGGTGGACTGGCGGCGGGAGACGCATGACGGCTCCGACGCCTTCCAGAAGATCGCCGGGCAGATCCTGCTGAATCCGGCCATGCCCAAGGCCATGTTCCGCAACTGGTTCGCCGGGCGCTACGTGATGATCGGCGCGGATCTGGAGCAGACCGACCGGCACCAGACCTCGCTGTCGGTGGATCCGACCATCTCCAACCGCACCAATCCGGGCGTGCTGCTGCATGCGCATATCCTGTCGCAGATGCTGGACGGACGGGTGGTGAACGACTTCGACGTCGGCGGCGCGCCGGGCATGGCGATTTCGGCGGCGATGGCGCTGCTGGGCGCGGGGCTGGGCATCTGGGGCGGGGCGCTGGTGTGGCGGTTCTCGGCCGGGGCGGCGGCGGCGCTGGGCTATGCGGGGCTGACGGTGGGGCTGTCCTATCTGGGCGGGCCTTACCTGCCGATAGCGCCGGCGCTGCTGGCCTTCGGGGTGTCCTTCGGCATCGGCGGCGCGGCGGAGGCCTACCTGTCCTCGCGGGAGAAGCAGTTCATCCGCATGGCGTTTTCGCACTACCTTGAGCCGGCGATGGTGGACCGGCTGGCGCGGGACCGCTCCTCGCTGCGGCTGGGAGGGGAGCGGCGGGAGATCTCCTTCATCTTCACCGACGTCGCCGGCTTCACCGACATGTCGGAGACGCTGGAGCCGGAGGTGCTGGCGGAGCTGCTCAACGGCTATTTCGACGGCATGTCCGACATCATCGCCCGGCATGGCGGGACCATCGACAAGTTCATCGGCGACGCGGTGGTGGCGCTGTTCGGGGCGATGACGCAGGAGCCGGACCACGCGCTCAACGCCATCCGCTGCGCGGCGGAGATGGACGAATTCGCCGAGTCCTACCGCGCGGCCAAGGCGCATCTGGGGCTCGGCGTCACCCGGATCGGGGTGCATTCGGGCGTGGCTTCGGTGGGCAATTTCGGCGGGCGGCGGCGCTTCGACTACACCGCCATGGGCGACGCGATGAACACCGCGGCGCGGCTGGAGAGCATCAACAAGCGGCTGGGCACCCGCATAACCGTGTCCGAGGCGGCCCGGCTCGCCGCGCTGCGCTTCGCCGACGAGACCCGGCCGCTGCCGGAGCTGCGGCCGGTGGGGCGGGTGATGCTGAAGGGCAAGGCGGAGCCGGTGACGGTGTGGAATCTCGACCGCCTCTCCCCCCAGTCGGTGCGCGACGCCTATGCGCGCGCCTTCGCGCTGATGACGGGGGAGGGGGGGCCGGCGGCGGCGCGCGAGGCGCTGGCGGCGGTGGTCCGGATGCCGGAGGGGGAGGCGGATCCGCTGGCGCGTCTGCACCTGGAGCGGCTGGACGCGGGGGAGCGCGGCGACCGGATCGTGTGACGCTGCGACAAGGCCCGCCGCACGATCACCGCGATTGTGAATGCTCCGGCCTCGGAATCGGCGCGCCGGAGTGGTAGATTCATCCTGCGTTACAGAAGTTGGGCTTAGCGTATACGAAAAGGACCTGCCTGCGCCCTCGAGGGCGCGGTCAAAAACCAGTTTGGTGCTGGCCGTCGGGGCTTCCGTCGCGCAAACCGTCGCGCCCTGTGCGCCGCGTCACCGATTTTCGCCGCGTTTTGGTGTCAGTGGGGACCCAGACCCCTGGACCTTGGAGAGTTTGAGATGAACCGGCTAATCGCAGCCCTGTTCGTCGGCGCCCTGGGGCTGATGGCGCAGGGCGCCGCAGCCTCCGATTTCGTCGTGCTGGAGAGCAACGTGGCGAGCTTCGCGCCCGGCTCCGTGATTCCCGGCGCGCAGAAAGTGCAGCTCGCCGGCGGCGCCCGCCTGGTGATGATCGCGTCCGACGGCTCCACCCGCGCGGTCGCCGGCCCCTATGCCGGGGCCATCGCCGACGCCGGCGCGGAGGCGCCCGGCGCGCTGGAGCGTCTGGTGGCGTCGCGGGAGGAGAAGAACCACGTGGTCGGCGCGATCCGCGCGCCGTCCTGGGACCAGTAAGCCGCGCGGACGCAGCCGTCGGGGCCGCGGCCAGGGCGCGCCCGTCCGGCCGTGGGCCGGATGCGGGCCGCGAACCGGGGCGAGCGCGCGCGGGGGCGCATGTCGGCGCGGGCCCTCGCGGATGACGACGCATCGGCGGCGCGTCGCCGGTGACGACCATGCGGCGCCGACCCCGCGCCGGCGACCCCGCGGCCCTGCCGCCGTCCCCGCCCACCGGGTGGGGCGGGTGTGTCTCTTCTTTGGAAGACACGGCGACTCGCCTGGAAAATTCACCGTTTCTCAAGGCGTTAAGCCGGTTTCCGCAGCGCAAGCGGTTTGACCGCGGCCGCGGCCCGATGCTATTAACGGCTCGTTAGATTTTGTGTCGGGTTCGGGTTCGGGGGGAGAAACGGTTGCAGAGGGCAGGAGGCGTTGGCCGGGGGGCGACCCCACGGCGGACCGGTCCGTGCGCGGCGGTCCCCGGCTCGCCCCTCGCCCCAGACCGCCCCGGGCGCGACGCCGGACGCGCTGACCCCACGGCCGGCGAATCGCCGGCGCAGGCCGAATCGGCCGAGGTTTCGCCTGGAACGCCCGGATTCGCCGCGATTCCCGGCCTGTTCGCGGCCGGCGCGCTTCTGCTCGCGCCGGTCCCGGCCTTCGCGCAGGGCCTGCCGGGGGGACTGCCCTCGGCGCTGAGCAACGCCCCCGCCGCGATCCGCGCCGCCACCGACCGTTCCCGCGCCGAGGCGCCCGGGCCGCTTGGGCCGGACTCCGAACTGCGCTTCACCTCCCAGACCCCGCCGGCCAACGCCCGCGAGATCCGATTCGTCCTGCGGGGCGTCGAGCTTTCCGGCGGCACGCTCTACCCCGACGCCGAGCTCGCCCCGCTCTGGTCCGAGGCGCTGGACGCGGAGATCGACCTCGCCGAGGTCTTCGCGCTCGCCGCCCGCATCCAGAACCGCTATCGCGACGACGGCTACCTGTTCACCCGCGTCGTGGTCCCCGCCCAGCGCATCGACGGCGGGCGGGTGCGGTTCGAGATCGTGGAAGCCACCCTCGCCTCCGTCACCATCGAGGCGCCGGGCCTGCCGCTGGGTCCGATGCGGGCGCTGGCCGAACGCACGGTCGCGCCCCTGCAGGGCCTGCGCAACCCGACGCTGGCCCAGATCGAGCGGGCGCTGCTGCTGCTCAACGACATTCCGGGCGTGACTCGCGCCGCCGCCGTGCCCAAGATCGGCGAGGGCGAGCGCGGCGCGGTGGATCTGCACATCAACATGGAACGCGAAGCGATCGGGTTCACGGTCTTCGCCGACAACCGGCAATCCCCGATCATCGGCCAGGGCCTGATCGGCGGCGTGGTGTCGCTGAACTCCTGGTCGCCGGCGGGCGACAGCACCATCCTGAGCTATTTCAACTCCGCCGATTTCGACGACCCGTTCCCCGACGACTTCAAGGAGCGGCATACGATCCAGATCGAGCATCGCCGCACGCTCGACCCCTCGGGCCTGTGGGGCTCGTTCCGCGCGCTCTATGCCGAGAGCGCGCCGGGCGACAAGGTGGCGATCTTCGACATCCGCTCGGACCAGACCGAGCTGACCGCGACGCTGGGCTACCCGCTGGTGCGCAGCCGGGCGCTGAAGCTGGATATGTTCGGCGGGGTGCAGACCATGTCGGTCAACTCGCTGACCCCGGCGATCGGCGGCCTGGGGCAGGACCTGGTGACGGACGACCGGCTGCGGGTGCTGTTCGCCGGCGCGCGGGCGGAATACCGGGACGACTGGGGGTCGGGCGAGGGGCGGGTGGAGCTGCGGCGCGGGCTGGACCTGTTCAACGCCTCGCCCAAGGGCTCGCCCGAACTCAGCCGGCAGGACGGGAACCCGGATTTCTTCTCGATCCGGGCGGAGCTGTCGCGCACCCAGCCCTTCGACGACCGGCTGAGCTTCTGGGCCAAGGGCTGGGCGCAGGCGGCGGACCGGCCGCTGCTGGCTTCCGAGGAATTCGCCATCGGCGGGCCGGAGCTGGGACGGGCCTACCACCCGTCGGAACTGAGCGGCGATCTCGGCGCGGGTCTGTCGGTGGAGGTGCGCTACGCCGACGAGGCGGCCTGGGGCGAGGCGCGGGTGCCGTTCGAGCTTTACGCCTATGGCGACATGGCGGAGGTGCGGAACCTGGACGGGGGCGCGCCGGTGCACGCCTCGCTGATCTCCGCGGGCGTGGGGGTGCGGGCGCAGCTTCCGGGACGGCTGTCGCTGAATTTCGAGCTGGCCCGCCCGATCAACCGGCCGCTGGCGCAGACCCAGTCCGACGACTGGCGGCTGCTGTTCAGCGCCTCGAAGGATTTCTGAGCGTGCGCGCCCGCAGGCTCCCCCTGATCCGCGCCGCGCTGCGCCCGCGTCTGGCGCGCAGCGCGGCCACCGCGCTGGGGCTGGCGGCGCTGGGGGCGGCGGGCTTCGCGGTTCCGGCCGGGGCGGGGCCGAAGGGCGGGCAGGTGCGCGGCGGGGAGGCGCGGATCGTCACCCGCGGCGACGTCACCACCATTCGGCAGGGCAGCCAGCGGGTGGTGATCGACTGGGCGAGTTTCGACATAGATCCCAACGACGTGGTGCGGTTTCTTCAACCCGGGTCGGATGCGGTGGCGCTCAACCGCATCCTCTCGGGCATGCCGACCCATATCCGGGGCAAGCTGACCGCCAACGGCAATGTGTGGCTGGTGAACCCGTCGGGGGTGATGTTCCACGCGGGCTCCGTCGCCGATGTGGGCGGGCTGATCGCCACCACCGCGGGCATCGACCCGGAGGCGTTCATGGCCGGCTCCGGCCGCTTCGACCGGCCCGGAGAGCCGGGGGCGGCGGTGGTCAACGAGGGGACCATCACCTTCGCCGAAGCCGGGCTGGTCGGCCTCGTCGCGCCGCGGGCGGAGAACCGGGGGACGATCCGCGGCAAGCTGGGCCGCATCGTCATCGCGGGGCAGGAGAGCCTGTCGGTCGACGTCTCCGGCGAGGGGCTGTTCGAAATCGACCTGCGCGACGCGGCGAAGGTCGAGGGGGCGCGGGCCGGCAATTCCGGCGTGATCCTGGCCGAGGGCGGCACGGTGATCATCTCCGCCGCCGCCGCGAGGGACGCGGTGGAGGCGGCGGTGTCGGTCTCGGGCGTGGTGGTCGCCTCCTCGGCCCGGGTCGAGGGCGGGACCATCGTGCTCGACGGCGGCGCGGGGGGCGTGGAGGTGTCGGGCCGGCTTGAGGCGGGGTCCGCGGTCGCGGGCGGCGGGCGGATCGACGCGACCGGCGGGCGGGTGACGCTGACCGGGACCGCGCGGCTCGACGTTTCGGGCGCGACCGGGGGCGGGCGGGTGCGGCTCGGCGGCGACGTGGCCGCGATCAAGGCCGGGCGGGCGCCGGAGCTGGCGGAGGCCCGGCGCACCGAGATCGAAGCGGGCGCCCGCATCCGCGCCGACGCGACCGACAAGGGCCGGGGCGGCGAGGTGCTGGTCTGGTCGTCCGAGGCGACGCTCGCCAACGGCTGGGTCAGCGCGCGGGGCGGGCGCGCGGGCGGGGACGGCGGTTTCGTGGAGCTGTCGTCGCGCATGGGGCTGGGCTTCGCCGGGCAGGCGGACCTGTCGGCGCCGCGCGGGGCGGCGGGGCTTCTGCTGCTCGACCCCGAATTCGTGACCATCGCCGCGGGCGGCGACCTGCCGCCGGGGGGCACGCTGGCAGGCGATATCGACGGCGACGCGCTGCCGGCGATGCTGACGCTGGACCCCGCCGCGCTGCTGGACGTGGCGGGCGACGTGCGGATCGAGGCGACCAAGGATATCAGCGTCCTGTCGTTCCTGGAGATGCGGGACGCGGGCGCGAGCCTCACGCTCGCCGCCGGGCGGGACATTCACCTTTTCGCCGACGTGCTGATGGCGGGAGACCTCGCGCTGATCGCCGACGCGACGGTGTTCGGCCCGGGCGGGGTTCCGCAGCTTTCCGACGGAGAGGGGCGGATCGACGTTCACGGCTCGCGCCAGGTCTTCGTGCGGACCGGGCGGCTGGAGCTGAGCGCGCCCGAGGGGATCGTCGGCGCCGACATGCTGGCGACCGACCGGCTGGAGATCCGGACCGGCGACGCGCTGGACCTGCCGGCGACGGCGCTGGCGGGCGGCCTGGTCGTCGACGTGCTGGGCGACCTGACGCTGGGCGGGCTGGACGTGGCCTCGGCCGCGCTCACGGCGACGGGCGCGGGGGGCTTCGCCGGCGACATCTCCCAGACCGGGACGGTGGAGGTGACGGGGACGACGGACCTTTTCGCCACGGGCGAGGTGCGGCTCGGCCTCGGCAACGATTTCGGCGGGGTGGTGACGTTGACCGCGGGCGGGAACGCGACGCTGGCCGACGTGAACTTCCTCGACATCCGCAATTCCGACATCGGCGGCGACCTTGTCGCGGCGGCCGGGACCGCGGCGCAGGCGGTGTCGCTGAACCGGCGCGCGACGCGGGCGGCGCTGTTCCTCAACGGGGTCGACGTCGGCTCGGGCGCCGGGACCGCGACCCTGACCACCGAGGCGGGCGGCGTGACCGTGGGCAACCTGCGGGCCGGCGACGTGACCATCGCCGGCGCTTCGGGCGGGGCGGTGGCGGGCGACGTGCACGGCGCGGCGCTGTGGACCGGGGCGCTGAGCATCGCCGCGGCGGGCGACGCGACCGGGCTCGACGGCATCCTGCTCAACAACGCCCGGGTCGACGGGGCGCTGACCCTGTCGGACGCGCGCAACGTGACCTTCCTGGGCCTGACCGCGGATGCGGAGGCGGGGATCGACCTGGGCGCGGTCCCCGGCCTGCTGGTGCTGGAGCGGACCTGGTTCCTGGGCGACGCGACGGTCGCGGTGGACGGCGACATCTCCATCGGGCTGGTGGAGGCGCGGCCGGGCGCGACCACCGACGGGAGCCTGACGCTGAGCGCCGGGGGCGACCTGTTCAAGAAGCGGTCGAACAGCATCGACCTGATCTCCGCCGGCCTGGGCACGGGGCTGTTCCTGCTGCGGCTGTCGCCTTCGGAGATCCTGCAGGTTCCCGCCGCCCATTCGGGGACCTATGACCGGCTGCTGGCCTCGGCCGGCGACATGACGCTGAGCGCGGGCGGAAACCTGCTGCTGCCCGGCATCTCCTTCCAGGCCGACAAGCGGACCACGGCGGGCGGGACGCTGACCGCGACCGCGGGCGGGGATCTGGCGCTGGACTATCTGGGCGAGCTGCGGCTCGGGGGCCTGTCCGTGGCGGGCGACGCGGCGGTGCAGGTGGAGGGGGGCGTGACCCAGACCGGCGCGGTCTCGGTCGGCGGCGTCTTCGACATCTTCGCCGAAGGCGCGGTGGTGCTGGCCGACGCCGGCAACGATTTCAACACCCTGCGCGCCGATCTTGGGACGCAGGCGGCGACGCTGGCCGATGCGGACGGCTTCGTGATCGCCGACCTGCGCGCCGGGGCGCTGACCGCTTCGGCCGTCGCGGGCGACGTGACGCTGCGCGACGCCGCGGTCGCGGGCGGGGTGAGCCTGACGGGGGCCCGGGTCACGGTCGCCCGCGTCTCCGCCGCCGCGGGGGGCGAGGCGGTGACGCTGCGGGCGACGGGCGGGGATCTCGCGGTCTCGGACCTGTCCGCGGGGGGCGCGGTGGATGCGGTCGCGGCCGGCGGCGCGGGGTTCGCGCGGGTGGCGCTGGCGGGGCTGAGCGTCGCGGCCCATGACGACGTGACCCTGACAGCCGGCCGGACAGGCGACGCGACGCTGACCTCCGCCGCCGGCTCCGTCGCGCTGTCCAATCTGCGCGCGGGCGCGCTGCGGGCGGAGGCGGGGACGGGGCTGTCCGCGCTCGGCGTGTCGGCCGGCTCGATCGCGCTGGAGGCGGCGGGAGGGACCGCGGTGCTGGGCGGCGTCGCCGCGTCCGGGGCGCTGTCGGTCACGGCTTCGGGCGACGTGACCACGGTCGCCGACGCGCCGGGCGCGATGGCCGGATTCACGGTGGCCGGGGCGCGGGCGGCGACGCTGGGGATCGAGGTCGACCAGATCCTCGGCGATCCCGACACCAACCAGCTGCTGCGCAGCCTGCCGGCCGCCGCCTCCACCGCCGTCGCCGGGCAGGCGGTGGGCGCCATGGTCTCCGCCGGCGGCCCGGCCGGGTTCGCGGCGGGCGGGGACATCCACCTGCTGTCCGAGGCGGCCGCCGCCGGCGGGCTGCTCAACCGCTTCGACGCCGCCCTGTCGCTGAACACCGCCGGCGCCGCCACGGTGGAGGCGGCGGGGGCGGTCCTGCTCGGCGCCTCCTCGGTGGGCGGAGACCTCGCCCTGCGCGCCAATGCCGGGGGGGCGACCGCCGGGGCGCGGGGGGTGACGCAGGCCGGCGACCTTTCGGTCGGCGGCCATGCGGGGATCGTCACCGGGATCGGGGCGGCGCCCGACGCGGCGGAGCGGGGGGACGTGATCCTCGACCGCGCCGGCAACGCGCTGGGCGGGGTCTCGGTCACCGCCGCGGGCGCGGCGCTGCGCGATGCGGACGGCTTCGCGCTGACGGCGAGCGCGCTGACCGGACGGCTGACGGTCGGGGCGCCGGCGCCGGGCGCCGCCCAGGCCGGCGATGTGTCGCTGGACGGGGTGAGCGCGGCGGGCGGGGCCTCGGTCCGCGTGGCGGGCGGGCTGTCGCTGAACGATCTCACGCTCGGCGCGGCCTCCGGCTTCGCGGCGGGGGGCGAGCTGCTGGCCACGGATGTCGACGCCGGGACGGCGGCGCTGTCCTTCGCGGCGGGCGGCTCGGTCGCGGCCGATCACCTGACCGCCGGCCGCTTCGACGCGCAGGCCGCGCATGCGGTCACGATGACCGCCGCGACCCTGGGCGCGGCCACGGTCGCCGCCGCGACCGGCGACGTCGCGCTGGCCGGCCTGTCCGCCGAGGCGCTGAGCGTGACCGCGGGCGGCGCGCTGTCGCTGGACGCGGTCGACGCGTCGGGGGCGGTGACCGCCACGGCGGGCGGCGGGCTGACCGCCGACGCGGTGTCCCATGCGGGCTTCGACGCGACCGCGGGCGGCGACGTCCGGCTGAACGCGCTGAGCGGCGGCGCGACGACGGCGCGGGCGGGCGGGGCGCTCTCGGCCGACACGCTCTCCTTCGCGGCGTTCGAGGCGTCGGCGGGCGGCGCGACGGTGTTGAGCGGGCTGAGCGGCGGCGCGGTCACGGTCTCGGCCGAGGCGCTGAGCGTCGCGGCCTCCGACATCGGCGCGACGCGCCTGACCTCCCGCGCCGGCCTGAGCGCGACCGACGTGACGGCGACGGATTTCGCGGCGACGGCCGGGGGGGACCTGGCGGTGACCCGGGTGGCGGCCGCGGGCGCGATGACGCTCGACGCCGACGGCGCGCTGGACATGGACACGGCGTCCTTCGCCAGCCTGGCCGCCGCCGCCGGCGGGACGGCCGCGATGAGCGGCCTGGATGGCGGCGCGGCGACGGTGACGGCCGGGGCCGTCGCGCTCTCCGCCTCGACCCTGGGCGACGCGGCGCTGACCTCCCGGTCCGCGGCGAGCGTGCGCGGCGTCTCGGCCGGCGCTCTGGCCGTGACGTCCGCGACCAACGTCGATTTGACCGATGTCGCGGCCTCCGGCGAGTTGATCGCGCAGGCGGGCGGGGACGTCGCCGCGGACGCCGTCTCCTTCGCCAGCCTCGTCCTGTCGGCGGGGGGCGACGCGGACCTCGCCGGGCTCGACGGCGGCGACGCGGAGGCGACGGCGTCCGGCGTCCGGCTCGTCGGCTCGACGCTGGGCGCGGTCGGGATCGACGCGCGGGCCGGGGCTGCGGTCGAGGATCTCGACGCCGCCGCGCTGGACCTGGCCGCGGGCGGGGACGCGACGCTGCGGCGGATCTCGGGCGGGGCGGTCAAGGCCCGGGCGGCCGGCGCGCTGACGGTCGAGACGGCGCGCGTCGCCTCCGCCGACCTTTCGGCCGGGACGGACCTGTCCTTGCAGGGTATCGAAACCGCGGGCGCGCTGGTCGCCGTCGCGACAGGCGACCTCGCGGGCGCGGGCCTCGTCACGGGCGGGGATGCGGCGTTTTCGTCGGGCGGGGCGATGACCCTGGGCGACGCGCAGGTCGCCGGAACGCTCGCGGCCGACGCAGGGGGCGCGCTGACGCTGAGCGACGCGGGCTTCGCCGGGGCGGAGCTCGTCGCCGGCGCCGACGCCGCGCTGACCCGGCTGGCCGGCGGCGCGCTGGACGTGACCGCCGCGGGCGACGCGACGCTGACCGATTTGACGACGACGCGCACCGGGGCGACGGCCGGCGGCGCGCTGACCGTGACCGGCGGGACGCTGGGCGAGGTGGCGCTGGAGGCGGGCGGCGCGCTGGTCGCGACGGGGGCGCGGCTGGGCGCGGGAACCGCCGTCGCCGGCGGCGCGGCGACGCTGAGTTTCGTGCAGGTCGCGGGCCTTTCTCTGACCGCGGCGGGGAACGTGACGGCGGCCGACATCGCGGGGGGCGACCTGTCGCTGAGCTCGACGGGCGGGGACGTCGCGATGGTCCGGGCCGATGCGCCGACCGGGCGGCTGGCGCTGACCGCCGCGGGGGCGACGACGCTCTCCGACGCGCGCTTCGCTTCGGCGACGCTGGTTTCGGGCGGGGACATGGCCCTGTCGGCGCTGCGGGGCGGCGAGCTTACGGCGACGGCCGGCGGGGCGCTGACCGGCGCGGACCTCGACCTCGACGCGGCCGGGATGACCTCGGGCGGCGACGCGGCGCTCGACCGGGTCGGGGCGACGTCGCTGACGCTGACGGCCGGAGGCGACGCCCGCATCTCCGGCCTCGACTTCGGCGACGCCGCGCTCTCCGCCGTCGGGGCCCTGACGCTCGACGCGTCGAGCGGCGGCGCGCTGACCGCGTCCGGCCGCGGCGTCGCCGTCGTCGGCCTGACCGCGGACAGCGCCGAATTCGCCGCGCTGGACGGCGCGACCCTGACCGACGTCTCGGCGCGCGACCTTGGCCTGACCGCGGGCGGCGACGTCGCCGCGACCTCGCTCACGGCCGAGACGGCGCGGTTGGCGGCGGGCGGCGACCTTGCGCTGGCCGGCTTCGCCGGAGGCGGGCTGGAGGCGAGCGCGGGGCGCGATGCGGAGGCCTCGGGCGTGCTGGCCGACGCCGCCCGCTTCGAAGCGGGACGAGACATGCGTCTCACCGATCTGGAGACAACGGGGCCGGAGACGCCGCGCCTGGCCGCCGCGGCCGGCGACCTGGAGGTGATCGCCGGCCGCGACGCGACGCTGACCCGGGTCGCCTTCCGCGATGCGACGGTCGTCGCAGGGGCCGCGCTGAGCCTGACCGAGGCGCGCGGCGAAACGCTGGATGCGCGCTCGGCGACGCTGGCGGGCGCGGACCTGACCATCGGCGCGGCCGGGTTCGCCGCCACGGGCGGGGCGACGCTGGTCCGGATCGCGGCCGGGTCGCTGTCGGTCGAGGCGGGCGGCGACCTGGCGCTGTCGCAGGGAGGCTTCGCGTCGGCCGCGCTCATCGCCGACGGCGCGATGACGCTCGCCGGTCTGACCGGCGGGGAGCTGACGGCGGCGGCCGGCCTGAACCTGAGCGCGACCGATGTCGACCTGGCGGGCGCGACGCTCGTCTCCGGGGGCGACGCGACCTTGCTGCGGATCGAGGCCGGGCGGCTCGGGCTTTCCGCCGGCGGAACGGCGGAGGTGAGCGAGACCGCCTTCGTCGAGGCGACGCTCGCCGCCGGCGAAACCCTGCGTCTGCGCGGCCTGGCGGGAACCACGCTCGATGCGCGGGCCGGGACGCTGGACGCGGCGGATATCGCCGCGGAGACGGCGGGGTTCGAGGCGGCGGGCGACGCGATCCTGACCCGGATCGCCGCCGGGTCGCTGGGGCTCGACGCGGGCGGCGATGCGCGCGTGACCGACAGCGGTTTCGCCGCCGCCTCGCTGTCGGCGGAAGGGGCGCTGACGCTCGCCGGGCTGGCGGGCGGGGACCTGATCGGGGCGGCCGGGCAGAGGCTTTCGGCCACGGATATCGACGCGGATGCGGTCGACCTGTCGGCGGGCGGGGACGCGATCCTGACCCGGATCGCCGCCGGGTCGCTGGGGCTCGACGCGGGCGGCGACGCGCGTGTGACCGACAGCGGTTTCGCCGCCGCCTCGCTGTCGGCGGAGGGGGCGCTGACGCTCGCCGGGCTGACGGGCGGGGACCTGATCGGGGCGGCCGGGCAAGGGCTTTCGGCCACGGATATCGACGCGGATGGGGTCGAGCTGTCGGCGGGCGGCGACGCGACGTTGTCGCAGATCGCGGCGGCGCGGCTGTCGCTTTCCGCCGGGGGCGGGGCGGAGGCGGAGGCGGTCGCGTTCGGCTCCGCGGACCTGTCGGCCGGCGGGGCGATGCGGCTGCGCGACCTTTCGGGCGGGACGCTCGACGCCCGCGCCGGTGCGCTGGACGCGGCGGATATCGACGCGGGGCGGGCCGGCTTCGCGTCGGGCGGGGCGGCGACGCTCGCCCGCATCGAGGCCGACATGCTCACGCTGGAGGCGGGCGGCGACGCGAGCGTCTCGGCCTCCGGGTTCGGCGCGGGCCGGCTGGGGGCCGGCGGGGCGCTGACATTGGCGGGGCTGGCGGGCGAGGCGCTGGACGCCGCCGCGGGCCGCGGGCTGACAGCCTCCGACCTGGCCGTCGGCGACGCGACGCTGGTCGCGGGCGGGGACGCCGGCCTGGCGCGGATCACGGCCGACCGGCTGGCGCTGACCGCGGGCGGCGCCGCGCGCATCGGCGACTCGGATCTCGGGACGGCCGACCTGGACGCGGGCGGCGACCTGACGCTGCAGGCGGTCCTCGCCGCGCGGCTGGAGGCGGAGGCCGGGGGCGCGGCCCGGCTCGCCGCGCTCGACATCGGCGCGCTGGACGTGGCGGCGGGGGGGATGCTGACCGCGGCCGACATCGGCGCCGACCGCGCCGCGCTGACCGCGGGCGGCGCGGCGCGGCTGGACCGGGTCGCGGCCGGCGAGCTCACGCTGCGGACCGGCGGGGCCGCGTCCGGCGCGGCGCTGGCCGCGGACCGGGCGGAGATGTCGGCGGGCGCCGGGCTGACCCTCGCCGGCGTGCGCTTCGGCGCGGCGAGCCTGCGGGCGGCCGAAGGCCTGAGCGTCGGCGACGCCGCGGGCGGGACCTGGACCCTGACCGCGGCCGGCGCCCTGTCCCTGCGCGACGCGGACCTGTCGGCGCTGACAGCCACGGTCGGGCGCGGGCTGACCGTGGCCGACCTGGACGCCCGGTCCGCGACGCTGGCCGCGGGCGGCGCGGCGCGGCTGGACCGGATCGCGGCGGGGGAGCTGGCGCTTCGGGCGGGGGGCGCGGCGGCCGGCGCGATGCTGACCGCGGACGAGGCCCGGATCGAGAGCGGCGCGGCCCTCGCGCTGACCGACGCGACGTTCGGCGCGGCGACCCTGACCGCCCGGACCACGGCGGCGCTGTCCGACGGCCGGGGCGGCGCCTGGGCGCTGACCGCCGGCGGTGCGACGACGTTGACCCGGCTGACGCTGGCGAGCCTGTCCGCCTCCGCCGGCGGCGGCCTGACCGTGGCCGACCTGACGGCGGACCGCGCGTCGCTGGCCGCGGGCGGCGCGGCGCGGCTCGACCGGGTGGCGGCGGCGGTGTTGTCGCTTTCCGCCGGGCAGGGCGTGGACGGGGCGGCGATAGAGGCTGGCGAGGCCGATATCCGGGCCGGCGGCAGGGTCGCGCTCGTCTCCGCGACGCTGGACACGGCCCGGATCGAGGCCGGCGGCGCCATCGAGGCGCGCGACGCCGCGGGCGGCGGCTGGACGCTGGACGCGGGCGGAGACGCGACGCTGGGCGCGGTCGCCCTGGCGACGCTGGACGTGGTGGCGGGCGGCGCGCTCGCGCTCTCCGACCTGACCGCGGAGCGCGCGGGGCTGTCGGTGGAAGGCGCGGCGCGGCTCGACGGCGTGGAGGCGACGGCGCTGACGCTCGTCGCCGGCGGCGCGGTCGAGGCCGCAGGGATCGCGGCGGAGACGGCGGAGATCGCGGCGGGCGGGAACCTGACCGTCACGGACGCCGAGGGGGACGCCTGGACGCTGGGCGCGGGCGGGGACATGGCCCTGTCCTCGCTCGGGGCGACGAGGCTGACGGCCGATGCGGCCAGGGCGCTGAACGTCGCGGACCTGTCGGCCGACGACGCGGCCCTGACCGCCGGCGGCGCGGCGACGCTGGGCGGGATCACGGCCCGGATCCTGACCGCGGCGGCGGGCGGCGGGCTGACCGTGGCCGATATCTCGGCCGGCGACGTGGCGCTGACGGCGGGCGGCGCGGCCGGGCTCGACCGGATCGCGGCGACCCGGCTGGAGGCGCGCGCCGGGCAGGGGCTGACGGCCACCGATCTGGAGGCGGAGACCGCCGCGCTGAACGCCGGCGGCGACCTGACCGTGACGCGGGGCGCGCTGGGGACCGCCGCGCTCGACGCCGGCGGGGCGCTGACGGCGACGGAGACGGAGGGCGGCGCATGGACCGCGGCTTCCGCCGGGGAAATGCGGCTTGAGGCCGTGACGCTCGGCGAGGTCGAAGCCGCCTCCGGCGCCGGGCTGGCGGTGACGGACCTCGCGGCGGAGACGGCGGCGTTCACGGCCGCGGGCGATGCGGACCTGACGCGCGTGCAGGCCGGCGCGCTGGATCTGTCGGCGGGGGGGGCGGCGCGGCTCGCTTCGCTCGACGCCGACCGCGCCGGGATCGGGGCGGGCGGAGATCTGAACCTGCAGGGCGTGCGCATCGGCGAGGCCGCGCTCGTCTCCGGCGGCGCCCTGACGGCGGAGGACGCGACCGGCGAGGGCTGGACCGTGACCGCGGGCGCGGACGCCGCGCTGGCCCGGGTCGCGCTGTCGGCGCTGGAGGCGGAGGGCGCGGACGACCTGAGCCTGACCGACGCCCGCATCGGAACCGCGACCGTCGCCGCCGACGGAAGGCTGACGGTCGCGCGGCTGGAGGCGACGCAGGCGACGTTGACCGGGGCGGCGGGGATCGCGGCCACGGACCTGTCGCTGGGCGCGGGGACGCTGTCCTCGGGCGGCGATCTGGACCTGACCCGGCTGGGCGCGACCGGCGCGCTGGCGCTGAGCGGGGCCGGGCTGACGCTGACCGATATCGGGGCCGGGCGGCTCGACGCCGAGGCCGCGGGCGGCCTGACGATCCGGCGGGCGATGGTCGACGGCGCGGCGACGCTGACCGCGGGAGGCGCGGCGCGGCTGACGCAGGCGCGGGTCGGCGGGGCGCTGAGCGTCGCCTCGGGCGGCGGCGCGACGGTTTCGGATGTGACCGCGGCGCGGGCCACGGTCAACGCGGGCGGGGCCGCCGAGCTCGCTCAGGTCTCCGTCGCGGGGGACGTGGTGGCGCGGGCGCGGGGCGGAGACCTGGCGCTGGGGCCGCTCTCGGTCGGGGGGACGCTGAAGGCGCGGGCCGGGGCCGGCGACATCCTTTCGCGCGACGGGGCGGGGCGCAGCTCGGCCTGGACGCTGGCCGGCCCGGCGCCGGCGGCGGTGGAGGGCGCGGCGCTCCTCGCCCTCGCGGACCGGACGGCGGCGCGGCAAAGCTTCGCCAATCTGATCCGGGTGGAGGGGAACGCGTGGTTCGACGCCTCCGGCGCGGTGCTGCTGCCGGGGGGCGAGAGCCTGGGCAACGACTTCACGGGCGGCGTGAGCCTGTTCGCCGGCGACGTGGCGGCGATTTCCGACGTGAACGACCTGACCCTCGGCGCCGGGCCCGCCGACCTGCCCGGGCGCGGACGGGCGACGCGCAGCGGGATCAACGGCTTCAACGGCGAGGCCCCGGCCTCGGTGCGCATCGACGCGGGCGGCGCGGTGACCGAGGCCGCGGGGGCGCGCATCGCGACCGCGGGCGACCTGCTGGTGACGGCGGGGGGGGACATCGACCTCGGCGCCTCCGCCAACCGGGTGCGGGGGGCCGCGTCCTTCTTCGGCGGGGCGACCCGTTTCGCCAATACCGGCGACGTCACGCTGGGCCCGGTCCGGACCCGCGGCGACCTGACCGTGCTGGCGGGGGCGGAGGGGGCGCCGGCCGCCATCGGCCAGACCCGGCGGGTGGAGACGGTCGGGCTCGCCATGCAGGACGGGCGGGCGGCGCGCGGGACCGACGCGCGCTCCGGCGCGCTGGACATCCGCGGCGACGCCGACTTCGCCTCCGGCGCGCCCCTGCGGCGCACGGCGGAGGACCTGGGCCTCGGCCTGACGCTGGGTTTCGCCGACAACGTCTTCGGCGGCGCGGTCTCGGCCCGGCGGATCTTCGGCGACGTGACCCTGACGGAGGAGGCGACCGAGGCGACCCGCGCCACGGACGCCCATGACGCCGGCGTGCTGACCCTGCGCGCGCTGGAGGCGGGGGGGAACATCGCCGTGAGCACCTCCGACGACATCGTGCTCGCCGGGCGGATGACCGCGCTGACCGACGACATGGACGGGGTGCGCATGGACCCGCCGGGGGCGGCGACGGACGCGGACTGGCGCGCGCAGGGCGCGGCCGGGCTGGCGGACGAGGACCTGCGCCTGTTCATCGCCGACGGCAAGGTCCTCACGCTCGACGCCACCGCGGGCGGGCTGGACGCCGCGGGCGGCCTGATCCGCATCGACCGTGCCGTGGACGGGGCCAACGCGCTGTCGACCGAGCGCGACGCGGAAGCCGTCGCCGCCCGCGGCGGCGCCGGCGGCATCGTGCTCGACGCGGGCGCGAAGGGCGACATCCGGGTGCGCGACTGGCTGGGCGCCGGCGGCCCGCTGGGCGAGATCCGGGTGATCGAGGCCATGGACGTCAGCTTCGGCCAGACCTTCGCCGGCTTCGACGCCGACCCCGGCGAGGACCGCGCCCGTTTCCTGATGGGCGGCGCGGGCGAGGCGCGCGACGTTATCACCGCCTCGGGACTGGTGGTGGACGCCCATGGCGACGTGCAGATCCACGCTCCCGCGGGTCTCGTCGCGGTCTGGGAGGGGAATGACGACTATTACGGCCTGAACGCCGCCTACGTGACCTATGGCCAGTCGATCACGCCCGAGACGCTGGCGCTTTACGGCTATATCGGCGAAAGCGGCCAGAAGGCCGCCGGCCTGTTCCCGGTCGGGCCGCAGGGCTCGCAGTTCAAGACCAACGGCTGCGTGGTCGGCGACGTGCAGGACTGCACCGGCATCACCCCGCCGCGAGTGCTGACCCTGGTGCGGCTGGAGCGCGCGCAGATCCTGAACGTGGAGGAGACAGACCTGCTGGAGCTCTTCGTCTCCTACGGCAACGAGGAGCTGTGGGGCATCCCGCAGACCAGCTTCTCGGACGTCGATCTCCAGCGCGCGCGGGAGGAGGCCAACCGCCGCGCGGCCGGCGAGGACGGGCAGGGCGGGGGGCAGGGCGGCGGGGCGCCGGCGCCTTCGGCCGGGAGCGTCGAGCAGGGGGTGGGACGGTGATGGCGGCGACGCGGAAATTCCGGCGCGCGACGCCCCTCCGTCTGCTGCGCGCCGTGCTGGTCGGGCTGGCCGCGCCGGGCCTCGCGGCCTGCGAAGGCGCTTTCCCTTCCGCGGACCCGAACGCGGCCGCCGGCGGCGAGGCCGCCGTCTGCCGCAAGGTCGACGACGCCCTGCTGCGCGGCCAGCGCAACAGCTTCGGCCTGAATTTCCGCGCCGCGGAGGACGCCTTCGCCGAGCTGCTGTCGCTCTACGCGCTCGACGACGTCGCGGGCCAGTGCCCCGACGCGCCTTCCCAGGCCTTCGTGGTGATGAACCAGGCGCTGGCCCATTCCAGCCAGGAACGCTTCGTCACCGCCGACGGGCTCTTCGACCGGGCCGCCTCGCTGCTGGACGGACCGGAGGCGGGGCATCCCGACCATGACCGCGACGCGGCGCTGCTGGTGGCCTACCGCGCGCAGGACCAGCTCAACCGCTCGGTGCTGGAGGGCGCGCGCGCCTTCGTGGAGCAGGCGGCGAGCGGGCTCGACGACGCCTCGGGCGGGGTGGCGCGGTTCTCCTTCGGGCCCGCGGGCGCGGGCCAGGGGCCGGCGATCGGGGGCGGGGGGCTGATCGAAAGCTCCGGCGCCGAGCAGCTTCAGGTGATCGAGGAGGCGTCCAACCAGCACACGCTGGCCCATGTCCGCCTGCTGGAGGGCGACGCGGAGGGGGCGGAACGGGCGATCAACACCGCGCTCGACCTGATCGCGCTGGTGCCCCGCGCCGCCGCCGCCTACCGGCCGCGGTTCCTGTCGCAGCGGGCGCTGATCAAGCTGGAGCGCGGGGATTTCGAGGCGGCCCGCCGCGATTCCGCCGAGGCCGCGGACGCCTTCGCCGCCCTGATGCCCGACACGCCGCTGGAGGCCCGCGCCCGCCTGCGCGAGGGGCGCGCGCTGGTCGCGCTCGGCCGGGCCGACGAGGCGCTGTCGACCTTCGAGCGCGGCTTCCTCGTCTATGAGGAGAACCCGGTGGTGGTGGAATACGGCTCGCTCTGGCCGTTCTTCTCACTGGCGCTCAACACCGTCGCGCAACAGCCTGCGCGCGAACGGGAAATGGGGGAGCGGATCTTCCGCGCCGCCCAGCTCGTGCGCCAGTCGATCACCGCGCAGACCGTCTCCGGCGCCGCCGCTTTGCTGGGCGAGGGCGACGGCGACAAGGCCCGCGCCGTGCGCGCCTGGCGCGATGCGAATGAGCGCTACGCCACCCTCAAGGCCCTGCAGGTGCTGCAGCTTCGCGACCCGCTGAGCCAGGCCGACCAGGCGCGCAGCCTGGCCGAGTCCGTCTCCCAGGCCCAGACGGAGGTGGAGCGCCTGCGCGCCGCCCGCGACCGCATCGCCCCGGAATACCAGTCCGCCATCGCCAGCCCGGTGACGCTCGACGCCCTGCAATCGGTGCTGGGCGAGGGCGAGGCCTTGGTCCAGGTGCTGATCGGCTGGCCGCGCAGCCTGATCCTGATCATCGACCGCGAGACCGTCACCTACAACGCCATCCCCGTGACCGACAGCCAGGTCAACGTGCTGATCGGCCTGCTGCGCCGGGGGATCGAGACCGACCGTCAGGGCAGGGTGCCCGAATACCGGGTCGACGTGGCCTTCCAGGTGTTCAACCTGCTGTTCGCCTCGCAGCGCGAGCGGCTGATGAGCTTCGACCGGCTGATCTTCTCCACCTCCGGCGCGCTGCAGTCGCTGCCGCTGGAGCTGCTGGCCACCGCGCCGCCCGATGGCCGCTGGCGATCGGGCGACTACACGTCCGCGCCGTTCCTGGGCGCGCAGAAGGCGGTGAGCTACGTGCCGAGCCCGCGCAACCTGGTGGATATCCGGGCGCGGGCCGGCCAGTCCGACGCCACCGGCGCCGTGGCCTCCTTCGCGGATTTCCGGTCCGGCGTGAACCCGGACAAGGTGCTGCGCGTCTCCCGGCTGCCGCAGACCTGCCGCCGGCTGGCCGAGGCGGTGGACCGGGTGGGGGAGCTTCCGGGCACGGCGGCGGAGGGCGAGGTGATCGGCGACATCTTCGGGGCCGACGCGCGGCTCGCCACCGCCGCCGCCTTCAACGAGGACGTGGTCAAGCAGGAGGGGGCGGACGGCACGCTCGCCGACTACAAGGTCCTGCATTTCGCCACCCATGGCATTCTCTGGCCGACGCCGGACTGCTTCACCGACCCGGCGCTGACCGTTACCGCCACCGCGTCGGAGGACAGCGACGGGCTGCTCACCGCCTCCGAGATCCGGCTGATGACGCTGGACGCGCAGCTTGTGGTGCTCTCGGCCTGCAACACCGCGTCGGGCTACCTGACCACGGCGTCGAACTCGATCAACGGCGCGCGCCAGGCGGCGGGCCTGTCGGGCGCGGGGGGCGAGAGCCTGTCGGGGCTGGCGCGGGCCTTCTTCGCGGCCGGGGCGCGCGCGGTGCTGGCGACGCATTGGCCGGTGGCGGACAAGGAGACCACGGCGCTGATGGGGCGCTTCTTCCGGCTGATCAAGGACGGCGACATGGACTTCGCCACCGCGCTGCGCCTGAGCCAGGCGGAGCTGCGCGGCCGGGTCGAGACCTCGCATCCGGTGTTCTGGGGGCCGTTCGTGCTGATCGGCGACGCGGCGCAGACGCTCTGAACGGGGGGCTTCGTCGGGAGGAGGGCGCAGGGTCGGATGGGTTTCGAGCCAGAAGGCCGAATTTCGTGTAATCAATATTATGTTAAGAAGATAGGCGGGCTTTGGATAAAAAAGCCCCGCAACCCTATGGGATCGCGAGGCTTTCGTTGTTTTCTCGATCCGATCGATCAACCCGCGCCGGCAATGCGTTCAGCCGAAGAGGAAATCGGCCTCCGACAGGTCCGCCGCGTCCACGCCTTCGAGCAAGACCAGCTTCGCGCCGTCGGCCCGGATCAGCATGTCGTCGCCGCGGTCGCGGAACGTGAGGTCCTCGAAACCCGCGGCTTTGGCCGAGACGTCCAGCAGGTCGACTCCGACCTGGAAATCCCGCACCCGGTCGAAGCCGCGGCCCAGAATGAACTCGTCCGCGCCGCCGCCGCCGATCAGCAGATCGCGTCCGCCGCCGCCGTCCAGAACATCCGCGCCCGCGCCGCCCGACAGCCGGTCGTTTCCGCCGCCGCCCAGCAGCACGTCGTCGCCGCCGCCGCCCACCAGCCTGTCGGCCCCGCCGCCCCCGACCAGCCGGTCATCGCCGGCGCCGCCGAACAGCTTGTCGCGGCCGCCCTGGCCCTTGAGCGCGTCGTCGCCGCCCAGGCCGCGCAACACGTCGTTCCCGCCGCGCCCGCCCAGCCGGTCGTCGCCCGAGCCGCCGCTGATCCGGTCGGCCCCGCCGCCGCCGGTCTCGATCACCGGCGCGTCGATCCCGCCGCCTCCGGTCCCGCCGTCGCCATCCGCGGACAGACGCTGGAGCCGCAGCTCATAGTCGAAGGTGGACTCGTAGATCGCCGCCACGTCGCCGTCCGGCAGCGGCGCGGCGTCGCCGCGGTTCTGCATGCCCTCCGCGTCGGTGTTGACCGCCACCGGCTCTGCCTGCATCGCGCCGGCCGCGTCCAGCGTCACCGCCATGTAGTCGAGGTCGAACACGTCTCCCGGCACGGTGAAGCCGTAGAAGGCGACCAGCCCGCCGTCCGGCGTCGCCACCAGGTCGCTGAGGCTGTGGCCCGCGCCCGGCAGCACCGCGGACTCCACCGTCGACTGCACCGCGGTCAGGCCGGCGTCGACGAAATGCACGGTCAGCGTGGAGCTCAGCCCATCCTCCGCCTGCGCCAGCTCGGCCACGGCGTAGCGGCCGTCCGACAGCCGCACGAGCGCGAAATCTCCGGCGTTCTGCGCGTCGTCGAGCACCTGGACCGAGGACAGCACCTCGCCCGCCGCATCGACCCGCATCAGGACCACGTCGCGAGTGAACGCGAATCCAATGCGCTGGCCGACGGTGTTGAGAAGATAGACGAAGCTGTCATCCCCCCCGTCCACCGCCATGCGCGGCTCTCCGACGATGGAGGTGGCCGGTCCGAAAGGCTGGTAGTCGACGGAGACCGCGCCGCTGGCCTCGATCACCGTGACCAGCGTCGCGTCCTCGTTGAAGTCGGCCATCGCCACCGCGATGCGGCCGGAGGAGAGCCCGACGAAACCCACCGGATTGCCGAACTCGCCCCGGGTCAGCGTCACCGCGTCCCCGACCCGGCCGCCCGAGGCGTCGAAGCGCTGCACCAGCACGTCGGTCTCGCTGTCCTGGCCCACGAAGACCGTGCGCTGCCACAGCACCGCGAAACCGCCGTCGGCGGTCGCGGTGATCGCCAGCGGCTGCTGATTGCCCTCCCCCCCCGGCGCCACCGGGATCGCCGCGCCCAGCGGCGCGAGGTCGGCGTCGTAGAGCCGGACCATGGCCGAGGGGCCGTCCGACCCGCCGCCGAAGCTCTGGAAGGTCGCGGCCAGGGTTCCGCCGGTCAGCGCGGCGAGTTCCGGCGAGTAGCTGGTGCTGTTCAGGGTGACGTCGACGACCGGTCCGTCGGGGATCAGGGCGCTCATTCTTTCCTCCCGTTTCTTGTTTCCGGCCGCCCTGCCCCTCCCAGGCGCAGGCCGGCCCGGTGCGGCGCCGAGCCGCCCGAAAGCCTGACGACGGGCGTCATGTCCGATGCGCGCAGGCGAAATTCATCTGCGGTTTAATGGACGAAGCGTCAACAAAACAATTGTGGCGAATGTGTTGTCGCGGTCAGGTCCACCGTAAGAGGCGGAGGCGGCGACCCGGGTCCGCCGCGGCCCGGCTACTGTGCGGCGCGGGGCGTCGCGGTTTGAGGAAACAGTTCCAAAACGTCCGGGAAACGTTTGAAGAACTTACCGAAATCCTCCGCCTCCCCGCGCACGTCGAGCCGCATGCCTGCGTCCGCCGCCTCCTGCCGGTCGACGGTCATATGGGCGTGCAGCCAGGCCAGCGCCGCGCCGTCCGTGGCGGGCACCAGCAGGCGGCGCGCCTGCTCATGCGCGCCGAGGCGGGCGTCGACCGCCTCCAGCAGCGCCGTCACCCCCTCCCCGGTCAGGGCCGAGACGCCGATGGTCTGCGCGCTGCGGGCCGCGCGGTTGAGCAGCGCCAGCCGGCCGTCGTCATCCAGCAGGTCCAGCTTGTTGCGGACCTCCAGCATCGCCTCGCGGCGTTCGTCGCCGACCCCCAGCGCCTCCAGCACCGCCGCGACGTCGGCGTCCTGCGCGTCGGCGTCGGGGTGGGACATGTCGCGGACATGCAGGATCAGGTCGGCCTCAAGCACCTCCTCCAGCGTGGCGCGGAAGGCGGCGACGAGCTGGGTGGGCAGGTCGGAGATGAAGCCCACCGTATCCGACAGGATCACCCGCCGGCCCGACGGCAGCCGCACCTCGCGCATGGTCGGGTCGAGGGTGGCGAAGAGCATGTCTTCGGCCATCACCTGCGCCTCGGTCAGCCGGTTGAAGAGCGTCGACTTGCCGGCGTTGGTATAGCCCACCAGCGCCACGATCGGGAACGGAACCTTGCGCCGGGCGCCGCGATGCAGCTCCCGGGTTTTCACAACGGTTTCAAGGCGGCGCTCGATCTTCTTGATGCGCTCCGACAGGGCGCGCCGGTCCGCCTCGATCTGCGTCTCGCCCGGGCCGCCGACGAAGCCGAGCCCGCCGCGCTGCCGCTCCAGATGGGTCCAGGAGCGGACCAGCCGGGTCTTGGCGTAGTTGAGATGCGCAAGCTCGACCTGAAGCACGCCCTCGCGGGTGCGGGCGCGCTCCCCGAAGATCTCCAGGATCAGGCCGGTGCGGTCGAGGATCTTGACCTTCCAGGCCTTCTCAAGGTTGCGCTGCTGGACGGGGGTCACGGGGCCGTCGATCACGACCAGTTCGACCTCCGCCTCCCTGAACCGCTCGGCCAGCTCCTCGACCTTGCCCGAGCCGAACAGGTGGCCGGGATGCGCCTTGGCCAGCGGCACGACATCGGCCCCCGCCACGTCGAGGTCGATGGCGGCGGCCAGCCCCACGGCCTCTTCGAGCGACCGCGCCGGCGGTCGCCCGTCGTCGCGGCGCGGGGATTTGATATCGGGATGGAGAACGTGGGTCCGGGTCATCCCCGATCCGTTACGCCTGCTCTTCGGCCTCGTAAAGGGAGATCGGCTGCGAGGGCATGACGGTGGAGATCGCGTGCTTGTAGACCAGCTGGCTCTGTCCATCGCGGCGCAGCAGCACGCAGAAATTGTCGAACCAGGTGATGACGCCCTGCAGCTTGACGCCGTTGACGAGGAAGATCGTCACCGGAACCTTGTTGCGGCGGATGTGATTCAGGAAGGCGTCCTGGAGGTTCTGCTTGTCGGCCGGCATTTTTTCGCTCCCTCTCTGGGGCTCAGTCTTATCGGGTCGGACGCCTGAGGCGCCTCTTGGGTCCGTCGCCCCCGGAAACCTCGGGAACGGCGCAGAATAGGCCCTTTATTGCGGATCATGCGGTTTGCTGCAACTGCGAAATGGTCTCCGCCGCCGCGACGAACCGTTCACATGCGCGTCACGAAGCGGGCGAGGCCCCCGTTCAGCGGCGCCAGTAGGCGGGATTGGCCAGCGCCACGGCGGCCAGAACCTCGATCCGGCCCAGCACCATGCCCACGATCATCACCGCCCGCGCCGCCTCCGACGCGCCGGCATAGGTGAAGCCGGTGGCCAGCGGGAACAGCGGCCCGGTGTTGGACAGGGACGACACCGCGGCCGCCATCGCCGCGTCGAAGCTCATCCCCGACAGCGTCAGCGCCAGCAGCGCCAGCGCCAGCGCCACCATGTAGAGCATCACGTAGACCCAGGCGTTGACGATGGCGCGGCGCGACAGCCGCCCCCCTTCGGTCCGCGCGAGGTCCATGCGCGAGGGATGCGGCAGGCGCACCAGCTCCCCCAACCCGTGCCGATAAAGCGCGTAGGCCCGGAACAGCTTCACGCCCCCGGCGGTGGTCGCCACCCCGCCGCCCAGCGTGGCCAGCCCCATCAGCATCATCGCCGGCGCCTCCACCTGGGTCCAGGAGGCGGCGGCCGACCAGTCGGCGCTGAGGAAACCGGAGGTGGACAGCACCCCCACCGAGGTCACGAACCCGCCCCACAGCGCGCGCAGGGCGAAGACCGGCTCGCGGATCGCGGAGCCGAAGCCGCCCTCCACCCAGATGCCGTGCAGGAACAGCCACAGCGTCGACAGGCCCACGGCGATGGCCATGAGCTGGATTTCCGGGTCGCCGCGGGCCTCGCGCCAGTTCCGCGCCGCCTCCGGCCCCGGCGAGGGGCCGCGCCGCCCGTAGGTCAGGCGCGAGGCGGCGAGCACCAGCACCACCACCGCCACCGCCTCGGCCGCGCGGTTGCCCTCGCCCGCCAGCCCGCCGGACAGCGGCGAGATGCCGGAGGTGGAGACCAGGCTCATCGCGTGGCAGAGCGCGGCGAAGCTGGGCGTGCCGGCCGCCGCCAGCGCGGCGGCGGCGGCGGCGGTCAGCCCGGCATAGACCGGGATCAGCTGCCGCGCCGCCCGCGCCGTGCGCCGCCCGCCCTGCCCCAGCGCCAGGATGCGCCCCGCCTCCCCGAAGGTCGCCGATCCTGGCAGGTCCATAAGCTCCCGCGGGGCCAGGATCGCCACCGCCGCCACCAGCGTCGCGAAGCCGCCGAACCAGCCCAGCATCGCCCGCCACAGATGCAGCGAGGACGGGGCCCAGTCCGGCGCGATCAGCACGCTGGCCCCGGTGGTGGTCAGGCAGGACACCGCCTCGAAATAGGCGCCGGACCAGCCCAGGTCGGGGATCACCAGCAGGATCGGCACGGCGGCGAAGGCGGGGGCTGCGGCGAAGACGCCCAGCAGGGTCAGCAGCTCGGCCCGCGCATGGACCCCGATCTGGCCCTTGCGCGCCGCCATCCCCAGCGCGGCGGCCGACAGCATCACGAACAGCCCCGCGTAGATGAACAGCCGCGAAGTCCGCCAGTCCCGCTCCAGCGCCCCGTTCAGCGCGGGCGCGAACATCGCAAGCCCCAGTCCGAAGACCACGATGAGGAATATGGGGATCCCGCCCAGCCGCATCGGCCCGGCCGGCGCTCAGAAAAAGTCGACCGAGACGCGGAAAAGCTGCTCCACCTCCCGAACCACGTCGCGGCGGGCGAAGACGACGACCCGGTCGCCCTCGCGGATCACCAGGTCGCCATGGGGCATCTTCAGCCCGTCCTTGCCCAGCACCGCGCCCGCGATCGCGCCCTCGGGGAAGGAGGCCGCGCGCAGCGCCTTGCCGGCGATGGGCGAGGTGGCGAGCACCTGCGCCTCGATCACCTCGCCCTCGGCGTCGCCGACCGCATGCACCGCCCGCACCCGGCCCCGGCGCACATGGCGCAGGATGGAGGAGACGGTCGTCGCCCGCGGCACCAGCAGCGCGTCGATGCCGAGGCTTTCCGAAAGTTCGGTCCAGGAGGGGTCGTTGGCCAGCGCGATGGCCACCCGGCAGCCCGCCCGCTTGCCGCGCGCCGCGGCCAGCAGGTTGGTCTTGTCGTCGTCGGTCAGGCTGAGGATGGCGTCCGAGTCGCGGACGTTCGCCTCCTCCAGCAGCACCGGGTCGAGCCCGTCGCCCAGAAGCACGATGGTCCGCTCCAGCGCCTCCGCCGCCGCTTCCGCCCGGGCCCGGTTGCGGTCGATCAGCTTGACCCGGGGCCGGTCGGGCCGCTGCTCCAGCATCCGGGCGACCTGGCGGCCCACGTTGCCGCCGCCCACGATCACCACCCGCCCGATCTTGCGCCCCTCCCGCCCGAAGAGGCTCAGGGTGCGGGTCACGTCCTCGGCGGCCGCGATGAAATACACCTCGTCGCCCGGCAGAAGCTGGTCCTGCGGCGAGGCGACATGCAGCGCGCCTTCGCGCCGATAGGCGACGACGATGGCCTTGAGGGTCGAGAACAATTCGGAAAGCTGGCGCAGCGGCGTGTTGATCACCGGGCAGGCGTCGTCCAGCCGCGTGCCCACCAGCCGCGCCTTGTGGTCGAGGAAATCCTCGATGTCGAAGGCCTCGGGGTTGGCGAGCCGGCGCATGGCGACGCGGGCCACCTCCAGCTCCGGGCTGATGATCACGTCGATCGGCATGTGGTCGCGCCGGAACAGGTCCGCCCATTGCGGCGCCAGGTAGGACTGGGCGCGGATGCGGGCGATTTTCTGGGGCACCGCGAAGACCGAATGCGCCACCTGGCAGGCGACCATGTTGACCTCGTCGGCGAAGGTCGCCGCGATCAGCATGTCGGCGTCCTGCGCCCCCGCCCGCTGCAGCACGTCGGGATGCGAGGCGAAGCCGACCACGCCGTTTACGTCGAAGCTGTCCGTCACCCGCCGCACCAGGCCCGCGTCCTGGTCGACGATGGTCACGTCGTTCCGCTCGCGGCTCAGATGCCGCGCGATCTGGGAGCCGACCTGGCCCGCGCCGCAGATGATGATCTTCATGGGCCCTCGGGCGAGACGCCGCGCGCGATATCCGCGCGGCCATGGTCGGGCGGAGACTGCACCCGCCCGGCCCGCCCTGTCAAACCTGCGCGTCGCGCCCCCAGGTCGCGGGGTCGAGCGGTCGCAGCGGGATCAGCCGCGACTCCTCCAGCGCCGCCGTGCGGTGGCCGAGGCCGGCGAGGTAGGCGGGGTCGTCGGCGAAGCGGAGGAAGGCGTCGAGGCTGGATTGCCGCACCACCATCGCCAGGTCCCAGCGTTCCGCGGTCGGCCCGATCAGCGGCGCGCCGCCTTCGCCCAGCAGCGTGATCTCCCCGCCCGAGGCGGCCAGGAACGGGCGCGCGTGGTCCATGTAGCGGGCATAGGCCGCGCGCCCGGAGACGGGGCGGCGGGGGGCGAGCGCGGGGGCGGCGGAATAGTCGGCGATCTCGCGGAAGCGCAGCAGGTTGAGCATGTCCACCGGCCCGGTCAGGCCCCGGCGCATCAGCGCGGCCCCGCCCTCCCCGGTCGGCTCCAGGTGGCGGGCGGGGACCGGGGGGAAGCCCAGGCGCAGGGCGTAGGCGCGGATATCCGCGGGCCAGGGCGCGGCATGGGCCGCCACCGCGGCGCGGTCGCCGGCGAAAAGCGCGCGCGTCGCCTCCTCGAAGCCTGGCAGGTCGCCCGCGAGCGCGGCCATGGCCTGGTAGGCCGCCGCCTGCGCAGCCCGAGGATCGGCGCCGCCCTCCGCCTCCCGGCGCGCGGCGTCCACCAGCCGGCGCAGTTCGGCCGAGGCCCCGCGGCTCCGCGCCGCCAGCCAGTCCCATTGCGCGGGCGTCAGGGTGATTTCGCGCGCCGCCACGCCCAGCCGCGGCCGTCCCCTGCCCCGTTTGGGCGGCGTGGCGGGCGCGGCCAGCCGGGCCAGCGCATCCTCCGGCCCGCCGCGCAGGTCGAGGTCGATCACCGCGCCGGTGGCGTCGTCGAGCACCAGCACCGGGGTCTCGGGCGCCGCGGCGAGCGCCGCCTGCGCCGCCACCGCCACCCGGCCCAGCGGTCCGGCGGCGAGAATTTCTCCCTCCGCGAAAGCGGTGGCGAGGGTCGAGGCGTCTCGGGTCGCGGTCATCGGGCGGGTCCGTGGCGAATGGCGGCGGGAATTGTCGGGGCGGGTCGAAACCTTATTGACCATGCGCCCGGGTCTCTGTCAATTAAACCCGGGTGAAAATAAGGAGCCCGCCATGTCCGCCCCAAGCCCGCCCTCCCGCGCCGACCGCCGCGCGCTCGCCGCCGCGTGGAAGGAGCGCCGCGCGCTCGCCGGCGTCTACGCCGTGCATTGCCGTCCGGAAGGGGACGAGGCGGCCCGCGCCTGGGTCGCCGCCTCGCCCGATCTGCCGGCGGCGGAGAACCGCTTCGCCTTCATGCTGAAGATGAACAACGCTCCGCACCCCACGATGCGGCCTGCGCTTCTGGCGCATGGCGCCGGTGCGTTCTCGCTGGAGATCCTCGAAACCCTGCCCGCCGATGCGGAGGACCTGTCGAAGCCCCGCCTGCTGCGCGAGATGCGCGACGCCTGGGCGGAGCGGCTGGGCGCCCGGCCGTTCTGAGCGCGCGGTCTGTCCCGGTTGCCGCGCGAGGCCCCGGGTCAAGCCCGGGGCGCACCTTCCCGCGCTTCCCTCCCCCGCCTGCGGGGGAGGGTTGGGGTGGGGGCCGGCGCGACGTGGGGACCCGCGCCCCCTGCCCGCCTGTCAACCGATCTTGCGCGCCTTGGCCTTGCCCTCGTAGGGGTTGTCGCCCTTGCGCCACAACAGCCGGATCGGCGTGCCTTCCAGCTTGAAGTCCCGCCGCAAGCCGTTGACCAGAAAGCGCTTGTAGCTGTCCGGCAGCTCCTCGGGGCGGGAGCAGAAGACGATGAAGGTCGGCGGCCGGGTCTTGGCCTGGGTCATGTAGCGCAGCCGGATCCGCCGCCCGCCGGGCGCCGGCGGCGGGTGGTTCACCGTCATCTCGTAGAGCCAGCGGTTCAGCTTCGCCGTGGTCACCCGGGTCTGCCACTTGTCGCGCGCCCGCAGCACCGCGGAGCGGAGCTTGTCCAGCCCCTCCCGCCGCAGGGCCGAGACCGGGACCAGCGGCGCGCCCTTGAGCTGCGGCAGCAGGCGCTCGAACTCCGCCCGCATCAGCTTCAGCGCCCCCGGCTCGCTCACCAGGTCCCACTTGTTGATGGCCACCACCACCGCCCGTCCCTCGCGCTCCGCCAGGTCGGCGATGCGCAGGTCCTGGGTCTCGAACGGCTTGTCGGCGTCGAGCAGCAGCACCACCACCTCGGCGAATTTCACCGCGCGCAGGCCGTCGGAGACCGACATCTTCTCCAGCTTCTCGGAGATCCGGGCCTTCTTTCGCATCCCCGCGGTGTCGAAGATCCGCATCGGCGCGCCGTCCCAGTCGGTCCGGACCGAGATCGCGTCCCGCGTGATCCCCGCCTCCGGCCCGGTCAGCAGTCGGTCCTGGCCGATGATGGCGTTGATCAGGGTGGACTTGCCGGCATTGGGGCGGCCGACCACGGCGACCTGCGCCGGGCGTTCCTCGGAGATGGCGAAGAAGTCGTCGTCGCTCTCCCCCTCCTCGCCCTCGGCGAGGTCGACCTCGGTGGTCACCACCTCGGTCCGCGCCTCCTCGGGCATCGGCTGGTTGAGCTCCTCGCGCAGCGCGTCCAGCGCGGCGTAGAGGTCGCCCATGCCCTCGCCATGCTCGGCCGAGATCGGGATCGGCTGGCCCAGCCCCAGACGCCAGGCGTCCATGGAGGCGTCGGCCCCCTGCCGCCCCTCGGCCTTGTTGACCGCCAGCAGCACCCGCGCGCCCTTCTTGCGCAGGATGTCGGCGAAGACCTCGTCCTGGGGCAGGATGCCGGCGCGGGCGTCGACCACGAAGAGGCTGGCGTCGGCCATGTCCACGGCGCGCTCGGTCAGCGCGCGCATGCGGCCGGGAAGGCTGTCGGCGTCCGCCTCCTCCAGGCCCGCGGTGTCGATGATGGTGAAGCTCAGGTCGCCCAGCCGCGCCGCGCCCTCGCGCAGGTCGCGGGTGACGCCGGGCTGGTCGTCGACCAGGGCCAGGCGCTTGCCGACCAGCCGGTTGAACAGGGTCGACTTGCCCACATTGGGCCGCCCCACGATGGCGAGCGTGAACATTTCGCGTCTCCCCGGCCCGTCCGGCCGGTCCATGCGGGGCCGGCGCGCTGTCGCGCCCCCCGGAAAAACGAACGGCCGGCCCGCCCGAAGCGGCCCGGCCCCAGCATCATGCCCGCCGCCTCAGCGGTAGGCCAGCAGATCCCCGTCGTCGGTCTGCACGTAGACGGTCCCGTTCGCCACCGCGACGCCGGTGCGCGAGCCGCCCGGCATCTCGATCACGCCCAGCTCCGCCCCGGTCTGCGGGTCGAAGGCCAGCAGACGCCCGTCCGAGGAGGTGACCAGCACCCGCCCCCCGGCCAGCACCGGGCCGGCGTAGTCGATCGGGCCTTCCCGGTCGTCGGGATCTTCCCACCGTTCCAGCGGCGCGCGCCACAAGACCGCGCCGGTGGCGATGTCGACCCGCACCACCGAGGGCTCGGAGGTCGAGGCGAAGAGCGTGTCCCCCACCTCCCAGACCGGGCCGATGGAGCCGAAGTCGAGCTGCCAGACCCGGCGCCCGTTGCGCCCGTCGAACAGCGCCATCGCGCCCGCGGCGTTGGCCGCGACCACCGAAGGGCCGGGGCCGAGCGCGGGGGCCGAGGTCACGTCGGGAAACGCCGCCATCCCCTCCACCTTGCCGGGGGAGACCAGGGTCGCGCTCCACAGGGTCGCGCCGTTGGCGGTGCGCACCAGCGCCAGCTCGCCCGACCCGTAGGGCAGCGCCGCCACGTTCGCGGTCGCGGCCGGGGCCGCGCCGCCCAGGTTGCCGGCGCGGTTGAGGCCCGATTCCCGCTCCCACGCCACGGTCCCGTCGGTCGCGTTCAGCGCCACCGCCTTGTTGGCCCGCGTCACCGCGATGACCATGCCGCCGGCGACCACCGGGGCGGAGTGGATCGGCGCGATCTCCTGGCGCCGCCAGATCTCCGAGCCATCGGAGGCGTTCAGCGCCGCGATCAGACCGAAGCCGTTGGTGACGAAGACCCGGCCGTCGGCCACGGCGAGCCCGCCGCCGAACCCGATCTCGGAGCTTTCGTCCTCGGGCGTCAGGTCCACGGTCCAGCGCCGGGCGCCGGAGGCCGCGTCGAAGGCGCGCACGCCGGCGTCGCCGTCGCGCAGGAACACCACGCCGCCGGCGATCACCGGGCCGGAGTCGGTCAGCCGATCCTCGGCGCCCGGGCCCGCCGACACCCGCCAGGCCAGCGACAGCGAGGCGGGCGCGGCGACATGGCCGCCGGCATGGGCCGGATCGCCGCCGACCTGCGGCCAGTCGGCCTTGTCGGAGGCGGCCGGCACGGCGCGCGTCTCCGCCGTCGGCGCGCCGCCGGGCGCCTGCGCGGTGCGGATGGCGATGCGCTCTCCGGGCAGGCGGGGCTCCTCCTCCGCGCAGCCGGCGAGCAGCGCGGCCAGCGCCAGCCCGGCCAGCGCCGGGACGCGGAACGAGGCGCGAAGGGCCGTGGCGCGCCGGGTCATCCCTGACCCTCCCCGAACAGGGTCATGAACTGTTCGAGCCGCTGGCGCAGCCCGGGGCTGAGCATCGGGTCGTCGAGCGCGGTCCGCGCGTCGGCCCGCGCCCCCTCCTCGTCGCCGGCCTCCAGCTTCGCCACCGCCCGCCGCTCCAGCGCCAGCAGGCGGAAGGGGCTGTCGGGCCGGACATGGGCGTCCATCGCCGCGACCCGCTCCTGAGGGCTGAGGTCGGCGGCGCGCAGCATCGCGGCCCGGAACCCGGCCAGCGCGCGATAGACCGGGTCGGCGGCGCCGTCGCTCTCGATCGCCTCGAATTTCCCGGCCGCCGCGGCCGCGTCGCCCGCTTCGGCCAGCGCGGCGGCTTCCGACAGCCGCGCCACCAGCGCCGCGCCTTCGCCCGGGCCCGCGGCCTCGGCGATGCCGGCGAACTCCGCGGCGCGGGCGGCGGCGTCGGGGGCCTCGCCGGCGCGGATCAGCTCCGCGCCGATGCGCTCGGCCTCCGCCCGGTCCTTCTGGTCCAGCCAGGTGGCCGCGCCGGCGGCGCCGACCAGAACCACCAGCCCGCCGATGACCCAGGGCCCGTACCGCTTCCAGGCGCGCAGCATGCGGTCGCGCCTAAGCTCCTCGGAGACCTCGTCGATGAAGCTGTCTCTGTCGGTCACGCGCGGCTCCCTGGATCGCCTGCTGTCATGCTCGCCGCGCGGGGCCCTGCGGCCCGCCGGCCCCGCCCGCGGCATCGCCGCGAAGCGTCGTCTGTGGTCGCGCCGTCGCATGCGAAACGCCGCAGGCGCGGGGAAAAAAGCCGGTCCCGTGACGGGATCCGCTCCGGGCTGCGTATACTGGTCGTCCGGGTTAGGCGCAAGCTTGCGCCCGGGCGCGGCAAAGGCCATGTAGGGCCGGCTTGCCGTTTGCGTAAGGTCGCGCCGTCGCCCGACGTCGCGGCGCCCGAACCGAGCGGTCTGAACCGGATGATCCGGCGCCGGCCACCAACGACGGAAGACACGGACCGCTCCCCGCCGGTCCGAAAGCTGAGAGGCTCCATGCGACTGATCCCGATGCTGATGGCCCTCGCGGTCGTCGTGGGACTTTACCTCTGGATCGCGCCGGGCGCGGGCGAACCCGCCCGGGCCGCCGCCTCCGGCGATGCCGCGGCGCAGAGCGCGGCCGCCCCCGCCGCCGCGCCGGAGGCCCGGCCGGTGCGCGTCGTCGCCTTCCATTCCCAGGCGCAGGACGTCCGCTCCGCCATCGTGATGCGGGGCCGGACCGAGGCGCACAAGCTGGTCGACGTGCGCGCCCAGACCTCCGGCCTCGTGGTGTCCGAACCGCTGCGCGCCGGGGCCGAGGTCGCGGCCGGCGACACGCTCTGCCAGCTCGACCCCGGCACGCGGGAGGCTCAGCTTGCGGAGGCCGAGGCCCGCCTCGCCCAGGCCGAGGCCGACGCCGCCGCCGCCTCCACCCTCGCCCAGCGCGGCCTGACCGCGGAGAACACCGCCAAGGCCCGCCGCGCCACGCTCTCCGCCGCCCAGGCCTCGCTGCGCCAGGTGGAGCTGGATATCGAACGGCTGACCATCGTCGCCCCTTTCGACGGGGTGCTGGAGACCGACGCCGCCGAACTGGGCGCGCTGCTGTCGACCGGAGAGATCTGCGCCCGGGTCATCTCGCTCGACCCCATCGACCTGGTGGGCTTCGTGCCCGAGGCCGAGGTCGACCGGGTCGAGGAAGGCCAGGCCGCGTTCGCGCGCCTGATCTCGGGGCGCGAGGTGGCGGGAACGGTCAGCTTCGTCTCCCGCTCCGCCGACGAGACCACGCGCACTTTCCGCGTGCAGGTCGCCGTGTCCAATCCCGATGGTTCGATCCGCGACGGGCTGACCGCCGACATCGCCATCCCCATGCCCGCCGACCGCGGCCATTTCGCCCCCCAGTCGGCTCTGACGCTCAACGATGAGGGCGTGCTGGGCATCCGCGCGGTGGAGGACGGGGTCGCCCGCTTCCACCGGGTCGAAATCCTGCGCGAGGAGCAGGGCGGCCTGTGGCTGACCGGCCTGCCGGAGGAGACGGCGATCATCTATGTCGGGCAGGAATACGCCTCCGACGGCCGCCCGGTGACCCCGACATGGGAGCCGTGGAAGGGCGCGGCCGCCGCCGCCGAATAGCCTCCCCGACCGCGAACCGCCCCCCGCACGCCGCCCCGACCTGACCGCCGCATGACCGCCAGCATCGGACGACCCGCATGACCGGACTGATCGACTGGGCCGCCGCCCGCGCCCGCATGATCTTCGCCTTCATCGTGATGACGGTGGCGGCCGGGGCCGTCGCCTATATCGGCCTGCCCAAGGAGGGCGAGCCGGATATCGACATCCCCATGGTCTTCGTCTCCGCCCCCTTCCCCGGCATCACCGCCGAGGACAGCGAGCGGCTGATGGTCAAGCCGCTGGAACAGGAGCTGTCGGATATCGACGGGCTGGACGAGATGACCTCGTTCGCCTCCGAGGGCTATGCCGGCGTCCTGATGAAGTTCGAGTTCGGATGGGACAAGCAGGCCACCCTCGCCCAGGTGCGCGAGGCGGTGGACCGCGCCAAGGCCGATTTCCCGGAAGGAGGCGAGGAGCCCGAGGTCAACGAGTTCAACTTCTCCGAATTCCCGATCCTGGTGGTCTCGCTGTCCGGCGACGTGCCCGAGCGCACGCTGCTGCGCTATTCCAAGGACCTGCAGGACCGGATCGAGGGCCTGACCCCGATCCTCGAAGCCGGCCTCGCCGGGCATCGGGAGGAGATGCTCGAAGTCATCGTCGACCCGGTGAAGCTGGAGGCCTACGACATCACGGCGCAGGAGCTGCTCAACGTCGTGGTCAACAACAACCGACTTGTGGCGGCGGGCGCGATCGAAAGCGGCTCGGGCCAGTTCGCCCTGAAGCTGCCCGGCAGCTTCGAGACCCCGGCCGACGTCTACCGCCTGCCGGTCAAGGTCAACGGCGACCGGGTCGTGACCATGGCCGACATCGCCGACATCCGCCTGACTTTCGAGGACGCCAAGGGCACCGCGCGCTTCAACGGCCAGCCCACCATCGCCCTGCAGATCGTCAAGCGGAAGGGCGAGCCGGTGATCGACACCGTGGCGCTGGTCAAGGCCGCGGTGGACGAGGAGCTCGCCACCTGGCCCGACCCGCTGCGCGACGCGGTGACGGTCAGCTATTCCATGGACGAATCCAGCCAGGTGGAGGGCATGGTCGCCCAGCTCGAAAGCTCGGTGCTGACCGCCATCGCGCTGGTGATGATCGTGGTGCTGGGCGCGCTCGGCATCCGCTCGGCCCTGCTGGTGGGCTTCGCGATCCCAACGTCCTTCCTGCTGTGCTTCTCGCTGCTGGCGGTCTTCGGCATGTCGATCACCAACATCGTCATGTTCGGCCTGATCCTCGCGGTCGGCATGCTGGTCGACGGAGCCATCGTGGTCGTCGAATACGCCGACCAGCGCATCAACGACGGCGAAGGGCCGATGCGCGCCTATGTGGAGGCGGCCAAGCGCATGTTCTGGCCGGTGGTCTCGTCCACCGCCACCACGCTCTGCGCCTTCCTGCCCATGCTGTTCTGGCCGGGCATCCCGGGGCAGTTCATGGGCAATCTGCCGGTCACGCTGATCTTCGTGCTGTCGGCCTCGCTGGTGGTGGCGCTGGTCTATCTGCCGGTGGTCGGCGGCGTGGCCGGGCGGCTGACCCGGGCGCTCGACCATGGCTCCATGGCGCTGCAGGCCCGCGCAGGCCGGGCCGCCCGCACCGCGCTCTTCGCCCTGCTCGCCGTGGCCGTCGCCGCCGCGGCCTTCGCCGCGGTCTCGCCGCCTGCGCCCGGCGCGCGCCTGCCCGCGATCCTCGCCGCCGTGGTCCTGTGGCTGCTGCTGGCGGTCGTCTCCGGCTCGTTCCGCGACCACGGCCTCGCCGCGCCGCGCAAGGCGGGCTACCGGCGCACGCCCTTCGGCCGGGCGATCAAGGCGCTCACTGGCAACCCGGTGATGCCCTTCGTGGCGCTCGGCGTCGCCGGCTTTGCCGTCGCCTCCGCCTTCTCCTGGTACGGGGCCAACAACCTGGGCGTCGAGTTCTTCGTGAAGACCGAGCCCGAGCGCGCCGTGGCCTATGTCCGCGCCCGCGGCAACCTCAGCCTGGCGGAGCGGGACCGCCTGCTACAGGACGTGGAGAACATCGTCATCGACGTGCCCGGGGTGGAGTCGGTCTTCGCCTTCGCCGGCGAGGGCGGGCTGAACCAGCGCGGCGGCAACGCGCCCAAGGACTCGGTCGGCCGCATCCAGATCGAGCTGTCGCCCTGGGGAACCCGCGCCGGCGGCGACGAGATCCTGGCGGAGATCGAGGACCGCATCTCCGCCTATCCCGGCGTCATCTCCGAAATCGCCCAGGCCGAGGAAGGCCCCCAGCAGGGCAAGCCCATCCAGCTTCGCGTCCGCGGCGACGACTGGGAGAAGCTGCAGGAGGCCGCCGCGATCGCCCGGGCGCATTTCGACTCCATGGACGGGCTGGCCGAGATCGAGGACACCCGCCCCCTGCCCGGCATCGACTGGGAGCTGGACGTGGACATCGCCCGCGCCGGCCGCTTCGGCGCCGATGTCAGCCAGATCGGGCCCATGGTCTCCATGGTCACAAGGGGCGTGCTGCTCGACACCATGCGCCCCGACGACTCGGACGAGGAGATCGACATCCGCGTCCGCTATCCGGAGAAGGACCGGGTGATCTCCACCCTCGACGACATGCGCATCCGCACCAATCAGGGGCTGATCCCGCTGTCGAACTTCGTCACCCGCGCCCCGGCCCACAAGCTGGGGGAGATCAACCGCGTGGACGGGGCGCGCTTCTTCGACATCAAGGCCGATGTGCGCGACGGGGTGAACGCCAATGAGCGCACCGACGCGATCCGCGAATGGCTGGAGCGTGACAAGCCACTGCCCGACGGGATCGAATGGGCCTTCGTCGGCGATCAGGAGGAGCAGGCCGAGAGCGAGGCCTTCCTGATGAAGGCCTTCGCCGGCGCGCTGGGGCTGATGTTCGTGATCCTGCTGGCGCAGTTCAACTCGGTCTACAACTCGTTCCTGGTGCTGACCGCGGTGGTGATGTCGGTGGCGGGCGTGCTGGTCGGGATGGTGGTGATGGAGCAGACCTTCTCCATCATCATGACCGGAACCGGCATCGTGGCGCTGGCCGGGATCGTGGTGAACAACAACATCGTGCTGATCGACACCTATCAGGAGTTCAGCCGCGAGATGCCGCGGCTTGAGGCGATCGTGCGCACCGCCGAACAGCGCATCCGCCCGGTGCTGCTGACCACGATCACCACCATGGCGGGCCTCGCGCCGATGATGTTCGGGATCTCGGTGGACTTCTTCGCCGGCGGCTACACCGTGGACGCGCCCACCGCGCTGTGGTGGAAGCAGCTGGCGACCGCGGTGGTCTTCGGGCTGGGCGCGGCGACGGTGCTGACGCTGGTGGTCACGCCCGCGGCGCTGGCGGCGCGGGTCTGGCTGGGGGTGGGGCTGGCCCGTGCGGCGGCCCGGTCGCGGGACGCGGTGGCGCTGACCCGGCTGCGCAGGCGGGCCGGAATGCTCGCCCCCGCCGCGCTGGTCTGGCGGCCCGAACCGGCGCCGGCGCAGGAGGAGCTGAACCTCTTCGCGCCCGACGGTTCCGCGCCTTCCGACCCGGTTCCGCGCGCCGCCGAATAGGGGCGGGGGCGTCCGATTTGGCATTGTCGCGGCGAGCAATTCACGTAGAGTTCATCTCAATTCGTCGCGTGTCACCTAAGGTCCCCGCCCCATGCCCCGTCCCTATCTTCTTCCCGCCACGGCGCTGGCCGCCCTGGCCCTCGCCGCACCGGCCTCGGCGCTGACCGTCTACACGGATCGCAGCGCGTTCGAATCCGCCGCCTCCGCCACCGTGGCGGACGATTTCGAGTCGCTCACCTCCTCCGTGCCCCATCCCCTGACGCGGGGCGCGCTGACCTACAACGTGGCGCTCTACGAAAGCTCATCCTATTTCTACCGCGCGTCCGCCGGTCAGAGCACGAACCCCACCATGGCGCTGGGCTTCAGCTGGACCAAGGACGATTACTTCACCATCGACCTCGGCGGCTTTTACACGGATTTCGGGATCGACATCTTCCAGAACGTCGGCGGCGGCAGCCAGGTCGACGTGAACGGCGTCGCCTATAGCCTGGGCTTCTACAGCTCGTCGCTGGGCGGCCTGGTGGACAGCTACGCGGTCGGCTATGCGCAGCCGGACGGGGGCAGCTTCCTCGGCGCCTCCGTATCGACCGCCTTCGATCGCGTCACGGTCTACGGATTCGAGACCTCCGACGGGACCACCGTCGATGATGACATCTACGAGGTCATCGACAACCTGACCCTAGGCCCGGTCGCCAGCGCCTCCGCCGCCGTGCCCCTGCCCGCGGCGCTGCCGCTGACGGCGGCCGGTCTCGCGGCGCTGGGCGCCGTCGCCCGCCGCCGGCGGGGCTGAGCCCCCGGCGTCCGGCGCAAGGGCGCCGCGCCTGCGCGCGACGCGCACGACCGGCCCGCAGCCGCAGGCGTCCGCCCCGTCAGGCGGGTGCCTCCTCCGCCTCCTGCTGACGGGCCCAGAGCTGGGCGTAGCGGCCGCCGAGGGCGAGAAGCTCCGCGTGCCGGCCGCTCTCCACCACCTCGCCGGCCTCCAGCACCACGATGCGGTCGGCGTCGATCACCGTTGACAGCCGATGCGCGATGACCAGCGTGGTGCGCCCCGCGCCCAGCCGGCGCAGGCTCTCCTGGATCTCGCGCTCCGTGTCGGTGTCGAGCGCCGAGGTCGCCTCGTCCAGCACCAGGATGCCGGGGTTCTTGAGCATCGTGCGCGCGATCGCCACCCGCTGCTTCTCCCCGCCCGACAGCTTCAGCCCCCGCTCGCCGACCATGGTGTCGTAGCCCTGCGGCAGGCTCTCGACGAAATCGTGGATGCGGGCGGCGCGGGCGGCCTGCTCGATCTCCGCCCGGGTCGCGCCCTCGCGCCCGTAGCCGATGTTGTAGCCGATGGTGTCGTTGAACAGCACCGTGTCCTGCGGCACCACGCCGATGGAGCGGCGCAGGCTGACCTGGGTCACGTCGCGCACGTCCTGCCCGTCGATGCGCACCGCCCCGCCCTGCACGTCGTAGAAGCGGAACAGCAGCCGTCCCAGCGTCGACTTGCCCGAGCCGGTGGCGCCCACCACCGCCACCGTCTCGCCCCCCTCCGCCGTCAGGCTCACGCCCTTCAGGATCGGGCGGTCGGGGTCGTAATGGAAGCGCACGTCGCGGAACTCCACCCGCCCCGGACCGCTGCGCAGCGCCGGCGCGCCGGGCTTGTCGGAGACCTCGGCCGGCTGGTCCAGCAGGCCGAACATCTCCTGCATGTCGACCAGCGCCTGCCGGATCTCCCGATACACGGTGCCCAGAAAGCCCAGCGGCATGGTGATCTGGATGATGAAGGCGTTGACCATCACGAAGTCGCCGACCGTCAGCTCCCCCGCCTGCACCCCGCGCCCGGCCATGGCCATCACCGCCACCAGCCCGGCCGCGATCACCGCCGCCTGCCCGCCGTTGAGAAAGGCCAGCGAGTTGGCGGTCTTCACGGCCGCGTCCTCGTAGTTGGCCATGGAACGGTCGTAGCGCTCCACCTCCCGCGCCTCGGCCCCGAAATACTTCACCGTCTCGAAGTTGAGCAGGCTGTCCACGGCCTTCTGGGAGGCGTCCTGATCCTCCTGGTTCATCACCCGACGGATCTTCACGCGCCATTCGGTGACCGAGAAGGTGAACCAGACGTAGCCCACGATCATCGCCAGCACGACGAGGAAGTACCGCCAGTCGAACTCCACCAGGAAGATGACCGCCACCAGGGTGAGTTCGATGAACAGCGGGAACAGGCTGAACAGCAGGAAGCGCAGCAGGAAGTCCACCGCCTTCACGCCGCGGTCGATCACCCGGCTCAGCGCCCCGGTGCGGCGCTGGATGTGGTAGCGCAGCGACAGGCCGTGCACATGGCCGATGGCGGCCCGGGCCAGCCCGCGCAGGGCCCGCTGGCCGACCCGGGCGAAGGCCACGTCGCGCAATTGCTGGAACAGCGCCCCCATCAGCCGCGCGCCGCCATAGGCGACGACCAGCCCGACCGGCCCCGCGACCAGCGCGAAGGCGGCGAGCGCGCCGGCATCGGCGCCGGCCCCGCCTCCCGCGGCCTCCTGCGCGGGGGCGAGCGCGTCGACCACGGCCTTGTAGAGGAACGGGGTCAGCACCGTCGCCGCCTTGGCCAGCGCCAGCATGACCAGCGCCGCCGCCACCCGCCGCCGCGCCCAGGCCTCGCCCTTCGGCCACAGCCACGGCGCCACCCGCATCACGATGCCCAGATCGCCGCGCGCGCCGCGAAGCGTGTCGGCCGAGCCCCGGGGCGGAGGGGAGATGCGGCGCATGGGCGCTCCTTGTCGGGTGAGTTTCGAGACCGGACCGAACGGCCCTGCCCGGCCATATAGGCGCTCGCGTCCCCGCTGTCTGCCCCCTGCGCCGGCTTGATCTCGTCCGGAGGGTCCGAGCGACGTGCCGCCCGCGGGAGGGACGGCGCGATCCGCGCGCTATCGCGCGGGCCGCTCCGGCGGCGTGGGGTCGGAGGCGGCGGCGGGCGGCGGCGCGCCGGCTTCGGGCAGGTCGAAGACCTGGCCCGGATAGATCAGGTCCGGGTCGCGGATCCGGTCGCGATTGGCGGCGTAGATCAGCGTGTAGCTCATCCCCGCCCCGTAGCGGGCCTGCGCGATCCGCCACAGGTTCGCGCCCGGCTGCACCACCACCCGGCCCTCGGCGAAGGCCTGCGTCACCGCGCCGGCGCTCTCGCGCTGGAAGGGGCTCTCCACCCGGCTCGCCACCCTCCCGGCGTCGTCGATCTCGTCCACCCGCAGCAGGTAATGCCCGGGCCGGTCGAGCGACGCGAGCTGCACCCGCCACGCGCCGCCCTGCCCGATCACCGCATCCGCCTGCCGCGCGCCGTCCGCATAGACCCGGGCCGTGCGCGCCGGCGTGCCGCGGCCGGTCAGCACCACCTCGCCCGCCTGGCTGTAGGTGACGCTGTCGAGCGTGACGCCCCGCGCGGTTCCCAGCGCGGCGGGGTCGAGCACCGTCACCTCGCCGTCGGCGCCGGCGCGCAGCAGCAGGGGCGCGGCGGCGCCCGCCTCCCCGTCCCCGTTCCGCGCGGCCTCCGGCGCGGGGGCCGCGGCGACGCGGGTCTCCGCCTGCGCGGGCGCGGGCGCGTCGGGCGC
>JAYZWL010000109.1:0-27149 GCA_036154955.1 Pseudomonadota bacterium | reverse complement strand
GGGGGGCGCGGAAGCGGCGGGCGTGGCGGCGGCGTCGTGCGAGGGCGCGGTTTGCTGAGAAGGCCCCGAGGGGGGCCTTCCACAAGCGTGCGCGAGAGTCGGGGCGCGTCAAGGCCATGCCCCCTTCGGCGGTCGCGTCGCGAGCCGTGACCCGCCCCGACACACGCTCGGTCTGGAGGAGGAGGGGCGCGGATGGCGAGCGGGCGGGGGCTGGCGTGGATCGGGGGCGGGGACGGCATGGCGCCGCCTGGCGACTCCGGCGCCGCGCCGCGCGGGCGCCCGGCCGCGGCTCTCGGGCGGGTGGTCGCGCGGCTTCGCCTGTCCTTTTCACGGGGCGGGGGGCCATGGAAGGGGCGCGCGGGTTCCGCCCGTGTCGCAGATGCGCGGGCGCCCGACGCATTCGTCGCGCGCGCGCCGGCGCATCGGCCTAGGTTGCGCGGAAACCGCGATGCGCCGCGCCCCGGCGGGCGCGCCGACGCGGCGTCCTGATTCCCGAGCGCGAGGAGGTTCCCATGGCTGACGGCGACGGCTTCTCCCCTTCCGATCCCGCCATGTCCCCGGCGTCCCAAGGCTCCGAGCCTGCCGGCGGCCCGGCCCCCCGCCGACGCGCCCGCGGCGCCGGCGGCGGCGCCGCCCGTCGGGCCGAGCGCACCGCCCGCGTCATCGAGGCCGCCCCCGCCATCACCCGCCGCATCCCGAATTTCGAGGTGCTGGACGAGGAGGCGCTTTCGATCATCGAGACCAACGCCGAAACCGTCCTGCAGGAGATCGGCGTCGCCTTCATGGACAACCCCGTGGCGCTGGCCCGCTGGAAGGAGGCCGGGGCCGACGTGCAGGGCGACCGGGTGCGCATCCCGCGCGGGCTGGCCCGCAGCCTCTGCGCCACCGCGCCCGCCCGCTACACCCAGATCGCCCGCAACCCCGCCCGCTCGGTGGAGATCGGCGGCCGCGACCTGGTGCTCGCCCCCGTCTACGGCCCCCCCTTCGTGCGCGACAACGAGGGCGGGCGGCGCTACGCGACCATCGCCGACTTCCGCAATTTCGTGAAGCTCGGGCACATGTCGAAATGGCTCCAGCATTCCGGCGGCACGGTCTGCGAGCCGACCGACGTGGCGGTGAACAAGCGGCATCTCGACATGCTGCACGCCCACATGACCCTGACCGACAAGCCGTTCATGGGCTCGGTGACCGAGCCGTCGCGGGCCCGCGATTCGGTGGCGATGTGCGAGCTTCTCTTCGCCGACCAGGGCGGGCTTCAGGACCGCACGGCGATGACCTCGCTGATCAACATCAACTCGCCGCTGAACTTCGACGCCACCATGATGGGCGCGCTGGAGGTCTACGCCGCCGCCAACCAGGCCTGCATCGTGTCGCCCTTCATCGTCGGCGGCGCCATGGCGCCGGTCTCGGTCGCCGGCACCCTGACCCAGGTGCTGGCCGAGGCGATGACCGGCATCGCCTACGCCCAGATGGTGCGCCCGGGCTCGCCCCAGATCTTCGGGGCCTTCGTCACCTCGATCGACATGAATTCCGGCGCCCCGACCTTCGGCACGCCCGAGGCCTCGATGATCCTGTGGGGGGCGGGGCAGCTCGCCCGCCGGCTCGGCGTGCCGTTCCGCTCGGGCGGGGGGCTCTGCGGCTCCAAGCTGCCGGACGCGCAGGCGGCCTACGAGACCTCGAACACGCTCAACGCCGCGCTGACCGGGGGCGTGAACTTCATGCTGCACGCCTGCGGATGGCTGGAGGGCGGGCTGGTGTCGTCCTATGAGAAATGGGCGATGGACGAGGACCAGCTCGGCGTCCTGCACGCGATGGCGAAGGGCGTGGACGTGTCGGAGGAGGCGCAGGCCATGGACGCGATCCGCGAGGTCGGGCCCGGCGGGCATTTCCTGGGCTGCGGCCACACCCAGCGCAACTTCAAGGACGCGTTCTGGCGGAGCCGGATGCTCGACTATCGCCCGTTCGAGACCTGGGCCGAGGCCGGCGCTCCGGACACCGCCCGGCTGGCCGAGGCGCGGTGGAAGAAGATGCTGGCCGACTACGAGGCGCCGGCGATCGACCCGGGCGTGGCCGAGTCGCTCGACGCCTTCGTCGCGGCCCGCAAGGCGGCGGAGCCCGACAGCTTCACCTGAGCCCGGGCGGGGCGAGGCCGGACGGGCGGCGCCGTCAGGCCCCGGCGAGCGCCGAGGCGGTTTCGGCGAACAGCGCCGAGAGCACCAGCACATGCCGGCGCGGCGCGTAGTCGGGCCGGCCGGCCCGGCGCGCGGCGTCGAGATCCGCCTCCAGCGCCGCCAGCTTCGCCACCACCTCCCGCGCCGCGACGGCGGAGGCGGCGACGCCCGGCAGGGCGAGGCGCAGATGCTGGTCGCGCCGGTAGAGCGCGGCGCCCGCCCGCGCGGCGCGGGCGAGGATCTTCGGCCGGCGCATCTCCTGTCGCGCGGCGGCGGCGGGCGCGGCCGGGACGGCCTCGACCGGCGCGGGGACCGCCCGCATTTCGCGCAGGGCCGGACGGCGCGCCTCTCCCGAACGACGGGCCGGGCGCAGCAGGACCGCCCCAGGCCCCGCCCCATGCCCCGCCGCATGGGTCGCGGAGGCCGGAGACGCGGGCGCGGTCGTGGCGGTCGGACGGGCGGCGGTCTTCGTGGGCAGGGACGTCGCGACAAGGGACATTGCGGAACTCCTTCGCCTGAGCGGTCACGGGATCGCCCCGGACCGTCCTTGTTTCCGCCGTCATCCTGCGCGCCCCGCCGGGGGTGTTGCGCAACTTCCGATTGCAGCGCGCGCTGTCCACATCCTCTCGGCATTCCAAGCCCTTGAGCGGCATGGCGGTTCCGGAACCTATCCACAGGCGTTTAAGGAGTTGTTCAGGAATCAACCATAGCGTGAATTTTAGACGAATGCCGTCGAAGGGAAGATCCGCCATGCCCGCCGCCGAACATCTCCGGTCCTGCCGTCTCCTCACCGGTCAGGCTCTGTCGGCGTCGGGCCGGGCGCTGCGCGCCGAAGACGCCGCGCTCTACCTCGCGCATGTCGCGCTGGGAGAGCCGCTGCGCCGGCTGGCCGCGGCCTCGGGGCGCCATCCTTCGACGGTTCTGCGCGCTGTCCGGCGCGTGGAGCAGCGCCGCGACGATCCCCTGCTCGACGATCTGCTGACCCGGATCGAAGCCGTCGCACGCGACCCCGGCGCCCCCGCGCCGCTTGCCAAGGAGAGTGCGTTGTCCGCTTCCATTCCAACCCCGACCCGCCGCGCGGCGCCCGATCAGCCAGGTCGTCGCGGCGTCGCCCCGGTTCCAGCGCCCATCGCCTCGGCGCCCGCCGCCGCGCCCGACGACCGGGCGCTGGCCAAGGAGGCGCGCCGCATCCTGCGCCGGCTGTGCGAACCCCGGGCCTTCCTCGCGCTCGCCCGCGGCGCCCAGGTGGCCTGCGTGTTCCGCAAGGCGGACGACGCGCTGCTGACGCTGGCGCGCACGCCGCTGGACATGGCCCGCGGCTTCGCGGCGCGGGAATGGATCATGTGCGTGCATACCGGCGCCAGCATGGCGCGCTATGAGATCACCTCGGTCGGGCGGGCCTGGCTGAAAAGGACCCTGTCGGAGGACGGCGTCGCCCGGGTGCGCGCCCGTCCGGGCCTGGCCCCCGGGCTGGCCGAGGGGATGTCGGGCGGGCTCGCCGGCGGCATGGCCGAGGCGCCCGGCGTCTTCGCCCGCCAGCATCAGGTTCCCGGCCTGCGCCGGGTGGAGGAGGACGGCCAGGTCCGCGCGCTGCCGGTGAATGTGGGGGAAACCCCGCTCGGCTGGCTCGCCCGCCGCAAGGGGCCCGACGGCAAGCCGTTCCTGACCTCCTCGGAGGTGGCCGCGGGCGAGATGCTGCGCGAGCTGTTCGAGCGCGCCCAGATGGGGCCGCGGGTGGCGCAGGACTGGTCGCGTTTCCTGACCCCGGGCGCCGCCAGCGGCGCGCGCGGGGCGGGACGCACCCCCGCCGAGGGCCCGGCCGAGGCCCGCGCCCGCGTGGCGGCGGCGCTTCAGGCGCTGGGGCCCGGGCTGAACGACGCCGCGCTCCGCGCCTGCTGCTTCCTGGAGGGGCTGGAGGCGACCGAGCGGCGCATGGGCTGGTCGGCGCGCTCGGGCAAGGTGGTGCTCAAGATCGCGCTGACCCGGCTGAGCGAACATTTCGGCTTCGCCGCCGCGGCGCCCGAGGCGGAGGCGCGGGACGTCGCGCCGGCGCCGCGCCGGGCCCGGGGGCCGGCCGCCGCCTGACCGGGCGGCGGCGCGCCCGCCCCGGACGCCGCTCTCTCACCGCCCGGGCTCGCCCGGGGCTTTCACCCCTCCGCTTCCGACCGGATCGCCGTCCTGTCCCCCCGGGCGGCGGACGTCCGTTTCCGTCCGGGGCGGCGGGGCGCGGGTCAGCGCGAGTCCTGATGATTTCGATTCGCAACCGTAGCCGCATCCCATTCCGCGACGGGATTCGCCCGGAGCGAGAAGCGTCCGCCTGTCGCGCCCGCGGCGATGTTGCATTGCACAATTTCCTGGGGTAACGTCGCCGCAGTGCGGAACGACAGAAAGGCTCCGTGATGATTGCGGACTATGCGCTCGGGATCTCGCTCATGAAGCGCGAGGACGAATCCCTGCACGATTACGCCCTGAGCTTCTCTCCGCTGGCGCCCTTCTTCGGCGTGCCCTATCGCTTCGCGGCGCTGCTGAAGCTCTCCCCCGCCGCGGCCATGACCGGCTTCGCCGGCGCCTCGGCGGAAGCCGTGCCCGAGCCCGAGCCCGCGCCGGCGCTCGCCGCGCCGGCCAAGGCCCCGGCCAAGGCGAAGAAGGCCGCCGCGAAGGCGAAGGCCAAGACCGAGGACCTGGTGGAAGCGGAGATCGAGGCCGGCGCCGCCGTCGCCGAAGCGGTCGCCGCGACCGTCGCCCCCGCCATCCCCGACGACATGGCCGAAGCCGCGCCGGTGGTCGAGGCGATGGAAGAGGCCGCCGACGTCGCCGAAACCGCCGTGGAAACCGCCGCCGAAACCGCCGCTCCCGCGCTGCTCTACGCCAGCGCGCCGGACGCGATCGACGACCTCAAGCTGATCAAGGGGGTCGGGCCGAAGCTCGAATCCGAGCTGAACGGCATGGGCATCTACACTTTCGCGCAGGTGGCCTCGCTGACCGAGGCGAACCTGGCCTGGATCGACGACAACCTGTCGACCTTCAAGGGCCGCTCCGTGCGCGACGACTGGATCGGCCAGGCGTCGAAGCTCCTCGCGAGCTGACCGCCCGAGCTGGGGGTCCCCCGCCGCCGGGGGCGAACAACGGAAACCGGCCGCGAACCTGGGGGCTCGCGGCCGGTTTTCTTTTTCCCGCGGAGGGGGCGGCGCGGCGCCGTCAGCCGGCGGCGGACACGATCCCGGCGAAGTCCGCGGCCTTGAGGCTCGCGCCCCCGACCAGCCCGCCGTCCACGTCGGCCAGCCCGAAGATCTCCGCGGCGTTGCCCGGCTTGACCGACCCGCCGTAGAGCAGCCGGATCCCGTCGGCCTCGGCGCCGAAGCGGGCGGCGAGCGTCTTGCGCATGTGGCCGTGCATCTCGGCGATGTCGTCGTTGGACGGCGTGCGCCCGGTGCCGATGGCCCAGACCGGCTCGTAGGCCACCACCAGATTGGCGGCCGTGCAGCCCTCGGGCAGGGAGCCGGCGAGCTGGCGGGAGACGACGTCGAGCGCCCGGCCCGCGTCCCGCTCCGCCTCGGTCTCGCCCACGCAGACGATGGCCAGCAGGCCCGCGCGCCAGGCGGCCTCGGTCTTGGCGCGGACATGGGCGTCGCTCTCGTCATGGTCGGCGCGGCGCTCGGAATGGCCGAGGATCACGGCGGAGGCGCCGGCGTCGGCCAGCATCTCGGCCGAGACGTCGCCGGTATGGGCGCCGGTCGCGTTGCAGTGGCAGTCCTGCCCGCCGACGGCGACCGGAGAGCCCGCGGCCCGCGCCGCCATGGGGGCGAGCAGGGTGGCCGGGGGGCAGATCAGCACGTCGCAGCCGGGCGCGGGGCAGGCGGCGACGAGCGCGTCGATCTCGGCGAGCTGGGCGGCGAGCCCGTTCATCTTCCAGTTCCCGGCGGCGAGCTTGCGGCGCATGACCTCTCCTGATCCTCGTTTCGGTGCCGGGCAGAGGTAGCGCGTCGGGCCCGGCCGGGAAAGCCCCGGCGGCGCCGCGGGGGCGCCGGGGCGCGCGGCGGGCGACGGGGCGGGCGAGGGGGGCGGGCCTGGCGCCGGTGTCGTGCGCGCCCACGTCGGATCGCGCCGCGGGCGCCCGCGACCGGCTTGGCGCCCGGGTCGGCGCGGCGCCCCGCGTGGCGCAGGCGCCGGTCGGGTTCATGTTCCTGCGGGAGCGGGGCGTTCCTGCTTGAGCGGGGCGCGCGGGGCGCGTCCGCCGGGGCGCCGTCTAGCCCTTGCGCGCGGCCCGGGCGATCTCCAGCGCGCGGGACGCCCAGAGGCGGGCCTCCGCCGGGTCGTCGAGCCCGTCCTCCGGCATGCGCCAGAAGTTCAGGTTCCGGCAGGCGCCGTCGCGCTCATAGGCGAAGGGCTCCGACCCGCCGCCGGCCAGCGCGCTGGCCAGCACGCCCTCGGCCTTGAGGTAGAGCGCGCCGTCGGGACCGATCAGGGCGAACATCACGTCGTCGCAGAACACGCCCGCGCCGCCGAACATCGGGCGCGTGGCGATCTCCCCCAATCCGCCGAACAGGTCGCGGACGTCGGGCGCCGGAGCCGCCGGGCCGTGCGCCCCGGCCGGGGCGGGCATCTCAGGCGGTCCCGAACTTGACGGATTCGCCGCAGCCGCAGGATTCGGTGACGTTGGGATTGTTGAACACGAAGCCCGACTCCAGCAGCGAGGTCCGGTAGTCGATCTCGGTTCCGAACAGGAACATCTGCGCCATGGGCGCGATCATCACCCGGGCGCCGTCCTGCTCCACCACCTCGTCATGCGGTTCGGCGGCGGCGGTGAAGTCCATGGTGTATTCCATGCCCGCGCAGCCGCCCTTCTTCACGCCGATGCGCAGCCCCGCCGCGTCGCCGCCGGCCTTCGCCATCAGCTTGCGCACATGGGCCGCGGCGGCGGGGGTCAGGGTCACGGGCGCCTGGCCGGGAATTCCGAACATGGGGCTCTCCTCTCCGCTTGCCGCAAGCGTAACTCATTCGCTCCGGTTCCGGAAGCGCGTCGCGATGGCGCGCGCCGGGGTCGGGGCGACGGGCCGGCCGGCCGCGTCATGCAAGCGTCATTGGACGCGACGGCGTTCGTCCCGTCATCTATGGCGCGGAACGCGTGAAGAAAAGAGGATATGCGTATGCAAAGCGGCGGGATCGCGGAAACGGGAACCGGGCCGGCCGCCGCCGCGGGGGCCGCGCCCGCCGAATCCGGCGCGCCCGACGCCGCCGCGCGGCCGCCCGCCGCCGCGCCCGCGCCGGCGCCGGCCTCCGGCGACGCCGCGGAGGTCTTCGCGCTGTTCCTGCGCCTCGGCCTGACCAGCTTCGGCGGCCCGGTCGCCCATCTGGGCTTCTTCCGGGAGGCGGTGGTGGTCCGTCGCCGCTGGCTGGACGAGGCGAGCTTTGCGGAGCTGGTCGCGCTGTGCCAGTTCATGCCCGGCCCCGCCTCCAGCCAGCTCGGCTTCGCGCTGGGCCTGCTGCGGGCCGGCTGGGCGGGGGCCCTGGCGGCCTTCGCCGGCTTCACCCTGCCTTCGGCCCTGCTGATGGCGGGGGTCGCCGCGGGGATCGTCGCGACGGGGGAGGCGGGATTGGCGGGCGCGGGCTGGCTGGTCGGGCTGAAGGCCGCGGCCGTGGCGGTGGTGGCGCAGGCGCTGCTGGGCATGGGGCGGAGCCTCGCCCCCGACGCGCCGCGCAGGGCGCTGGCGGGCGCGGCGGCGGCGCTGGCGCTGCTGGCGCCGGGCGCCGCGGGCCAGCTGGGCGCCATCGGGTTCGGCGCGCTGGCGGGGCTGGCGCTGCTGCGGCGCGGGGCTGGGGCGGACGCGGCCGCGGACGCAGCCGCGGGGGCGGGGGCGGCGATGGGCGGCGCTGAAGGCGCGGGCCTGGTTTCGCCGATCTCCCGGACGGCCGGGGCGCTGTGCCTCGCGGCCTTCGTCCTGCTGCTGGGGCTGGCGCCGCTGGTCGCGGGGCAGGGCGGGCCGCTGGCGGGGCTGGCCGACGGGTTTTTCCGCGCCGGCGCGCTGGTCTTCGGCGGCGGCCATGTGGTGCTGCCCCTGCTGGAGGCGGGAACGGTGGCGACGGGTCTGGTTCCCGCCGACGCCTTCGTCGCCGGCTACGGCGCGGCGCAGGCGGTTCCGGGGCCGCTGTTCACCTTCGCCGCCTATCTGGGCTGGATCGCGGCGGGGGCGGCGGGGGCGGCGGTGGCGCTGGCGGCGATCTTCCTGCCGGGCTTTCTCGCCGTGGCGGGCGCGCTGCCGTTCTGGGCCGCGATCCGCACGCGCCCCGCGGCCCGGGCGGCGCTGGCGGGGGTCAACGCGGCGGTGGCGGGCCTGCTGCTCGCCGCGTTTTACGACCCGGTGTTCGCCTCGGGCGCGGCGACGCCGGCGGGCGCCGTCACGGCGCTGGCCGCCTGGCTGGCGCTGGTCGAGGCGAAGCTGTCGCCGGTCTGGGTCGTCGCGGGGGCCGCGGCGCTGGGGCAGGGGTTTTCCATGGCCGGAATCGGCTGAGGCGGGACGGGAGCCGTCCGCAAGCGAAAGGGCCGGGCGCTGTCCGCGGCCCGGCCCCCGTTCGGCTCACATGAAGCCCAGCTCCAGCTTGGCTTCGTCGGAGAGCATGTCCATGCCCCAGGGCGGATCCCAGACCATGGTGACGTCCACCGACTTCACGCCGGGCAGCGGCTCCACCGCGTCGGCGACCCAGCCGGGCATCTCGCCGGCCACCGGGCAGCCGGGCGCGGTCAGGGTCATGTCGATCGCGACATTCGCCTCGTCGTCGATGGCGATGCGGTAGATCAGGCCCAGGTCGAAGATGTTCACCGGGATCTCGGGGTCGTGCACCGTGCGGCACGCCTCCACCACCGCGTCATAGAGCGGGTGATCGGGGGTCGAGGCGCCGACGAGCGGTTCGCCCTCGGCCGGGCTGTGCGGATCTGCGCCGTCCATGGCCTGTCCTTGTCTCGAGTCTCGGGGCGCTTTCCCCCGATATAGAAACCGGGGCCCGGCGCGTCCAGAGCCGGCGGCGCCCTTTCGCCCGCCGGCTCCCGGCGATATGCAGCCCGCGTCACCCAAGCACGGAGGGCCGGCGCGTGGCGCAGGGCATCGACTTCAGGATCAGCGCGCGCGACGGCAAGGCGCGGCGCGGGACGCTCGCAACCCCCCGCGGAGAGATCCGCACCCCGGCCTTCATGCCGGTCGGCACCGCGGCGACCGTCAAGGCGATGCTGCCCGGCTCGGTGCGCGAGACCGGGGCCGACATCCTGCTCGGCAACACCTATCACCTGATGCTGCGGCCGGGGGCGGAGCGGGTGCATAGGCTCGGCGGCCTGCACCGCTTCATGAACTGGGACCGGCCGATCCTGACCGACTCGGGCGGCTTCCAGGTGATGAGCCTCGCCGACCTGCGCCGCCTGACCGAGGAGGGGGTGCGCTTCAAGTCCCATGTCGACGGGTCCGAGCACATGCTGAGCCCCGAGACCTCGATGGAGATCCAGAAGCTGCTCGGCTCGGACATCGTGATGTGCTTCGACGAATGCCCGGCGCTGCCCGCGGACCGGGAGCGGATCGCGGAGTCCATGCGCCTGTCGATGCGCTGGGCGCAGCGGTCGCGGGATGCGTTCGGGGATCGGCCGGGCCATGCGCTGTTCGGCATCCAGCAGGGCGGGCTGGAGGAGGATCTGCGGGGCGAAAGCGCCGAGGCGCTGGCCGCCATCGGCTTCGACGGCTACGCCATCGGCGGGCTCGCGGTGGGCGAGGGGCAGGAGGCCATGTTCGGCTGCCTCGACTTCGCGCCGGGCCAACTTCCCGACGACAAGCCGCGTTATCTGATGGGGGTGGGCAAGCCCGACGACATCGTGGGCGCGGTGCGGCGCGGCGTGGACATGTTCGACTGCGTGCTGCCCTCGCGCTCGGGCCGGACCGGGCAGGGGCTGACCCGGCGCGGGCCGGTGAACCTGCGCAACGCCCGGCACCGGGACGACCCGCGGCCGCTGGACCCGGACTGCGCGTGCCCGTGCTGCGCCGGCTACAGCCGCGCCTATCTGCACCATGTGGTGCGGGCCGGAGAGATCATCGCCTCGATGCTGCTGACCTGGCATAACCTGCATTATTATCAGGAGCTTATGCAGGGCCTTCGCGACGCGATCGAGGCCGGTCGGCTCGACGCCTTCGCCGCCGAATTCGACGCGCAGCGCGCGCTGGGGGATCTGGAGCCGGTCTGAGCCGGTCTGAGCCGGGGGGGCGTCGGCGGATCGCGGCGCCGGTCGCGCGTCCCGGGGACCTCGTGCGGGGCGGAACCGTCGGGAGGCCCCGGGTCGAGCCCGGGGCGCCCCCTGTGACAACCGTGACCGCAAGGGGGAGGCCCGTCGCCTCAGATCCCCTGACGGGCCAGAAATCCGTCGATGGCGGCCCAGACCTGTCGGCCCACGGGGCTGTCGGGGGCGTCCATCAGGGTCTCGTGCCGGCCGCCCTCGATCACGGCGAGCTCCGCGCCGGCGCCCCGGTCTGTGTGCGCCCGGACGCCTTCGGGGGAGACGATGGCCTCCTGCGAGCCCAGCAGCGCCAGCCGCGGCACGGCGGGCGGCGGGGCGGCGCGCAGGGCGGCGGTCTCGGCGAAGGCGGCGTCGAGCCAGCCGAAGGTGGGCATGGCCAGCGTCAGTTCGGGATGGGCGCGGGCCTGCGCCACGAGCGCGTCCCACGCCGCGCGGTCGGGGGTCAGCAGGTTGCCCTCGTAGCCCGCGTCCAGCACATAGGTTCCGCCGGCGTCGCCCTTGCGGGCCGACTTGCGCCCGAGCCCCAGCCGGACCGCCGCCCAGGACAGCGCGCGGGCGGCGAGCAGCACCGGCCCGGACAGGCCCAGCCGCCACATCGGCCCGGAGAAGATCGCCGCCGCCGGCCGCGCCTCGGCCGAGGACAGGGCGCCGGTCAGGATCGCCCGCAGCCCGATGCAGCCGCCCATGGAATGCGCGACCAGCACCCGGGGGCCGGGCAGGGCGGCGACCGGCGCCCATCCGGTCAGCGCCGCCGCGTCGCGCTGGAATTCGAGGAACCGGTCCACATGGCCCAGCCGCCCGGCGGCGCGGTCGGACAGGCCCTGGCCGCGCCAGTCGAGCGAGGCCGTCGCGAAGCCCCGCGCCGCCAGCAGCCCGGCCAGCGGCGCGTATTTCTCCAGATACTCGGTGCGGCCGGGGAAGAGGATCACGTGGCCCCGCGGCGCGACGCCCTTCGCGGCGAGCCAGAGCGCGGCGCGCAGCCGCACGCCCGTCCCGTCCGCCAGCCATTCGCAGCGCGCGGGGGCGGGGCCGCCGAGCAGCCCGCCCTTCCACGGCGCGCCCGTTCCCGCCTCCGGGCCTGTCACCGCCCAGCCCTCAGGACAGGACCGAGGCCAGCGCCATCGCCTTCGACATGTCGCCGTCGACGCGCAGCTTGCCGGTCATGAAGGCGGAGGTCGGGCTGGTCTCGCCGGCCACCAGTCCGCGGAAGGTGCTTTCGTCGGCGGAGATGGTGCAGTCGGCCTCGCCGCCCTCGTCGATGCTCACCGCGTCGTCGTCGATGCGCAGGGCGCCCACGCCCTCCACCTCGAACTTCACCGAGCCGTTCACCGAGTTTCCGCCCAGCCGCTCGCGCAGCAGGTCCGCGGCTTCGTTCAGGGTCTCGCTCATCGCCGGTCTCCTATCGGGGCGGGCCGTGCGGGGGGCCGCCCCCCCTTCCGGCCGGTCCTTGATCCGTGTCCTCGCGCCGCCGCGCGGCCGATCCCGCGAATTTGACGTTCGGGTCGCGCGCGCGACGCTCGCATTTCGCACGGGCGGCGCTAAACTGCCAGATGTGATGCGCCAATCAGCCTTATCCCGCGCGGCCCTTCTCCTGATCCTGGCAGGCGCCGCAGCGTCTTCCGGGGCCTGGCCGGGGGCCGCCCGGGCGCAGTCGTCCGCAGGCGCGGCCGGCGGCGCCCCCGCGCCGACCCTGATCATCCCCGCCCCCGGGTCGGAGAGCGAATCGGCCCCGCCGCTGGTGGCCCCGAGTCTCGATCCGACGCTGGACCCGAAGGCGGAGCGGGCGGCTCGGCTGGATGCGCTCTTCGCCACCCTGGCGGCGGAGGACGCGCCCGCCGCCGACAAGGCGGAGGCGGAGATCCGCCGGATCTGGAACCGCTCGGGCTCGGACAGCATGGACCTTCTCTTGATGCGCGGCCGCGACGCGCTGGAGAAGGAGGACCTGACCACCGCGCTGCAGCATTTCGGGGCGCTGACCGACCACGATCCCGACTTCGCGGAGGGGTGGAACATGCGCGCGACCGCCTTCTACCTGCGCGGCGACCTGGGCATGGCGCTGGCGGATATCGAACGGGTGCTGGCGCTGGAGCCCCGGCATTTCGGCGCGCTGACCGGCCTGGCGGTGATCCTGGAGCAGCTCGGCCGCGACAAGGATGCGCTGACCGCCTGGCGGGAGGCGGCGCGGATCAACCCGCATATCGAGCAGGCGGAGGAGGCGATCGGGCGATTGGGGACGGAGGTGGACGGCCGCGGGATCTGACCCGCCCCCCCGCTCCGCCCCGCCTGACGGCCCCGCCCGACCCTTCCGCCCCCGCCGGCCCGAGCAAGCCGCCCCGATCGAGCCCGCCCCGATCCCCCGGCTCGACGCCCGGCCCGCCCGCCCGCCGCGTCCCCGCCACCCTGGCCTCGCCCCGGTCCGATCCCGGCCCTGCGCCCCCGGACCCCGGCACGCCCTCGACCGAGGAGCGCCCCGATGCTCGACGCCCCCGCCGCCCAAGGCGCCGTCTCCGGCCATCCCCGCGACGCCACCGTCACCGCCGTCCTGGGGCCCACCAACACCGGCAAGACCCACTACGCGATAGAACGGATGCTGGCCCATCGGTCCGGCGTCATGGGCCTGCCGCTGCGCCTGCTGGCGCGCGAGGTCTACGACAAGATCGTCGCGCTGCGCGGCCCCTCGGTGGTGGCGCTGGTGACCGGGGAGGAGAAGATCGCCCCGCCCCGCGCGCAATACTGGGTCTGCACGGTCGAGGCGATGCCGATGGAGATCGGCGCGGATTTCGTGGCGGTGGACGAAATCCAGCTCTGCGCCGATCCCGACCGCGGCCATGTGTTCACCGACCGCCTGCTGCGCGCCCGTGGCTTGCACGAGACGCTGTTCCTCGGCTCCGAATCGATGAAGGGCGCCATCGCGGCGCTGATCCCCAGGGCGCGGTTCATGCGGCGGGAGCGGTTCTCCTCCCTATCCTACGCCGGGGGCAAGAAGCTCAGCCGGATGCCGGCGCGCTCCGCCGTGGTCAGCTTCTCGGTCGATTCGGTCTACGCCATCGCCGAGCTGATGCGCCGGCAGCGGGGCGGGGTGGCGGTGGTGATGGGCGCGCTCAGCCCGCGGACCCGCAACGCGCAGGTGGCGCTCTACCAGAACGGCGACGTCGACCACCTGGTCGCCACCGACGCCATCGGCATGGGGCTGAACCTCGACGTTCGCCACGTCGCCTTCTCCTCGCTGGGCAAATTCGACGGCCGCGGCTATCGCGACCTGCGCCCGCACGAACTGGCCCAGATCGCCGGCCGGGCCGGGCGATACACCGAAAACGGCACCTTCGGCGTGACCGGAGAGGCGCATGCGCTGGATCCGGAGGTGATCGAGGCCATCGAATCCCACCGTTTCGCCCCGGTCCGCCGGCTGATGTGGCGCAATCCGCGGCTGGACTTCGGCTCCGTCGACGCGCTGATCGCCTCGCTTGAGCGGCCGCCGGAGGCGCCGGGGCTGGTCCGCGCGCGGGAGGCCGACGACCTCGCGGCCCTCAAGGCGCTGGCGGGGGACGAGGGGGTGCGCGCGCTCGCCTCCGGCGGCCCGGCGGTGCGCCGCCTGTGGGAGGTCTGCCAGATCCCCGACTTCCGCAAGGTATCGCCCGGAGAACACGCCGCGCTGGCGACCCGGATTTACCGGTTCCTCCGCTCGGAACGGGGCGCTATACCCTCCGACTGGATGGCGGGACGCATCCGCATGGTGGACCGGACGGACGGGGACATCGATGCGCTCTCGAAGCGGCTCGCCTACATCCGGACCTGGACCTATGTCGCGCAGCGCCGCGACTGGGTGGAGGAGCCGGAAACCTGGCGGGAGACGGCGCGCAGCGTCGAGGACCGCCTGTCCGACGCGCTGCACGAGGCGCTGACGAAGCGATTTGTCGACCGCCGCACCTCGGTGCTGATGCGGCGGTTGAAACAGAAGGAGAGGCTGGTGGCCGAGGTGAACGATCAGGGCGAGGTGTCGGCGGAGGGCCATGTGCTGGGCCGTCTCGACGGCTTCCGCTTCACGCCCGACCCCGGCGCGACGGGGGATGAGGCCAAGACGCTGCGCGCGGCCTCCACGCAGGCGCTGGAGGCGGAGTTCTCGCGCCGCGCGGACCGGTTCTACAACGCGCCCGACACCGAGATCGACCTGACCGAACAGGGCGGGCTGATGTGGGGCGAACATGCGGTGGGCCGGCTCGCGAAGGGCTCGGACCTGCTGGCGCCCGGCGTGGTGGCCTTCGTCGACGACATCGCCGCCGACGACGCCCGCCAGAAGGTGGAGCGCCGGCTGACCCACTGGATCAACCGCCGCATCGCCGCGCTGTTCGAGCCGCTGACCAAGATGCGCGACGACGAGGCGCTGGTCGGGCTCGCCAAGGGGGTCGGCTACCGGCTGGTGGAGACGCTGGGCGTCATCCCGCGGCCCGAGGTCGCCAAGGACGTCAAGGAGCTGGACCAGGAGGGCCGCGGCCTCCTGCGCAAGCACGGCGTGCGCTTCGGCCAGCACACGGTGTTCATGCCGGCGCTGCTCAAGCCCGCGCCGACCCGGCTGCGCATCGCGCTCTGGGCGCTGTGGGAGGGGCTGGAGGACTATCCCTCGCCGCCGCCTCCGGGTCTGGTGACCATCCCGGCGGTGGAGGGGATGCCCGCCGGCTTCTGGCCGCGCGCGGGCTATCGCCTGGCCGGCGAACGCGCGATCCGCATCGACATGCTGGAGCGGCTGGCCGACCTGCTGCGCGCCCAGGACCAGCGGGCGGGCTTCGAGGCGACGGCGGACATGCTGTCGATCACCGGCTGCACGCTGGACCAGTTCGCGGACCTGATGGCGGGCCTCGGCTTCAAGGCCGAGAAGGGAGAGCGTCCCAAGCCCGCGCCCGGCGCGAAGGATGCGGCCGGGGACGCGGCCGGGGGCTCCGCCGACGTCGCCGCTCAGGCGGCCGCTCCGACCGAGGCGCCTGGCGACGAGGCGGCGCCGGCGGCCGCGCCGACCGACGCCGGGAGCGTCGAAGCCGAGGCCGTCGAGCCCGCTTCGGACGCCGCCGAAACGCCCGAGGCCGTCCAGGCGGCGGCGCCTGACGCGACCGCCGAGCCCGCCGCGGAAACCGCCGAAGCGGACGCGGCTCCGGCCGAGACCCCGGACGCGACCCAGGCGGAAACCCCGGCTCCCGTGGCCGACGCGGCTGCGTCGGAGACGACCGATCCGGCGGCCGCGCCTGCCGAACCCGCCGCGCCCGCCGAGATGCAGGTGTTCTACACCTTCACCTGGGCGCCGCGCCCGCGCGGCGGCGGCGGCCGCGGTCCGCGTCGCCATGGCGGCGGCGACCATCAGGGCGGCCGCGACGGCGGCGCGCGCGGCGAGGGCCAGGGCCGGCAGGGCGGCGGTCGCCGCGAAGGCGGCGGCGGCGGCGGTCAGCGCGGCGGCGGACGTCGCGGCGACGGTCCCGGGCAGGGCGCCGGCGGACCCGGCGGCGGCGGTCGCCGCGACGGTCAACGCGATGGGGGCAAGGGCTTCAAGGGCGGCAAGGGCAAGGGCGGCCCGCGGGAGGAGCGTCCGCGCGAATTCCACGCCGCCCCGCCCCGGGACAAGCGCCGCGACGAGGTCGACCCGGACAATCCCTTCGCCGCCCTCATGGCGCTGAAGAACAAGGACTGAATGGCCGCGGGGGGCGTCCCCCGCGTCGCAGGGCCCGGGGGCGTCGCCTCCGGGCCCCGCCTGTCCGCGGCCGATGCCGGCCGCGGACAGGCTTCGGGCGGCTCGGCTTCGGGCGGCTCGGCTTCGGGCGGCTCGGGGGCGGGCGCGCCGGGCGAAGCTTCGGCCGCCATCCGTCTCGACAAATGGCTGTTCCACGCCCGCTTCGCCAAGTCCCGCGGCGTGGCGGCGAAGCTGGTCGATCAGACCGGCGTGCGCGTCAACGGCGCCCGCGCCTCCAAGCCCGCCCAGTCCGTGCGCCCGGGCGACGTGCTGACCTTCGCGCTCGGGACCACGGTGCGGGTGGTCCGGGTGCTCGCCCCCGGAACCCGCCGCGGCCCGGCGCCGGAGGCCCGCACGCTCTACGAGGACCTGGCCCCGCCGCCCGACCGCTCGGCCCCCCCCGACCCGGCCGAGGCCGCCGTCGCGCCCCCCGCGCCCCGCGACCGCGGCGCCGGCCGGCCCACGGGGGCCGAGCGCCGGGCGCTCGACCGCCTTCGCGGGCGCGACGACGGCTGAGCGGGGCGGCCTCCGGGCCCATGTCCGCGCCCGCCTCCGCGCCGGGTTCCCGCCGGCCCGGCCAGCGCGTCTGCGAGCCGCCGCCGCCGCGTGTCGCGGGCCTGCCCTGATTGTCGCGGCCCGACGCCTTGCGCCGCCCGTCCGCCGCTTCTAGAACGGCCCCGATACGCGGCCCCCGAGACCGGCCCAGGAGAGCCCCGCCGATGACCTATGTCGTGACCGACAACTGCATCCGCTGCAAATACACGGATTGCGTGGAGGTCTGCCCCGTGGATTGCTTCTACGAGGGCGAGAACATGCTCGTCATCCATCCCGACGAGTGCATCGACTGCGGCGTGTGCGAGCCCGAATGCCCCGCCGAGGCCATCAAGCCGGACACCGAGCCGGACATGGAGACCTGGGTGGAGTTCAACCGCAAGTTCTCGGAGGCGTGGCCGAACCTGACCACGCGCCGCGACCCGCCCGAGGACGCCGAGGCGTTCGACGGCATGGAAGGCAAGCTGGAGACGCATTTCTCCGAGGCGCCGGGCGAGGGCGACTGAGCCGCGCCGCCGGGGACGCGAATTCCGCCGCGATCCGGGCCGGCGCCTGCGTTTCAGGCGCCGCATGAATACGTGATGGGCGGCGCCTCTGGGAATCAGGGGCGCGATATGCTATATGCATGCGACAACATGAAGGGCAGCCCGTGCGCACCGGCCTCGGTCAGAGGCCGCCAGCGGATCCGGATCCAGCGCGACATTCATCCCGAAGCGCCGCTTGGCCTCAAGCGGAGCGCGGGGTTTTCGTCGCCGTGATCCCGGCCGCGTCCCCCGGGCGACCCGCTCAATAAGGATGGCGAGCTCACATGACCAAGACCGGCGCGAAGAAGGCTGACTTCCGTCCCAACGATTTCGTGGTGTATCCGGCGCATGGCGTCGGCCGCATCCTGCGGATCGAGGAGCAGGAAGTCGCGGGCATGCACATGGAGCTGTTCGTCATCTCGTTCGACAAGGACAAGATGACCCTCCGCGTGCCGACCGCGAAGGCCAATTCGGTGGGCATGCGCTCGCTGTCCTCGCCCGACATCGTGGACGCCGCGCTCAAGACGCTGAAGGGCCGCGCCCGGGTGAAGCGCGCCATGTGGTCCCGTCGCGCCCAGGAATACGAGCAGAAGATCAACTCCGGCGACCTCATCTCCATCGCCGAGGTGGTCCGCGACCTGCACCGCGCCGACGACCAGCCCGAGCAGTCCTACTCCGAGCGTCAGCTCTACGAGGCCGCGCTGGAGCGTCTGACCCGCGAGCTCGCCGCGGTGGAGCGGATCGACGAGACCGCCGCCGCCGACCGCATCGGCCAGATGCTGGTCTCCCGCGCCGCCGCCTGACTTTTCGGCGCCTCTCTCCAGGGGGCGCGCCGGAGCGATCTCCCCCCGCGTCGCGAGGCGCGGGGGTTTTTCGTGGGCGGCGCGGAGACGAGGCGCCGTCCCTTCTTATGATCCCAGGGAAACCGAGCGTGAGTCGGGGCGGGTCAAGGCTCGCGAAGCGACCGGCGCAGCCGGCCCGGCCTTGACGCGCCCCGACTCTCGCGCACGCTTGAGGAAGGCTCCCCTCGGGGCCTTCTCAGCAAAATGCGCTCAACACAGCCGCCCACGCCGTGCCTGGGGGCGACGAAACCCCATCACGCGCGCACCGGCCGCAATGCCGCGCGGGCGCCCCGTGGCCACCGGCGCGCGGGTCGTCGCGCGGCTCCCGCCGCCTGCCGCCCGTCGCGGACGCTCAGGCGAAGTAATCCGCGATCACCCGCGCATAGATGGCCTTCAGGCGCTGAATTTCGTCCACCGGCGCGTATTCGTCGGTCTGGTGCATGGTCAGCCCGGTCAGCCCGAATTCCGCCACCGGGCAATGCGCCTTCACGAAGCGCGCGTCCGAAGTGCCGCCGGAGGTGGAGAGCTCCGGCGTCACCCCCGCCTCCGCCTGCACCGCGGCGGACAGCAGGTCCGACAGCCGGCCCGGGGGCGTGAGGAAGCTCTCGCCGCTGATCCGGGCGCGGACCTCGAAAGCCACGCCGCTCGCTTCGCCGGCCCTCGCCGCCTCCGCCTCCAGCCAGGCGATCAGGCCCGCGCCCTGATGGGCGTCGTTGAAGCGGATGTTGAGCCGGGCCGAGGCCTCGGCCGGGATCACGTTGGAGGCCATGTTGCCGGTGTCGATCGAGGTCAGCGCCAGGGTCGACCGCTCGAAATGCTCGGTCCCCGCGTCCAGCTCATGCGCCGCCAGCCGGGCGCAGAGCGCGGCGAGCGGCGGCAGGGGGTTCAGCGCCATATGCGGATAGGCCGAATGCCCCTGCCGTCCGCGCGCGACGATCCGGGCCGAGAGCGACCCGCGCCGCCCGATCTTGATCATGTCGCCGAAGGACTTGCGCGAGGTCGGCTCGCCGACCACGCAATGGTCGACCCGCTCGCCCTGCGCCGCCATCCAGTCGAGCAGGGCGACGGTGCCGTGCTCCGCGTCGCCCTCCTCGTCCCCGGTGATCATCAGGACAAGCGAGCCGCGCACGCCCTGCCGCGCCGCGTCGATGGCCGCCGCGACCCAGGCGGCGACGCCCGATTTCATGTCGCAGGCCCCGCGGCCCCAGACCTTGCCCTCGGCGATCTCGCCGGAGAAGGGCGGGCGGGTCCAGGCGGAGACGTCGCCGGTCGGCACCACGTCGGTATGGCCATTGAAACCCAGCGCCGGCCCCTGCTCCCCGAAGCGCGCGTAGAGGTTGCAGACCCCGCCCCGGTCGACCCGCGCGCAGCGGAACCCGGCCGCCTCCAGCCGCGCCTGCAGCAGAACCAGCGCGCCGCCCTCCTCGGGCGTCACCGAGGCGCAGCGCACAAGGTCGGAAGTCAGGGCGACGGGGTCGACGGGGTCGGTCATGAAGGTCTCCTTGGTGAGCGGGGCGGAGCGTGGGGCGCCGGCGCGCCGGTGGCAAGCGGGGCCGCGCGACCGGCCCGCGCGCCAGGCCGGGCCGGGGCGCCCGCGCGGCGGGGGGGGCGTGGCGAGGGCGTGACGGTCTCGGAAGCGGCGGGCGTCGCGGCCGCGGGGCGCGAAGGCGCGGGTTGCCGAGAAGGCCCCGAGGGGGGCCTTCCACAAGCGTGCGCATGAGTCGGGGCGCGTCAAGGCCGGGGCCGCCTTCGGCGGTCGCTTCGCGAGCCTTGACCCGCCCCGACTCACGCTCGGTCTCCGGGGGGGGCGAAGCGGGAAGGGGAGGCGCGCAGGGCGTGGCGCGACGATGAATTTCAGGGGCAGGGGTCCAGAGGCGCCGGGGTTCAGAGGGGCCGGGGTTTTCAGGGCCCGGGGATTCGAGGGCCTGCGCGGGCCGAGGGGCGGGGGAGCCGCCAGGCCTTCGGCCGCCCCGCCGCGCGGGCGCCCGGGCGGGGGCCGGCGCCCCGGCCGGTCGCGCGGCCCCATGCGCGACCGCGGGGGCGCTGGCCCTCGGGCGCGCGAGCGGCTAGGCAGGTCGCCTGTTCGAGCCCGGTCCGCCCCGTGTCCGACCCCTGCGCCCTGTCCCCTGTCCCCTTCGCCTGCCGGGAGCCCGCCATGATCCGCATCGACGCCCTCGCCGCCGCCCTTGGCCTGGACTTCGCCGGGGACCCGGCGCTGGAGATCGACCGACCCCGGCATCCGGCCGAGGCGGGCGCGGCGGATATCGCCGTGGCCATGGACCCCGCGCTCGCGCCGCTGCTGGCGGACAGCCCGGCCCGCGCCGCCATCCTGCCCGAGGGCGCCGACTGGCAGGGCGCGGGCCTCGCCGCCGCGCTCTTTGCCCCGCGCCCGCGCTACGCCATGGCGGGGATCACCGCCACCTTCCAGCACCCGCTGGACACGCCCGCGGGCATCCACCCCTCCGCGGTGATCGACCCCGGCGCGCGGATCGGCCCGGACGCCGCCATCGGGCCCTTCGTGGTGATCGGCGCCGGCGCGCGCATCGGCGCCCGGGTCCGGATCCGCGCCCAGGTCTTCATCGGGGAGGGCGCGGAGATCGGCGACGACGCCCTGATCCATGCCGGCGTGCGCATCGGCGCGCGCGTGCGCATCGGTCATCGCTTCATCTGCCAGCCCGGCGCGGCGATCGGGGGCGACGGCTTCTCCTTCGTCACGCCCGAGCCCGGCGCGGTCGAGGCGGCCAAGGCCCGCGGCGCCTCCGACGTGGCGGGAGCGGCGGCGACGGTGCATGCGCGCATCCACTCGCTGGGATCGGTGCGCATCGGCGACGACGTGGAGGTCGGGGCCAACGCCACCATCGACAACGGCACCCTGCGCGACACCACCGTCGGCGACGGAACCAAGATCGACAACCAGGTTCAGCTTGGCCACAACGTTCAGGTCGGGCGGCACTGCCTGATCTGCGCCCAGGCCGGCGTCGCCGGGTCGACCGAGATCGGCGACCGGGTGGTGCTGGGCGGCCAGGCCGGCGTCGCCGACCATATCCGGATCGGCCATGACAGCCTGATCGCGGCGGGCTCCGGCGTGGGGGCGCAGGTGCCGCCGCGCTCGATCATGATGGGCGTGCCGGCGGTGAAGCGCGACGAGTTCTTCCGCATGACCATGGCGCTGCGCCGCCTGCCGCGGTTCATGGACAAGATCCGCCGCGGAGAGGGCTGAGCGCCCCCAAACGACCGCCCCCAAACGACCGCCCCCAGGCGAGCCCCCGAAACGAAGCGGGGCGGAGGGATCGCCCCTCCGCCCCGCCCGCGGCGTTCTCGTGCGCCGGGCCCTGGATCAGGGCTCCAGCGAGTTGTAGGCGGCGGTGAACCCGGTCAGCGAGATGGTCGCGTCGAACTTGGTGGCCGCGTTGTTCTGCGGGGCGACGAAGCCGAACTTGGCCACGGCGCCCTTCTTGAGATTGGCGACGACGGCGTTGGGCAGCGGCTCGCGCATCAGGCAGCCGTCGCCGAGGCAGATCGAATAGGCGGCGCGCTGCGCCTCGGCCGAGTCGATCTGCATGGACAGCCCCTCGCGCAGCAGGATGCCGAGCGGCACGCGCACGTCGAGCACCGCCTCCACCGTGCCGGCCTGGGTCTGCTGGGGGGCGATGCGGCGGATCGAGACGTCCATGACCTCGCGCCCGTCCGCGGATTTGCCGATCTGGCGCATGATGCAGGGCTTGTCGCCGTTCAGGCAGACGATGGACCAGTCGCGGTGGGTGGCGACGACCACCTGCGGGGGCTGCTGGGGCTGGGCGGGCGCGGGCTGGGCGGGCGCGGGGGCGGGCTGGGCCTGCTGCGCGGGCGCCGGCGCGGGGGCGGCCTGGGCGGGCGCGGGCGCGGCCGGCGTCTCGGCCGGCGTCTCGGTCGGGGCCGGGGCCGGCTGGGTCGTCTGCGCCGCGGCGGGCAGCGCCAGCGCGGCGGCGGCGGCCATGGCCAGCGCGGTGCTGCGGATCAGGCTGGAACGGGTGGCGGTGAGATGCATGTAGCGTGTCCTGCTCGCGTTCGGTTCGGGCTCGCGGCTTGGTCGCGGGCGTCCCGTCGGGCGCCCCGTCGGTCGACGGGACGTGCGGTCGCCAAGCGTTCTCGCCGCCCCAGACGACGAAATCAAGGCGGCGGGCCCGGAATTCAAGGGATCGTGGGCGCGTCCCGACGCCTCGGGACGGGGGGAGCGACCCCCGGTTCGGACAGGGCGCGGCACAAAAAGAAAGGGCGCCCTCCCAAGCGCCCTTTCCCTCCGCCGATGCGGGTGTTTTGGTTGCCAAGTCTCCGCGCCGCCCGGTTTCCGGGTCGTTTGCGGGCCCGGCTTTTCGGTCCCTGTCGGACTGGCCTTGCCAATCGCAGGTCGGACGCTAAGGCGAGTCGCACAAGGGGTCAAGCCTGCTCCGACGCTGCTGCGGACGCGAAAAACCGGCGCCGCGCCGCGGCGTGAACCTGGCCCGGCGCAGGGGAGGGGGCGGCGACCTTCGCGACGGGTTGATGACGGCGGCGCGACGCTTCCGCCAAGCCTCCGAGACAGGGGCGAAGACGCGCGGAAACCGGTGGACCGGCGGCGACTACGCGGGCGCGCCCATGCGGCGGCGACGCGGCCCGAAGCCGGCGGCGAGCGCCAGGATCGTCCCCGCGGCCGTGGCGGTCATGCCGGCGGCGCTGACCGCGTCGGCCCGCCCGATCCAGCCCGGCCCGTAGCCCGCCAGCACGTAACCCAGCACCGAGGCGATGGCGGCGAAGCCCAGCGACCAGGCCACCTGGCGCCCCAGCCGGTCGGTCATCATCCGCGCCGCGGCGGGAGGGCAGACGAACATGGCGATGACGATGATCGAGCCGACCGCGTCGAAGGCCGCCACCGCCGCCACCGCCGTCACCGCCACCAGACCGAAGCCGATCAGCCCGGTGGGCAGGCCGACGGCCGCGGCATGGCCCGGGTCGAAGGTGGACAGCGCCAGCTCCTTCCAGAACAGCGCGCAGAGCAGCGCCGCCGCCGCCAGCACCGCCGCCAGCCGCGGGGCCTGCGGCGGCAGGCCGGCCAGCGCCGCGGGGTCGAGCACCGAGCCCCAGCCCGCCGCGTCGAACCAGACCAGCGACTCCAGGTTGCCGTAAAGCGCGTGCTGCACGTCCAGATGCACGCCCGCGGTGTCGGACCGCTCCAGCAGCAGCACCCCCAGCGCGAAGAGCGAGGTGAACACCACCCCCATCGCGGCCCCGCTCTCCACCCGGCCGAAGCGGCGGATGGCCTCGATCAGCGCCACCGCGACCAGCGCCGCCGCCGCCGCGCCGATCATCATCGGCCAGGCCGCCACGCCGCCGGTCGCCAGGAAGGCCGCGACGATCCCGGGCAGGGCGACATGGGAAATGGCGTCGCCGATCAGCGCCTGCCGGCGCAGCAGCAGGAAGTTGCCGGGCAGGGCGCAGGCCAGCGAGGCGAGCAGCCCCACCAGCATCGGCGCCAGCGAGATCTGCACGAATTCGGGGGAGAGCAGCTCCTCGATCATGCCGGCGCTCCTTCCGCGTCCGCTGACGTTTCCGTCCGGCGGGGGCCGAGGTCGCCGGCCAGGTCCAGCCTCCGGTCCAGCTCGGCGATCTGGTCTCCGGTCAGGGTCTCGGTGATCGGGGTGAGGCCGTCGTAGCGCTCCGCCACCCCGGCGTCGGCGTGCAGGGCGCGGGCGAGCGTCCAGCGCGCCTCGTCCCGCCGCGCCTCCGCCGCCGCGGCGCGCCCGGCCCGGGTCGCCACGCCGTCGGCGCGGATCAGGCGGCGGGCGAGCAGCAGGCGGAGGGTCAGCCGGTCATAGACCTCCTCGCCGCGGGCCAGCGCCAGCAGCCCCTGGCGCAGATGCACCCGCGCCTCCAGCCGCCGCCGGCGCAGGGCGACCGACAGCAGCCCGCGCCGGGGCGACAGGAAGAAGGACAGCAGGAACATGGCGAAGGCGGCGAGCACGATCAGCGGGCCGGTGGGCAGCTTCGCCGCCGCCGCCGAGGCCGCGGCCCCCAGAAACCCCGCCGCCCCCCCGATGCCGGTGGACAGCAGCGCGAGGGTGGAGACCCGGTCGGTCCAGAACCGCGCCGTCACCGGCGGGATGATCAGCAGGGCCACGATCAGCACCAGCCCCACGATCTTCAGCCCCACCACGGTCACGGTCAGCCCGATGCCCATCATCGCCAGGTCGGTGCGCCAGACGGATACGCCCGTCGCCTCCGCCTGGCCGGGATCGAAGGCCACCAGCGTCATCGGCCGGCGCAGCGCGAACACCGCCGCGGCGCAGGCGGCGCCGGCGGCGGCGATGGTCCAGGCTTCGGAGCGCAGCATTCCGGCGGTGGAGCCGAGCAGGAAGGTCTCCAGCCCCGCCGCCCGTCCCGCGGGCAGCGCCTGGATGACGGTCAGCAGCACGATGCCGAGCCCGAAGGACACCGACAGCACCGCGCCGATCGCCGCGTCCTCGGTCAGCCGCGTGCGCCGCGTGGCCAGCGTCACCAGCCCCATGCCCAGCGCCGCCGACAGGGCGGAGCCCAGCATCAGCCCCGGCAGCCAGCGCCCGTCGCCGCCCATCGCCACCATGACCAGGAAGGCCGCGGCCACGCCGGGCAGCGCCGCATGGCTGGCCGCGTCGGAGACCAGCGCCCGCTTGCGCAGGAACAGGAAGGTCCCCGCTCCGCCCGCCGCCAGCCCCAGCATCCCCGCCCCCAGCGCCACCAGCGAGGCGTTGTAGCCCGCCTGAAGCGTCACGGCGTCGAGGAAAGCCGCCAGGGCCCCCGCCGCCTGTCCGGCGGGATCTCCCGTCATCGCTGCGCTCGCCGCTCCGGTCATCGCCGCCCCGCTCAGTCCGCGCCGCCGGTCAGCCGGGCGGTGGCGAGCCGGCCGCCATAGGCCGCCTGGAGATTGGCCTCGGTGAACGCCTCCGCCACCGTCCCCTCGGCGATGCGGGCGCCGTTGAGGATCAGCACGCGGTCGAAATAGTCCGGCACGGTGGCCAGGTCGTGATGCACGCAGGCGACCGTCCGCCCCTCCGCCTTCAGGGACTTGAGCACGTCGACCAGCACCCGCTCGGTCGCCGCGTCCACGCCCGCGAAGGGCTCGTCCAGCAGATAGAGGTCCGCGTCCTGGGCCAGCGCGCGGGCGAGGAACACGCGCTGCTGCTGGCCGCCGGAAAGCTGGCCGATCTGGCGGGCGGCGAAGCCCTCCATCCCCACGCGGGCGAGGCAGGCGCGCGCCGCCTCCCGATGCCGGCGCGATGGCAGGCGGAACAGGCCGATGCGCCGGTAGAGGCCCATCATCACCACGTCCTCGGCCAGCGCCGGGAAGTCCCAGTCGACCGAGGCGCGCTGCGGCACATAGGCGACCCGGTCGCGGGCCTTCGCGAAGGGACGGCCGAAGACCAGCGCCTCGCCGGCGATGCGCGGGATCACGCCCAGCGCGCCCTTGAGGAAGGTGGATTTGCCGGCCCCGTTCGGCCCGATGATCGCGGTCATCGTGCCCGCCGGCAGGTCGGCGTCGACCGAGAACACCGCCGGCTTGTCGCCATAGCTGACCGTCAGGCCCCGCACCGTCAGGGGATGGGGGGCGGCGGGCGCGGCGGGCGCGGCCTCGGCCGGGCGGGCCGCTGCGGCGACGCGGGCGGAGGCGGGGGCGGGGGCGCGGGCGAAAAGGGCCATGCTCAGAGCCCCGCGCTCAGCCGGCCGTTCAGCCCGCGTTCCGGCGCGGTCCCGCCCTGGGCGCGGGCGATGGCGGTGACGTTGTGGTCGATCATGCCGACATAGGTCCCTTCATAGGTTCCGGGCTGGCCCATGGCGTCGGAGAAAAGCTCCGCCCCCACCCGCACCTCATGGCCTCGCGCCCGCGCCCCCTCGATCAGGGAGCGGACGTTGCGCTCGGGCACCGAGCTTTCCACGAACACCGCCGGGATCTTCCGCGCGACCAGCGTGTCGACCAGCTCCTGCACCCGGGCGAGCCCGGCTTCGGATTCGGTGGAGATGCCCTGGATCCCCAGCACCTCGAACCCGTAGGCGCGGCCGAAATAGCGGAAGGCGTCATGGGCGGTGACCAGCACGCGCCGGTCCTCGGGCACGGTGGACAGGATCTCGCGCGCATAGGCGTCGAGGCCGCGCAGCTCCTCCGCGCAGGTCTCGGCGTTGGCGGCGTAGGTCGCCGCGCCCTCGGGGTCGACGCCGGTCAGCGCGTCGCGCATCGGCGCGGCCAGCTCCCGCCACAGGCCCGGATCCATCCAGACATGGGGATCGTAGCGGCCGGTGTATTCGGGATGGGTCAGGAGCCGGTCCTCGGGCAGCGTCTCTGCCAGCGCCGGGGCGGGGCGGCGGCGGCCGAGGTCGCGGAGGAAGTCCTCCATCTGCGCTTCGAGGTAGAGCCCGGACCAGGGCGCGAGGTCGGCGCGCGCCAGCTTCACGATGTCCGAGCGGGTCTGCCGGTAGGAATGCGGGTCAACCCCCGGCCCCATCAGCGCCTGCGCCTCGACCCGGTCGCCGCCGACCGCGCGGGCCAGGTCGCCGATCATCGAGGTGGTCGCCACCACCGACAGCTTCGCGGCCGCCCGCGCCGCGCCGGGGCCGCCCGGCCCGAACAGGCCGGCCAGCGGGGCGGCGGCGAGACCCGCGAGCAGCGCGCGGCGGGAGGGGCGGAGCGAGGCGGGCCGGTGGGGCGGCCGGGTCGGGCGCATGGGGAACCTGCAATTGAGAAGCGTTCGCAAAACATTTGGGGCGGAAGGCCGCTCCGTCAAGGGAAATGCGCGACGTCGCGAGAGCGCGGGCGGGACGGTGCGGCCGGCCGCCGCGGAGCGACATCGGAGATGCGCTCTTTTTCCGCGAAAATCTGCGGACTTTGATGAAGTCCATTCCTGCGGAACGTCCGATGCGCCGGCGCCGGCGCCGGCGGCGATCCCGCCGCGGCGTGGTCCGCGCGGGTCGGCCGCGGCAGCGGCGGCGCCCAAGACCCGGCGCCGCCCGGCGCGCCGACGCGACGCCGCGCGGGCGCCTCGGCGCGGCCGGGGGCGCGGGTCGTCGCGCGGCTCCCGGCCCCGGCCATCCCGC
>JAYZWL010000108.1:0-34489 GCA_036154955.1 Pseudomonadota bacterium | reverse complement strand
CCCCCCCGGCCCCCCCGCGGCCCCCCCGCGCCTCGCCCGCGCCGCGCCCGCCGGCACGCGAGCTCGGCTCCAGCCGCGCCGGGCGGCTCGCTCCGACCCGCCGGGCTCGGCCTCTCAGGCGCCGCGGGAAAGGCGCGGCCGCGCGCGCGACATCGCCGCCCCCCCGGCCGTCCGGCAGCCAGCCGCTTGCCGGCGCGGCGCACGGCGCCTAGGCTCCCCCCAAGCCGCGGATCCTGACACGCGCGGCGGGGAGGACTGCCGACATGACCCTGACGCCCACCGAGCGCGCCCTCGTCGCGCGCGCCCGAGATTTCTCCGACCGGGAGCTGGTCCCCGCCGCCGAGGCCTGCGAGCGCGCCCGCGCCGCCGACCTGGCCGCCCTGCGCGCCGCCGCCGGACTGGGGCTGACCTCGATCCAGATCCCCGAGGCGCAGGGCGGGCTTGGCCTGTCCTTCGCCGCGAAGTCCGAGATCGCCGAGGCGCTGGCCCGCGCCTGCTTCGGCTTCTCCATGGCGATTCTCAACACCCACAACACCGCCTGGCGACTGGCGAAGCTGACCGACAACCCTCTGGCGCAACGCCTGTTTCCGCCGATGATGGAAGGTGAGACCACCGGCTGCGCGGCGCTGACCGAGCCCGGCGCCGGCTCCGATTTCGCCAATATCGCCACCACCGCCGAGAAGATCCCGGGCGGCTGGCGGCTGAACGGCGCCAAGGCCTGGATCACCAACGCCCAGCACGCCTCGGTCGCGATCTGCTTCGCCCAGACCCGGGCGCAGGGCGACGGCTCGGGCATCGGCGCCTTCATCGTCGAAGCCGGGCGCCCCGGCTTCGCCCGCACCCCGGGCAGCGGGACCTTCGCGCTGTTCGCCAACGGGGTCGGCGGCTTCACGCTGACCGACTACGAGGCGCCGGAGGAGGCGCTGATCATGGAGCCCGGCGCCGCCTTCCGCCAGATCATGTCCGAGATCAACGGCGCCCGGATCTATGTCGCCGCCATGTGCCTGGGCATGGTCGACGCGGCGCTGGACAGCGCGACGGACTACGGCAAGTCTCGGAACTCCTTCGGAAAACCCCTGGGTCAGCACCAGGGCTGGCGCTGGCGGCTGGCGGGGGCGGAGGCCGATCTCGCCGCCGCCCGCGCCCTGGTGCGCAAGGCCGAGGCCGAGCACAGCGCCGGCGAGGACACGCAGCTGATCGCCGCGCAGGCGAAATATGTCGGCATCGCGCTGGCCAACCGGCATATCCCCGAGCTGCTGCACGCGCATGGCGCTTCCGGCCTGCGCGCCGACAGCCTGTTCTCGCGCCATATCGCGGGGATGCAGGCGGCCTCCTTCGCCGACGGGTCGACCGAAATCATGCTGGAGCGGATCGGGCGGCTGGCCCGGACCTGACGGGGCGCGGGCGGGGGGCGGGCGGGGCCTTTGCCGAAGCCTCGCCCCCCGCCCGTCGACGCCGGGAACCTGACGGGCGGATATGGATGACGGCCGGCAGGGCGACGCGATCCCCCGGTCCGTCGGCGGCCGTCTCCGCGCCCGCCGCGCCGGCGTCCTCGGGCGGAGGCGCGGCGGCTCGGCGATGTCCGGGCCTCGGCCCGCCGGCCTTCGGGCGTCCGCGAAGGCGCCGGTCGCTTCCGCTGATCGCATCTCGAATCCTGCGCCGCGGACCTCGGGCCCGGGAGGGCCGGTCGACCTGCCTCCGGGGCGGCGGCGATCCCGGACCCCAGGCCCGCGCCCCCTGCCCGGCCGCCCCCGGCGGGATCGGGGACGGTGCGCACGCGATCCCGCAGCGGACGACCGCATCCGCGGCCCCCCGGGACCCTGGCCCCGCGGCGCCGCATCTCGACCGCCGGCCCCACCGGTCCCGGCGCATCCGGCGGCGAGGCGGGGCGCCCGCTTCGATGACCCGCCCGCGCCGGGCCGGATCGCGTTCCGACGCCCCCGCGGCGACGCGCCCGTCAGCGGAAGTCGCGGGAAGGGAACAGCTTTCGCGCCTGCTGGCGGGGGTGGCGGGCGGCGGGGCCGCGGCCTTCGGGCATGGGGCCGCGGGACGGGGCGACGGGACGGCGGGTCTCGTCCGTCGGACCGGCCGGATCGGGCATGGCCCGGGCCCCGCGGCCGAGATCGTCGAGCAGGGGCGACAGGTCCTCGATCCGCTCCGCCACCACATGCACCACGCGGCCGTCGCGCTGGACGCGGCCCTCGACCCGCATCAGGCGGCCGGCGATGATCTCGCGCCGGAACGCCTCGTAGACCCGCTGCCAGATCACCACGTTGGCGACGCCGGTCTCGTCCTCCAGCGTGGCGAAGACCACGCCGCCGGCGGACCCCGGGCGCTGGCGCACGATGACCAGGCCGCAGACCACGACCCGGGCGCGTTCCGGCGGCAGGTGGAGCAGCCCGGCGGGCAGGCAGGCGGGCGGGCGTGGCCAGGTCGGAAGCGGGGGGGCGGCTCCGACCGCGCCGGCGGATGCGGAGACGGCGGATGCGGAGACGGGGGGCGCGGACGGCGAGCGGCCCGCGCCTCCCGTCCGTGGCGGAGCGCCGGCGGACCCGGGCCCGCCCCCGGACCCGGCCCCGGGCGCGGGCGCCGCATCACGGACCACGCCGCCCGATGCGGGCTCAGGCGCGGGGGGGGCTGCGCGCCGTGCTTCCCCCGCCGCCGAGCGGGACGCGCCGCCCGGCGGCGGCGGAGCGGCTCGGGCGCGCGCGGCCGCCTCCGGCCCGCCCCCGGTCGCGGAAGCGCCCATGCGCGGGGCGAGGCCCGACCCCGCGTCCCTTCCCCGTCCCGCGTTCCCCGGCAAGTCGGACCGCCCCCCCGGCCCTCGCCGCGCGGCGGCTCCGGAAGGTTCCCCGGCGGGCGGGAGCGGCCCTCGCGGTTCCGTTCCGCCGACGTCCCGCGCCTGACGCACGGCGTCCGGGCGGGCGGCCGCCGCCTCGTCCCGCCCCCCGCCATCGGGCGGATCGGGATGACGGCCGGGCGGTGAAGCCCGGTCGCGGGGGACCGGGGCGGCCCCCGGCGCGCGTCCGGCGGAGATGGGCGGCCGAGCCGCGGGAGCGTCCGTCCCCCAGCCCTCCGCCTCCCCGCCGCCCATGCCGCCGCCGCCCCCGCCACCGGCCACGCCGCCCTCGCGAGCGGTTCCGGAAAGCCCGTCGACCTGCGCAGCCGTCGGCGGCGCGGCGGCGGGTGGTTCCGGTCTTCGCGCCCGCGCTTCGGCCCCGCCCTCGACGCGGTCTGGCCCAGGGCGCGCGCTGGCGATGCCCCGGCCGCCGGGGCGCGGCGCGAAGGCGGGAGGGAGGGGGCCTGGTTCGTCCGCTCCCGCGGCGGGCTCGGCGGGTTCGGAGGCGAGGGGGCGCAGGGGCTGAGCGGGCGCCGCCGTGGACCGCGCCTCCTGCGGGGCGCGAGAGGCGAGCGGGCGCGCCGGCTGCGCCTCGGGCGCGCGGCCAGGCCGGGACCCGGGGACGTTTCCGGCGCCTGCGGCGAGTTCGGAGGCGGCCCCGGCGCCCGCCCGCGTCGCCGCCGGGGGCGGGGCGGGGCGGCCCGCAGGGCCGGCGGGCGCGGGGGGCTCGACGCCCCCTGCGGACGCCCTCCCCGATGCCTCCCCCCCGAGCGTCCGCCCCCCAGACGTTTCCCCGGACAGCCCCCCCGGATGCACGCCCGGCGCGCGCCCCTGCCAGCGGAAGCCGGGCGTCAGGCGGTCGCGCAGCAGGGCCAGCGGATGCGCGCGCAGGGTCAGGCGCAGGGCGACGTAGTCCTCCACCACCTCCTCGGCCTCGGTCATCGGGGGCAGGACCGCGGCGGGCTCCTCGATCCCCTCGCCCTCCAGCAGCCCCTCGAACAGCGGCAGCGGGCGGTCTCCGGACAGGGCCTTCGCCTGCCACAGCGCCTCCCGCCGCCCCAGCCCCAGCCCGGCGAAGGCGTCCGCCTCGGCCAGCGCGGCGATGACGGCGGGGGCGAGGCCCGCGCGCCGCCACACATCCTCGGCCGAGCGGTAGCCGTTGCCCCGCGCCGCCGACAGCCAGGCCGCGTCCTCCTCCCTCATCGCCTTGATCTGGCGCAGTCCCAGCCGCAGCGCGAACCCGGAGGCGGAGCCCGGCGCCGGCTCCAGCACGTTGTCCCAGTAGCTCGCGTTCACGCAGACCGGGCGCAGCTCCACCCCATGGGCGCGGGCATCGCGCACGATCTGGGCCGGCGCGTAGAAGCCCATGGGCTGGGAGTTCAGCAGCGCGCAGGCGAAGGCCGCCGGGTGATGGCGCTTCAGCCAGGCCGAGGCGTAGACCAGGAGCGCGAAGGACGCCGCGTGGCTTTCGGGGAACCCGTATTCCCCGAAGCCCTCGATCTGGGAGAAGCAGCGCTCCGCGAAGCCCGCCTCGTAGCCGTTGGCCGCCATCCCCGCGAGGAAGCGGTCCCGGAAATTCCCGATGGTCCCCGACTTGCGGAAGGTGGCGAGCGCGCGGCGCAGGCGGTCGGCCTCCTCGGGCGAAAAGCCCGCGCCGATGATGGCGATCTGCATCGCCTGCTCCTGGAACAGCGGCACGCCGAGCGTCTTGCCCAGCACCTCGCCCAGCGCGTCGGAGGGGAAGGAGACCACCTCCTCCCCCCGTCGCCTGCGCAGATAGGGATGGACCATGTCGCCCTGGATCGGCCCGGGGCGGACGATGGCGACCTCGATCACCAGGTCGTAGAAGCAGCGCGGCCGCATCCGGGGCAGGAAGTTCATCTGGGCCCGGCTCTCCACCTGGAAGACCCCGACCGAATCCGCCTCGCACAGCATGTCGTAGACCGCCGGGTCCTCGGGCGGCAGGGTGGCGAGGTCCCAGCGGGGCCCGCCATGCCGCTCGATCAGCTCGAAGGCCTTGCGGATGCAGGTCAGCATGCCGAGGCTGAGCACGTCGACCTTGAGGATGCCCAGCGCGTCGATGTCGTCCTTGTCCCATTCGATGACGGTGCGGTCCTCCATCGCCGCGTTCTCGATGGGCACCAGTTCGTCGAGCCGGCCGCGGGTGATGATGAAGCCCCCGACATGCTGCGACAGGTGGCGTGGGAAGCCGATCAGCTCCGCCACCAGCTCCAGCGTCAGGGCGAGGCGCGGGTCGGCGGGGTCGAGGCCGACCTCCCGGATCCGCTCGTCGCGGATGGCGTCGGTGGACCAGCCCCAGACCTGGGAGGCGAGCGCGCCGATGGCGTCGGCCGAGAGGCCCATGGCCCGGCCCACCTCGCGGATCGCGCGCCGCGCCCGGTAGTGGATCACGGTGGCGCAGAGGCCGGCGCGGTGGCGGCCGTAGCGTTCGTAGATGTGCTGGATCACCTCCTCGCGCCGCTCATGCTCGAAATCGACGTCGATGTCGGGCGGCTCGTCGCGCGCCTCGGACACGAAGCGCTCGAACACCATGGAGGCGATGTCGGGACCGATGGCGGTGACGCGCAGGGCGTAGCAGACGATGGAATTGGCCGCCGAGCCGCGGCCCTGGCACAGGATCCCGCGGGATTCGGCGAAGGCCACCAGGTCGCGCACGGTGAGGAAATAGGGCGCGTAGTTCAGCCGGCCGATCAGGGCGAGTTCGTGATCGGCCTGGGCCCGGGCGCGGGGCGGGACGCCGTCGGGCCAGCGGGCAGCGAGCCCCTCCGCCGTCAGGCGTTCCAGGCGGGCCTGGGGATCTTCGCCGCCCGCGACCTCGTCGGGATATTCGTAGGCGAGCTCGGTCAGCGCGAAGCGGCAGCGGTCGGCGATGTCGCCGGCCCGGTCTACGGCGTGGGCGTGGGGGCCGAAGAGGCGGCGCAGCTCGGGTTCGGCGCGCAGGCGGCGCTCGGCGTTGGGCTGGGCGCGGCGGCCGAGCCGGTCGATGACGGTCCCCTCGCGGATGCAGGCCAGCACGTCGGCGAGCCGGCGGCGGGCGGCGCGATGCATCAGCGGCGCGGCGGAGGCGACGAGCGGCGCGCCGGCGGCGGCGGCGAGGGCGGCGAGCGCGTCGAGCCGCGCCGCGTCCCGGCCGTCATAGGCGGGGGCGGCGAGGCAGAACACCTGCCCGGGCAGGCGGCGCGCCCAGCGTCGCAAGGTTGGCGCCGCGGCGCCCGCGCCGGGCGGCAGCGTCGGGGCCCGTGGCGCCGGGGACGGCGGCGCCGGCGCCCATGACGCGGCGAGCGGGGCGGCGGCGGCGGATGCAGGGCCGGACGCGGAGCGGGACCGGGGATCGGGGATGGCTGCGGATATGGCTGCGGAGGTCGCATCCGAAGCCGCGTCAGGGCCGGCGACGGCGCCGGATGCGGGGCCGGATGCGGGGTCCGGCAGGAGGCGGGGCGCGGGGCCGGGACCGCGCAGGGCGCCGCCCGGCCTCGGAGCCGCGGCGATGTCGGGCCGGCCGCCGGCATCCTCCCGGCGCGCCGCCCGCCCGGTTTCCCGCGCCGTCTCCCGCCTCTCCTCCGATCCCGTCCCCAGACCTGCGCCCAAACCCGCGCCCCCCCCGGTCTCGGGCATGGCGCGCGCCGGTCGACGACGCGCGGCGCCGCGGTTGCGCGGGGAGGCCGGACGCTCCGCCGGCGCTCCGGCGGGCGCCCCGGGCGACCCCGTGGACGGCGCGGAGAGCGGGTCGGGCGCGCGCCACAGCAGGAGCATGCCCTCGGCATGGGCGATCACGTCGGCCTCGGTCAGCCGGCATTCGCCCTTCCCCGCCCGGCGCTTGCCGATCGTCAGCAGCCGGGTGAGCCGGCCCCAGGCGGCGCGGTCGGTGGGCAGGGCCACCAGTTCCTGCCCGTCCTCCAGCGCCAGCAGCGCGGCGGGGATCAGCCGGGGCAGGCTGGCCGGCGTCACCGGCGCGAAGGCGGGCGGCGCCGGCCGGGTCGGGCCGTCGGAATGGGAGGGGCGGGGGATCGGGGGCCGCGGCCGGGACGCCTCGGAAACCGCCTCAGCCGCCCAGGCCTCGAAGGCGGAGGCGCCGGAACCTGCGGGAGGGCGGTCGCCGGAGCCGAGCCTCCCGGGGCGGATCGCGTCGGGGCGGGCCGTATCGGGGCGGCGCTCGACGGGAGGGATATCGGCGAGGCGGGATGCGCCGGGATGCGGGCCCGGGGCATGGCGGCCCGCGGAAGGGGCGGCGTCGGGACGCGCCTCCGCAGGACGCGCGGGCGCGAGAGGGGCCGCCGCAGGATCGGCCGTCCCCGGGCCGGGACTCGTGGGAGAGAGCGTCGCGGGGCGGGGCGCATCGGGATCCGCCCCCGGGGAAGGGAGACGAGCCGCATGGCCCGCCGCGAACCCCGGCGCGGCGGCATGATCCTGCGCGGGCCGCGCCGCCGCGGCAGGGGCGCCGGCGCCGGCGGAATGCGGCGCGTCGGGAGAACGCCCCCCGGAACCCAGACCGGAACGCAGACCGGAGGGACGGACATCCGCGACAAGGGGCGCGCGAGGGGGCGCGGCGCGGCCGGATGCGGCAAGCTGCGGGCCCCGGACATGGCGGCCCGCGGAAGGGGCGGCGTCGGAACGCGCCTCCGCGGGACGCGCGGGCGCGAGAGGGCCGGCCGCGGGATCGGCCGTCCCCGGGCGGGGCCTCGTGGGAGAGCGCGCCGCGGGGCGGGCGGCATCCGGGCGCCCCTCCGGAAAAGGGAGACGAGCGGCATGGCCCTCCGCGGCCCCCGGCGCGGCGGGATGATCCTGCGCGAGCGGCGCCGCGGCAGGGGCGACGGCGAGGCCCGAAGCGACGCCGCCGCCGGAATGCGGCGCGTCGGGACGGCGCTCCCCGGAGCGCGGGCCGGGGGGATGGTCGCCCGGGATGCGGGGCGCAGGGGGATGAGACGCGGGGACAGGGGATGCGGGGAGACGGGAGGCCGGCGCGTCGCCGCCCCGCCCCGCCCGAGGGAACGGCGCAGGCTCGCTCAGGCCCGACGCGCGCTCCGGACACCCGCCGAACGCGACGCCCCCTCCCGCCGCCGCGCCGTCATCCGCACCCGCACGGGACATGGCCCGGCCCGCGGCCCCTGCGGCCGCCCCGATCCCCGCCCCGGCCGCCGCTCCGATCCCGGCGCCGGGCGCCCCCCGGGGCGGCGCCCGGGCGTCGTCCTCGTCCATATGCGCTTCGCCCGCGCGTCGCTCATGGACGCCCTCCCGGTCCGGGTCGCCCCCGCCTGGATCTTCCGCGCCCTCGCCATCGCAGCCCGCCCCGCCGACGCCGGTCTCATCCCTGCAGGACGCCGCGCCGGGACATGTCGTCCCCGTTCCGCCGGTCCCGGCCGGCGCCCGTCGCCCGTCGGCTTCGCCGGGCGTGGCATCGACCTCCGCGCGCGCCGGCTTGTCCGCCTCCGTCGCGCCGGCCGCGCCGACGTCCTCGTCCGGGGCGCCGGCGCCCACGCCCCCGTCCATGCCCGTCCGCACCGCCTTCCGAGCCGCCTCGCCCGATGCCCGGCCCGCCGGATCGCCCGCCGGACCGCGGCGCATCGGCGCCGTCCCGGCGCGCTCCGCCGCCGCGCGCAGGGCGAAGGCGCGGGCGACGCGCTCCTCCGCCGTGTCGTCGCGCGGGTCGCGCAGGGGGCCGGCGCGCCGGGCGCGGGCCAGCGCCTCGGCCCGCGCCGCCACCTCGGCGTCGCCGATATTGTCCGAGACCCGGACCGGCGCCGGGTCGCCGGGCGCCGGAACCCGCCCCTCCGCCGCCTCGCGCGCCAGTTCCTTGAGCGCCTGATGGGCCCGCACGACGCCCGCCACCGAGTTTCGGTCGGCGATTGCGATGGCGGAGAGGCCCAGCGCCGCCGCCTCGCGCGCGTATTCCTCCGGATGCGAGGCCCCGGTGAGGAAGGTGAAGTTGGAGGTGGCGAAGAGTTCGGCGAAGCCCATCACGCGGGCCCTGGCGCGTCATTATGGGACGGATATAGCCTGGCCGCATGGTCAAGGCGGTGTTCACCCACGCGGACGGCTCGATCTACGACGATCTTCCGGAAACGCATTACCACTTCCCCCGCACCTATCTGGGCGTGGCGGAGCGGGCCGTGGGCGACTGGATCGTCTATTACGAGCCCCGGCGGGTGGCGGCGGGCAGCGACAGGGCCGGCGGGCGGCAGGTCTATTTCGCCGCGGCCCATGTGCGCGACGTGGTCGCCGATCCGGCCCGGCCGGACCATTTCTACGCCCGGATGACCCCGGGGCTCTACCTGCCCTTCCCCAATCCCGTGCCGTTCCGCACGGGGACGGCGGCGGGGACGGGCGCGGGAACCGGGGCGGGAACCGGGGCGGGGGCGCTCTATCTCGAAAGCGCGCTGCGCAAGGCGGACGGGTCGACCAACAAGGGCGCCTTCGGGCGGGCGATGCGCAGCCTGCCGGACGCCGAATTCGAAGCCATCGTCGCCGCCGGCCTGGCCGGGGTGCGCGACGAGCTGGGGGCCGAGGACTGGACGCAGACCGCTCCGCCCCCTTCCGGGGCGCCGCGCCGGCCCTGGGGCGCGTTCCCCGAGCCCGTCGCGCTGGAGGCGGCCGAGCCCCCGGCGGCGATCGCGCCCCGCCCGCTGGTGGAGCGCCTGACCTCCCGCCGCCTGCGCGACGCGGCCTTCGCCCGGCAGGTGAAGGCCGCCTATCGCGAGACCTGCGCGGTCACCGGGCTGCGCATCGTCAACGGCGGCGGCCGGCCCGAGGTGCAGGCCGCCCATATCCGGGCGGTGGAGGCCGACGGGCCGGACGCGCTGCGCAACGGCGTGGCGCTGTCGGGCACGGCGCACTGGATGTTCGACCGCGGCCTGATCTCCATCGACGATGACCTGAGCATTCTGACCGCGCGCGATCGCCTGCCGCCGGGGGCCGAGGCGCTTCTGGTCCCCGACCGCCGGCTGATCGTTCCGCTCTCCGCCGCGGCCCGGCCGCATCCGGTCTATCTGCGCTGGCATCGGGACACCGTGTTCAAGGGGTGAGGCGGCGTCGCCGGCCGGATCGTTCTTCGGAGCCCGCCCCCGAGTCGCCGCCTCGGCTTCGCAGGATATTCCCGTTTTGTTCTCATTTCCAGACGGTGCGCGGGATCCGATCCGGGCGCCCGGCGGCGAAGCCGGCGCCGGGGCGAGGGGGCTCGACGCCCCCGAGACTCGGACCCCGAGCCCCGGCCCCCCTCATCCTGCCGCGCTCTCAGCGCCCTTCGAAGACCGGCGTCCCGCCCTCGGCCTCGGCCACGGCGGCGGAGAGGAAGTCGCGGGTGGCGCCGGCCTCGGCCTGCAACGCGGCCTCGCGCTCCAGCTGGGCGCCGAAATCGTTCTCCAGCCCCTCGCGCAGCGCGGCCCGGGTCAGGACCAGCCCGGCGGTGGGGCCGGAGGCCAGCGCGCGGGCGCGGGTCTCGACCCGTTCGGCGAAGGCGGCGTCGGGGACCGCCTCCCAGATCAGCCCCCAGTCGGCGGCCTGGCGGGCCGGCAGCGGCTCGCCCAGCATCGCCAGCCCCCGCGCCCGGGCCGGGCCGAGCAGGCGCGGCAGCCAGAAGCTCAGCCCCGCGTCCGGGATCAGCCCCAGCCGGGCGGAGGTGACGGCGAAGACCGCGCTTTCCGCCGCCACCGCCACGTCGGCGGCCAGCGCCAGCGCCAGCCCGGCCCCGGCCGCGGTCCCGTTCACCGCGGCGAGGATCGGCAGCGGGCAGGCGGCCATCGCCTCCAGCAGCGGCCGCGTCTCCTCCCGCATCGCGCGGCCGAGGTCGAGGTCCCGGATCGCGGCCGCGTCGCCCAGCGCGTGCCCGGCGCAGAACGCCTCGCCCAGCCCGGTCAGCACCACGGCGCGCACGCCCAGCGTCGGCAGCAGGCGGAAGGCGTGGACCAGCTCCACCTTCATCTGGGCGTCGAGCGCGTTCAGCGCCTCGGGCCGGGCCAGCGCCAAGGTGGCGACGCCGTCGCGCAGCGCCAGCCGCAGGGCGGCGTAGTCGGGAAGGACGGCGCGGGGATCGTGGGCGGTCATGGCGGCTCCGGGCTCGGGCAAGGGCGGGAGAGGAGACCGACAGGTGGGGGAGCGGCGCGGCTGACGCAAGCGTCGGGCGGCGCGCGCCCGGCTGTCGTCCCGCCCCCGGCCGCGCGTCTAGCTCTCGTCCCGCATCAGGGCGGCGACGCGGGCCTGCTCCTCCGCGCTCAGCGGCCGGGCGGCGGCCTCGGCGCCGGGGCGGGCGCGGCGCACGAAGCGCCAGCTCGCCACGCCCCCCGCCAGCAGCAGCGCAGGCCCGCCGAACCACAGCGCCAGATTGGCGGCCGAGAAGGTGGGTTTCAGCAGCACGTATTCGCCGAAACGCGCCACCATGAAGTCCTTGACCTGCGCGTCGCTGTCCCCGGCCACCAGCCGCTCCCGCACCAGAAGGCGCAGGTCGCGGGCGAGGTCGGCGTTGGAATCGTCGATGCTCTCGTTCCGGCAGACCAGGCAGCGCAGCTCGGCCGAGATCTCCCGCGCGCGGGTCTCCAGCGCCGGGTCGGACAGCACCTCGTCGGGCTGCACGGCGCGCGCGGGCCCGACGAGGCCGGCGCCCGCGAGCGCCGCGGCCGCCAGCAGGGCACCGAGAAGACGGCGCGCGCTCATTCCGCGGCCACGGGCGCGGGACCGGAGGGCGCCCGGCGGGCGGCGGCGCCGACCCGGTAACGACGGTCGGTCAACGACATCAGCCCGCCCAGCGCCATGACCAGCGCCCCGATCCAGATCCAGTTGGCGAAGGGCTTCACGTAGATCCTCACCGCATAGGCCGAGGGGTCGGCCTCCTGCCGGTCGCCCAGCACCACGTAGAGGTCGCGGGTCAGGCCGGCGTCGATCGCGGCCTCGGAGGTCGTGGTCCGCTGCACCGGGAAGAACCGCTTCTCGGGCTCCAGCACCCCGATTTCGGCGCCGTCGCGGAACACGGTGAAGGTCCCCCGCTCCGCCGAATAGTTGGGGCCGGCGGCGGGGGCGACCCGGTCGAAGCGGAACTGGTAGCCGCCCGTCTCCACCGTCGCGCCGGGGCGGATGGCGCGGATCGCCTCCGACTCCCACGCGGTCAGGGCGGCGATGCCGAAGATGGTCAGGCCCAGCCCGCAATGGGCGATGGCCTTGCCCCAGTCCGCCCGCGGCAGCCGCGCCAGCCGCCCCAGCCCGCCGCGCCCGGCCCGCATCGCCAGCTCGATGACCGCGCCGCCGACGATCCACACCGCCAGCGCGATGCCCACGGGCGCGAGCGTCGAGCGCCCGGTCTGCAGCGCCCAGACCAGCGCCGCCACCGCGAAGGCCAGCGCCGCGGCGGGCCAGAGCCGGGCCAGCGTCCGCCCGATCCGCCCCCGCTTCCACGGGATCAGCGCGCCGACCGGCAGCACCACCGCCAGCGCCACCATGAAGGGGGTGAAGGCCAGCTCGAAGAACGGCGCGCCGACCGAGATGCGCCCGCCGTCCCACGCCTCCCGGATCAGGGGCATCATCGTGCCCAGCAGCACCACCGCGCAGGCGACGGACAAAAGCAGGTTGTTGGCGACGAGAAAGCTCTCCCGGCTCGACATCGCGAAAACCCCGCCCGGCGCCAGCCGCGGCGCCCGCCAGGCGAACAGCGCCAGAGAGCCCCCGACCGCCACCGTAAGGATGGCCAGGATGAACACGCCCCGCGTCGGGTCCGAGGCGAAGGCGTGGACCGAGGTCAGAAGCCCCGAGCGCACGATGAACGTGCCCAGCAGCGACAGGGAGAAGCCGACGATGGCCAGCAGGATGGTCCAGGATTTCAGCGTGTCCCGCTTCTCCACCACGATGGCGCAATGCAGCAGCGCGGCGGCGGCCAGCCACGGCATGAAGGAGGCGTTCTCCACCGGGTCCCAGAACCACCAGCCGCCCCAGCCCAGCTCGTAATAAGCCCAGTAGGAGCCGAGCGCGATGCCCACGGTCAGGAACATCCACGCCGCCAGCGCCCAGGGCCTGACCCAGCGCGCCCATGCGGCGTCCACCCGGCCCTCGATCAGCGCGGCGACGGCGAAGGAGAAGGCGGTCGAGAGGCCCACATAGCCGAGGTAGAGGAACGGCGGATGGAAGGCGAGGCCCGGGTCCTGCAGCAGCGGGTTCAGGTCGTTCCCGTCGAGCGGCGGGGTCGCGAGCCGCAGGAACGGGTTGGAGGTGAACAGCAGGAAGGCCAGGAACGCCGCCCCCACCGCCCCCTGCACCGCCAGCGTGCGCGCGCGCAGCGTCTGCGGCAGGTTCCCGCCCAGCGTGGCGATCATCGCGCCGTAAAGCGTCAGGATCAGCACCCAGAGCAACAGGGAGCCCTCATGGTTCCCCCACACGCCCGACACCTTGTAGAGCATCGGCTTCATCGAGTGGGAATTGGACGCCACCAGCGCCACCGAGAAATCCGAGGTCACGAAGGCCGCGGTCAACGCCGCGAAGGCGGCCATCGTCAGCAGGAAGGACAGGCCGGCGGCGGGCTCCGCCACCCGCATCCAGTCGGCCCAGCCCTTCTGCGCCCCGATCAGCGGCGCGATCGCCTGGGCGAGGCTCGCCATCAGGGCGAGGATCAGGGCGAAATGGCCAAGTTCGGCGATCATGTCCGGCCTCCGGGTCTCGCCCCCCGGCGAAGGGCGTCGCCGGGACATGCGCAGGGGGCGGAGAATGCGCCGGGGGGCGCGGCGATGCAATTCGCGGGGACGTGAGGCCGGGGCGTTGCGGGGTCGCAGGCGGGACGGGGCCGCAGGCGGGACGGGGCCGCAGGCGAGGCGGGGGCTGGCGATTCGCCCGTCCTCAGCCTGTCCTGCCCAGCGCGCGGGTCGACGGACCCGCCTCTCGGCCTCACCTATATATCTGAATTTGAATAATTTTTCAGATTTCTGCGAAAAAGTCGGCCACGCCCTGTTCTTGTCACACCGGCATCACGGCCGGGGCGCCATACCTGAGTCCAACGAGACGGACCGGGCGCCAGGCGCCGAACGGACCGGATCGGACGAGACCGCCGGGCGGCCCCGTGGGGGTGGCCGCCGGGCGTGGGGGGGAGGCGCGGCGCCGCGATCACGCGCGCCGCGCCGACCGCCCGCCCCGTCGCTCGGCCAGGGGCGCCGCCGGCACCACGGCGCGCGCCCGCGGGCGGCGGGGTCCCACGAAGGTCTCCCGCATGACGCATCCGGGTCGGCGCCTTCCCCGGTTCCGGGCGGGCGCGCGGCCGCCGCCGGCGCCCTTCGTCGACGATCCCGAGAATTCGACGCCCGCCCGCGCCCTGATCCCGGGGCCGGCGCGGGCGGTCCGCGTCGCGAGGCCCCGGGTCAGGCCCGGGGCGCGCGGAACGCCCGGCCTGAACCCCGCGACGGCGTTCAGAGCAGCAGTTCGCCCCGCATAAGCACCACCCCGGGCCCCGCGACCCGCACCCCGGTCGGGGCCTCGCGCGGGCCCAGCGCCTCGACCTCGGCCCGGCCGGGGCGGCCGAGGCCGTGGCCCTGCTCCGCGACGAAGTCCGGCCGCTCGATCCATCCGCCGTGCCACAGATAGGCGCCGAGGCATCCGGTGGCCGACCCGGTGAACGGATCCTCCGGCGGCGCGGGCGGGGCGAGCAGCAGGCGGGCGCAGGTGTCGCCGCCCGCCGTCGCGCCGGACAGCACCGCGAGGAACGGCTCCATGATCGCCGCCGCCCCCGTCTCCGCCCCCTGCCCCGCGCGCCAGGCCTCCAGCCGCGCCACGTCGAGCCGGGCCCGGTCGAGCGCCGCGCGGTCGCGCAGCAGGGTCACGCAGAACGGCGTGCCGGTCGACACGATGCGCGGCGTCCCGAGGATGTCCGCGGCCGACAGCCCGTAGATCCCGGCGATCTCCGCCGGATCCTGCTCGGCCCCGAACACGGGCGCCGCCTGCTCCATGGCGACATGCACCGTCCCGTCCGCGTCCCGCGAGGCCTCGATCGGCATCACGCCGGCTCCCACCTCCAGCGTGAAGCGCGCCGGGCCGGCGGATAGGTCGACCAGCCCGCGCGAGACCAGCGAGACGACCGTGGCCACCGTCGGATGCCCCGCCATCGGGATCTCCCGCGTCGGCAGGTAGTAGCGCGCCCCGAAATCGGCGACGGCGGAGGGGACCACGAAGGCGCATTCCACGAGCGAGGTCTCGCGCACCAGCTTCAGCCGCGTCGCGACGTCGATCCCGTCGGCGCCATGGAACACCGCGCAGGGGTTGCCGCCGAAGGGGACGGAGGCGAAGGCCTCCACCCAGTCGAAGGGGAAGGCGCGGGCCATCGGGATCAGCCTCCGGTTCCCGGCGCCACCGCCCGGCCCTCGCCGTCCTCGGTCGGGGCGCGGTAGACGCCCTGTTCCTTCAGCGCGGCCTCGACCTCCCGGGGCATGTATTTCTCGTCATGCTTGGCCAGCACCTCGGAGGCGACGAAGAGCCCGTCGACCATCCGCCCCTCGGCGATGGCGCCCTGCCCCTCGGCGAAGAGGTCGGGCAGGATGCCGGCGAATTCCACCGCCTGTTCCGCCGCCCCGTCGGTCAGCGCGAAGCGCACGCCGCCGCCGTCGACCGGGGCGATGGAGCCTTCCACCACCAGCCCGCCCACGCGCAGCCGCTGCTCGGGGCCTGGCGCGCGCTCCGCGATCTCGGTGGGGGACAGGAAGAACACGATGGAATCACGCATCCCCACCCCGACCAGCAGCGAGGCGGAGGCGAGGAAGGCCGCGCCGATGCCGATCAGAACGATGCGGCGTTTCTTGCGGGTCATGGCCATGGCGTCGCTCCGGAATTGCGGGCCTCAGGTCTCCCGGCCCGTCGCGTCCGCCTCCGCCTCGGCCTTGTCGGCGCGGGCGAGGGCGGCGTTGATCTCCGCTCCATACAGGATCACGGCCCCGGAGAGATAGAAGAACAGCAGCGTCACGATCACGCTGGCGAGACCGCCATAGGTGACGGTGTAGGACTGGAAATTCGCCAGATAGATCGAAAAGCCCGAGGCCGCCGCGGTCCAGATCGCCAGCGTCGCCAGCACCCCGGGCCACAGCCGCCGCCAGCGCCCGGGCCGGCGCGAGGGCAGGATCAGGTGCATCAGCACGAGGAACACGGTGAAGGCCGCCCCCGCCAGCAGATAGCGCAGGATGCCCAGCCCCAGCGGCACGGTGCGCCCGGCCAGATCCTCCAGCAGCCCGATCATCAGCGGGGCCAGCACCACCGCGAAGCCCATGATCAGCGCGACGCCGGTGCCCAGCACCACGAAGAACAGCCCCACCGCGCGGCTGAACACGATGTTGCGCGGCTTGTCGGGGTCGTAGGCGCGGTCGAAGCCGATCCGGTAGGCCTCCACCCCGTTGGACGAGACCCAGAGCGCGCCGAGACCGGCGAAGGTCAGCACCCCGGTCCGCTGGCGGCCCAACGCCTCCTCCAGCACCGGGCGGACGAATTCGGCGACCTCGGTGGGGGCGATCTCGAACAGGAGCTGGGTCAGCGCGTCGATCTCATGCGGACCCACGGTGGCCGCGGCGACGGAGGTCACGAAGATCAGGAACGGGAACACCGCCAGCAGGGTGGCGAAGGCGATGTAGCCCGACAGCATCGGGCCCTCGTGCTTCTGGAAGCTGACGCCGGCGGCGACCAGGATCTTGAGCGTCTTGAGCGAGAACAGCCGCGTCGCCGCGCCCCGCAGGCCGACGCCGTAGCGGGCCAGAACCGAGGGGGGCAGCCCCTCCGCCTCCCCGACCCTCGCCGAACCGCCTCCGGAACCGCCTCCGGAACCGCCGCGCCGGGCGCGGGCCGGAGCTTCGGACCAGGCGTCGTTCTCAAGGTCCTTGCTGTCGGGGGCGATGTCGGCGGCGGGGGTCACGGGGCGGCGTCTCCTCAGGCGGGCGGCGGGACGGGCGGGCGGCGGGCCGGCGGGTCGGCGCCGCTTCGCCTCAATCTAGCCCGCTTCCCGTCCGCGGCGAACCCGCCGGGGCCGCGCAGGGGGACGAGGGGCGCCGACCGTGGCCGGAACGCCCCCCTTCGCCGCCCTGCCCGACACCCCGCCCGGCGCGCCCCGCGCCCCGCGCCCCTTCCCGCGCCCGGTCAGGGGAACATGGGGGCCAGCGTCAGGCCCTCGGTCTCCTCGAAGCCCAGCATCAGGTTGGCGCATTGCACCGCCTGGCCCGAAGCCCCCTTCACCAGGTTGTCGAGCACCGAGACGATGATCGCCCGCCCCGGCCGCCGGTCGGGCGTGACCCCGATGCGGCACATGTTGGAGCCGCGGACCGACCAGGTCGTCGGCGCCTCGCCCATCGGCAGCACCTGAACGAAGGGCTCGTCGGCATAGCGCGCCGCGAGCGCGGCCTGGATCGCCTCCGGGTCGCCCTTCACGTAGACGGTGCCGAGGATGCCGCGATTCATCGGCAGGAGGTGGGGCGTGAAGGTCACCACCACCTCCTTGCCGGCGGCCTTCGACAGCTCCTGATCGAACTCCGCGGTGTGGCGGTGGGTGGCGATGCCGTAGGCCTTGGTCCCCTCGGTGACCTCGGAGAACAGCTTCCACTCGGCCGCCGAGCGCCCGGCCCCGGTGATCCCGGTCTTGGCGTCGATGACGATGTCGTCGAGGTCGATCAGCCCGGCTTCGCAGAGCGGGACCAGCGGCATCAGCCCGGTGACCACGAAGCAGCCGGTGCCGGCGGCGAGCCGGGTCTTCTTCAGGTCCTCGCGGTAGAATTCGGGCAGGCCGTAGACGGCTTCGTCCTGAAGCTCGGGGGCGTGATGCTCATGCCCGTACCATTTCTCGTAGACCGCGGCGTCGCGCAGCCGGAAGTCGGCGGACAGGTCCACCACCTTCAGGTCCCGCGGCAGCCCGCCGATCACCGCCTGGGCGGTGGCGTGGGGCAGGCCGCAGAAGGCGAGGTCGATGGTCGACCAGTCGATATCCCCGGTCTCCACCAGCTTGGGCAGGTCCATATGGGCGAAGGACGGGTAGACGTCGCCCATCGCCTTGCCGGCGTTGCGGTCCGCGGCCAGCGCCGCGATCTCCATGCGCGGATGCGAGGTGACCAGTCGGACGAGCTCGGCGCCCGTGTAGCCGCTGGCCCCGATGATGGCGATGCGCGCCCTGGTCATGATCCCTGCTCCTCTGGGAAAAGTTGCGCGGGACAGGTATCGCCCTCCGGCGCCCTGCGCAACGCTCCCCTGACCCCGGGGCCGCGGCGAGGGTCGAAGCGTGGCCGCGGCGCCCCGCCCGGCGGGACGGGGGCGGGGCGGGGGCGGGGGCTAGCTCCAGGTCTCCTCGAACTCGTAGCCATAGGCGATGTCGTCGAGCGGCTGGGGCGACAGCGCATAGGTCGCCGCGCGCAGGTAGTCCATCAACGCCCGGGCGTCGCGGCGCCGCGCGTCGATCTCCGCCGGTGGCAGGGGGGCGCCGATCACCGCGGGCACCGGGGCGCCGATGCGGCGGCGGAATTCCGCGATCAGCAGCGCCAGCCGCAGCGTGGCGTGCAGGTGGGAGGCGAGCTGGAAGGCCCGGGAATTGGCCCCCTCGAAGAACATCGGCACCACGGCGGCGTCCGATCGCGCCACCATCTTGGCGGTGAAGGTGCGCCAGGCCGGGTCCATCGGCCGCCCGAAGGGCTGGCGGGCGGTGGAGACGGTGCCGCCGGGAAAGATCCCCACCGCGCCGCCCCGGGCCAGATGCGCCATCGCCTCGCGCCGGGTCTCTATGTTCAGGCGCTGCGCCTCGCGCGTGCCGTCGAAGCTGATCGGCAGGATGAAGCGGTCGATCTCCGCCGACTTGCGGAACACCTGGTGGGCGACGATGCGGAAATCCTGCCGCCGCGCCGACAGCGCCCGGCCCATCATCAGCCCGTCCAGGATGCCGTAGGGATGGTTGGCGACCAGCACCAGCGGGCCGGCGGCGGGGATATGCGCGAGCCCCGGGCCCGGCAGGTCCAGCGTCAGCCCGTAGCGGCGGGCGATCACCTCCCAGAAATCGGCGCCGGCGGCGACCTCCAGCTCATAGCCCCGCGCGCGGCGGATCAGGCCGAGCCGGCCGGTCAGGTTCTCCACCGCCCGGACCAGGGCCTGGCCGGCGGGGGTGCGCACCCCGTGCGCGTAGCTGATCTCGCGGACGGCGGCGCCGGCCATGGGCGGTGTCCTTCTCGCGGCGCTCGCTCCCGGACGGCGATTTAGACGCGGCCGGAGGCGCGGGCAAGACTTTCGCGCGCCGCCTTTTCGGAGCCTTGCGCGGGTTTCACGAAAAAACCCCGCGCCATGCGGCGCGGGGTCTGGTCTTGTCGCGTCCGTTTCCGGTCGCGCGGTCCGGGAAACCGGATCAGCGCTTGGAGAACTGGAAGGACCGGCGGGCCTTGCGGCGGCCGTACTTCTTGCGCTCCACCACGCGGGCGTCGCGGGTCAGGAAGCCGGCGGCCTTCAGCGCGGGGCGCAGGCTCGGGTCATAGAGGGTCAGCGCCTTGGACACGCCGTGCTTCACCGCGCCGGCCTGGCCCGACAGACCGCCGCCCTTGACGGTGGCCATCACGTCGAACTGGCCTTCCACGTTGCACACGGAGAAGGCCTGGGCCAGCACCATCTGCAGCACGGGACGGGCGAAGTACTCGTTCATCGGCTTGCCGTTGACCACGACCTTGCCGGTGCCGGGCTTCACCCAGACGCGGGCGACCGCGTCCTTGCGCTTGCCGGTGGCGTAGGAGCGGCCCAGCGCGTCGCGGACCGGCTCGCGCGGGGCGGCGATCTCGGCGACGGCGGGGTCGGAGGCGAGGGTCGAGAGCTCGTCGAGCGACTTCAGGTCGTCGGACATATCAGGCGCTCCGGGTGTTCTTGGTGTTCATGGAGGCGACGTCGATCACCTCGGGCTCCTGCGCCGTGTGCGGATGCTCGGCGCCGGCGTAGACCCGCATGTTCGACAGCTGCTTCCGGGTCAGCGGCCCGCCCGGCATCATGCGCTGCACGGCCTTCTCGATCACCCGCTCGGGGAAACGCCCGTCGAGGATCTGCGCCGCGGTGCGGTGCTTGATGCCGCCCGGGTGGCCGGTGTGCCAGTAGTACACCTTGTCGGCGCGCTTGCGGCCGGTGAGCTGCACCTTGTCGGCATTGATGACGATGACGTTGTCACCCATGTCCATGTGCGGCGTGAACGAGGCCTTGTGCTTGCCCCGCAGACGGGTGGCGATGATGACGGCCAGACGGCCCAGCACCACGCCTTCGGCGTCGATCACGACCCACTTCTTGTCGATATCGGACGGCTTGGCGGAAAAGGTCTTCATGGATCCCTTCGCTTTCGAGACGCCCGAGGCGTCTCCCCTGGCGCGAATACGGCGTCCCGGCGCCGGGACGGTCCCGGGCGGTGGACGGATGCGCGGGTTCTAAGGATTCTCCGGCGCATGTCAATCGCGTTACGCGACGAGACGGCGAGAATCCCGCAAGGAATTCCATGGACTTGGCAATGGGGTTCTCAAATACCCCAATTTTCTCCGGCGCATTCGCCGGACGCGGCCCGCGCACGCCCCGCGCGCGACGCGAATCCGGCGGCGACTTCCCGAAAGAGGGAGGCGCGCGCGCGGGCCATCGGCAGGGCGTGGAGGACGAGCCGTCGTCCGGCCTCGCCCCGCCGACATGGCGCGGGATACGCGCGCCGCGGTCTGATACGCCACGATACGAAAACGCCACTCGACGCGCGCCGGCTGAAACGCGCACTCCCACATCCGCGAGGCGCCTCGCCGGCTTCGGCGCGCCGCGTGTTCCCGTCGCCCACCGCCGCGCTGACGGCGCCGGGGACCGGGAAAGCCGGGGACGTCTACCTGCGTCCCGGCTGGGCGAGGAGGTTCCGACCCGAAACCCTTCGCTTGAAAAATAGAAAAGCCCGAGGCAATGATCGATGAACAGGGGATTTACGCGGCCGGGTGAATGGCGTTCGCCGAAGGGGGTTGAGCATGCGTGAGATGCAGTTGGCGCTGCGCGAATGGCGGGGCGACCTGGTCAAACCGCGCCTGTGGGCCGTGTGTTTCCTGACGGCGGGGCTGTTCGCGGCGATCGGGCCGGCGGGAACCGACGAGGCGTTCGGCCCGATCGGGCGGGTCGCGTTCTGGGCGGCGGCGATGGCGGCGGCCTGGGTGGTGACGACGCTGGCCGCGGCCGCGGCCTCCATCCTGTTCGACGGACGTCCGGGGCCTTCGCTGGCGCTGACCGTGCTGATCGCGGCCCCGGCGCTGACCTCGCTGCTGCCCCCGGTCCACGCCTCGCTGCTGCGGCTGCCCTTCGGGCCGATGGACTGGCTGGCCGACCTGCCGATCTGCGCGCTGCTGGCGCTGGTGGTGGCGCTGAAGACCCGCCTGGCGCTGGGCCAGCCGCTGGGCCTGGCGGTGTTCCCCGAGGACGGCGCCCCGGGCGGAGACGGACGCGTCGCCCGGCGCGGCCTGGCGGAACCGCATGCGCAGGAGACGTCGCCCGCGCCCGCGCCGGCGGGCGAAGCCGAGGCCGTCGGCGCGCCCGACATCGCCGAGGCGCCGGCGGCCCCCGCCCGGCCGGAAGCCGCGCCCGAACCCGAGGCCGAACCCGAATCTCAAGCCGAGCCCGAGGCCAGGCCCGCGCCGTCCGCCGCCGCCGGGCCCGGCGTCATCGCCTTCACCCCGTCAGGCCGCCCCGCCGCGCGCATCCTGCGCCGGATGTCGCACGATCGCCGGGGCCCGTTGCTGCGCCTGTCGATGAATGACCACTATGTCGAAATCGCCACCGAGGCCGGGCGCGAGATGGTGCTGATGCGCCTGGGCGACGCCATCGTCGAGACCGCGCCGGAGCCGGGCCTTCAGGTCCACCGCTCGCATTGGGTGGCGCGCCGGGCGCTGGCCTCCGCCGAACGCTCCGGCGACCGGGTGGAGCTGATCCTGACCAATGGCGAGCGCATCCCCGTGTCCCGAGGGCGCGTGGCGGCGCTGCGCGACGCCGGCTGGCTGGACCTGATCGCCAGCCCGGAGCGGCGGGACGACGCCGACGACGCCGCCTCCGGCCAGCGCGCCTGAGCCCGGCCGCGGGTCCGCCTCCGGGCCTGACACGGCCGTCTCTCACGAAAAATTCGGCCCGCGGCCGCGTCCTCCCAAACGCCGCCGCGGGCCCCTGTCCTCCGCGCGGGGCGCGGCGACGGGTCCAGTCAGTCGCCCTCCGGCTCGCGGCGTCCAGACCGCGTCCGGCGAGATCGTGCGGGAGAGGCGCGAGCCGCCGCCGCCCCTCTCCCGCGCCCGTCCAACGCATGACTCCCCAGTGAAGCACGCCGGTTCCGGGCGCCGCGTTTCGGCGTGCGGGAAACCGGCCGTCGAGGTCCGGCCGGTCGCTCATCCCGCCGCGTCAGCGGCCTGCCGAAGGGATGGGACCAGCAACCCTTTCGACACGAAACAGACTGGACGCAATGCAGCATGCCGTTCAAACTGGTTTTCGTGAGAGACCTTTCGAACTTCGCGAACGGACGCAGGGCATGAATTCACTCAAGGTCGCGCTTCGCGAATGGCGCCGTCAGGTGTCGTCGCCGCGGCTCTGGGCGGTCTGGGCGCTCACCTCCGGGTTGTTCGCCGTCGCGGCGCCCTTCGGTCTCGGACAGGGCTACGGGCCGGCGGACCGGCTGGTCTACTGGCTGATCGCGCTGGGCGCGTCCTGGGCGGTTCTCACGGTTTTCGAGGCGATTTCATGGGTTTCGATGCGAAACCAAGGCGTTTCGCCACTATCCACACTGACCGTGTCGGTCACCCTGTCCGCCCCGCTGGTGGCGCTGATCCTGGGCGGGCTGCGGGCGCAGACCCTGGACATGTCATACGGGTTCGGCGCGTGGTTCGCCTCCCTGCCCGGCTACGCGGCGCTGACCCTGCTGCTCGCCGCCAAGTCGCGGGTGGTGACGGGACGGCCGCTGGGAATCGGCGTGCTGGACCGGGCCCGCCCCCTCGGAGCCCCGACCGATTCGCCGCGCGAGGCCCCGGCCCCCGCTCGGATCGTCGTGCCTGACGCCACGGAATCGCACGCGGCGCCCCCTCCCGTCCCCGAAACCGTTACGGAAACGTCGCCGCCTCCCGCGCCCGCGAAAAGGGCCGCGCCCGACGCCCGGGCGAAGCCGCCCCCCGCGCCTCCCGAGCCCGCGCCGGCCCCCACGGCCCGGGATCTCGCCGCCGGCCCGCGCCTGCTGCAGCGGCTGTCCCCGGCCCGCCGCGCGCCTCTGCTGCGGCTGACCATGAACGACCACTACGTCTCGGTCGCCACCGAGGCGGGCGACGAGCTGTTGCTGATGCGTCTGGGAGACGCGATGGACGAGGCCTGGCCGGAAGAGGGGCTGCGCGTCCACCGCTCCCACTGGGTCGCGCGGCGCGCGGTGGCGGAGGTGAAGCGCGACGGCGACCGCGCCCTGCTGCGCCTGACCAACGGCGAGGAGATCCCGGTGAGCCGGGCCCGGATGCGGGAGCTGCGCGCCGCGGGCTGGTTGAAACGGTCGGCGAGAGCCTCCGTCTCCGCCCCCGGCGCCGGCCCGCAGCCCGTCGACGCGCAGGCGGTCTCCGGCCACCGGCAGGCCGCGGCGATGGACAACCCGCCGGCGCGGGTGAGCGGCCCCGCCGGCGACGGCCCGCCGCCGGCCGAATGACGCCGCCCGCCTGACGCGCCGCCCGCTCGGGTCAGGCGACGGCGGGCGCGGGCGGGATCGAGTAGGTCAGGCTGGCATGGGCCACCGGCCCCTCCACCCCCGGCGAGAAGATCGTGGCGTCGCCCACGCTCAGCACCCGGCCCAGCTTCAGGATCCGCGCCTCGCAGATCAGGTCCTTCGGCTCCGGCTTGCGCATGAAGTTAATCGCGCAGCTTGTGGTCACCGTCAGCGCCTGGCGCCCGATCATGGCCAGCGTCACCGCGTAATAGGCGCAGTCGGCCAGCGTGAACATCGAGGGGCCGGAGATCGTGCCTCCCGGCCGCAGGTCCATCGGCCCGATCTTCATGCGCATCCGCACGAACATCGGGGCCACCTGCTCCACCGTGAAGCGGCCGGAGGTCTCCGGGAACACCTCGTCGAGATAGGCGCCCAGCTCGGCCTCGGTGAAATGCACGTTTCGCGGCGTCGACATGCGCCCTCCCCCCTGTCTTTTCTTCGCGGCCAGAATGCGGGCCGCGCGCGCGGGGTCAAGGGAGTAGCCGCCCCCGCCCCCCGCGACTAGGATGCCCGCGCCCAAGGGAGGAGACCGACCGATGACCGAAGCCCCCGTCGACGCCCCCGACGACCTGCTGCTGCGCGAGGACCTGGACGGCGTGGCGCGGCTGACGCTGAACGCGCCCGCGCGGATCAACCCGCTGTCCGAGGCGATGCTGACGCGGCTGCAGGGAGAGCTCGACGCGCTGGCCGTGGACGGGTCGGTGCGCGCGGTGGTGCTGCGCGGGGCGGGCAAGGCGTTCTGCGCGGGGCATGACCTGAAGGAGATGCAGGCCGCCCGCCAGGCTCCGGACGGGGGGCGGGGCTACTACAACGCGCTCTTCGCGCAATGCGGACGGATGATGACCTCCATCACCCGCCTGCCCCAGCCGGTGATCGCGGAGGTGCATGGCATCGCCACGGCGGCGGGCTGCCAGCTGGTCGCGACCTGCGACATGGCGGTGGCGGCGGAAAGCACGCGCTTCGGGGTGAACGGGGTGAATATCGGGCTGTTCTGCTCGACCCCCATGGTGGCGCTGACCCGCAACGTGCCGGCCAAGCAGGCGTTCGAGATGCTGACGACGGGCGAGTTCATCTCCGCCGCCCGCGCCGCCGAGATCGGGCTGATCAACCGCGCGGTCCCGGACGGAGAGCAGGGCGCGGCGGCGATGGAGCTGGCGCGCAAGGTGGCGGGCAAGCTGGACGTGGCGGTGCGCACCGGCAAGCGGGCCTTCTACGCGCAGGTCGAAATGGGGCTGGAGGCCGCCTACGCCTATACCGGCCGGGTGATGGCCGAGAACATGGTCCATCGCGACACCGCCGAGGGCGTGCAGGCTTTCCTGGAGAAGCGCGACCCCGACTGGCGCTGACCTCCGCCGCCGCCGAAGTTCCCGCCGACCGTCCCGACCCGTCGCTTCGCGAAGGGGCGCGGCGGTTCGCGAAGCGCGACGGGGCGGATTCGGCCGGAGATGGGGCGGCATCGGCCGGATCGGGGGCGAGGCCCCGATCGCGCGCGGCGTCGCGGCGGCGACCGTTCGCGATCCGCCTGCTTGCACCGGAAGCCTGTCCCGCGGGCCGGGGCCAAGACTGGGGCGTCGCGAGGCCCCGGGTCAAGCCCGGGGCGTCTGCCATGACCCTGCGGAGGAAACCGGACCGTCGGCCGCCTCTCTCACAGGTCGCTTTCCGTCGCGATTGCTCCCGGCGGCTCTTGGTCCCGGCTCGACAGGATCTCGGTTCCGCTGGATCCGCGCCCCGCTCGATCCGCGCCCCGTTCGCCCGCGGACCGGGTCCATCCTCTAGCAGGCCGGCGCCCTCACGGGCCGGATCCCGCCGCGCTCACTCCGCCGCGTCGGCGGAGATCTTGCGGGCCTTGCCCCAGGCCGGGCCGAAGATGTCCTCGCCCGCCCGGTCCGCCTCCGCGGCGCCGCGGCCGCGCCGGGCGTCCGACGCCTCGTCCCGCGCGCGCCGGCTGCGAAGATGCTCCACGAACGCGAAGAAGTCGGCCATGTCGGCCGACTTCCGGAACACGCCGACGATGTTGTCGGACATGCCGAAAAGCTCCCCGTTGGGAAATTCGGTCCGCGCGGTGACCACCACCACGTCGGCTTCGGGCGCCCGCATCGCGGCGCTTTGCGCCACGGTCACCCCGGAGCCGTCGGGCAGGCCCAGATCGGCGACGATCAGGTCGTAGCGGGTATGCAGCATGGAGCGGAACGCCTGCTCCGCGTTCAGGGCCACGTCGACGTCGAATCCCCGCGCCGCCAGTTCGAGCTGCCACAGCATGGCAAGCTCCTGCGCATCATCAACGACAAGGCACCGCATCGCACACCCCTTTCGACCCGGACGGTCGAGGGGCACTGTTGCAGCGCATGGTTGAGGAAAGGTTGCGCCGGCGGGGCGAAAATGCGGCGTCAGAGTCAACAAATCCCTAATGATATCAGCATGTAACGGTTCCATTCGGAAATTGGAAACCGCGATCCGCGGCGCGCCTCCGGAATGCGGTCAACTCGTGCCGGAACGACCCGCCGACGCCGCCCGCGACGTGGACACAGGCGCCGCGACATCGTAAGATCGCCTTATGACGCTCGCCGAACCCGCGCCGCCCGCGCCGCCGAAGATTTTCGACCGCACGACGCCGCCGGCCATCATCACGCTGGTGCTGATGGCGGGTCTCGGCGCGCTGAGCATGAACATCTTCCTGCCCTCGATGCCCGGCATGGCCGCGTATTTCGAGGTGGAATACGCGGTGATGCAGCTCGCCATCTCCGCGTATCTGACGGTGATGGCGGCGATCCAGCTGATCATCGGGCCGCTGTCGGACCGCTACGGGCGCCGGCCGGTGGTGCTGGGCGCCTTCGTGATCTTCACCCTGGCCACGCTGGGCTGCCTGCTCGCCCCCAATATCGAGACCTTCATGATCTGCCGCATGGCGCAGGCCGGGGTCTCGGCCGGGCTGGTGCTGAGCCGGGCCATGGTGCGCGACATGGTGGGACCGGAGAAATCCGCCTCCATGATCGGCTACGTGACCATGTGCATGGCGGTGGCCCCGATGATCGGCCCGATGATCGGCGGCGCGATCGAGCAGGCCTGGGGCTGGCACGCCAATTTCGCGGTGCTGCTGCTGTTCGGCATCGGGGTCATGGTCCTGTGCTGGGTCGACGCAGGGGAGACCAACCGCCACCGCTCCGCCTCGTTCACCGAGCAGTTCCGCGCCTATCCGGAGCTCTTCGCCTCCCGCCGCTTCTGGGGCTACGCGCTGGCCTGCGCCTTCGCCTCGGGCGCCTTCTTCACCTTCATGGGCGGCGCGCCCTATGTGGCGACCGAGATGCTGGGGCTGAGCCCGTCGGAGCTGGGCTTCTATTTCGGCTTCATCGCCGGCGGCTACATGAGCGGGAATTTCCTGTCGGGCCGCTATTCGCAGCGGGTCGGGCTGAACCGGATGATCCTGACCGGCACGCTGGTCTCCACCGGCTCCATGCTGTTCTGCCTCGGGCTGTTCCTCGCGGGGGTCGCGCATCCGCTGGCGCTGTTCGGGCCGGTCTTCGTGATGGGCATGGGCAACGGCATGACCATGCCCAACGCCATGGCTGGCTCGCTGTCGGTGCGCCCGGCGCTGGCGGGCAGCGCCTCGGGCCTGGGCTCCACGCTGATGATGGGCGGGGGCGCCGCGCTCTCGGCGATCACCGGCGCGCTGCTGGGGCCGCAGACGGGGCCCTGGCCGCTGATCGGGATGATGCTGCTGACCGGCGTGTGCTCCGCCCTCTCCATCCTGTTCGTGATGGCGGTGGAGCGGCGGCGGGTGCGCGAGGAGGTGGCGAAGGCGCGCGAGGAAGAGGCCCGCGCCCGCCATATCGGCGCCGCCGTGCCGGCGTCGATGCCCGGGATGCAGGACCTGCGGGAGCGCTGAGCGCGTCACGGGGGTCCGCCCCGGCGGGGCGCATCGGTCGTCCGTGTCCACTTCGGAAAATTGGTCGGGCGGCTTCCGCGCGCGGAGCCCTGCATCCGGCCTTGCGCGAGGGGCCGGCGTCGCGAGGCCCCGGGTCAGGCCCGGGGCGCCCTGACTTCGAACCGCCGCCGCGGCGGACCGGGGCGGGGGGCGGGAGGTTCGCCGCGCCCCCCTCCCCCGTCGTTCCCGATCAGCCCGCGAAGGCGTCCTTGTAGGTCTCGCGCAGCACGTTCTTCTGCACCTTGCCCATGGTGTTGCGCGGCAGCTCGTCCACCACGAACACCGCGCGGGGCTGCTTGTAGCGCGCGATCCGGTCGCGCAGCGCCGCCTTCACCGCCTCCGCATCCACCGAGCCCGGCGCGGCCTCGGCGATCACCGCCGCCACCCCCTCGCCGAAATCGGGATGCGGCAGGCCGATCACCGCGCTTTCCTTCACGCCCGGCAGGTCGTCGATCAGGCCCTCGACCTCCTTGGGATAGACGTTGTAGCCGCCCGAGATCACCAGGTCCTTGGCCCGCCCGACGATGGAGACGTAGCCGTCCTCCGACACCTGCGCGAGGTCGCCGGTGATGAAGAAGCCGTTCTCCCGCTTCTCCTCCGCCGTCTTCTCGGGCATCCGCCAGTAGCCCTTGAACACGTTGGGGCCGCGCACCTCCAGCATCCCGGTCTCGCCCGCCGGAAGCTGCGCGCCGGTCTCGGGGTCGGTGATGATGATCTCCACGCCGGGCAGCGGGAAGCCCACGGTGCCAGGCCGCCGGTCGCCCTCATAGGGGTTGGAGGCGTTCATCGAGGTCTCGGTCATCCCGTAGCGTTCCAGGATCCGGTGGCCGGTGGCCTCGGTCCAGCGGGCATGGGTCTCGGCCAGCATCGGGGCGGAGCCGGAGACGAAGAGGCGCATCCCCGCCACGACCTCCCGCGTCAGGTCGGGATGGTCGAGCAGGCGGGTGTAGAAGGTCGGCACCCCCATCAGCGAGGTGGCGGAGGGCATGGCCGCCAGCACCGCGTCGGGGTCGAATTTCGGCTGGAAGATCAGCGATCCGCCCGCGACCAGCGTCACGTTCAGCGCCACGTAGAGGCCGTGGGCGTGGAAGATCGGCAGCGCGTGGATCAGCCGGTCGGCGGGGGTGAAGCGCCAGTAGTCGCGCAGGGTCTCGGCGTTGGAGGCGAGGTTGCCGTGGGTCAGCATCGCCCCCTTGGACCGCCCCGTGGTGCCGGAGGTGTAGAGGATGCAGGCGAGGTCGTCGCGCCCGCGGGCGACGGCGGCGAAGCCCGGGGCCTCGGCCGACGCGGCGTCGGCCATGGTCCCCTTGCCGTCCGCATCCAGCGTCATGACCGTGGCGCCCGCCTTCTCCGCGATCGGGCCCAGCGCCGCCAGCGCGCCCGGGTCGCAGACGAAGACCGCCGGTTCGGCGTCGGTCAGGAAAAACGCGATCTCCGCGGGCACATAGGCGGTGTTGAGCGGCAGGAAGGCCGCGCCCGCCAGCACCACGCCCAGATAGAGCTGCACCGCCTCCAGCGACTTCTCGGCCTGCATCGCCACCCGGTCGCCGGGCTTGACCCCCAGCGCGGTCAGGGCGGCGGCCATGCGCTCGGCCCCGTCCCAGAGCGCCCCGTAGGTCAGGTCCGCGCGCCCGGTCTGGGCGGCGAAGACCCGGCCCTCGTCGCCCGCCGAGGGGGCGCGCAGGGCGGCGGCGAGCAGATTGCCCGCATAGGGCGCGTCGGTCGGGGCGGTCGGCATCGGGGGTCCCTCCTGATCTTTCCCCGTTTCCTGCACCCGCGGGGACGCGGAGGCAAGCCGGGCGGCGGAGGAACCGGCGCGCGACGGGGTCGGGCGCGCCGCGATCCGGCGGCGTCCGCCGGGGGCGGGCGAGCCCTTTCCCTCGCCGCGCGCGAAGACGCGCGCGGCTCAGGCGGGGCCCTGGGGGACGGGGGCGGGAGGCGCGGCCCGCGGCGCGCTCAGCCGGCCCGGGCGCTCATTTCTCCAGCGCCTTCGGCCAGTTGGCGTCCGCCTTGGCGATGAAGCCCGGCACGTCCGCCTTCCACTTGGCCTGCACGTCGGCGTTGTAGTTGAGGTAGAGCTTGCCCTCGACGATCGACCATTGCTCCGGCTCGATGGAGGCGGTGTAGCCCTGGCTCACCGCCCAGGCGCAATAGCCGCCGTATTGGGGCGCGTAGGTCTCCGGCTCGGCGAGGAACCGGGCGCGGTTCTCGGCGGAGGCGAAGCGCCAGGTCGCGCCGTTCCATTCGGTTTCGAACGCCGACGAGCCCTCCACCGGGCGGCCTTCGGTGAAATAGGCCACCGGGTCGTAGCCGCGGATGGCGCGGCCGCGCCAGTCGGCGAAGACCGGGTCGGCGTCGGCCCGCGCCGCGCCCGGCGCGAGGCCCAGCGACAGGGCGGCGAGGCCGGAGAGGCCGAGCGCCAGCGCCTCCCGGCGGCTCGGGCGGCCGGCGCCGCCACGGGCATGGGCGTCGGGGCGCGACCGGGCGTCGGGCGCGGGGCGGGACGGGCGGGGGGATCGGGGGGATCGGGTCATCTGGCGGGTTCCGGCGCTGGCGTCGGGAGGGGATGCGATGGCGCGCAGCCTGCCCCGGATCCCGCCCGCCGGGCGCCCCCCCTCCGCGCTTCGTGACCGAGCGTCAGCTTCGCCGGTGCGGGCGCGAGCGCCGCGTGATCGACGCCCGCCGCCGCGGCGCGACCCTCGCCGGCCAGGAGACGGCGCCGCGGGCGTCCACGATCCAGCGCGCCGCGGGCGGGACGGGGCCGCCCGCGTCCGGGCGCCGCGGCGCCTGCGGCCGGGTCGGACCGGGTGGAGAGCGGCGGCCGAACGGCCGGAACCGGTCGGCCGTTCAGCCCTTCTCCACCAGCCGGAACGGCCGGGGGAACACATCGAGCACCGCGCGCAGCTCCGCCGGGTTCGGGGTCTTGCCCAGCGGGCGCAGCTCCGCCACCAGGCCCAGCTTGCGGTCCTCGACCACCGAGACCTCGACCTTGATCCCCGCCTTGGTCAGCGCCGCGCCGTAGACCCGGGCGATGGCCAGCTTGCGCAGGTCGGGCTTGAACACCTTGCCCACCGCGGTCTTGGGCAGTTCGGGCAGGATCTCGATATGCTTGGGATGCGCCGCCCGTTCCGGCACGCGGGCGTCGGCCCATTCCTGCAGGGCCTCCACCGTCGCCTCCTGCCCGGCGGCCAGCTCCACATAGACGCAGGGCACCTCGCCGGAATGCGCGTCGGGCTGCCCCACCGCGCCGGCCATGGCCACCGCGGGATGCTTGGCCAGCGCCTCCTCGATCAGCGCGGGGTCGATGTTGTGGCCGCCGCGGATGATCAGGTCCTTGGCCCGCCCGGTGATCCAGATGTAGCCGTCGCCGTCGATCCGGCCCAGGTCCCCGGTCCGCAGCCAGGACCCGTCGGCGTAGAGGCCCACATTGCGCTCCGGCTCGGTATAGGTCCCCCCGGGGATCACCCCGGGATTGGAGACGCAGATCTCCCCCACCTCGTCGGTCCCGCATTCCTTGCGGATGTTGCCCACCTCGTCGCACATCAGGATGCGCACGTCCGTGTAGGGGAAGGGCAGCCCGACCGAGCCGACCTTGCGTTCCCCCTCCGCCGGGTTGCAGGAGACGAGGCAGGTCGCCTCGGTCATGCCGTAGCCTTCGAGGATCTTGACCCCGGTCGCCTGCTCGAACCGCTCGAACAGGCCCAGCGGCAGGGGGGCGGAGCCGCAGAGCGCATAGCGCAGGCTGGACACGTCGGCGTTCACCTCGCGCTGCATCAGCGCGGCGGCGGCGGTGGGCACGGTGACCATGAGCGTGACGCCCCACCGCTCCACCAGCTTCCAGTAGTTGTCGAAGACGCCTTCCCCCCGGTAGCCCTGCGGGGTGGGCAGGACCATATGCGCGCCCGAGGTCATGCAGGCCATCCAGATCGGATAGGCGGCGAAGACGTGGAACATCGGCAGCGGGCACAGCGCCACGTCGGTCGGCCCGAACATCATCGAGGCGGACAGGAAACCGTTGTAGAGCATGCCGTGATGCGTGTGCCGGGCGATCTTGGGCATGCCGGTGGTGCCGCCGGTGTGGAAGCAGGCGCCGATGCGCATCGGGTCCGCGGGCTCGGCGAAGGTCAGCCGGTCGGGCTGGCGGGCGCAGCCCTCGTGGAAGTCGATCACCTGCGCCGAATGCCCGCCGGGGCGCTTGGGGCGGATCAGCGGCACGATCCACGACAGGGGCGGGGAGAGGTAGCGCTTGAGGTCCACCTCCACGATCGCCTTGACCGCCGGCGCCATGGCCACGGCGGCGGCGGCCTTCTCGGCCACGTCGGTCTTGGGGAAGGGGGCGAGGGTGACCAGCACCCTGGCCCCCGTCTCGCGCAGCAGCGCGCCGAGCTGCTCGGCCTCCAGCAGCGGGTTGAGCGGGCAGACCGTGCCGGCGGTGGCGCCCGCGACCAGCGAGACCACGGCCTCCGTGCAGTTGGGCAGCAGATAGGCGACGCCGTCGCCCTCCTCCACGCCCAGCTCGCGGAACAGGTTGGCGGCGCGCGCGGTCAGGGCGCGGACCTGCTCCCAGGTCAGGGTCTCGGCCTTGTCGGAGGGGCCCGATTTGATCTGGAAGCTCACCGCCGGGCGGTCGGGCTGGGCGGCGGCGGTCCGCTCCAGCAGCTCGTGGAGGCTGCGCGCGGTCCAGCGCTCCGACAACGGCGTCGCCTCCCAGGCCGCCTTGTCGCAGATGGCCGAGTAGATCTCCCGCGATCCGTCCATGTCGTCCTCCCTCCGGGCGCTCCCCCCGCGCGGTTGTTCCGCGGCTTCGGGACAGTTGGCCGCCGGCGCGGGCCGGCGCAACCTCAACCTAGCGTCAATCCGCCGCGGTGGCGATCATCTATCGCGTGAACGGGGCGGGAGAGCGGGGCGAGGGCCCGCAGCGGCCCGCGCCGCCGCGCCGCGCCGCGCCTTCAGCCCAGCGCGGCGGGCCCGTCGGTGAACTGGAGCCGGGCGAAGCGGGCGTAGAGCCCGTTCTCGGCGATCAGCGCGTCATGGGTTCCCTCGGCGACGATGCGGCCGTCCTCCATCACCAGGATGCGGTCGGCGGCCTTCACCGTGGCCAGCCGGTGGGCGATGACCAGCGTGGTGCGGCCGGCCGACAGGCGGGACAGCGCCTCCTGCACCAGCCGTTCGCTTTCCGCGTCCAGCGCCGAGGTCGCCTCGTCCAGCAGCAGCACCGGCGCGTTGCGCAGCACGGCGCGGGCGATGGCGATGCGCTGCTTCTGGCCGCCCGACAGCATCACGCCGCGCTCGCCCACATAGGTCTGGTAGCCGCGGGGCAGCGCCTGGATGAAGTCGTGCGCGGCGGCGATGCGGGCGGCCTCCTCGACCTCCTCCCGGCTGGCCTCCGGGCGGCCGAAGCGGATGTTGGCCTCCACCGTGTCGGCGAAGATGGCGGGGTCCTGGCTGACCACGGAGAAGCCCTTGCGCAGCGCCACCGGGTCCATCGCGGCGGCGTCGACGCCGTCGACCGTCACGCGCCCGCCCTCCAGCTCGTAGAAGCGCATCAGAAGCTGGAAGATGGTGGTCTTGCCGGCGCCCGACGGGCCGACCAGCGCCACGGTGCGCCCCGGCTCCACCGCGAAGCTTACGTCGTCGAGCGCCAGCCGCTCGGGCCGCGACGGGTAGCGGAAGCGCGCGCCCTCGAAGGCCAGCGCCCCGCGGGCGGGCGAGGCGGGGGGGACCGGATGGGCGGGGCGGCTCACCTCGTCCTCCGCCTCCAGCAGCTCCACCAGCCGCTCGGTGGCGCCGGCGGCGCGCTGCACCTCGCCCCAGACCTCCGACAGGGCCCCGGTCGCCCCGGCGACCAGCACCGAATAGATCAGGAACTGCACCAGCTCGCCCGGGCTGATCTCGCCGTTGCGCAGGTCGTCCGCCCCGATCCACAGCACGCCCACGACGCCGGAGAACGCGAGGAAGATGATCAGCGCGGTCAGCGCGGTGCGCGCATGGATGCGGCGCATGGCGAAGCCGTAGGCCTGCTCCACCGCCGCGCCGTAGCGGGCGCGCTCGGCCGCCTCGGCGGTGTAGGCCTGCACGGTCTGGGCGGAGAGCAGGGTCTCCGACGCGATGCCCTGGCTCTGGGCCAGCGCGCCCTGGGACAGCTTGGACAGCTTCCGCACCCGCCGCCCGATCACCAGGATCGGGATCACCACCACCGGCACCAGCATCAGCCCGTAGGCGGTCAGCTTGGGCGAGGTCCACAGCATCATGCCCAGGCCCCCGACCAGCAGCAGCGCGTTGCGCAGCGCCACCGAGACGGTGGAGCCCACCACGCTCATCAGCAGCTGGCTGTCGGAGCCGATGCGCGACAGCACTTCGCCGGTCATCAGCTTTTCGTAGAAGGCGGGGCTGAGGCCGATGACCCGGTCGTAGACCTGGCGGCGCAGGTCGGCCACCACCCGCTCGCCCAGGCGGGAGACGAGGTAGAAGCGCGCGGCGGTGCTGAGCGCGAGGCCGCAGGCGATGGCGAAGGCGGCCGCGAAATAGGCGTCCATCATCTCCAGCCGCTCGGCGGAGAAGCCGTCGACCACCCGGCCGGCGGCGACGGGCAGCACCAGGTTGAGCACCGTGGTCACGCCCAGCATGGCCAGCGCGCCGAAGGCGAGGCCGCGATAGGGGCGGATCAGGGCGGGCAGCCGGCGCAGGGCGCCGACCGAGCGGGCGCGGGGGCGCTCCAGCTCGTTCTCGATCCAGGTGGGCAGGCCGGAGTCGCCGGGCTCGGCCCCGGACCTGGCCATCTCGGCGGCATCGGCATCGGCATCGGCCGAAACGGCGGCGGCGGCGGCGGCGGCGGGACGGGTGTCGGGCGTCTCGGTCACGGGGATGCGACGGCTCCTGCGCGGGGTCCTGCGCGCGGGGCCCGGGCGCGGCGGCGCGCGCCCCGGCGGGATCGCCCAGGATGGTTCCGGGAGCGTCCCCATAGCAACGCCCGCGCCCCCGGGCAACGCGCCCGGCGCCGCAGCGGGGACGGCGCGCGGCCCGCCGGGCGCGCAGGCGCCGC
>JAYZWL010000107.1:0-31593 GCA_036154955.1 Pseudomonadota bacterium | reverse complement strand
GCCGCCGCGGCGCGCGCCCGCGCCGTCGCCCGTTCCGCCGCGCGCGCGCCGGCGCCGCCCCGGCGGGCGGGACGGGCGCGGGCGGGGGAAGCGGGCGCGTCGGTCATGGCGTTCCTCTCCCGCCGCGGCGGCCGGAAAGCCGGGCGCCGGCGGCCGGGATCAGCCGGCGGATAGCTGGTTGTGCCGGCGCGCGGCGACCAGGGTCTTGGCCGTCTCCACCGCCACCGCCGCGTCGCGGCAATAGGCGTCGGCGCCGATGGCCTTGCCGAACTCCTCGTTCAGCGGCGCGCCGCCGACCAGCACGATGTAGTTGTCCCGCGTGCCGTTGGCCTTCAGCGTGTCGATGACCACCTTCATGTAGGGCATGGTGGTGGTCAGCAGCGCCGACATGCCGAGGATCTGGGCGTCCTCGCGCTCCAGCGCCTCGATATAGGCCTCGGCGGCGTTGTTGATGCCGAGATCGACCACGTCGAAGCCCGCCCCCTCCATCATCATCGACACCAGGTTCTTGCCGATGTCGTGGATGTCGCCCTTCACCGTGCCGATCACCATGGTCCCCATCTTCGGGGCCCCGGTCTCGGCCAGCAGCGGGCGCAGGATGGCCATGCCGGACTTCATGGCGTTGGCGGCGAGCAGCACCTCGGGCACGAACAGGATGCCGTCGCGGAAGTCGTCGCCGACCACCTTCATGCCGGCCACCAGCGCCTCGGTCAGCAGCTTGTAAGGGGTCCAGCCGCGTTCGAGCAGGATGTTCACGCCCTCTTCGATCTCGTCCTTGAGACCGTCGTAGAGGTCGTCGTGCATCTGCTGCACAAGCTCGTCGTCGTCGAGCTCGCTCAGGACGATATCGTCGTCTTCACCGGCCATGGAGCGCCCTTCTCTGTCGTCGCCCTGCATCTGCCGGCCAATCTAGGGGAGCGCCGGCGCCCGCGCGAGGTCAAACACGACGAAACTCCCCGGCATTGGCGACGTGTCGGACGCCGTCCGACGCCCGTCCGACGCCCGTCCGACCCGCGTCCGGTCAGCCCTGCGCCGCCTGGGCGGCGGCCAGGTCGCGCAGCCGCGCCATCATCGCGCGCAGCCCGTTGGACCGCTGGGCGCTGAGCGCCTGGTCGAGCCCGAGCCGCGCGAACTGCGCCTGGGCGTCGGTGGCGAGGATCTCCTCCGCCGGCCGGTCGGCGAGCAGCGCGTGCAGCACCGCGATCAGCCCGCGGACGATCAGCGCGTCCGAGTCGCCGACGAAGCCCAGCCGCCCGTCCGGCCCGAGCCGCGGCGCGATCCACACCTGCGAGGCGCAGCCGTCCACCTTCGTCTCCGGCCCCTTCAGCGCGTCGGGCATGGGCGGCATCTTCTTGCCCATCTCGATCACGTAGCCGTAGCGGTCCTCCCAGTCGTCGAGGAACTCGAAGTCCGAGACGATGGCCTCGAAGGCTTCGGGGGCGGCGGGGGCGGGAGTGGCGGCGGTCATGGCGGGCTCCTTTGCGGCTCACCTAGTCCGGGGCGCGGCCCTGCGCAAGCGCCGCGGGCCGGCCGCGAAACCGCCGTCAAAAGACCGCCCCCCGCCCCCCTTCCCTTTCCCGCCCGCCTGTGGATTGATGCGCGCCGCCTCCGCGCGGGGCCGATGGACGTCAGAGGGAACGAGGAGCCGCCGCATGACCAGCGCGCCTGGGCACGAGCATCGCCGCCGAGCCGGCAGGGAGCGGGACGGCGCCGGACGCGCGGCGCGCGCGGCGCTTATCCTGGCCGCGGCGCTGGGCGCGAGCGCGCTCGCCGGCTGCGAGACGGTGAAGGAATACACGCCCGACGTGGGCTTCCAGGTGCTCACGCCCTCCCAGCCCCCGGCGCCGACGACGCCGGAGGTGCTGGAGAACGCGGTGAAGCGTCCGGTGACCGAGGTGACCTCGCTGGAGGTCGGCGCCCTGCGCAAGGGCCGGCTGCTGACCGCGCACGGGCTGAGCGCCACCGGCGGCTGGTTCCAGGCCGAACTGGTCGCCCGAGGGACCGGTCCGTCGCGGGACGGCTTTCTGGAATACGACTTCATCGCCGCCCCGCCGGAGCTGAACGGCGGCGCCGCGATCACCGCCGGCGCGCCCGCGCAGCGCCGGGTGCGCGCCGACATCGCCATCGACGCCGCGGCGCTGTCCGGGGTCGTCGGCCTGCGGGTCTACGGCGCCGAGGGCGTCGCCGCGGTCCGCCTGATCCCCTGACGCCCCGCCGGGCTCCTTAGGCGCGCGCAGGGACGGAGGCGCGCGCCCCGGGCCTGACCCGGGGCCTCCCCCGGCCGCCGGCTCGCGCAAGGCCCCGGGTCAAGCCCGGGGCGCCCGGGTCCGCACATCGACTCGCCCTACGATGAACCGCGCCCGGCCGCCGGGGCGCCCCGGCGGCCGTTCGCATTCGTCCGGAGCGGCCCGGGTCTCAGTCGTCGAACTCGACGATCTCCACCCCCGCGCCATGGGCGCTCAGCGCGATCTCTCCGCGCTTGAGCTGCAGGGCCAGCTCCCCGAAGGCCGCGCGCCGCCAGCCAGACAGCGCCGGGACCTGCGGGTCGTCCTCCGCCGCGATGGCGGTCAGCTCGTCGGAGGAGGCGAGCAGCTTCGGGGCGACGCCCAGATCCTCCGCCCGGCTTTTCAGCAACACCTTGAGCAGGTCCACCAGCGCCTCGGACGCCTTGCGGGACGGGCGGGGGGCCTCTCTGGGGGCGTGCGCCTCCTCCGGCGCCTCCATCCCCTTGCGCACCGCGTCGAGGATCTCCGCCGCCACGTCGCCCTTGCGCCCTTCCCGCTGAAGCAGGCGCAGGCGCGACAGCTCCTCCGGCGTCGAGGGCCGGGCCGAGGCCACCTCCAGCAGCGCGTCGTCCTTCAGCAGGCGCGAGCGCGGCACGTCCTTCTCCTGCGCCCGCCGCTCCCGCCACTCGGCCAGCGCCGCGGCGACGGCGAGGAACCGGGGCGAAGAGGACCGGGTCTTGAGCCGGCGCCACGCCTCGGTCGGTTCGTTGCGATAGGTGTCGGGGTTGGTGAGAACCGCCATCTCCTCCGCCACCCAGGCGGCGCGGCCGGTGCGAGCGAGCCGCGCCTCCAGCACCTCGTAGATCTTGCGCAGATGGGTGACGTCGGCCAGCGCGTAGTCGAGCTGCTTGTCCGACAGCGGCCGCCGCGCCCAGTCGGTGAAGCGCGACGACTTGTCGAGCCCCTCCTTGCATATCTTGCGGACCAGCGTCTCATACCCCACCTGATCGCCGTAGCCGCAGACCATGGCCGCGACCTGGGTGTCGAACAGCGGTTCGGGGATCAGGTCGCCCAGCTTCCAGAAGATCTCCAGATCCTGGCGGGCGGCGTGGAACACCTTCACCACGGAGGTGTTGCGCATCAGGTCGAACAGCGGGCCGAGGTCCATGTCCGGGCCCGCGATCGGGTCGATCAGGGCCGCGCAGTCCTCGCCGCCCGGATAGGCGACCTGGGCGAGGCATAGCTGGGGCCAGTAGGTGCGCTCCCGCAGGAACTCCGTGTCGACGGTGACGTAGGGGTGTTCCGCGCAGCGCGCGCAAAAGGCGGCGAGCGTTTCCGTGTCCGTGATAACCTGCATCGCCTGCGTCGCCATCCTCCGCGCGTGCGTTCCATCCTGAAATTCGTCAGACGGCTATAGCCTGCCCGCGAAGGGCTTCACAAGGCGTGAAACTCTTCCGTCACATGCGAGACCAGCGCCGCGTCGCCGGGATTGAGCGCCCGGATGCGGGCGACCAGCTCTTCGGGCAGGTCCGCGAGCCCCGCCCGCCCCTTGGTCGCCCGGGTGACCTTCAGGGGGGCGAGCGGCCGGCCCAGCGCCGCGGCGATGCGGTCCATGAAGGCGGGCAGCTCGGGCACCGGGGCGGCGAGCCAAAGCCGCGCGTCCACCGCGCGGCGGGCCTCGTCCGGGTCCGGGCGGCCGCCGGCGAGCTGGCGGCACTGGTAGTCGTGCCGGTATTTCTCCGGGGCCGTCTCGATCGCCGCCACGAACGCCTCCAGCGGCAGGTCGTAAAGCGCGTGGTCGAGGCAGTCCGACCGCGCCCGGTCCCGCTTCTTCGCCATGAAGGCGTGGTCGGAGACGAAACGGTCGGCCGGGTCGCGCACCACGGTGATGTAATGCTTGGGCCGGGGCGAGGGCGGCTCGGTCCCCAGGATCATGTGCGCGGCGAAGAAGGCCTGATCCTCCGCCAGGTATACCGGCCGCCCGGTCGCCCGCCGGGCGAGGATGGCGAGTTCCTCGCCGGCGTTGATCGCCGCCCGCCGCAGCGGCCCGTGGAGCGCCAGCACCCCCGTCTCCGCCCGTTCCGCCGAGCCCCAGTGCGTGCGATGCGGCGGATGCGCGCCCAGCGCCTCGAACAGGACCGAGGCCAGCGCGGTGCCGGCGGTCTTGCGGATATGGACGAAGACGATCTGGTCGGTCTCGGGGTTCGGCGTGACCTTGTGGTAGAGCATCGGACCTCCCGCGCGCGGTTTCCCCGCTTGTGCCACGGGGCGGCGCCGGGGGCCAGCGGGGCGCGGGAGGCGCGCGCCCCGCCGGGGGTCAGAAGGCGGCGAGGGCCGCATAGGCCAGCGCCGCGCCGGACGCGACCAGCCCGGCGTCGAGCCCGAGCGCATAGGCGCCGTAGAGCGCGGACAGGGCGGCGTAGGGCGCGCGGTGGCGCAACGTGGCGAGCCAGCCGGGACGCTGGCCGGGACGGGGGGCGTTTTCGGTGTTCATCTTGGCGATCCTTCTCGTAGGATGCCGTCCGGACGGGCTTTGGGTTTCAGGTCTTGAGCTCGCCCCCCAAAGACCATTTCCGGCCCGCGCCCGCTTCGCCGCAAAATTTGCCTAAATTTCCGAGATGCCCGACAAACTCTCCGACGTTCCAGATCTTGGCGACCTGATCCGCACCCGCCGCAAGGCGAGGCGCTGGACGCAGATGACCCTGTCCGAGGAGGCGTTCGGCTCCCCCAGCCGACACGGGCACATCTCGCGTATCGAGACAGGAAAGGCGCTGCCGACCGAGGGCGAGCTTGAGAAACTGGCGAAGGCGCTCGACCTGAGCGAGGAGGACCTGGCCTCCGTCAGCCCCTCGTCGGTCCCCGACGTCAGCGCTGCCTTCCTGGACTCCATCAAGCTGACGGAGGAGTTGCTGGGCCACCTCGCCAAGCAGTTCGGCCACGACAACCCGCGGGCCTCGGTTGGGGACTACGAATCCTTCCTGCGCGCCAAGGCCGGGGAGCTTCGGGCGCTGCAGGCGCGGATCGAGGCGATGGGCGCGGCGGAGGGGCGGATCGCCAACCTGATGGGCGCCGCCGAAAGCGCGCTGGAGGCCGGCGATTTCCCGGAGGCCGACCGCCTGCTCGCCGACGCCGAGGAGATGCAGCAGACCGAACACACGCTGGTCCAGGTCCGCAAACAGGCCGAGATCCGCGAGGCGCGGGGCGACGCGGCGCTGCTGAACAACTATGCGGAGACCGCCGCCGCCCATTTCGACGCCGCCTCGACCATGTTCGAACCCTTCGACCGCACCGAAAGCTCGCGGCGGCGGGACGGGCTCGCGCAGCGGCTCTATTGGCACGGACTGCGTTTCGGCGGGGCGGGGCTCGCGACCGCGCTGGCGCTCTTCGAGAAAAACTGCGCGCTGCACGACGAAACGAACGAACCGCTGGACTGGGCGCGTGCCCACAACAATCTCGGCATTCCGCTTTTTCACCTCGGTCAACGTCTCGGCGGCGAGACGGGGATGCGCCTCCTCTCCCGCGCCGTCGAGGCCCGTGAGGCCGCCCTGCGCGTCTACACCGAGGACACCCATCCGGTGGACTGGGCCATAACGCAGAACAACCTCGCCGTCGCCCTCTCGATCCAGGGCGACCGCGCCGGCGGCGAGGCAGGGATGCGCCTCCTCTCCCGCGCCGTCGAGGCCTATGAGGCCGCCCTGCGCGTCCGCACCGAGGACGCCCATCCGGTGGACTGGGCCATGACGCAGAACAACCTCGCCATCGCTCTCCAAACCCAGGGCGCGCGCGCCGGCGGCAAGGCGGGAATGCGCCTCCTCTCCCGCGCCGTCGAGACCTATGAGGCCGCCCTGCGCGTCCGCACCGAGGACGCCCATCCGGTGGACTGGGCCATGACGCAGAACAACCTCGCCATCGCTCTCCAAACCCAGGGCGCGCGCGCCGGAGGCGAGGCGGGGATGCGTCTCTTCTCCCGCGCCGTCGAGACCTATGAGGCCGCCCTGCGCGTCCGCACCGAGGACGCTCATCCGGTGGACTGGGCCGCGACGCAGAACAACCTCGCCGCCGCCCTCCAGACCCAGGGTGCCCGCGCCGGCGGCGAGGCGGGGATGCACCTTCTCTCCCGCGCCGTCGAGGCCTATGAGGCTGCCCTGCGCGTCTACACCAAGGAGGTCCATCCGGTGCACTGGGCCGCGACGCAAGCGAATATCGGGCTGGCCTTCATGGCGATGGCGCAGGCGGCGCCGGATCAGGCGGCGGCGCGGCTGCGCGCGGCGATCGCCGCCTTCGACCGGGCGCTGACGGTCTTCGATCCGGAGACGATGCCCTACGACCACGGCACGGCGACCTCGGCTCGCGCCGAGGCCGCCGCGCGTCTGGAGGCGCTCAGTCCCGGGGGATAACCCGCAGGCCGAGTTCGCGCAGCTGCTCGTTGGTGGGGGCGGCGGGGGCGCCCATCATCAGGTCCTCGGCGCGCTGGTTCATCGGGAACATGATGACCTCGCGGATGTTCTCCGCGCCGGCCAGCAGCATCACGATGCGGTCCACGCCCGGCGCGATGCCGCCATGGGGCGGGGCGCCGAACTTGAAGGCCGAGATCATGCCGCCGAAATGCTCGTCCACGAACGCCCGGCTCTGGCCGACGATCTCGAAGGCCTTGTACATGATCTCCGGCTTGTGGTTCCGGATCGCGCCGGACGACAGCTCCACGCCGTTGCAGACGATGTCGTACTGATAGCCCAGCACGTCCAGCGGGTTCATCGTCTCCAGCGCCTCGAGCCCGCCCTGGGGCATCGAGAACGGGTTGTGCGAGAAGTCGAGCGCGCCCGTCTCCGGGTCCTTCTCATACATCGGGAAGTCGACGATCCAGCACAGCTTGAACTCGTTCTTCCAGTCGTCGTTGGGCTGCAGGTCGGCCCAGATGGCGTTGCGCGCTCGGCCCGCGACGTCGATGAACTTGGCGGGCTCGCCGGCCAGGAAGAAGGCCGCGTCGCCGAGACCCAGGCCAAGCTGCTGACGGATCGCCTCGGTCCGCTCCGGCCCGATGTTCTTGGCCAGCGGGCCGGCGCCGACGGTCTCCCCGCCTTCCTCGCGCCAGAAGATATAGCCCATGCCCGGCAGGCCTTCCTTCTGCGCCCAGGAGTTCATCCGGTCGCAGAACTTGCGGGAGCCGCCGCCGGGGGCGGGGATGGCGCGGATCTCGTTCCCTTCCTGCTCCACGATCTTCGCGAAGATGGCGAAGCCCGAGTCGCGGAAATGCTCGGAGACCACCTGCATCTCGATCGGGTTGCGCAGGTCGGGCTTGTCGGAGCCGTATTTCAGCATCGACTCGGCATAGGGGATGCGCGGGAACTCGGCCGTCACCGGGCGCCCGCCGCCGAATTTCTCGAAGACGCCGCGCATCACGGGCTCGATCGCCTGGAAGACGTCCTCCTGCTCGACGAAGCTCATCTCGATGTCGAGCTGGTAGAACTCGCCCGGGGAGCGGTCGGCGCGCGGGTCCTCGTCGCGGAAGCAGGGCGCGATCTGGAAGTAACGGTCGAAGCCCGCCACCATGATCAGCTGCTTGAACTGCTGCGGCGCCTGGGGCAGCGCGTAGACCTTGCCCGGATGCAGGCGCGAGGGCACCAGGAAGTCGCGCGCGCCCTCGGGGGAGGAGGCGGTGAGGATCGGGGTCTGGTATTCCAGAAAGCCCTGGTCCGTCATCGAGGCGCGCAGATGCGAGATGACCTTGGAGCGCAGGACGATGTTCCTGTGCAGCTTCTCCCGGCGCAGATCCAGGAAGCGGTAGCGCAGGCGGGTCTCCTCGGGATACTCGACATCCCCGAAGACCGGCAGCGGCAGTTCGCCGTCGACCGCGCCCAGCACCTCGATGTCGCGGGCGTAGACCTCGATCTCGCCGGTGTCGAGCTTGGGGTTCTTCAGGTCCTCGGCCCGCGCCTTGACCACGCCGTCGATGCGGATCACCCATTCGGCGCGCACCGCCTCGATGCCCTTGAAGGCCGGGCTGTCGGGGTCGGCGATGACCTGGGTCACGCCGTGATGGTCGCGCAGGTCGACGAACAGCACGCCCCCGTGATCGCGGACCCGGTGGACCCAGCCGGAGAGGCGGACCTCCTGGCCGACATGCTCGGCACGGAGCGCGGCGCAGGTATGGGAGCGGTAGGCGTGCATAGGGGGCGTCCTCGGGCGACGGTCGTGACATGGGCTCGACGGGTGGCGGTCGGGTTCCATGTCCGGAGGCGGAATGTCAAGAGCTATGGGGCCGGCGGGACGCGGGCGCGCGCCCGGATCAGTAGCGGAAGTCCCATTGGGTGAGGTGAACGCCCGCGGCGCCGCGAAGGATCACCTCTCCGCCCTCGAAGGCCAGCGCCAGGTCGCGGCCCTGGACCGAGGGGGTCAGGTCCCACGGCGTGAGGCCGAGGCCGCGCAGGTTGATCACGTCGCGCCCCTGCTCGAAGTCGAGGATGAAGCCGCGGCCGCCGGTCAGCCGGAACTCGAACCGGTCGTCGGCGGCGAGCCGGGCGAGCGCGTCGGCGGGATCGAGACGCGGGTCGGGATCGGGATCGGGAGAGGGATCGGGGGCGGCGGGGTCGGCCTCACCGCCCTCCGCCGCGTCCTCCGCGCCCCAGTCGGCATGCCGGCGTCCGGTCACGGCCCCACCGCCCCGTGGTAGAAGAACCGGCCGAGGCCGGAGGTGAACAGGATCATCCCCGCCAGCGCGTGCAGGACCAGCGCCCACGGAAGGTTGCCCCCGCGCCGCGTGAGCCAGGCCGCGGCGAACACCGCCCCGCCCGAAAAGGTCATCGCCAGCGCCACCCAGTTCCACAGGAACAGATGCGCCAGCGCGAAGACCCCCGCGTTCACCGCCACCGCCACCCGCCGGTCGGGGAACAGCGCCCCGTAGCGGCGGAAGAACAGGGTGCGGAAAATGATCTCCTGCGGCAGGGCCGACAGCAGCGGGTAAAGCAGCATGATCGTCAGCCAGAGCTGCGGGTTGTGGCGGGGCAGCGACAGCATCGCCCCGGGCCGCAGCCAGGCCACCAGCCCGAAGGCGGCGACGGCGGTGACCGCGAGGAAGCCCGCCGTGGCCAGCGGTCCCGCCAGCCCTCCGCCCAGCGCCGGGCCGCGCAGCAGCTCCGCCCAGCGAAAGCCGGGGGTGAGCGCCAGCAGGACCAGCCCGGCGAGGAAGGAGCCGACCAGCACCGTCCACATCAGGCTCGGGCTCAGCGCGAAGGCCAGCAGCAGCGGCAGGCCGAGATAGAGCGCGGCGAACTCGACGGCCAGGCGGCCCCGGCCGCCGGACGCGGCCGGGGCCGCCGCGGCGCGGGCGGGGCAGGAGAGGCCCTGGGTCATCGGCGGGTCATCGGCGGGCGCGCGGGGCGGAGGCGGGCATGGCGAACCTTGTCTCGGCGAACCGCGCGGCCGCGGTCGGGGCGGAACGGGAGGACGGGCGGGCGACGCGGAACGCGCCGACGACGAAGCCCAAAGGTATTTCGCCCGGCCCCCGGCGCAAGCCCGCCGCGTCTCATCGGCGCGACGACAGGCGCGCCGCCTCCGCAAAAAAGAACGCCGCCGGCCGGGGCGAACCCGGCCGGCGGCGATGTCGGCCCGCGCGCCGCGCAAGAGGCCGCGGCGCGCCTTCGCGGTCGCGCCTCAGCCCTGGGTGGCGGGGACGATCTTGATCTCCACCCGACGGTTGGCGGCGCGGCCCTCGGCGGTGTCGTTGGAGGCGACGGGCTGGGTCTCGCCCATGCCGGCGGTGGCGATGCGGGCGTTGGGCACGCCGCGCTGGATCAGCTCCGCCGCGACAGACCGGGCGCGCTGCTGCGACAGCTGCATGTTGTAGCCCGCGTCGCCGGTGGAATCGGTGTGCCCGATCACGTCCACATAGCTCTGCGGATACTTGTTGAGCGTGCGCGCCACCCGGTTCAGCGGCCGCTTGAAGTTCTTGGTCACCTTGGCGCTGTCGGTCTCGAAGGTCACGCCGCCGGGCAGCGACACCAGCAGCGCGTCGCCGGTGTTGGTCACGGTGGCGCCGGTGCCCTGCAGGTCCTGCTGCAGGTCCCGCTCCTGGCTGTCGAGATAGGTGCCCACGGCGGCGCCGGCCAGCAGGCCGATGCCCGCGCCCACCAGCGCGTTGCGGCGGTCGTCGCCGCCGACCAGCAGGCCGGCCGCGGCGCCGAGCCCCGCGCCGATCGCGGCGCCGGCGCCCTGCCGCTTGGTGACGCCGCGGTCGTTCACGGTTTCGGCGCAGCCGGCCAGCATTCCCGCGGCGCAGACCGCCAGAACGCCGGCGCGCAGCGCGCGGCGGGCGCGGAGCGGGCGGGCCGGAAGGGCGGAGGCGGGGACGGCGAGGGCGTCGGTCATTCGGTGTTCTCCTGTCGCGTCGTTCGTGTCATGCGCCGGACGGCGACCGCCGCCGCCGGCGCCCTTCCCCGCGGAGGCGAGGAGGCGACGGGAAGGCGACGGGGGGCGCGGTCCGCACGTCCGTCAGTGACAGGGGAAATAAGGCGAACGGGCGGCGTCTCAACGGCGCCGCGCGGGTATTCCCACGACCATCGCGGGGCGACGCCGCGGAAAACGCGCGCAATTCGCCCTTCCATGCAAAGACTTGCCGCATGATGGCGCGGCGTCCCGTCGCCGGGACTCAGCCCGCCAGCGCCTCCAGGATCGGGGCCCATTGCGCCCGCAGCGGGTCCAGCGCCTTGGTGGGACGGTCGAAGATCGACAGGCCCTGCGCCGCCAGGTCGCCATAGGCCGAGCGGTCCGAGATGCGGGCCAGCGGCGGGGCGCCCAGCTCGGCGAAGGCCGCGTCGAGCTCGTTCGCGGCCCGGGTCCGCGGCCGCACCCGGTTGGCCACCAGGCTGACCTGGGTCTTGCCCTTGCGGATGCGCTTGAGGTCCTCGATGTCCTTGAGGAACCGCCGCGTGGCGTCGAGGTCGTAGAAGCTCGGCGCCAGCGGGATCAGCACCGCCCGCGCCTCGGCCACCAGATCCGCGGCCTTCGCGCCGCGCAGCGCGCCGGGCGCGTCGATCACCAGCCAGTCGAGCCCCTTGGGCCGCTCCCCCGCCGCCGCGGCCTTGGTCCAGTCCAGCGCGGTGATCGCCGGCGCGTCCGCCGGCCGCCGCCTGGCCCAGCGCAGCGCGGATTTCTGCCGGTCCGCATCGGCCAGCGCCACCGAGGCGCCCTGCCCCGCCAGCGCCGAGGCCAGCGTGGTGGCGAGCACCGTCTTGCCGCAGCCGCCCTTCAGATTGGCGATCAGCACCGTGCCGGTCATCCGCCCGTCCTCCCTCACCCCGGCGCGGGTTCCGCCCGCGCGCCTCCGCCCGAAATCGCCCGATTTCCTCCACAGGCCGACCCCATTGCCGTAGCATGGCGGGGACGGGGCGGCGAGCCCCGGCGCCCGGTCGGGCGCACGACCGCGCCGCCGCACGACCCCGCCCCGAACCCGCAGCGAACCGGAGCCCCGCATGACCCCGCCGCGCGACGCCGTCGCCGCCCTGCGCTTCGGCCTCGGCTTCCGCCCCGGCCGCGCCCCCGACACCGACCCCGGGGCGCTGGTCGCCCAGCTCTCCGCCCTCGCCGCCGCCCGCCCGCTGGTCGGCCCGCAGGAGGCCGAGGCCCTGCGGCGGGAGCTGATGGCCTTCCGCAAGATCCGGGCCGAGACCCGCGGCAAGGCCGCTTCCGAGGACATGAAGGCCCGGCTGGAGGAGGAGCGGCGCGACCTCCGCCAGGCGGTGGACGGGGCGCTGCTCGCCTCGCTCGCCCGCGCCGTCGCGACGCCCCACGCCTTCGCCGAGCGCATGGCCCGGTTCTGGAGCAACCATTTCGCCGTCGCCATCAAGTTCCGCGGCCACGCGCCCTATGTGGCGGGCTACGAGGATCAGGCGATCCGCCCCCATGTCGCCGGGCGCTTCGCCGACATGCTCAAGGCCGTGGTCCGGCATCCCGCGATGCTGATCTACCTGGATCAATACAAGTCCGCCGGGCCCAATTCCCGGGCCGCCGGGCGCCGCGACCTGGGGCTGAACGAGAACCTGGCGCGCGAGATCCTGGAGCTTCACACGCTGGGCGTCGGAGCGGCTTACGGGCAGGCGGACGTGGGCGCGCTGGCCCGCCTGCTGACCGGCTTCGCGGTGAAGACCAAGGGCGGCGGCTACGAGTATCGCCGCGAATGGGCCGAGCCGGGGCGGTTCGAGCTGCTGGGCCGGACCTGGGAAGGCCGGTCGGAGACGCAGACGCTCGCCGCCCTCGACGCGGTGGCCGCGCATCCCGCCACGGCCCGGCATCTGGCGACCAAGCTCGCCCGGCATTTCGTGGCCGACGCGCCGCCCCCCGACCTGGTGGCGGCGCTGGAGCGGGCGTGGCTCGACAGCGGCGGCGACCTCCTCGCGGTGTCGCGGGCCCTCGTCTCCCACCCCGTCGTGTGGTCGGCGCCCTTCGCCAAGGTGCGCCAGCCGCAGGAGGCGGTGATCGCCGCCCTGCGCGCCGCCGGGGCCGGGCCGGAGACCATCGGCCTTCGCAAGCCCTATGACCGGGCGCTGACGCTGGGGGCCGCGGCGCAGATGGGCCAGGGGCTGTTCGACGTCCCCGGCCCCGACGGCTGGCCGGAGGAAGGCGGCGCCTGGATCACGCCCGGCGCCATGGCCAAGCGGCTGGACTGGGCCACGCGCATCGGCGCGGCCTTCGCGGACGCGGGCCTCGACCCCCGCGACATGGCGCAGGCGGCGCTGCGCGGCGCGCTGTCGGAGAAGACCGCCTGGGCCATCGCCGCCGCCTCTCAGAAGCGCGAGGGCTTCGCGCTGCTGCTCGCCTCGCCCGACTTCAACCGCCGCTGAGCCCGGAGGCCCGGAGATGACCGACATGGACCAGACCCGCGACCTGACCCGGCGCGCGCTGCTGCGGGGGGGCCTGACGCTGGGCTGCTCCGCCGCCGCCTTCCCGCTGATGACCCGCGTGACCTTCGCCGCGGCGCCCGGCGACAACCGGCTGGTGGTGATCGTGCTGCGCGGCGCGCTGGACGGGCTGGCGGCGGTGGAGCCCTACGGGGACCGGGAGCTGGCGGCGATGCGCCCCAACCTGGCCACCGGGGGGACGAAGGGCAGCGTCGACCTCGACGGCCGCTTCGCCCTGCATCCGGCGCTCGGCCCGCTCGCCCCGCTCTGGCGGGCGGGGGAGCTGAGCTTCGTGCACGCCGTCTCCACCCCCTACCGGGACAAGCGCAGCCATTTCGACGGGCAGGACCTGCTGGAGAACGGCGGCGGACGCGCCGACGGCGGCATGACCGCGGGGCGCGACGGCTGGCTGAACCGGGCGCTGGGCCTGCTGCCCGGCGCCCGCGCCCAGACCGCGGTGGCGGTGGGGCGGGAGAACATGCTGCTGCTCGACGGGAAGAACCCAGCGCTGAACTGGTCGCCGGACAGCGACCTGGCGCTGACCCCGCAGGCGCTGGACCTGTTCCGCATGATCTCCGCCCAGGACCCGCTGTTCGACGCGGCGGCGAAGGAGGCCGCGGCGGTGGATGCAGAGCGCGACATGGCCGGCGGCGGGGTGGCGCGGACGGTGGACGCGGCCAGCCTCGCCGCCCTGACCGCCGACATGCTGAAGGGGGAGGCGCGGATCGCGGCCTTCTCGCTCGGCGGCTACGACACCCATCGCGACCAGCACCGCACGCTCCGCAAGCCTCTGGCCCAGCTCGCCGACGCCATCGCGGCGCTGAAGGCCGGGCTGGGCCCGGTCTGGGAGCGGACGGCGGTGATGTGCGTGACCGAGTTCGGCCGCACGGCGCGGGAGAACGGCTCCCACGGCACCGACCACGGCACCGGCGGGCTGATGGTCTATGCCGGCGGCGCGCTGTCGGGGGCGAAGGTGCATGGGGACTGGCCGGGGCTGAAGCCCTCGGACCTCTATCAGGACCGGGACCTGATGCCGACCGACGACCTGCGCCGGCACGCGGCCTGGACCCTGCGCACGCTCTACGGCATGGACAAGGCGGCGCTGGAACGGGACGTGTTCCCGGGGATCTCCATGGGGACGGACGCGCGCATCCTCGCCTGACGCGGAGAGGCGGGCGGGGGGGGACGGCCCGTCGGGGGCGTCGAGCCCCCTCCGCCCCGCATCCCGCTGCGCGGGACGGGCGCGTTCCTACGGCCGTCGCCCCCGCGGCGCCGTTGACCCTGACGGCGGAGGCGCGCCTTATGCCCTCCGTTCCAATTCCCTGCCCCCTCCCTTGCCCCGGATCCGCGCCCCATGCCCGAGACCAACGCCCACGGCCAGCCGGTCGGCGACCTTCTGCCCGGCTGGACCCCGCCGCCCTTCCCGCCGCATGAGACGCTGGCCGGGCGCTTCGTGACGCTGGAGCCGCTGTCGCTCGCCCGCCACGGCGCCGATCTGTGGGACGCGGCGCGGACGGAGGAGGACGGCTCGCGCTGGACCTATCTGCCGGTGGGGCCGTTCACGGAGGAGGCCGCCTTCCTCGCCCAGATCGGGACGCAGGCGGAGAGCCGCGACCCGCTCTATTTCGCCATCCGCTCGGCCGCGACGGGGCGGGCGGAGGGGTTCTGCTCGCTCCTGCGCATCACGCCGGCGGCGGGGTCGATCGAGGTCGGCTTCATCTGGTACGGGCCGCGGCTGGCGCGCAGCCCGGCGGCGACAGAGGCGCAGTTCCTGCTGGCGGAGTTCGTGTTCGGGCTCGGCTACCGGCGCCATGAGTGGAAATGCGACGCCTTCAACGCGCCCTCGCGCGCCGCGGCGATGCGTTACGGCTTCTCCTACGAGGGGCTGTTCCGGCAGGCGGTGGTGGTGAAGGGGCGCAACCGCGACACCGCCTGGTATGCGATGACGGACGGGGACTGGGCGGCGCTTCGGCCCGCCTACGCGGCCTGGCTGGCGCCGGAGAACTTCGACGCCGAAGGGCGGCAGAAGCAGGCGCTGTCGGCGCTGACCGGACCGCTGCTGAAAGCGCGGGGCTGAGCGGCGCGGGAGACGACGGACGAGGGGCGTCGAGCCCCTCCCCCGCCGCGCCCCGCTTCGCGCGGCGGGGCGCCCGGTCGGCCGCGGCGCAGGAGACGGGGACGGGGACGGCCGGGCGGGGCGATGCGAAGCGCAGCGGAGCGAGGGCCGCCCGCGCCGCGTCCCCGCTGCGCCCGACCTTGACAGCGCCGCCCCGCCGACCGACCTAGTCCGCTGATCCCTTTCGCGACCGGGCCGCCCGCGCGCCGCGCCAGCCTCATCCCGCCCGGTCCTCGCCCCCTTCCGGAGCCCGCCCCATGCAAGACGCCGCCGCCCCGCGCCCTGACGCAGCCATCGCCCCCGACCCGGCGGCGCTGAACTTCCTGCTCACCCGCCGCTCGCGCATCGCCAAGACCCTGACCGGCCCCGGGCCGGACCGCGAGACCCTGCGCACCATCCTCACCGCCGCCGCCCGCACGCCCGACCATGGCAAGCTGGAGCCGTGGCGCTTCATCGTGCTGGAGGGCGCGGCCTCCGCCGCCATGGGCGCGCTGACCCGGCGCATCGGCGAGGCCCGTGGCCTCGACCCCGACCGGCTGCACCGCGCGGCCGAGCCGTTCGAACTCGCCCCCGTCACCCTTTGCGTGATCGCCGCGCCGACCCCGTCGGAGAAGGCGCCCGAGTTCGAGCAGATCCTGTCGGCCGGCGCCGTCTGCCTCGCCGCGCTCAACGCCACGCTGGCCTCGGGCTGGGGGGTGAACTGGCTGACCAACTGGATGGCCGACGACCGCGAGTTCCTGGAAACCGGTCTCGGCCTCGCGCCGCATGAATTCGTCGCGGGCTTCCTGCATATCGGCACGCCCACGGTGAGCCCCAAGGACCGGCCGCGCCCGGACCTCGACGCCAAGACCGAGTGGCGCGAGGCCTGAGCGCGTGATCGGCGATTTCCTCAAGGCCATCGGCCAGCTCGGCGACCCGCGCTTCCTGCGGGTGTTCGGCATCTCGGTGGCGCTGACCCTGGCGCTGCTGGTCGGCGCGCTGTTCGGCTGGTCCTGGCTGGTGGGGATGATCCCCGACGCGAACCTGACGCTGTTCGGCGCGGATCTGGGCTTTCTCGACGGGCTGGTGGCCGTGCTCGCCTGGACGGCGGGGGCGGTCGGGGCGGTGTTCCTGATGTTCCCGGTGGCCGCGATCTTCATCGGCCTGTTCCTGGAGGACATCGCCGACGCGGTGGAGGCGAAGCACTTCCCGCATCTGCCCCCGGCGGGCCGCATGACCTGGGCCGAGACGCTGGCCGACGGCCTGGTCTTCGCCGGCGCGCTGCTGCTGGCGAACCTGGTGGGGCTGGTCTTCTACCTCTTCGCCGGCCCGCTGGCCCCCTTCGTGTTCCTGGCGGTGAACGGGCTGCTGCTGGGGCGGCAGTATTTCGAGCTGGTCGCGGCGCGGCGCATCGGCGCCAGGGCCGCGCGCGCGCTGCGCAAACGCCATGCCGGGCCGATCTGGCTGGCGGGCGGGCTGATGGCGCTGGGTCTTTCGGTCCCGCTCGTGGGCCTCGCCATCCCGGTGCTGGGCGTGGCGAGCTTCACCCACATGTATCACCGCATCGCCGCGCGGGACCGCGCCTGACGCCGGTCGGCCGCCGGAAGAGAGCCGGCCGCGCCAAGAGGCGCCCCGGGCCTGACCCGGGGCCTCGCGACGCTCACCGCATGGCGCGGAAGTCCCGGGCCTGACCCGGGACGCACGGTTTCGGGACCGCCGCGAAACGACCGGCGGCCGCCCGGCGTCAGGACCCGACGGTCGGCGCGGGCTTCTTCGAGGAGGCGCAGCCCTCGGTCGCCGCGGCCGGAAGGGCGGCGCTCAGGGCGGCGGCGGCGCCCGCGAGGGCGACGGCGAGGCGCAGGATCTTCATCGGGTCTCTCTCCCTATCCGCAAGATTGCATGACGCCAGGATAGCACGCGCTCCCGCAGCCGCGCGATCACGGCGTCGGGAGCGGCGGGGGAGGCACGTCGACCCTGAGGTGGAGAGGACCGCAGGCGGCGCGCGCGGCAGGAAGCGCCCGCGCCCCGTCAGGCATGGCGGCGCGGCGCGGACGCCCCGCGCCGCCCGACCGCATCAGTCCGCGCGGCCCGCGCCCTCGTATTTCGGCGCGATGTCGGAGACGAAATCCAGCTCGTCCAGCGTGTAGCCGCCATAGGAGATGAACAGCACCACCGCCAGCCACAGCGGCGCCGTCACCGCGGTGGTGATCCACAGCTTGCGCTTCAGCCGCAGGTTCGCCGGGGCCGAGGCGGGGGTGCCCGGCACCACCTCCCCCACGTCGCCCTGGCTCTTCATCCCGATGGGCAGCGCGATATAGAGGGTCATGAACCAGATCACGGCCCACAGAACGATGGCGCCGGTGATGGTCATACCTGCTCAAGCTCCGTCAACGTGCCGTTGAAGTCCTTGGGGTGCAGGAACAGCACCGGCTTGCCATGGGCGCCGATCTTCGGCTCCCCGTCGCCCAGCACCCGCGCGCCGGAGGCCTTGAGATGGTCGCGCGCCGCGAGGATGTCCTCGACCTCGTAGCAGACATGGTGGATGCCGCCCGAGGGGTTCTTGTCGAGGAAGCCCTTGATCGGAGAGTTCTCGCCCAGCGGATAAAGCAGCTCGATCTTGGTGTTGGGCAGTTCGATGAACACGACCGTCACGCCATGGTCGGGCTCGTCCTGGGGCGCGCCGACATTGGCGCCCAGCGCGTCGCGATACTGCGCGCAGGCGGCTTCGAGGTCCGGCACGGCGATGGCCACGTGGTTCAGGCGTCCGATCATGGGCGTCAGGTCTCCGCTTCGCTCCCGTTTCCTTCGCACCTACGCCCGCGCGGGGCGGCGCGCAAGGCGACGCGGCGGCGCGGGGGCGGCGCGGAGACGGCGGCGCGGCGTTTCGGGAGCCGGTCGCTAAAACCCGAGGCATACGCCGGTTGCGCGGCCCCGCGCCGCCCCATAGGGTCCGGCCGCGGCGTCCGGGGGGTCGGGGCCGGGGCGCCGGGCGGCGCAGGAAGGCCGGGACGGCGATCTCCATGGCAGGGGCCCGCATCCGCATCCGTGTGTTCGACGATCTCGACCTGCCGGTGCAGCAGCTCGTCGCCCGGCAGCTCGCCTCCGCCTGGCTGTGGCATGGCGATTCCGAAACCTTCGCCGCCACCTTCCAGCGCTTCGGGCGGGAGGAGGAGGTGGGCGTCACCCTCCAGATCCTGTCCGACGGCGTCGCGCCCAGGCTGGGCGGCGTGACCGGCGCGGCCCCGATCGAGGCGATCCATGTCAGCGTCTCCGGCCTTGGCGCGCCCACGGGACGGCGGGACGCGACCCTCACCGATCTCGGGCTGACCCCGGACGCGCTGCAGGCCCTGGTCGACGCCGCCCATGTGGAGGCGGACGGCGCCGCCGCCGCCGACCTGATCGCGCAGGCCCTGTTCGCCCGGCGCGGGCAGGACTTCCGCGGGCGGGCGGAGGACGACCGGGTCGCGGGCGGCGACTTCGCCGACCTGATCCGCACCGGCGCCGGGGACGACACGGTGCAGGGCTCCGCCGGGTCCGACCGGCTGGCGCTGGGTCGCGGCGACGGGGACGTGCTGACCTATGCCGGTTTCGACGGCCCGGCGCTGCGCTACGCGGACGGCGTCGCCCGGCTGGGCGAGACCCGCCAGAAGGTCACCGGGGCCGAAACCGTGATCGCCACCGCCCGCGACGACCGCATGAAGGGCGGCGCGCAGGAGGACAGCTTCTTCGGCGGCCCGGGCGCCGACCGGGTCAACGGCGGGCCCGGCGCCGACGACCTGCATGGGGACGAGGATGCGGACCGCCTGCGCGGCGGTTCGGGCGCCGACTCGCTCTACGGCGGAACCGGCGACGACGCGCTGGCCGGCGGCGTGGGGGACGACCTGCTGTTCGGCGGCGACGTCGACGGCGACCCGGGCGCGACCGGCGACGACCTTCTCTCCGGCGGTCCCGGCGACGACCGCCTGCAGGGCGGCGACGGCGAAGACCTGCTGCGCGGGGGCGAGGGCGCGGACCTGCTGGACGCCGGCCCGGGCGACGACCGGCTGGAAGGCGGCGACGGCGACGACCTGCTGGAAGGGGGCGAGGGCGCGGACCTGTTCGTGTTCCGCGCCGACGATGCGGGGGAGGACCGGCTGGCCGACCTCGGCCCCGGCGACCGTCTGCTGTTCCTCGCCCCCGCTCCGCCGGAGATCGCGGCCGACGCGGCCGGCGACGCGCGCTTCGACTGGGGCGCGGGCGCGGCGACCGCGGCGGGCCTCGCGCCCGGGGCTTTCGCCGACCCGGCGCCCGCCGGCGATCTCGGGCCGGGTTTCGTCGTCGAGCTGCTCTGACCCGCCCGCGCCCCGAGCCCGCCCGCCCCCGGCGCCCGCCGTCTGGACAAACCCCGCCCCCTCGTCTACGCCGCGCACGGATATTGCGGCGGGGTCCGCCCGCGCGCAGCGAACGGAAACGAACAGCCCGAAAAGCGAGGGGAAGCCCCATGCGCGTCTATTATGATCGCGACTGCGACATCAACCTGATCAAGGACCTGAACGTGGCCGTCGTGGGCTACGGCTCGCAGGGTCATGCGCATATCCTCAACCTGAAGGATTCGGGCGCGAAGAACCTCGCCGTCGCCCTGCGCCCCGGCTCGCCGTCCGCCGCCAAGGCCGAGGCCGCCGGCCTCGCCGTCAAGTCCATCGACGAGGCCGCCAAGTGGGCCGACGTCATCATGATGGCCATGCCCGACGAGCTGCAGGCGGAGACCTACTACAAGTATATCCATGAGAACCTGAAGGACGGCGCCGCCATCGCCTTCGCCCACGGCCTGAACGTGCATTTCGGCCTGATCGAGCCGAAGCCGGGCGTCGACGTGATCATGATGGCCCCCAAGGGCCCCGGCCACACCGTCCGCGGCGAGTTCACCAAGGGCGGCGGCGTGCCCTGCCTGGTCGCCGTGCACCAGAACGCCTCCGGCCGCGCGCTGGAGATCGGCCTCTCCTACTGCTCGGGCATCGGCGGCGGCCGCTCGGGCATCATCGAGACCGACTTCAAGGAAGAGTGCGAGACCGACCTCTTCGGCGAGCAGGCGGTGCTGTGCGGCGGCCTGGTCGAGCTGATCCGCATGGGCTTCGAGACCCTGGTGGAAGCCGGCTACGCCCCCGAGATGGCCTATTTCGAGTGCCTCCATGAGGTGAAGCTGATCGTGGACCTGATCTACGAAGGCGGCATCGCCAACATGAACTACTCGATCTCCAACACCGCGGAGTTCGGCGAGTATCACTCGGGCCCGCAGATCCTGCCCCGCGAAGAGACCAAGAAGCGCATGAAGAAGGTCCTCACGGACATTCAGGACGGCGCCTTCGTCTCCGAGTGGATGCGCGAATACAAGGCCGGCGCGCCGATGTTCAAGGCGATCCGCCGCAACAACGACGCCCACCAGATCGAGGAAGTCGGCGCCAAGCTGCGCGGCATGATGCCCTGGATCGCCGCCAACCGCATGGTGGACAAGGCCAAGAACTGAGGCCGGGCAGGGACCGGGGGCGGGGGCCGATCGCCCCCGCCCCGCTCCCCCCCCGCAAAGACGAGCGGCGCGCCCGGGACCGGGCGCGCCGCTTCGGTTTTCGGGGCCGTCGTCGCGATCCGCCGCCGGCAGGCCGTCCGCCGGATCTACTCGGCGGGCGCGGCAGCGGGCGCGCCCTGGCCCGGGGCCGTCTCGAAGGACAGCCGGCGCAGCCGCGTCCATGCCATCCGTGCGCCGCCCGGCGCCAGGGCCGCGACGCCGCCGCCGCCCACATAGCCGGCGGCCGCGGTCAACAGGTCGGCGCCGCAGGCGAGCGCGAGGAGCCCCGACAGCAGGCCCGATGCCGTTCCGGCGAGAAGACAGGGCATTTCTTCACCTTTCCGATGCCGTTGCGCCCGTCGATGCAGGCGGGCGATCCGCCCCCGCAAAACGCCCCCCAACAGCCCCCTGGCGTCATGGTATCGGCGGATTTGTGAACGCCGCCAGAACGTTGATGATTTTCAACCGCACGTGGCGTTGGGTCGATCATCGGTCAACCCCGCCCGGGCGCGCGCCCCCTCCGCGCCCGGACGCGAAACGATGCGGCCCGCCGCCGCCCCGGCGCGGCGCCTCCGCCCGCGCCTTGGCCCCTCCGGCCGGGCCCGATAGGCTCTCGCCGACTCGCCGCCCGCTCCGGACCGTCAGGACGCCAGATGACAGACACCCGATCGGACGCCCCGAAGCCGCCCCCCGGCCCCTATTCCGGCGAGCCGCCCGCCCCCGGAACCGGCCTCGCCGCGCGCGACGGGCTGCCGGAGCCGCTGCGCTACCTGCTCGGCGACTATCCGCGGCTGATCTGGGGGGATCACCCGAATTTCGGGCCCGTCACCCGCTTCTACCTCGACCGCCACGCCATGTTCCGCGAGGCGATGGCCGTCATGCGCCGGCTGACCGACGAGACGCTGGACGGCGCCCGGCCCGCCCCGGCCTGGAGCCGGGATTTCGGGCGCATCGCCGGCTTCTTCCTTCAGCAGCTGCACGAACATCACCATGTCGAGGACATCCATTACTTCCCCGCCCTGGTCCGGATGGAGCCGGGGCTGGCGCGCGGCTTCGACATTCTCGACCGGGATCACCACGCCATCCACGACGCGCTCGACCGGTTCCAGGACGGGGCTGCGGCGGCGCTGAGGGCGCTGCAGGCCGGGCCCGCCGACCCCAAGCGCCCGGTGGCCGACATCGGGGAGGAGCTGGCGCGCATGGACCGGCTTCTGGGCCGCCACCTGTTCGACGAGGAGGAGCTGGTGATCCCCGTCATGCTCCATCGCGGCGAAGTTTGATCGCGCCGCCGCCGGAAAGTTGAACGCAAGCTGAGCTTCCGCTAGGTTTTTTCCGCGGCCGCAGGCGGATCGGCCGGAATTCCCTCAGATCGCGCGCCCCGGCCCCGATCCGCCCCGCACCGGCCGCGCGCCCTGTCCGAAATTCATTGGGAGCCGCGGCGCCATGGCCGATTTCATCGTCACGACCGGCGAAGACGTCATCGACGACACCGACAACGTCCTGTCCCTGCGCGAGGCGCTGGCCCAGATCAACGCCGAGGCCTCGTCCCAGCGTCAGCGGATCGTGTTCGCCGAGGGCGTGACCGAGGTCGAGATCCGCGATGGGGGCCTGTCTCTGACCGCCCCGAACCTGACCATCGACGGCGATATCGACGGCGACGGGCTCGCCGACGTGACGCTGGGCGGCGAGGTGGAAGGCGAATACCTGCTCGGGGCCTCGGGCGGCGCCGCGCTGACGCTGTCCAGCCTGTTGATCCGCGGCGTGACCGTGGAGGCGCCGCGCCTCGACGACGGGCGCGACGGGGCCGACGCGGCCGACGTGAACGGGGCCAATGGGCGGAACGGCGCGGATGGCGACGGCGGCCGCTTCATCGGGGTGATCAAGGCCGAAGGCGCGCTGACGCTGGAGCGCGTCAGCATCTCCGACGTGACCGTGCTGGGCGCCGACGGCGGCGACGGGGGCCAGGGCGGCGACGGGCAGGACCGCGCCGACCGGCCCCGCGCCAACGGCGACGGCGCCGCGGGGCGCGACGGCGGCGACGGCGGCGAGGGCGGCGAAGGCGGCGCGGGCGACAACGTGGCCGTGATCGTGGCCAACCGCTCGCTGACCATGACCGACAGCGGCATCTCGGACGCGGTGCAGGTCCTCGCCGGCGACGGCGGGACCGGCGGCGACGGCGGGGCGGGCGGCGACGGCGGCGACGGCGGCGCGGGGAACAACGAATCCGGCCCGCTGGGCGGCGAGGGCGGGGATGGCGGCGACGGCGGATCGGGCGGGAATGGCGGCGACGGGGGCGACGGCGGCTCCGGCGGCTACGCCATCGCCGGCATCTACTTCACCGGCGACGAGGATGACGCGGAGCTGACCGGCGTCGGACTCGGCCGCTTCATGTCGGCCACGGCCGGCGACGCGGGCGAGGCGGGCGAAGGCGGGCTGCGCGGGGCGCGCGGCGAGGGCGGGGCCGGAGGCTCCGGCGGAACCTTCGCCGCGAATGGCGAGAACGGCGCCCCGGGCGCCTTCGGCTCGGCCGGGTCGGACGGCCAGACCTTCTTCGCCGGCGCCGTGGTCGGCCCGCTTTTCCCCGAGATCGACGGCCTCTCCGCCCCCGACGCGGTGGTCTACGTGACCGGGACCGGCGGCGCGGTGACCGAGGGGGAGAGCCTGACCGTGTCGCTGGTCCGCGCGGGCTCCGTCGACGCGGCGCTCACCGTCTCCTGGACGCTGGAGGGGGGCGAGGGCTTCGCCGCCGACGACGTGGCCGCCTTCTCCGGCACGGCCCGGTTCGAGGCCGGCGGGCCGGACGTGATCGAGATCGAGATCGCCACCCTGCTCGACGACGTGCGGGAGCGGGACGAGCGCTTCGCCTTCCGCCTGCTCGACGCGACCCCGGCCGAGGGCTCGGACGAGACCGCGGGGCTGGGAACCGCGGTGCTGGAGGCGGTGATCGAGAACGCCCGCGGCGCCCCGGACGAGGTGCTGACCGGCACGCGCCGCCGCGACGTGCTGCGCGGCGACCGGCAGGACGAGGATTTCTTCGGCCTCGCCGGCAAGGACAAGCTGATCGGCGGGGGCGGGGCCGACATCCTCCATGGCGGGCGCGGCAAGGACAAGCTGCTGGGCGGCGGTGGCCAGGACGTGCTGCATGGCGGGCTGCAGACCGACAAGCTGGTCGGCGGACGCGGGGCGGACGTGTTCCTGTTCCAGACGCTGCGCGACGCGGGCCGCGACGGCGCCGGCGACCGGATCGTGGATTTCGGCCGCGGCGCGGACCTGATCGACCTGTCGGGCATCGACGCCGACGCCATCGCGCGGGGCGACCAGGCGTTCACCTTCATCGGGGCCGGCGACTTCTCGGAGACGGCGGGGGAGCTGCGCCAGATCGACAACCTGGTTCAGGGCGACGTCAACGGCGACGGCGAGGCGGATTTCGAGCTGCGGCTGCTGAACGGCGCGCTGCTGACCTCGGACGATTTCGTGCTGTAGGGAACGCGGCGGGGCCGGCGCCGCGAGGCCCCGGGTCAAGCCCGGGGCGCGTCCCATGCGGGACGATCGCCCGTCAGGCCCCCGCTTCCGGCGCCCGGCGCAGCCGAACCCCGTCGATCCGCCAGGCGCCGTCGACGCGAATCATGTCGTAGTCGGCGACATAGGCGGTCCCGTCCGCGGCGGTGATCACCACCGCCTGACGGTAGCCGTCGCCGGCCCGCGCCAGTTTGGCGAAGGCGTAGCCGCCGGGCCGCCAGACCATCGGATAGGCTTCCTGCACCATGCGCCCGAAATTCTCGGGAGAGCCGAACATGCGGCGGATCCCGGGCGAGGCGTAGTCGAAGGCGCCCGCGAGATCCTCGCGCCGGAAGGCGTCGAACTGGCGGGCGATGGTCTCGCGGATCGCGGCGGCGGCGGGGATCTCCTGCGCGCGCAGAGGCGAGGCCGGCGCCACGGCCAGGGCGCCGATCCCCGCGGCGCCCGCGCCCGCCCCGGCCAGAAGCGCGAGCGCGCGGCGCCGGTCCGGCCGCGACGGCCCCGGATCGGAGCTCGCCGGCGCGCCGGTGGGGCGGGTGCGATGGGACGCGGTCATCTCGGCCTCCTCGGCGGGGTTGATACGCTCAAAATGGCGCCGTTTTCCTCCACGGCAAGCTTGCCGCGCCGGGAGGGCATGTCTACATATTCTCTTATTGGAATTCGAGGAGCGGCGCGATGTCCCCTGACTGGATCGACGGATTGCTCGGCGGCGCGCTGATCGGCGCCTCCGCCGGAATGCTGCTGCTGGGCGCCGGGCGCATCGCCGGCGTCAGCGGCATCGCGGGAGGGCTGGTCGACCGGGCGCTGTCCCGCGGCCACGACGACCCCGCCGCGCGGCGGGTCATGGCGGAGAACGCGCTCTTCGTGCTCGGCCTGCTGCTGGCGCCCGCCGTCTACGCGCTGCTGGGCGGCCGGATCGCGCTGGACTTCGTGGCCGGCGGCCCGGCGCTGATCGCGGCCGGTCTGCTGGTCGGCTTCGGCGCGCGGCTCGGCTCCGGCTGCACCTCCGGCCACGGGGTCTGCGGCGCGGCGCGGCTGTCGCGGCGGTCGCTGGCGGCGATGGGCGTTTTCATGGCGACCGCGGCGGCGACCGTGGCGCTGGGCCGGCTGGTCTGAGGAGGCGGGCATGAGATTTGCGATCCTGTTCGCCTCCGGACTGGTCTTCGGGCTCGGACTTCTGCTGTCCGACATGGCCAACCCCGCGCGGGTCCACGCCTTTCTGGATGTCGCGGCGATGGCCGAAGGGGCGTGGGACCCCACGCTGGCCTTCGTGATGGCCGGCGCCATGGCGGTCAGCGCCACGGCCTGGGCGCTGGCCCGGGGCCGCGGCGGCGCGCTCTGCGGCGGCCCCCTGCCCGGCCCCGCGCGGCGCCAGGTCGATGCCCGGCTGATCGGCGGCGCGGCGCTGTTCGGCATCGGCTGGGGGCTGGCGGGGATCTGCCCGGGACCGGCCCTGACCTCGCTCGCCATCGGCGGCGGCGACATGGCGCTGTTCGTGGCGGCGATGCTGGCCGGCATGGCCGGGTTCTCGTTGCTCGACCGGCGGGCGGCCCGGAAGCGGGACGCCTGAGCCCGGCCCCTGAGCGCGGAGATTTCTCCGCGCCCCCGCCTCCGGGTCCGGCTTCGGCAAGGATCGGTTAACCATATCGCGCGAGCATCGCCCGGTCCTCGGCAGAATGCGGAGACCGGTCATGCGATTCCCGATGCGTATCCGCGGCGGCGCCCGCCCGGCCCTGGGGCGGGCGCCGCTCGTTTTCCCGGCCTTTGAACGGTTGGGCGCATCGGCGACGATGGCGCTCGTCTGGCTCGCCGTTGCGTTCGCCCTGCCGTCGCCTCCGGCGCAGGCGGGGCCGTGGACCTCGCTGCCGGGCGCGAGCTTCACCTCGGTCACCAGCGGCATGGATCCCGACGGGCGCACGGGCTTCCGCAGGGACATGTATTACGAACATGGCTGGGCGGAGGCGGTGACGGTCGGCTTCAACGTCAACGAACAGCAGTCCTGGCATGACGAGCCCTTCGCCGGGCGGGTGGAAGGCTTTCTGCGCCAGCGGGTCTGGCAGGGCGCGGCGGGCGACGTCGCGGCGGTGCAGGTGGAGTTCGGCGGCGGCCTCGGCCTGGCGGAGGAGGACGACCGCCCCGACGCCACCGCCCGCATCCTCTACGGCCGCGGCTTCGGCGGCCCCCTCAAGGGCGCGTGGATCGAAGGCGGGCTGGGCTGGCGGCGCGAAAGCGGCGGCGATTCGGACCGGGCCCTGGCCACCGCGGCGGCCGGGCTGCATGTGACCCGGAACCTGATGGCGATGGCGGCGCTGGAAGCGGACCTGCGCGGCGACCGAGGGTCGGAGGACTGGGAGGTGCTGCGCCTCACCGCCACCGTCGCCCACAAATTCCGCCCGGGCGCCCGCATCGCCTTCCGCCTGGTGGCGCCGGTGATGGGGCGGCGGATGGAGGATGGCGTGAATCTGCGGATCGGGGTCTGGCGAAGTTTCTAGCAGGGCCGCGGCGCGGACGACCCGACCGGACCACCCCGACCGGACCGCCCCGACCGCGCGGCCGGCCCCGACGCGCCGCAATGCGAACGCGCCGCGCGTCGAAGCACGGCAGACGACCTGCGCGGAACCGAACCGGCGGGCGGCGCCTGACCGTCCCGCCTCCACATCGTCGCCGGACCGGCGGGCGAGGCCTGACCGCCCCGGTTCCGCCCAGGCCCCTGATCGGCGCGCGGTGCCTGATCGCCCCGGCTCCGCCCAGACCTCGGACCGGCGGGCGGCGCCTGTCCGCCCCGGTTCAGCCTCGGCCCCGGATCGGCGGGCGGGGCCTGTCCGCCCCGGCTTCGTCGCGCGGGCGAGCCCGAACGCATCGCCGCGCGCGCCCTGACGCGGGCGCGCGCGGCGATCGGGACGTCCGTCAGGCGGCGGCGGAGACCAGATCGCCCGCCAGCGCCCGGTCGATCAGCGCCGCGGTCTCGGCCACCCCGTAGAGCGCGACGAAACCGCCGAAACGCGGCCCCTGGCTCGCGCCCAGCAGCACCTCGTAGAGCGCCTTGAACCAGTCGCGCAGCGGGTCGAAGCCGTGGCCCTTGCCGACCTCGAACACCAGGTTCTGCAGCTCGGCCGCGTCGGCCTCCCCAGTCCACTCCCGCAGCCGGGCCGCGAGGTCGGAGAGCGCCGCCGCCTCCTGCGCCGTGGCCGCCCGGAACACCTTCGAGGGCTTCACCTTGTCGTGGTAATAGGCCACCGCCCGGCCCACCGCCGCGTCGAGCCCGGGATGGGTCGCGGGCGCCGCATCGGGCGCGTAGCGGCGGATGAAGCCCCACAGCACCTCGCGATCCTCGGCCCCCGAGGCGGAGGCGAGGTTCAGCAGCAGCGGGAAGCCCACCACCATGTCGTCCGCCGGCGGCGTCCCGTGGTGGATATGCCAGGCCGGGTTGGCGAGCTGGCCCGCCAGATCCTGGTCCGGGAAGGCGCGCAGGTGCTGGTGGTATTCCTCCACCGTCTTGGGGATCACGTCCCAGTGCAGGCGCTTCGCCGTCTTGGGCTTCTGGAACATGAACAGCGACAGGCTCTCCGGGCTGGCATAGGTCAGCCATTCCTCGATCGAGAGGCCGTTGCCCTTGGACTTGGAGATCTTCTGCCCCTCGCCGTCGAGGAACAGTTCGTAGCCGAAGAGCTCCGGCGCCGGCCCGCCGACCGCGCGGCAGATCTTCTGCCCCAGCGCGGCGGAGGGGATCAGGTCCTTGCCGTGCATCTCGTAGTCGACGCCCAGCGCCATCCAGCGCATCGCCCAGTCGGGCTTCCACTGCAGCTTGCAGTTCCCGCCGGTGACAGGGATCTCGACCCGCTCGCCGTCCGGCTCCTCATAGACGATGGTCCCCTTCTCCACGTTGCGCTCCAGCGTCGGGACCTGGAGGACGTGGCCGGTCTTGGGAGAGACCGGCAGGAAGGGCGAATAGGTGGCCTGCCGCTCGGCGCGCAGGCTGGGCAGCATCACTTCCATCACCTTGTCGAACCGGGCGAGGATGTTCAGCAGCGCCTCGTCGAACCGCCCCTCCCGATAGTAGTCGGTGGAGGAGGCGAATTCGTAGTCGAAGCCGAAGGCGTCGAGGAAGGCGCGCAGGCGGGCGTTGTTGTGCTCCCCGAAGGAGGGATGCGTGCCGAACGGGTCCCGCACCCGGGTCAGGGGCAGGTTGAGATCCTCGGTCAGCATCTCCCGGTTGGGGACGTTGGTCGGCGCCTTGCGCAGGCCGTCCATGTCGTCCGAGAAGCAGAGCAGGCGCGTGGGGATGTCCGAGATCGCCTCGAAGGCGCGGCGCACCATGGTGGTGCGGGCCACCTCGCCGAAGGTGCCGATATGCGGCAGGCCCGACGGGCCGTAGCCGGTCTCGAACAGGACGTAGCCCTTTTCGGGCGCCTTTTTCTCGAACCGCTTGACGAGTTTGCGCGCCTCCTCGAACGGCCAGGCCTTGGAGGCGAGGGCGGCGGCGCGCAACTCGGTCATTTCGTCTATCCTTCCACACGGAAACGGACGGGATTTCGCAGGCGCCCCCCTTACGGCCGCCTCGCCCCGCCCGTCAACTGCGCGTTGCGCGCAGGGGCGGGGCGGGGGGTTGGTCGAGGCCCGCCGAAGCCCGCGTCGGCGAAGACCTCCGCGGCCCAGTCCACGAAGACCCGGACGCGGGGGGCGAGCAGCCTCGCCTGCGGGTGATAGGCGCCCAGCGGGGTCGGGGGCGGGGGGTGGTCGGGCAGCACCTCCACCATCTCGCCCCGCGCCAGCGCGCCCGCCCAGCGATAGCGGGGCGACTGGGTCAGCCCGTGACCCAGCCGGGCCAGCGCCGCGGCGGAATCGGCGTCGGACGCCATGGTCCGGCAGGGCAGCGTCACCAGCCGCACGCCGTCCGGCGTTTCGAATTCCAGCGGCATCGGGGCGCCGGTGCGTGAGGAGACGAAGCCGACCATGCGGTGCCCCTCCAACTCCGCCAGGCTGCGCGGGGTCCCGTGGGCGGCGAGATAGGCGGGGCTCGCCACGGTCGCCTCCGCCATCGCGCCGAGCGACCGGCGCACGAGGCCCGAGTCCTCCGGCGCGCCGGCGCGGATCACCACATCCACCCCCTCGCGCAGCAGGTCCACCAGCCGCTCCCCCTGCCCCAGCCGCAGGTCGACGCCGGGATGGGCGGCGAGGAAATCGTTGAGCCGGGGCAGCAGGAAACCCCGGGTCAGGCGGGCGGGGGCGTCGACGCGAAGGAGGCCCGCGGGCGCCGCGCCGCGCAGGGCGCCCTCGGCCTCCTCGATCTCGGCGAGGATGGCGCGGGCGCGGGCGTGATAGGCCTCGCCCTCCGGCGTGGGGGCGACCTGGCGGGTGGTCCGCTCCAGCAGCCGCGCGCCGAGCCGGGCCTCCAGCGCGCGGATCGCCTCGGTGGCGGTGGAGCGGGGGATGCCCAGATCGGCGGCCGCGGCGGTGAAGCTGCGCCGCTCCACCACCCGGACCAGCAGGCGCATGGCGTCGAGGCGGTCCATGTCTGTTCGGCTCTCCCGAATTGTGTTGCCGGATCGCGGCGGATTATTCGCGTCGGAGACCCGTCTACATCCGTCCCCAACGAAACGGAACACGGGAGCACGGACATGACCGGGACGCAGGCGAGAACGGCGATCGTCACGGGGGCCTCGGGCGGCATCGGCGCGGCGATCGCCCGGCGGCTGGCGGCGGACGGGTGGGCGGTGCTGGCCCATCACGGGCGCGGCGCCGAGGCGGCGGAGGCGCTGGCGGCGGAGATCGTCGCGGCCGGCGGCCGGGCGCGGGCGGCGGGCGCGGACCTGACCGCCCCCGGCGCGGCGCCGGCGCTGTTCGACGCGGCGGAGGCCGCCTTCGGGCCGGTGGGGCTGCTGGTCAACAACGCCGGGATCATGCGGCTTTCCCCCATCGCCGGGGCGACGGACGCGGATTTCGACGCGCAGGCCGCGGTGAACCTCGCCGCCGTCTTCCGCCTGATGCGCGAGGGCGCGGCGCGGGTGGCCGACGGCGGGCGGATCGTGACGCTGTCGTCCTCCGTCGTCGGGCTCTGGCAGCCGGGCTACGGGATCTACGCCGCGACCAAGGCGGCGGCGGAGGCGCTGACAAAGGTGCTGGCCAAGGAACTCGGCCCCCGGGGGATCACGGTCAACGCAGTGGCGCCCGGGCCGGTGGCGACGCCCCTCTTTCTCGACGGCAAGCCCGAGGCGCTGGTCGCCGCCATCGCCGCCGCCAACCCCCGCGGGCGGCTGGGCGCGCCCGAGGACATCGCCCGCGCCGTCGCCATGCTGGCCGGCCCCGACGGGGACTGGATCAGCGGTCAGGTGATCCGCGCCAACGGCGGCGTGGTCTGACGCCCGCCCCTTCCCAACCTCAAGGAGACCCGAGATGCCCTTCGCCAACATCAAGCTGCCCGAAGCCGCCCTGACCGCCGAGGCCAAGGCCGAACTGATCCACGCCGTCACCGACCTGTTCTGCGCCCGCTTCGGCGAGACCGTGCGCCCGCATTGCATGGTCCTGATCGAGGAGGTGAAGGACGGCGGCTACGGCCGCGCCGACGAAGTTTTCGTCATCCCCCCCGAATACCGGGCCCGGGGCTGACGTCACGCGCGGCGGGGCGCGCGGTGGGGCGCACGGCGGGGGCGAGGCCGGCGGGCGCGCGCGCCGCAGTCGGCTCGCCTTGCCGGGGCCCGGCCGCGCGCCCTATGTTCCGGACGACCCCGCCGCGCCGCCGCGCGGTTCCGCGACGTCCCGCATGACCCGAACCACGAGGCCCCCATGTCCCTGTTCACCGCCCAGGACGCGCTGGTCGCGACCATGGTGACCACCTCCGCCGCAGATGAGCGCATCAGCTCCAACGAGCTTCTGTCCATCGAGCGCACCGTGGCCGCCCTGCCCGCCTTCACGGGCTACGACTCGGACCGGCTGGCCTATGTCACCCGCACCGTGTTCGACATGCTGTCGGAGGACGACGGGCTGGACGCCATCCTCGGGCTGGTGAAGGAGGCGCTGCCGAAGGAGCTGAACGAGACCGCCTACGCCTTCGCCTGCGACCTCGCCGCGGCCGACGGCACGGTGAAGATGACCGAGCTGCGCTGGCTGGAGATGCTGCGCTTCGAGCTGGGGGTGGGCCGGCTGGCCGCCGCCGCGATCGAGCGCGGAGCCCGCGCCCGCCATCAGCGCGCCCCGGCGGAGCCGGCGGACCTCTGAGCCCCCGGGGACGTCGGACCCGACCGGCGTTCCGGTCCCCCGACCGCGGAAGCCGGCCCCCGACCCGCGCGCCGGCCGCGCCCGGGCGCCGGGCCGGCGCGGGAC